>NZ_JAOALK010000038.1 GCF_025154055.1 Aquibacillus koreensis
TGAACTGACCTAGTAATATGAGACAAGAAAAAGCACCTATGCTGCCTTTGCCCTGAATTGAACAGGGGAAAGGCAGTTTAATTTTGAAAACGGTCGTATATAGTTGTAATAATACATGTAAGATTCGACTTTTTCTAGTACAATAGAGTTTGTAAGACGCGCCTTTTGGTGTGTGTAGAATTCTTCCGACTTTATGGTGGAGTGGAAGGATTCAATGACGGCATTATCAAAGCAATTGCCTTTGCGGGACATGCTTGTGATAATGCCTTTTTCTTCAGCTAACTCTTGAAAAGCATACGAAGTGTATTGCGATCCCTGGTCACTGTGAAGTATCAGTCCTTTCGTTTCTCGCCCATTACAAGCTGCTTTCAATGTTTCTAGCACTAGATCTACTTCTTGGTTATGACTAACTCGATAAGCAACAATTTCATTATTGTACAAATCCATGATGGATGATAAATACATCGTTGACTCTCCAAAATTCAAGTATGTTATATCTGTAACCCACTTTTGGTTAGGTCTATCTGCTTTAAAATTCTGTTCCAACAAATTTGGAACGATACATTTACTTTCACCAGCAATTTTTGATTTTCTTTTAGGTTTGACTCGACATTGGATGTTGTATTTTTGCATGATTCTTTGCACAGTTAACCTATTTACAGAAATATGATGATCCTCTTTTAATATTTTTTTAACCATTCTATGTCCAACTCTGTATTTTAGGGTTTTACAAATATCGATTATTTGTTGTTCTAGCTCAGTCGGTTCCCATGACTTTTGAAGCCAACGATAGTAAGTAGATCTAGGGACTCCAATACAATCACATATCATCGATACCGCATAAACTTCCTTTAATGACTCCACTAGCTCTATTACTACTTCTGGTACCAACTCCCTTCGATTTCCTGGTACTTTTTTAAGATTTCATTTTTAATTTTTAGATGCTTAACTTGCCGTTTTAATTGGTCTATTTCACTTAGCTCCTCAGGACCTTTCCCAAAGGAATATTGTTTACCAATGGGTTGCGACAGTCGGTGTTCCTCCCCATCACGAAACCATTTCATCCATCTTTTGATTTGACTAACGTTACGTATACCGCACTTCTCCATAATCTGTTTATTGGTATATTTTTTAGACAACTTCATTTCAATGACTTTCCTTTTAACCTCTTCAGAATAAACATTTTTATTTTCTCCCATGAGAAAAGCACCTCCAGTAGTCGTTTAATTTATATACGACTCAGGGGGTGCTTTTTCCTCTGTCTCATTTAGTTAGGTCACTCCATATATGACGGTCCTTTTGTTGCACAATAGACCCCTTTACTTTAAGTAAATCATTTCCCAAACTTATACATAGGCTAGCCATAGAAGCATTATGCTGAAAACTCTTCAAGATCCTCAACTTCTGTTTCGAGAGGCAATATATGTCCGATTTTGCCATAATGAAGAATTCGAAAATATTCACCCAAAACCCTTGCTCTTCCTATTTCAGTTTTCATCCAATTATCTCTTGACACCGTGCATCCTCTATATTCGGCATCAAAACCAAAAGGGATATAACTTATTTTATTGGGAATATGTTGTGCCAATGTTCGATATTGTCTTCCAGCTGCGTGATTTTTACAAACAAACAACAAACTTTCTAGTGATGAAAAGTCAAATACTTCTTTAGCAAGGAGTACGTTTTCCAACGTGTTTCGAGACCTATTTTCAAATACAATATCTTCTTGCTTGATACCACTTTCTAACAATTTAGAAACGATTACATCAGCTTCTGGTTGATTTCTATCTTTCCAATCTGGATGTTTAACACCTGTGGGACTAACTCCCCCTGTGACGATGAGCTTTTGGCAATAACCCTTTTTGTACGCTTCTATCGGCTTTTCCCAATGACCTGGATGAGTCCCTGCAAACACAAAGATCGCGTCACAAGATGGAACTTCAATTGCTGGTAGAAAAATTATATTTGTTAATTCCTCTATTTGACGAGAAGTTAAATTAGGAACTTGAGTTTCTTTTGGAATTATTGGTTTCATTTCTTCCTCCTAAAATTATTTAAAGTTTTATTAACAAGAAATTTTGAATTTCCTCTTTTTAAATCAATTATAATTTCCTTTTGAGTTCCAAAAAGTTTGGGTAGTTTCGATGTAAAGGTTACCCAAGTCTTCTTTTCTTTTTTGGGCTACTAAATGTAACGGAGTTTTCTTTATTTTCTTCTCAATTTCTTCGTAATGCTCTTTGCTTTCGTATTCCCATATAGCCATTATTTGATTTTGCTTTTCGTTAACCCATCTTCCAATTAGTTTAGATCCAAATGTTTTCTGATTAGGTAGTAAGTATTTATGAAAAAAGTCAGTAAATGTATTGTATTTTGTTGGATCGATCTTATATGTTCGAATTCTATAAATCAAAATTACACCTCCTTATTGAATGATTTTAAATTTTGTTCTAGTTTCAATGGTTAGTTTATTCTTGACCCTTCCGAGCCACAATTACTTTAACTCCAAGGGATTCAATTCGTTCAACAGCTTCTGGATCTGCATCCCAATCCGTAATTAAAAGATCTAAATCTTCAATTCTTCCTGCCTTTGCAAAACCATCATTTCCTAAAGAATGATGAGTAGTTATTCCAATACGGCGACGACTTACTTCTGAAACCGCTCTCCCAAAGGCTCCAACTTCTGGGGTTGCAACAAATATCCCTTCATCAGAAATCCCTCCACCTGTTGAGAAACTAATGTCAAACTTAAATTGACGAACCAATTCGTTGGCTAGAACATCTGTCATATTGCCAGAATTCTTCACCTTACCTCCAATTAAGTAGGTATCTATCCAAGCTCTCTCCTTTAGTAAATCGGCTACTCGAATTGAATTTGTAACGATGGTAAGAGGCATTTGATCTGGCAAATATTTCAATAATACAAAGGATATTGAAGCTCCTCCAATAAAAACAGTATCGTTATTTCGAATATAAGATGCTGCCAGTTTTGCGACTGCGTTGCCTTGTTGAGATCCTTCACCGAATCGTTTGTCTGGTGATAAAGGCGGTGTTCTAACCTTCGTACCAGGTATTGCTCCACCGTGTGTCTTTTTTAGTAATCCTTGTTTCTCCATTATTGTAAAATCTCTTCTAATTGAATCAATTGAAACTTTAAATTTTTCGGCCAACTCCTTAGCAACCACTCTGTTTTCTTTGTTTAATAATTCAAAAATTTGCTTACGACGTTCTTCTGCAAAAATTCCTAAGTCCTCCTGTGACATACTCCATCTCTCCTTTTTAATTAGCTTTAAAACACTTATATAGTTATAGTATATTCATTTTTATTCTTTTTTCAATCAAAATATTGCGTTTTTGTTCATTTTTATTCACGTTTTTGTTCTTGTTTTAAGATGTTTTCATAAAACAGAATAAAACTGCACTCTCTATCAACAATCTAGTCAGCACTAAAATAGAAATAGATATAAATTTGCAAATAAAAAGCGACTCAATTTTAGATC
>NZ_JAOALK010000040.1 GCF_025154055.1 Aquibacillus koreensis
TGAACTGACCTAGTAATATGAGACAAGAAAAAGCACCTATGCTGCCTTTGCCCTGAATTGAACAGGGGAAAGGCAGTTTAATTTTGAAAACGGTCGTATATAGTTGTAATAATACATGTAAGATTCGACTTTTTCTAGTACAATAGAGTTTGTAAGACGCGCCTTTTGGTGTGTGTAGAATTCTTCCGACTTTATGGTGGAGTGGAAGGATTCAATGACGGCATTATCAAAGCAATTGCCTTTGCGGGACATGCTTGTGATAATGCCTTTTTCTTCAGCTAACTCTTGAAAAGCATACGAAGTGTATTGCGATCCCTGGTCACTGTGAAGTATCAGTCCTTTCGTTTCTCGCCCATTACAAGCTGCTTTCAATGTTTCTAGCACTAGATCTACTTCTTGGTTATGACTAACTCGATAAGCAACAATTTCATTATTGTACAAATCCATGATGGATGATAAATACATCGTTGACTCTCCAAAATTCAAGTATGTTATATCTGTAACCCACTTTTGGTTAGGTCTATCTGCTTTAAAATTCTGTTCCAACAAATTTGGAACGATACATTTACTTTCACCAGCAATTTTTGATTTTCTTTTAGGTTTGACTCGACATTGGATGTTGTATTTTTGCATGATTCTTTGCACAGTTAACCTATTTACAGAAATATGATGATCCTCTTTTAATATTTTTTTAACCATTCTATGTCCAACTCTGTATTTTAGGGTTTTACAAATATCGATTATTTGTTGTTCTAGCTCAGTCGGTTCCCATGACTTTTGAAGCCAACGATAGTAAGTAGATCTAGGGACTCCAATACAATCACATATCATCGATACCGCATAAACTTCCTTTAATGACTCCACTAGCTCTATTACTACTTCTGGTACCAACTCCCTTCGATTTCCTGGTACTTTTTTAAGATTTCATTTTTAATTTTTAGATGCTTAACTTGCCGTTTTAATTGGTCTATTTCACTTAGCTCCTCAGGACCTTTCCCAAAGGAATATTGTTTACCAATGGGTTGCGACAGTCGGTGTTCCTCCCCATCACGAAACCATTTCATCCATCTTTTGATTTGACTAACGTTACGTATACCGCACTTCTCCATAATCTGTTTATTGGTATATTTTTTAGACAACTTCATTTCAATGACTTTCCTTTTAACCTCTTCAGAATAAACATTTTTATTTTCTCCCATGAGAAAAGCACCTCCAGTAGTCGTTTAATTTATATACGACTCAGGGGGTGCTTTTTCCTCTGTCTCATTTAGTTAGGTCACTCCAACTAAAGAAGGGGCTTTTATTTTTAGAGTGAAATTTTTGATATACTTGTACAAAGGCGAAACGTTATGGACGTAAATTTCGTATGTAGTAATTATGTTGAGAATGGAGTGCATCTTTTGGATATTTTAATATGGATTCTAATCGTTGTTTGTTTTGCATTAAGTTTTGTGGGGATTATCTTTCCGTTAGTACCTTCCCCGTTAGTGTTATGGATTGGGTTCTTACTCTATTTCTTCTTTATTGATGGTGATGGTTTATCTTGGATTTTTTGGACAGCCATGGCTATCTTAACTGTCGTGCTAATTGTCTCTGACATTATAGCCAATAGTTATTTTGTGAAAAAGTATGGAGGCAGTAAATGGGGAGAACGAATAGCTGCGATCGGTGTGATTGTCGGATCATTTATTATTCCGCCATTTGGTATTATCATCGTGCCATTCGTTGCCGTACTCGTAACTGAACTTGTTCAAAAGAAGGACACGAAGGAATCTTTTCGTGCAGCAGTCGGCTCATTGCTGGGGTTTTTAGGGGGAGCTTTTGCTAAAGTAATTATACAGTTGTTAATGATTGGTTGGTTTATCTTGGCTGTTATCATTTAATAAAAAGGAAGTGACATGCTAGTTGTCACTTCCTTTTTTCTTATCTTTATATACGAGCTGTTGCTTGTTGGGGTTAAAAGAGATACAATTAACCGATCTATTTGTGAACCTAAAATCAGGTATTACCTAACCATTATTAAATTTATAAGTACATTTCATAATTTTTAATTACTATCTCTGAAGTTTTTCTTTATCTTCTTTATTTAACTTTTCAATTTCTTCCTTACTTAAAGATTTACCTTCTCGCTCTTTTAATGATTGTCGTGCGCTTTTTATTACTTCAGGAATTTTCTCATTTTTATATGCTTGTTTGTATTTATTTATGATTGCCTTTTCGTTACCTTCTATCTTAACGTCGCCATATTCACTTACTATATTATAACGATCAAATTCTTCTATATAAATTGTAGCAAAAAAGTACTCTTCTCCTGGAATTAATAATTCGTCATCTCCAGTTAGGATTAAGACTTTATTGCCGTTTTTATCTGTTGTATATCCTCCCATTTGAGAAATTGTTACGACTCCATTAACTTTCCCTTTTATATTATTCTTTACTTTAACAGAAAATCGGGTCTCTGTATGAGATTTTAAATCCTCTTCTCCTTCTTTCTCAATGACTTTACCAATAAAAGCGTTTGTTGAAGTTCCTAATAGATTTCTTTCGTCAGTAAAATCTGCTACATAGTTTGCCTCAGCATGAACGATAGGTATATCATTACCATCCACTGATTCACTTTCTCTTTGGATATCCTTGAAGTAAACTAGTAATGAGAGAAAAATACCAAATAATAATACGCTTATAATCAGTAAAAAAGCTTTCTTCTTCATGTGTCACCCCTCCATGTCCTTAGTTACCAGAGCCTACAGTAATCAGCCTTGTCATGTACTATAATGAAATATAAGGGGATTTACCTTCTCTCATAACATTATCAGGCATACAATGGTGCCCTAGTCCTAATGCGTGCCCCATTTCATGAAGAGCTGTATACGTACGGTGTCTATAATCCCATGATTTATCTTCAAAATAAAGGTCATTATATGAGATCGTTCCAGAAGTTGGGTGAAAGTAACCAGACCATGATACAGGGTCCTAATACTCATTTGAATTTCCAACTACAGTTATTACCCTATTACTTCAATTTTGCATCAGAAAAATCATCATATTTACTTTTTATTAGAATTTGTTTAGCAGAAAAGCGTAGTGGGTATAAAAATAATAATAATTGTAATTCCTATTTTAAGATTTAGTTGCTGGATTTATTACACCTTCTTTCTAAGTTTCCGTTTTTTGTAAGTAATATAATTTTAACATAATTTTCTTGTGTTTCTCTTAATTAAACTTATAATTCTTTGGATAAATAATATAAAAAAATGACTCTTATGTAGTTTCATCTATATACAAAATAAAAGGCATGTGAATCACAGGTGAATTCACACGCCTTTTATTTGTGGTAAATAACTACCGTAAATGCAGCTATCTGTCACTTCCTTCTTTCGTATCTTTATCATGTCCGGATAATCTACCGGATTTTTTGGCTGCTTCTCGCAATAAAAATTCAACATGGCTGTTCACACTGCGAAATTCATCTTTTGCCCATACTTGAAGTACGTCATATAGTTTTGGATCAATACGTAATGGGAAATTCTTTTTTTTCGCCATGTTACCCCTCGCTTTTATCATTTTACATGTGACGAATTATTGATAAAGACTACCTGTATTAATAACGGGTTGCGTCCCTTTTTCTGACACAATGGATACCAATAGGTTATTAATCATTGTAACACGTCTTTCGTCATCAAGATCAATTACGCCATCTTGTTCTAATCGCTGAATTGCATCTTGGGCCATTCCGACTGCTCCTTCCACGATCTGTTTTCTGGCAGAAATAATAGCTGAAGCTTGTTGACGTTGAAGCATGGCTTGGGCAATCTCTGTTGAATAGGCTAAGTGTGTTAATCGAGCTTCAATAACCTCTACCCCTGAAACGTTCAGACGAGCTTGTAATTCAGAGGTCAATTCATTTGAAACTTCCTCTGCATTTCCCCTTAGTGTAAGTGTGACATCTTCAAAGGTGTCATAAGGGTATTTTGTTGCTACATGTCTAACCGCAGTTTCACTCTGAATCTCTACAAATTGTTCATAACGATCCACATCGAAAACAGCTTTTGCTGCGTCAACGACTTTAAAAACAATAACAGCAGCTATCTCTATTGGGTTACCTTGCACGTCATTTACTTTCAGTTTTTTACTATTAAAATTTCGAACACGTAAGGAGATGGTGCGACGAACTGTGAATGGTGTAGTGATGAATATGCCAGATTCACGAATACTCCCCATGTATTTCCCGAGAAACATGACTACTACGGATTGATTTGGTTGAACGATGGTGATTCCAGTTCCAAAAGAAATAGCGATGATAAGGAGGATGATTCCTGGGATCAGTTCTTTTATTGCTAAGAAATAAGCTGCTGCACCTAATAAAGCAATTAATAGTAAAATCCCGACTAAACCATTTATTGCCCATGCCTTCTTTTCTTGCATGCTATCACACTCACTTTCTTAAGTATTATTTTGAAATTATTATTATATTATTATGATATCACTATTGTATATTTTTGTAAATAAAGATATAGTGGTAATAGAAAAAAAGTTTAAAAAAAGGAACCAATTAAATGGTTCCCTCTTGTGTGCGAGCAGTTGTTTGTTGGAGTTTTCGATCTAACACATAGTTTCCAAAAGGAATAAAGGCAACGAGAAAAGAGCTTACGACCCATCTCCAGTTCCATCTTGTAATAATGGTTGTGTACGCGATGACAAGAAGGTAGAGACAGAAAAGTCCGCCATGTAATGCGCCTACGACTGTAACGACTTCGGGCAAACCAGCTATGTATTTAAACGGCATCGCGATGAAAAGTAATGCGAGCAGTGAGGTACCTTCTAAGAATCCAGTAATCCTAAATATTTGTAGCTTGGAAGAAACCATAATAACCTCCTTAGATAATATTTGTAATACTTATTATACTATTATATATAAAATATAAATGAATTGGACATGGACTACAAATTAGTGATAGTTTTTTTGTAACTGACCGTAAAAGGAGGTGATGGCATGTCTATTGCTAGAACGCTTACCATTGCTGGTTCGGCTGCTCAAGGAAGTGCTGGTATTCAAGCAGATTTAAAGACATTTCAAGAACGAGATGTGTATGGAATGTCCGCTATTACCGCTATAGTTGCAAATAATGCGAAAACGGATAATGGGATTTTTATTCTTTCTGAAGAAGAAGTGAAGGCGCAATACTTTGCGGCAATAGAGCATGTAGGAGTAGATGCGATAAAGATGGGAATGCTTTTTTCGAAAGAGATAATTGAACTTGTTGCAAATCTTTTGAAAGCTACAACAGAAGCAACACCTATCGTGGTTGATCCAGTTATGATTGGGAAGATGGGATCACAATTGCTAAGGGATGATGCGATTGAAGCAATGATCGATAAAATATTTCCATTAGCTACTATTATTACGCCGAATTTATTTGAAGCAGAGAGAATATTAAGGATTAGTAAGATAAGTACAATTGAACAAATGAAGGAAGCGGCGAAAGCTTTATATCAGTTCGGCTCCGCGTATGTGCTTGTTAAAGGTGGGGGGCGAATGGAACGGGCTTTGGATGTGCTTTATGATGGAGAGTCTTTCGTAGAGTTAGACAAAGAGAAGATTGACACGATTCATACAAGTGGGGCAGGATGTAGCTATTCCGCTGCAATTGCAGCCGAACTAGCCAAAGGGGAAACCATGGTCGAAGCAGTGACCTTGGCGAAGAACTACGTGCATGCAGCGATTAAATACGCACTATCTTTTAACAAAGGAATTGGATCTACGTATCATGCTGCATTCCGAAAGTATGAAGAAAACAGTTAGATGTAGAATGAAACTTTTTCCGTATTCCGTGCGTATGTACATGTGGATGAAAAATAAAGTGGAGGTGTGCTATTTGTCAAAACCAGCAATGCAGCTTATTGGATTAAAGAAAACAATTGGTAAAAAAGAAATCATAAAAGGTCTAGATTTTAATATACATCCTGGAGAGGTATTCGGTTTCCTTGGGCCAAACGGAGCTGGGAAAACAACAACGATCCGTATGATGGTAGGACTGATGAAGATTACAGAAGGTGATGTCATCATCCAAGGCAAAAGTATCAAAACGGAATACAAAGAGGCAATTAAGCAGGTTGGAGCAATCGTTGAAAACCCAGAGATGTACCCATTTATGAGTGGAAAGAAGAACTTGCAACACTTTGCACGTATGATTCCTGGTATTACAAACGAACGTATCGAGGAAGTTATTAAGCTCGTTGGCTTAGAAAAAGCAATCAATGAAAAAGCAGGTCGATACTCGCTTGGGATGCGTCAAAGACTTGGTATTGCTCAAGCATTGCTTCATAGACCGTCTATCTTAATTTTGGATGAGCCTACCAACGGTTTAGATCCATCTGGAATTAGGGAAATACGACACTATATTAGAAACCTTGCTGAACAAGAGAATGTAGCTGTTATAGTTTCGAGTCACCTATTATCTGAAATAGAACTTATGTGTGACCGAATTGGGATTATAAAAAATGGCGAAATAATCGCAATTAATTCGGTTCATGATACTACGCAGCAGACAGATTTAAAAGAAGTACATATAGAAGTCGATCCGGTTCAAGAGGCTAAACAACATCTAGAATCTATTCTTGAAAAAGAGGTAAAAGTGGACCAATCTAAAGTGATCATATCTGTACTTAGAGAAGAGATTCCGCAAGTTATTAAAAGTCTAGTTGGACAAAACTATCAAGTCTATGGCGTGCAGGTGCACCGCTCTACTTTAGAGGATAAATTCTTAGAGCTGATAGGAGAGAATACAATTGAGTAATTTTATTAGATTGGTTCAAAATGAACAAGTGAAACTTTATGTTAGAGTAGCAACATGGGTCATGTTTGGAATTTTAGCAGCTATTATTCTATTAGGCGCTGTTATTGTCCGCTTTTTGGATGACGGTAGTTTAACAGAGTATGGAGATAATTGGCGTGAAGAGATCCAAGAGGAAAATCAAAAGTTAACACAGGAAATGGAAGAGATGTCTAGCGATAGTGCAGATGGTGGTTTCTCCGTTGAAATGATAAATGGTAGCACAATTGAAAGGAACAATTATTATCTAGAGAATGATATAAAACCACATACCTACGATGCTTGGCAGTTTGTTTATGAGAATGCTGGTTTAGCCTCGATTATAAGTTTGTTCACAATCATTGTCGCGGCAGGTATTATTGCCAATGAGTTTAAGTGGGGAACGATAAAATTATTATTAATCCGTCCTGTATCAAGGTTGAAGGTGATGGCGGCAAAATATGTATCTGTGTTATTATTTGCACTGACGATGCTCGCCTTCTTGTTAGTTTTTTCCTGGATCTCAGGTGCAATCATTTTCGGTGTCGATGGAATGAACCCTTCAATCGTTGTTGACCGTGGAGGAGAATTTATTCAATTAAATGTTGTGAAAGAGACCATCATGGATTACAGTTTTAGTATGGTAAATCTCGTGATGATGGCTACTTTTGCGTTTATGATCTCTTCCATTTTTAGAAGTAGTGGAATGGCTATTGGTCTGGCAATCTTCTTAATGTTTGCGGGTAATAGTGTAGTAGGTTTTGTATCCCAATATGATTGGGCAAAATTCATCTTGTTTGCGAATACGGATTTAAAACAGTACACAGCAGGTAGAGAGCCGTGGATTGAAGGCATGACGATGGGCTTCTCGATATCGATGCTACTTGTTTACTACGTTGTTTTCTTGGCGGCGTCCTGGTTAGCATTCACCAAGCGTGACGTTGCTGGGCACTAATATATGTAATGGGGAGGATTAAGAATGGTAAAAAGAACAGGTGAAGTAGTTTTAGGAATTATTGGTGCATTATTTTACGGACTAATGGTAGCGTTTGGGGGCTTTTTGGTTTGGTTAGACAGTAATAAAGCATTATTGGAAGAATGGCTCCTTGAGATGGCTGAAACAGACCCAACGCTAAATGTAGAAGATGTTCAAGGTATTCAAGACAGTTTAGTAGGATTTGGCTCTGTAGCTTGGATGATTTTATTGTCAGCTGTTGCTGCTGTAGTATTAGGAATTCTGGCGATGGTATTACTTAAAGGGAATAAAAATCCAGTTGCTGCCGGTATTATTTTTCTAGTCGTGGCGGTAGTGGTATCCTTTACTAGCTTTGGATTTGGTATCTTTGCTGGTATCTTCTACTTAATCGCGGGAATCATGAGTCTTGTTCGTAAGCCGAAAGAGGTAATTGGCTAGGTTTAATCGTATAGTTGAAAATTTTGGAAGAGTGCATTTGCGCTCTTTTTTTTTGCTTGAACACTACTGGTATTTTTAAAAAAATTATCACTAGACTCCTTGATTCCTATTTGAATATTATGTATATTGTATATATATTATATATACAATGGAGTATCAATAATCTTACCTGTAGGAAAGTATCAGAAATCTGTATTCCAAAAGGGATACAAACAAAGGAAGGTGTTAAACATGATTGCCTTATGTAAACGTGATTTTTATATGTATGGTTGGTCGTTATTAGGATTAATCGTTGTTATGCCATTATTAACGGCGATGCAACCAGAAGTTGCAATTATGGCTATTCTCATCGCTTTAATGATCCATCTATTTTTTTATGATTACAAATCATTAGCGAACAGATATTTAGTGAGTTTACCTGTTAGCAAAAAGATAATTGTGGGGAGTAGGTATCTTTTTATTGTATTGATGGCAATGGTAGTAGTGGTAGTTCAGTGGTTATTAAATATTGGGTTAACGCAAACCAACGGAATATTCCAACCGTATATCTACTCATGGAAGGATATGATTGTTTTATTGTCTTTCTTTCTAATTTTAAGCTCGATCTGTTTGCCTATGTATTACTATTTTGCTAACTTCATGATGACGCTGTATTTACAATTTGGCATGTTCTTGGTAGGGGCGTTTTTCTTTTCATGGATCTTAATTGAACATAAATTTGGTGGAGAAAATGAATTTTGGATTGATAATCAAACAATTTTTTTAGCGCCATGGATTGAGAGCATACTTTCTTTTTATCCATATCTTTTGTTGCCAGTGATCGCCATATGCATGTATGTTATATCCATGCGGTTTTCGGAAAAGCTATTAGGTAGGAGAGACTTATAATAAAAATATTTTTTTCTCAAAACAAGCCTTAATATGGTATCTTATAGTATGAATTGATTTACTTATGTGAGAGGGAGATTTCATGACGAAAGCAAAGGTTGGTATTATATTTGGTGGTAAATCTGCAGAGCATGAAGTGTCATTACAATCTGCTAAAAATATTGTAGATGCAATCGATAAAGATAAATATGAAGTAGTGTTACTTGGAATAGATAAAGATGGAAAATGGCACTTAAATGACCAGTCTTCCTATTTATTAAATGAAGAAAATCCAAAGTTAATTCAATTAAATAAAACAAATAAAGGTGTTGCAGTAGTACCCGGTGAGAGTAGTAACCAACTAGTTAACACATCTGGTTCCGACACACTAAGTCAGTTGGACGTAGTCTTTCCAATCGTACACGGAACGTTAGGGGAAGACGGTAGCCTACAAGGTATGCTCCGTATCGCTAATCTACCGTATGTTGGTACGGGTGTATTAGGTTCTGCAGTAAGTATGGATAAGGATATTGCAAAAAGGCTATTAAAAGAGGCTGGGATTTCTGTTGCGAATTCCGTAACGTTTACTAAAAACAAACGTAATCAAATTAATTATCAAGCAGTAAAAGAAAAATTAGGTTTACCAATGTTTATCAAACCAGCGAATCAAGGTTCTTCAGTTGGTGTAAGTAAAGTAAGAAATGAAGAAGAATTCTATGCCGGGATAGATGATGCATTTCTATATGACCATAAATTATTAGTCGAAGAAATGGTGAATGGTCGTGAAGTCGAGTGTGCGGTATTAGGGAATGAAGATCCACAAGCTTCCATACCAGGCGAAATCCTTCCGCAAACAGACTTTTATTCCTATGAATCTAAGTACATTGATGAAAAAGGGGCAGACTTAGCTATTCCTGCAGACTTGTCTGAGGAACTTACGAAGAAAGTACAACAAGCATCTGTTGAGGTCTTCCAAACATTAAATTGTGAAGGATTAGCTCGCGTGGACTTCTTTTTGAAAGAAGACGGGGAATTAGTTGTAAATGAAGTGAATACACTTCCAGGCTTTACACGGATTAGTATGTATCCAAAACTTTGGGAAATTAGTGGTATCTCCTATCCTGAGTTGATTAATAAACTAATCGAGCTAGCAATAGATCGGCACCAACGCGACGCACAGTTGAAAAGCGCTGTGTGGGAAGATTAATATTTAAAAAATCGCTATCCGTAGTTTGGATAGCGATTTTTTGTATTATCTTATAGAAATGCATATTTGATTTAAAATGCGTATTAACGCTAAAATACTCAATTTCAGGTGGCACATCTTAATGTGGCCTAGCGTGATTCTGACTCTGAATGGCTTTTGCTCGCACATGATGTCCGAATCCTAGCGTAATTCTGACTCTGAAAGGCTTTTGCTCGCACATGA
>NZ_JAOALK010000041.1 GCF_025154055.1 Aquibacillus koreensis
TGGAGTGACCTAACTAAATGAGACAGAGGAAAAAGCACCCCCTGAGTCGTATATAAATTAAACGACTACTGGAGGTGCTTTTCTCATGGGAGAAAATAAAAATGTTTATTCTGAAGAGGTTAAAAGGAAAGTCATTGAAATGAAGTTGTCTAAAAAATATACCAATAAACAGATTATGGAGAAGTGCGGTATACGTAACGTTAGTCAAATCAAAAGATGGATGAAATGGTTTCGTGATGGGGAGGAACACCGACTGTCGCAACCCATTGGTAAACAATATTCCTTTGGGAAAGGTCCTGAGGAGCTAAGTGAAATAGACCAATTAAAACGGCAAGTTAAGCATCTAAAAATTAAAAATGAAATCTTAAAAAAGTACCAGGAAATCGAAGGGAGTTGGTACCAGAAGTAGTAATAGAGCTAGTGGAGTCATTAAAGGAAGTTTATGCGGTATCGATGATATGTGATTGTATTGGAGTCCCTAGATCTACTTACTATCGTTGGCTTCAAAAGTCATGGGAACCGACTGAGCTAGAACAACAAATAATCGATATTTGTAAAACCCTAAAATACAGAGTTGGACATAGAATGGTTAAAAAAATATTAAAAGAGGATCATCATATTTCTGTAAATAGGTTAACTGTGCAAAGAATCATGCAAAAATACAACATCCAATGTCGAGTCAAACCTAAAAGAAAATCAAAAATTGCTGGTGAAAGTAAATGTATCGTTCCAAATTTGTTGGAACAGAATTTTAAAGCAGATAGACCTAACCAAAAGTGGGTTACAGATATAACATACTTGAATTTTGGAGAGTCAACGATGTATTTATCATCCATCATGGATTTGTACAATAATGAAATTGTTGCTTATCGAGTTAGTCATAACCAAGAAGTAGATCTAGTGCTAGAAACATTGAAAGCAGCTTGTAATGGGCGAGAAACGAAAGGACTGATACTTCACAGTGACCAGGGATCGCAATACACTTCGTATGCTTTTCAAGAGTTAGCTGAAGAAAAAGGCATTATCACAAGCATGTCCCGCAAAGGCAATTGCTTTGATAATGCCGTCATTGAATCCTTCCACTCCACCATAAAGTCGGAAGAATTCTACACACACCAAAAGGCGCGTCTTACAAACTCTATTGTACTAGAAAAAGTCGAATCTTACATGTATTATTACAACTATATACGACCGTTTTCAAAATTAAACTGCCTTTCCCCTGTTCAATTCAGGGCAAAGGCAGCATAGGTGCTTTTTCTTGTCTCATATTACTAGGTCAGTTCAATATTATTGACGGTCCTTTTCTTTTGAAATGGTTTTAATAATTATTGGAATTTTATGTTAATATAAAATGTGAATAAGTGATCTTAATGTAAAGAGGCAGAATACTTTAACAAAAAATATGGGGAAATTATCTAATTAAAAGGGGAATAAAATGGTTAAAAAGTGAACCTACTATTGATTTTATCAGTTATCGTTTTGGTTCTTACTGGGTGTAAGCCAAAATCAATTGATACAGCAATTGAAAAGTATGTGCCTTATGATGTGAATAAAGTAATCAAGAAAATAGAAATAACAGATAACTTAGTTTTGGTTTTTTATACACTAAAAGCAGAGGTTGAACAGGGTAACAAAATGCAGAAATTAGACGATGTATTGAATATCGCTATATTTAAAGGTAACTCAGAAGATGGCTGGGAATTTCTTGGTGAAAATGGTTGGTCTAATTATAACCATTCAGAAATGGAAGTATATGACGATACAATCTTTTATAAGGATGAGCAAGAAGTGAAAAATGTTGCAGTAATGTATGGGCGTGTTTATAACCCTGATATTATAAGGGTGGAAGTAGGTAACGAAGAAACCAATTATACAAAAGCAAACTTATTTGAAATAGATGGAATTAGATATTTTTATAGGATTTATAATAAAAGCGATTTACTTTGGAAACACAGTGGAGAACTAAAGAAGGAGAAACTGTATCAATTGGAGCCAAAGGGTTCGCAGCAAGAGGCATTTCAGGAGATGGAATAATTATTGTTAAACGAAGAGGAGAATAAAATGAAAATCTTTCACTAACGTTGAATAAGGAGTTGTCGATGCGGCAGCTCCTATTGTGCTAAAGGGCAGGTACATTAGTGAAAGAAGGCATAATGTTTTTTTGTGGTGAAATAGTTATTTATAAAAAGGGAGAGAGTGAAATATGAATTATCGTAGAAAAATGTACAAAGTCGCACCAAGTATCTTAGATGAGTTTAACAAGCATTTTAATCAAACGCTTCTACCAACCCAACTTAAATATGGTGCAAGGTTAGTTGGTAGATGGATGACTAAAGAGAACGACGGTGTTATAGATATTTTCGCAATATGGGAATATGATAGCTACGAAGATTATGAAATCATTGAAAATAAAGTTAAAAGTGATGAAGAACACGTTAAGCGAGTCCAAAAATGGTTTCAAAAAATGGGCGGACGAGAAAAATTGAAAGAAGTATTTTTTAGTATAGAGCAAGATTTTATAGAAACAACCGTACCTTTAGATAAAACTATCTTGTCAATAAAGTAATTTTACTTGTTACACTAAAGGGGAGCTTTAGTGCAACAAGAGGATCGTCATTTCTTAATGGCGATTCTTTTCTTTTGAACAATATCAAGAATTATTGGAATTTTATGTTAAAATATAAGTGTGAAATACTGATCTTAAAGTAAAGGGCAGGAATCTTTAATAATTAAACAATTGTTTTTGTCCTAACAGAGTAGGATATATGGACTGGAGATGAATTGTAATCAAACACTTTAAAAATAAGCGTTACTGGGTACTAACGCCACCATTCTTAATAATTACTATGTTACTAATTTACTTTTTACCAGAAAATAAAATGTACTATGTGCTTACAGTTCCTATACTTTTTTGGATTGTATATTATATTGGGAATTATTATGAAAAAAAGAAAAGTACCAATAAAAGTATTGATGATTCATATTAAACAAACGGGTGCGAATGCTTAACAGGTATTCGCTTCTTTCGTTAAAGAAGCTGGATTCATTAATAACTTGAGATGCGAAAAGGGGGTTAGTTAAATTGAAAATAAAAAGACAAGCAGTTATTTTCACTGTTTTAGGCTTAGGAATTATAACATTTCTAGCTTTATGGGTTTCCTCTGAAAGAGATAATAGAGAATACGAACGATATCTATCTGGGGAATTAGTAAATCAAATCGTTCCTATATCAAGTGCTCCACCATACGCATTAAGCATCATACAAGACGTATTGGAGAAAGGTGAAATTACCAAAGCACAGGCTGCAGAATTAGAAAATAGCTTTTACTATTTAGCATTTGATACGCAAGACATAACTGAGATGGATATGTACCTTGGTCGTTTGGGAAATTATAACGATGATGAAATTGTCACTATAAATGACGAATATAGGAAATTCTTTATGTTTCTGAAAGATGAAATGGAAAGTAATGAAGTCGAACTAACACCAGAACAGCTAAAAGAAATAGAACAAATGGAACGTTTAATGCAGAATTATAGTAAGGTTGTTGAGGATACTTTAATGTTTACAGGTGAAGCTAAAGTTTCGGGACAACCATCTAAGTTCTTTGACTATTATCTCGAACTAGGAATACAGGATGATTATTGGGTTGAATTGCTTAAGGGATATGAAAAAGTAACAGATTCTAGTTATCGTCTAAATTAGAAATGCTAACATGGTTCTAATTGAAAGGCTTATTCAATATAAGGGTGGCTAGAGTGGAACAAACGAGTATTTTATTGGGTGATTAAGGGAATACGAGGAGGATTAGTTTATGTTAGAACTTATTGGGATATTTTCATTTACTATAATTCTCTTAATTGTAATTGGATTTATCTTTTTCAACGTAGCTGGATTTATTAAACCAACCACGGTACAAATACAACTATTCGGCATCCATCTAACAATATTTGGTGGGTTCATAATTAATGACATGTTAGTAATAGGTTTCTTAATTATGTTGTTAGGCTTAGCTATTGGTTTATATGGAAGTTTTAAAGATAGTGATTCGTTTAATCAAACCGAAGAAAATAAGAATTAATATTGTTGAACTAACGAAGCAGGTTAGTACAATAACAGGGGGGCTAATCTTTTGACAAAAAACAAAGTAATGTTAATCATTTTGTCTGTGATTTTCTTAGTGGTTATATGGTGGATGTTTTTTCCTAATGAAAGTGCAGAAGTTAGAAGTTTCACTTATGAAATCGAAGAAAACAATGACGAACTTATTTTTGACGTGCACTATCAGTTCCGTAACAGTACAGACAATTTTAGTTATGCAACTATTGTTTTAGACAGTTTCTTTTATCAACGAATTAAAAATCCTGAATCAATCGAACCCATTTTCTTAAATGGTGGAGTATCTGGTTCGACTAGAATAATTTTTAACAAGGAGGACTTAACTTCAGACTTTATCGAATCGTTAAAAACGAAGGAGAGAAATCCTTTTCGTGCTATAAGTATAGGTGAAGAAATAAATTTGTAAAGTGTTCAACTAAAGGGTGGCGAAAGTTGAACAAGGAGTTGTCGAATGCGACAGCTCTTGTTGTGTTAAAAAGCACGTTCATTTAGAAAGGTAAGGTTATAGAAAGCGATGGGAGGATTCTACGGGGTAAAGAGTATGACATTTGAGGGGGAATAAGAAAATGAAACAAATTGATGTAGGTACTGAAGAAGCGATAAAAAGATGGGATGCCTTTGCAGATACATATTCAAAAAATCATACTGAACAAGGAGACCTTCATAAAGAGGTATTCTTAAACCCAACTCTATTTTCGCTTATTGGGAATATAAAAAATAAGAAGGTTTTAGATGCAGGGTGTGGTGAAGGGTATTTAAGTAGAATGCTTTGCAAGTCTGGTGCCACTGTTACAGCAGTTGATTATTCTCCGAGGATGATAGCAATTGCGAAAGAAAGAACCCAAAATGATTTGTTAATTGATTACAGACAAGGTAATTGTGAAGACTTAAATACTTTTGAAGATAAAAGTTTTGATTTAATTATTTCAAATATGGTTATTCAAGACCTTGCGAATTATGAAAAAGCATTTCAAGAAATGTATCGGTTATTAGTAGATGGAGGTAGTTTTATTTTTTCGATATTGCATCCTTGCTTTGTTACTCCAGAATGTGGATGGGAGAGAACAGAAAGCGGTGAAAAGTTGCACTGGAACGTAGATAAATATTTTTATGAAGGTGCTTATGAACAAGGTTTAGGTGGTAAAGAAAAAATGTTGTTATTTCATAGAACATTAACGAGTTATATAAATACTCTTATCAAAACTGGATTCGTTTTGGAGAGCATTGTAGAACCTATGCCATCAAAAGAAATGCTAAAAAAATACCCTTCATTTGAAGAAGATTTTAGATGTGCTGATTTTATAGTGTTCAAATTAAAAAAATAAATGGGTTGAGAAATATATTTTGTTCAAGTAAAGGGTGCGTATGCTCAACAAGAATTTGCGGTCAGTTCAAGGTCTGGTCGTTTTATTGTTATTATAGATAAGAGCAGAATAATGAAAGAGCTTCATTTGAAATATTTGTAAGAAGTGTTTGAAATTTAATTGATTTAAGGTTATGATTTATAGAAATATTTTCAAGTTAAAAGTTATGATAGGAATCAGTAGTTACTTATTTCCCTGTTTTAGAGAGCTGATGGTTGGTGAAAATCAGTACAAAAATAAGAACGAATTACCTCCTTGAACTTTCTTTACGAACATACAAGTAGTAAAGAACGGACGAACCGTTATTCGAAATGAGTGGAAGAGAAATCTTCAATTAGGGTGGTACCACGTTAACCACGTCCCTTTTTATTAGGGGACGTGTTTTTTTATTTTATAAAATTGGAGGAGAGAAATGTGAAAAACCTTTTGGAAGAATTATCAAGTGAGCAATTAGTTGAAGTAGAGCGTCAATTTAAAATTTATTCCAATGGAGCAAATGATATTATTCCTGAAAATGAATTAAAGAACAAAATAGCACGGTCATTACTAAAAAATAGCCCATTAAAAATAAAGTTAGGCTTAGACCCATCTGCTCCTGATGTTCATATTGGTCATACCGTTGTATTAAATAAACTAAAGCAATTTCAAGAAAACGGACACATTATTCAACTAATTATAGGGGATTTTACTGGTAAGATCGGTGATCCAACAGGAAAGTCGTCAGTAAGAAAACAACTTACAAATGAAGAAGTTCAGAATAATGCTAAAACATATTTTGAGCAATTTAGTAAGGTATTAGATATGGAGAAAGTAGAGTTATATTATAATTCAAAATGGCTAAGCAAACTTAACTTAGAAGATATTATTCGTATATCATCCAGCATTACAGTAGCCCGTTTACTTGAAAGAAACGATTTCTCTGAGCGTTATTCCACAGGAAAACCAATTTCTCTACATGAATTTTTCTACCCTTTAATGCAAGGATATGATTCTGTTGAACTCGAAAGTGATGTAGAACTTGGTGGAACTGATCAACACTTTAATGTATTAATGGGAAGACAACTCCAAGAGCATTTCGGAAAAGAGAAACAAATAGTGATTTTGCTTCCTCTACTTGAAGGGCTTGATGGTGTTGAAAAAATGTCAAAATCAAAAAATAATTACATTGGTGTTGATGATAATCCAATTGATATGTACGGAAAAACAATGTCTATACCTGACGAATTAATTGTAAAATATATAACTTTAATTACAGATTTATCACTCATAGAAAAAAATGAATTTAAAGAAGAGTTAGAGATCGGTAATCTTCATCCAAAAGAAGCAAAAATGTTCTTAGCAAGAACTATCGTTAGAATGTATCATGACGAGCAGGAAACAGAAAAAGCAGAGGAATCTTTTAAAGCCGTGTTCCAAAAAAGAACACTTCCTAATGAAATTCCAGTTGTAAAATGGCAAGGAGAAAAGGTAATTCCCATAATTGAGTTGCTTGTAGAACTAAAGTTGTTAAAATCAAAAACCGAAGCCCGCAAAATGATACAAAATGGTGGTGTTAGGATAAATACTGAAAAGGTAAATGATACACATTTACAAGTAAAAACTTTTGATGAGCCAATTATTCAAGTTGGTAAACGAAAATTTATTAAACTGAAACCAGAATAGATCAGTTCAGATCAGTTCATATTCAATAATCCTGGACTGTGAACACTAAGCACTCTTACTACAACAAGGCTAAATGCAAATTGTTTAATAGTTGAGCCATTAAGTCAAAGAAATGCTTTGTAAAAAGGGGGAATTATGGTGAATCCAATATTATTAGATATTCCATTACAATTGGAGGCAGAGAGGTTATTATTACGAGCACCAAAGCAATTTGGAGACGGTAGTATTGTTAATGAAGCAATAAATAAATCTTTTAATGAACTAAAGACTTGGTTACCATTTGCTCAAACAATTCCCACCGTTGAAGAAACAGAAGTGAATTTGAGAGAAGCATATATTAATTTCTTGAAAAGAGATAGTTTTCGTTTCCTTATTTTCCATAAAGGCACTAAAGATTTTATAGGAGTAACAAGTTTTGAAGGTTTGGACTGGGATATTCCCAAATGTCATATTGGTTATTGGATTAACACAGAATTTAGCGGTAAGGGATATATGTTAGAGGCGGTAAAAGCGTTATGTGAACTTGGTTTAAATCATATAAAATTTAAGAGAATTGAGATAAGATGTGAATCTACAAATTTAAAGAGTCGTTCTATTCCTGAAAAATTAGGGTTTGAATTAGAAGGGATTTTAAAGAATGAGGACTTTTCAGCAGATGGTAGTAAACTAACTGATACTTGTATTTATGCTAAAGTTTAATCAAAGTATATTGTGAAGATATACACTTAAAGTAAAGGGAGCTTTAACACAACAAGAGGAACGTCAGGTTTAAGGTGACGTTCTTTTCTTTTTGGAAAATAAAAGGAAAAGACGGAATGTTGTGATAAAATTTAATTATATTCAATGGTTCTTCAATTAACGTGGCAGTAATGTGAAATAAGGTCCTGAGAAGGTGAAACTTAAATCTGATTTATCCGTAGTTTATAAGGAGGAGGCATAAAATGAAAAAACTGATTTGTTTGTCCACTTTATTTATTGTTTTTTTATTATCTGGGTGTAATTCTGATAGTCCAGGGAATTACAGTTTTTCTTTAACAGAAGAAAAGAAAGATATTGAAGTAACACTAAAGCGTGTTGAAGAACATACAAATAGCCATTATGCTCTTACGACTTTTCACTACTTAATAACCAACAATTCAGAAGAAGAAATCAAAGTTAATATTAAACATGGTGAACAAGATTCTGACAGTTCAACTAAATCAAGCTATTTAAAAGATGGTAAAGGAAGTTTCCATAATATAATGAGTTCAGGCGGTACACTGGTTGATGGAGAAGGGGATGACACACACTCCGATGGTGTTGTTAGTTCTATTAGGATACCAGCAAAAACAGGAAAAATGGAGGTTCACATAGGTTATCAAGTAATTGATGTTGACAGTTTCGAAACACAAGTTATAGTTACTTTACCGAGTGGTGAGGCTGTACCATTTGTTTTCAACGGTAAACTTAATGAACAAAATCTGATAGAAGAGTAATGTTACGTTACATTGTTTAACTAACGGGTGCAAATGTTGAATAAGGAGTTGTCGATGCGGCAGCTCCTATTGTGCTAAAGTGGCAGTTATGTGGAAAATCTTTTGGTAAGTTAGAGGGGGCAAACATGATAAATCGAATTTTAGAAAAAATAATTTATTTTGGGTTCACAATATTTATCTTCGTGGTTTTATGGAAAATCATGGGTGAATTTTGGGAAGCTTTTGTACCATGGAATTACAAAACTGACCTATTAGGAATCTTTATAGTAGCACCACTACTAATATTGGTTTCGTTTATTTTATCTAACTTGTCCTTTAAAGTCATAAAGGGTAATAAAAAGTAAAAGTCCTTATTGCATTAACGGGTGCAATAGCTTAACAAGGAACTGTCGAGTTTTGCGGCTCCTATTACGTTTTAGAGGCAGGAGAATTGAATAAGATATTTTGCATTTTTCGTGAACCACAACAGAGAGGCGGTAGGCAAAGTGCAATCAAATAAAAAATTCAAGAAACGCTATTTAATAACATTTAGCCTATTGTTATTACTATTATTAGGTATGTATTTTGGTCCTTCAGTGCTTGGAGGATACGCTTTAACTGAGCATTCTGCAATTCGTTTTACGTTCCCCAACCAAGACGGTGAAGTAGTATCTGAAAAAGAAATAGAAGATAGAAATATAGTTGTTTGGGATACAGGTAAGGTCAATTATGTAAAGCTAATTGAAAGCCCATTAGGTATTTTTAAGCGGGTCACCAATGTAAGTTCAATTAGCGGAGAAACAATTGATGAAAAAATGAAAGTTACTTGGTCTGGAGCCGAAATAGAAGATGAATTTTATGATGTAATATTTGCAGCAGAGTTATTAGATAAGGAAATTGAAAAGGTGATTGTTAGTAATGAACAAGATGATAAAAAAAATACACCATTAAGTATTGTCGAAGAGCAATCTACTGTTTTTATTGAAATGGATATAAAAGATGGATTTGCAGTTCATTACAGTAAGTTACCAAATGGAGATGTAGGTAGTTTCAGTTTTCGAGGGATAGATAGCGATGGAAAAATTATATCCTTTGATTAAAGACCGATTATTTTAAGTAGTTGTGAAATACTACACTTAAACAAACGGGGAGCGATAGTGGAACAAGGCGTTATTGATGTCCCAGCGCCTAATCCTTATTGAACTGGCAGGATAGGAAATAAGAAGCAATGGGATATTCATACTGTACAAAAACAAAGGAGCAGTTTAATTTGAAACTTAAAATTAAGGGTTTACTAATTGCGGTTCTTGTAGGAATAGTAGCAGTAATAATTTTTGCTATAATTAAATCTAATTTCTTTGTTGAAGCAATACTTGTTTTTTTTATTGGGGGTTTGGGAGCAACAATAGGGAATTATTATAGCAATAGTAAAAATTAAATGTCGGAAATTACCTTTACAAAGGGTGTAGTCCGTCAAAGTATGGACTGCAATTTATAACGGGTGCAAATATTGAATAAGGAGTTGTCGATGCGGCAACTCCTATTGTGCTAAAGGGGCAGTAATCTACAATAAGGACATTGGATTTTTATGGTATGCAAATGTAATAAGGGGGAGTAAATATGTATCAATATTTCAACGGCTTAGTTATAAGAGAAGGTACTGAGGGGATTCCTGCTGAATATGTGGAAGGTTTGTTTGAAGATGCAGGATGGGTAAGGAATACTCCATCTTGGCAGAAAGAGAAGTTCTCACTAATATTCAGAAACTCAACTTGGGCATTTACTGTTTGGGATAATAACAAAATGATTGGTATGGTTAGGGTTATTTCCGACCGAATTATGGTTGCTAATATAATGGATTTAGTTGTTTTATCAGAATATCGTGGGAAAGGTATAGGTAAGAAACTCGTGGAACTCTGTGTTCAAAAAATTCCCCACGGAGATTGGTTTGCACATACATCAGTTAATAATTTCAGTTTCTATGAGAAGTGTGGTTTTGAAGTAAAAGACCTAACCAAAAATGGAACTTGTGCTTATTACGGGTATATAAAAGCACGGAAAGATGGGCATAGGTAAAAGTTAGTTATTAAGGAAGCTAAAGGGTGGCTTTAATGTAACAAGAGGAACGATAGATAGAAGACGTTCCTCTATTGAAATTATAATCTATTATTGGAATATTGCGATAAATTTGATTGTGGAATTATATGTAGTTAATAAAAACTTTAAGGGGATGTGTAAATGGGTAGCTTAGTCTTTGTATTTCCAATCGCTTCAATTTTGGTTGGTCTATATTTCATTACATTAGGGTTTTGGGAATTAAGAGAAGGTGTAAATAGAAAACAATACATAAAATATATGTTCACAGGGTTATTTTTACTAATTATTCTAACTCCAATGATATGGCTTTTTGGAAGTAGCTTTTTTCTAAGAATGAGTTGATTTGTGAGGAAGTACACTTAAAGTAACGAGAGCGAGTGTTCAATAAGAGCATTCGCTTTTTGACTAACGGGCAGGTTAATGAAAGAAGAGAATTAAATAATTTGCAAAAGAAAACAAGAGAGAAGGGATTAAATGATTTTGCATACTGAAGTTTTGGGAGATGGAGAACCAATTGTATTTCTTCATACTGGTTTACAAACTGGTTTAACTGATTTTGAAATTCAGAGAGATTACTTTAAAGATAAATATAAAGTTATTCTGCCTGATTTGCGTGGTCACGGAGAGTCAGTAACAGATGACCTGTCCAACTTCTTTGAAGATTCAGCAGAAGATATAGCAGATACTCTTAACAATTTAGATGTGGATTCTGCCCATATTGTAGGATGTTCATTAGGGGCTTTGGTGGGTTTGTCTTTCGCAAAAAGATTTACTAAAAAAACTAAGAGTCTGACTATCTCAGGTGTTATGTGCGAAAAACCAAATAATTGGTTAGAACTACACAAGCAGGATATGGAACGTCAAGAGCAGTTAATGAAGAATGATGAAATTATTGGTTACTTTAGTAATTTACATAAGTCAGATTGGAAGCAATCCCTTGAGATCGCAAAGGATGAAAATTGGTATCCATTTGAAATCACAAAAGATTTGGAAGGTATTACCTCTCCTGTTCTATTTATGGTGGGGGAGGGCAATAAACCTGAAACCAAAGGTGCATTATTATACCCTTCAATAAAAGATGATGTTCACGTTTCTATCATTCCTTTCGCATCACACTTAGTGCATTCTGAACAACCAGATGTATATACAAAAATATTAGAAAAGTTTATTAACAGGGTTAATAATTAAACTTTTTGTTGAACTAAAGGGTTACTTATCTTTAATAAGGGAGGTTGAATAATGCCTAATCATAATGAAGATCCAGATAAACCTTTTAATGACGCAATGGAACATCAACATAAAGTCGAGGGATTTCCAACAAATAAAGGGGGGCAATTACCTCTACCTATTAGGTTAATCGGTTATTTTATGTTTGGCGGAATTATTCTGATGATACTATTAGGCTTGTTCGGAAATTTTATCTTCAATTAAAGGGATGCTAATTTTAAACAAAGAATTACGAACTGGTGCTCAAAACAATAAATATTAGGTGGTGCTATATGAAGAAGAAATTTATCTTAGTTTTAGTTTCAATTTTGATAGTTATGTTGTTGGGGATAAGATGGGTTAACTTAGCTAACTTATCAGAGTCAAGCAATATTGCTATGAACTTTTTAAAAGATGAAGGTTTATTTTCTCTACCATAAAGGTGAATATGGACCGTATTCTTTAACTAAGGATGACATAGATGATAAACCTTATAGTGACTACTTATCAGTACAAAGTATAAATGCAGAATCTTATACGGATAAAGAACTGCATCACGAATTTTTCTATGTAAACAACCATCCATTAAGTAATGTATTTGGATTAGGTAGTATATTTGTCACAGTTATTATGAATGATGAAAAAGTTGTAGGTGCATTCTCTGTTAAAAATGGTATGACATACTCTCTGCTTGAAGAAGAGGAATAGTAGATTGTGAATCAATTTACTTAAACAAACGGGAGCGAATGTTGAAGAAGGAGTTTTAGTTTTTATGACTACTCCTATCGTTTTTTGAAATAAGGGTCAGGATTGTTTTAAAAGGGGGACTATATGTATATTTTTCTGGTTTTCTTAGCGATAGCTTTTATTGGAATAATGCTATATTTAACGATTACAAAAAGGAATCCGTGGAAATTCATTGTAATAATTTTGGTAATAATCATAGGTGCTTTATTACTAATCGGCTTTCGTTTTACTGCTTCAAGTGCTTTACCTAATGGTACTAAACCAATAGAAAGTATAGAAACAATTTACGGGAAAGCAATATTATATGAAGATGTAAATAACCATACATTTGGCTTGGCGGAAATACATCGAAGTATTGGGTTTCTATATCATTACTCAGGCGGCGCTTCTGAATACATACTTGAAGGGAATGAGCCATTCCAAGCTGTTGGTTTTGGAAGTGATGAACAAGATGGTTTTATGGTTGGAATTAAAACTGGTAACCCAAATATAAAGTATATTGTGGTCGGTAACCATCTGGAAGACCTAACGACATCAGATCCTTATAATTTCAATATGGAAACAGTTGAGGAATATCCTAATAGCTACCATGTCAAAGATATAGTTGATAATCATGCCTTCTTTGTACTTAATGAGTATTCCGAGGAAACATGGACAATAAGAGCGCTTGATAAAGATGGTAATCTAATTGCAGATAAATTATTTGGAACAGGTGAAGCAAGATATGTTGAGTGGTAAACATCTAAATTTCTCTAATGTGTAGTCAAATTTAAAGCGACAATAATCAAAATTAAGAACTTCCAATTATATGAGGAATCTATTATTCTGCTAATATCAACATTAATTATTAATATAGCCTTTATTAAAATAAAGGGTGCGATTATTCAAGAATATATGGGGGAGAGAACTAAAATGAAAAATTTTATTTGGATTTTTACAATCATAGGAATGTCAGTAATGCTTTTAGGGTGTTCAGCAAATGAGGTTATTAAGGTAGGTAATCCTTTCAATGATGAAGGTACTGAAGGAGTAAATTTTAATAATGAAATCACAGATGAAAAAGCAATAACTGAATTAAAAACAATTATTGATAATTCAAAAGAGATTGATAAACCGAATATAGAAAATGAGGCAGAAGTATTCTTTCAACTCGATAGACCTGATGAAAGTGTTTCGGAAATTCGACGTTATATATGGTTTCAAGATGATGGTAGTGCAGTTTTATTCGATGGAGGTTCAAGTTACTCTACCTTAACGAAGGAACAAACTACCAAGTTGAAAAGTATATTAGAACTTTAGTTATATCTTTTTAAAGTAAAGGGAGCAAATCTTGAAGAAGGTTATGTCACAGCAACTGGAATGTTTTGAAGAAGGCAGATTACTTAAATAAGGGAAATCATAAAAGTATTGTCATCTACAATAAATTTAGTGAAGGATGGTTGTATTGAAAACTGTATTTAAAATGTTTAATCGTTCTTATTACGAAACAGTTTGTGATTTTTTGATTGAATTATCAAAAGATGACCGTAAACATATAAATTGGAATTGGGCAAGATGGGAATGGATGTTTTTTCATCCTGAATTTGAAAATAGTTTGGTTGGTAAAATTGGTTTATGGTTTGATAGTGATGAGTTGGTAGGTATGACAACTTACGACCATTATTATGGAGAGGCTTTTTTTGCTGTTAAGAAAGGCTACGAAGAACTTGAAAAAGAAATATTGGAATATGCGATTAATAACTTTAGTAACGAAAATGGACTTGGCATTGCAGTTAATGACTCTGATAATCACACCATAGATTTGTTGCATAGTTATGGATTCAGAAAGGATACCAATTCTGAAAACATACTCGAGAAGCCGCTGGAGTTTAATAACTTCGATTATACTCTACCAAAAGGTATCAAAATAAAAAGTATAAATATAAAAGAGGACTTGTATAAGCGTCACAAAGTATTGTGGGAGGGATTTGAAAACGATGGAGATGTGCCTTCTGATGAACAAACTATCATCCAACAAAAAAGGATGCTTAGCGCACCTCATTTAAACCCAAACTTACATACAGTTGCAAAAAATGAAGATGGAGAGTATGTTGCCTATTGTGGATGTTGGTATAGTCCAAACACTGATTATGCTTATGTAGAACCTGTTTGTACAATTCCTCAATATCGTGGAGAGAAAATTGGTAAAGCATTACTTTTAGAATCTTTGAGAAGATGTTATTCCGAAGGTGCTAAAAAAGCTTACGTTATCTCCGATGCACCTTTTTATAAGTCCATAGGATTTGAGCAGCATTCTCATTATAAATTTTATTGGCACGACTAACTATGGAACATAATTTTCGATTTTTATGTAATAGTGAAGAAATTCACTTAAACTAAAGGGGGCTGTACTAAAGGTAGTTACAATCATGTAAAGAGGTGAGAATTATTGAACATTATTGGAAATGTAATTTTTAGTATTTTAGATTTTATAGAAAGATTGGTTGATAACCCAAGTAAATCAATCAGAATATTAATGGGGCTAAGTTTACTTTCATACATACATATCATTTATTTGTATTATAATGTTGAAGCATTTGTAGAAGGAAGACACCAAATAGATGGCAATTTTTTTAGTGTTGTACTTCTTGGCGGGTTATTACCTTATCTGTTTTTATTTATTACTTCCTTTGTCTTTTCAAAAAGAGAGTCTTTCTTAGGATTTAGGAGAGAAGCAATACTAGATTGGTTTTTACGTTTGTTGGCGTATATTTTAGTTTTCCAACTATATAACTTTGATTTCTTACTTGCAAATAATAATTACATTTTAGTATTACTTTTTTCCTTTATGTTAATAAGTTTTTATCTAGAATACAGAATGTATCAGAAATCAAAGAAATATGTATCGAATGTGAATCCAATAAAAAAGGAATTTAATCCAACCAAGGAAGAGATAAATAATATTTCCAATATGGAGAAGGCGGTTGCAATTGGTGTTGGTTCAATATTTGTAGCAAGCGGACTTGCAATTGGTATTGCCATAAGTATTCCAAGCGCAACTAGTTCAGTGACAAGAACAATAATATTATTTTGTATGTCTTTGAGTTCTTTTATGTGGTTTTTAAGTATTTCATATAATAAATGCCACTTATTCTATGTTGATAAAAAAAGTGCAAGAAGAATTTTCTTAAAAGACTCTTCAATAGCATTTGGGGGATACCTTTTATGTATTCTAGCAGGGGTGGGATTGCTCAACAGATTAGAATACACGATTGATATAGTTATAATTGCAGGAGTTTTTTCTCTATTACCTGCAATAAATACTAATCGCCGAATGGCTATTTTTTTAGAACAAATAAAGGACGTTGAGAAAGAATAGTACATAGAATTGTGATAACTAGCGATTGATTTAAAGGAAGTGTTAATTGGTTCCTACTACGGTTTATTTTTTTATGGATAAGTAACCACCTATGTGACAATCAAATTTTATTGTGCTAACGGTAGCTTATCTTGAATATGGTGTTGTCTTCGTGATACCTCTTATTGTGTTAATGAAAGGTTAGTGGAAAAATCAACTGAGGGAGTGGTGGTTATAAAGAACACTTTTTATTACACCTATCCAATATTAGGCTTTTTGAAACAAAAAATAAAAAGAGAGAATGGTTTAATAATATTAACAGTTAAACCGAAGATAAAATTCAATCCTCATTATCACTTTTATAGTGGTTCAGAATTACTTTATAAAGCAATCTTGAGAAAATCTAATGTTCTGAGGTTTAAGTTTGAGATTGAAAATTCACAGGGAACCCATGTAGCAACAATCGAAGAGGTTCCTATTTATAAAAAAAGTACCATTTTCAAGGAATATTATATCAGAATTAAAAATGAAGAATTTAGTGTTCAATTTAAAATTGCAGACAAGTCTTTTGCAGTAAAGGATTCTGAACACAAAGTTGTTATTCAAGGGGAATTGATATCATCATTTATAGGAAGATTAATGAATTTTAAAAGGTATAAAATCAATGTATTTGATAGTATATTTCCAGAGAAACTTTGGATGGCAATTGTGGCTGGAGTCTTTATTCTTGAGTAAGAATTGAAGAGCCTTATTGTGTTAACGGGTGGCTTTAGTGAAATAACTAAGTCTAACGAAGCAAGAAAAAGGGGGATTATAGATGGAAAAATTCAAGGTTTTTTTATTATCTATTATCACAATTACATTACTGTACATTGCCTATATACTCCCTCAATTGTAAGAAGAGAGGGGTTGGAGATATTCAATTAACGGGAGCAATAGTAAAATAGGTATTATTTTGGAGTATATTAAGTGTAAAAAAATATATGAGGTGAACGGATGCTTATCTTTATCGCTGTAATTTTAATAGTATTTTTATTCGACTTTACGAGACTTAGAAAACAAAACGATACGATAATAGCACAAAATGAAAAGGTAATTTCTTTATTAGAAGAGATAAAAAACAAGTAAAACCTTAACGCTACTATTCAACATAAGGGTGCTTATATTGAACAAGGATTTATCCCTTATTGTGTTAAAGGGCAGGTATTTTTAATAACATTACTTGAATTTCCAAAAACATTAACAGGGGGGACAATATGAAATCATTATTATTACTATTATCAGGAATGATTTCAGGATGGCTTATTTTAGGATTTATTACAAGTGACTTTGATGATACACCACTATTTGCACTTTTATTTGGTGCGGCAGTTGGATTCAGTGTCGGTAAAAAACAGAAAAAAGATAAAGAATAATTTATTGTGCTAACAGGAGCAAATATTGAATAAGGTATTGTCGATGCGGCAACTCCTATTGTGCTAACGAAGCAGAAGAGTTGAATGACAGTACATAAGAAAGGAGGAATAATATTGGAGTTTACAGACTTGGTTAAAGAGTTAGGATATAATATTTCATTTGAGGCTATATCCGAGCCAAGAACGAAAAGTGTAGCGTTAAGACTTATTGTTAATAGAAGTAAGGATGCATCTGATTTGCTCATCTTCCCACATCCAGATAGTAAGGTAACAACCTTTCAAATTGACTTTCCGAATTATATTACATATTCGGTAGTATATGATGATTATACTGTTTGGAATGATGAACAAATATTTGAAGGTGAATCATTTCGTATCTATAAAAAGTCTACTTATCTTGATTATGTCCAAAAGGAGTTTAAGTTGCAGGACAAGAAGGTAGAACACTATTCATTAGCTTGTTTTGAACATCATGTTGACATAATCTCTGAACATGAACCCATAATTACTGAAATTTCCTTGTGATATAGTAAATTTTTTTGCTGTACAGATAACAGCATATTGAAGTAACGGGAGCGAGTGTTCAATAAGAGCAGTTGCATCTTGTGCTAAAGAGCAGTTTTGTACAAGAAGAATGTAAGTAGGAGATGGAGAACTATGGAATCAGGAGTAGAATGTTTAGGGTGTAGATTAGCAAATAAAGTCCAACCAACAAATATTGTATATGAAAATGATTATGTAACTTGTTTTTTAGACCATGCTCCTTTTAATGAAGGACATACCCTAATTTTACCAAAAGAACATTTTGTAGATGTTGATGAACTTGATAATGAAACTGCAAGTGCGATTATGAGTGCCTCTATTCTACTGTCAAAAGCATTGAAGCAGTTATACAAACCAGACGGTATTACTGTTACACAAAATGGTGGAATTTTTAATGAATTAACTCATTATCATATGCACGTTGTTCCAAGATATGAAAACCAATCGTTTTCAGATTTCTACAATGAGGATGTAGTGTTAGACGAAAATATAAGAGGATTATCAGATACAAAAAATTTGATAAGGGAAGTAATTGATAAGTTAAAATATTCTTCCTAAGCGCTCGGGTACAAATCTTAATAAGGAGTTGTCAATGCGGCAGCTCTTATTCTGCTGAAGAGGCAGGATTATGAAATAAGACTAAACATAACTGGGGGAAATCAAAGAAGTTATATGGGGATTTTACGAAAGAAGATTGGTTAGATACACTTGGTGTTGGTGAAGACAAAATTCCTTTATCATTTATTATTCATGGTGAATGGGAACACGACTATAATTTGGAAATGTGGAAATGTGGAAGGAATTATTAAAAAATGAGGTATGGTTACCTAAATGGAATACTGTGACAGGAAAATATAATGGAACCAAAGTCGGCTTCGCGAATGTTTTTGGAGGACCGATGACAAGTTCGGTAGTACATCAATTTGGTTTAGCTGGAACTGAAATGTTTATTCAAACTGGTTATTTTGGTGGATTATCACACGAAGTAAAATATGGAGATATTTTTATAGTTACAGACGCTGTAATGCAAGATGGTGTATCACATTGGTACCTACCTAACCAAGACGTAGTTCAGGCAAATGAAGAATTAGTAAGGTTAGCAATAGATTATTGTGCAAAGAAAGGATACAGTTATTCAACTGGCACGGTTATTTCTACAAGTGCCATGCTGTTAGAAACAGATGAAATGGTAAATGGATGGGCGGATAAGGGTTATTTAGGTGTTGATATGGAGACTGCAACAACATTAGCAATTGCAAAGAAATTCAATAAGAAGGCAATTGGTTTATTAAACTTGTCAGATCATATAATCAAAGGAGATACACTTTATTCATACACGGAAGAAAGAGAAACGCTAGAAATGGATACTGATGACAAAATAAGAGATGTTGCACTATACCTCTCAACAAAAGTAGTTGAATAACTTGTTAAACTAAGCACCCTTATGTTGAACAAGCAAAGATACTGACAATGTAGGAGTAGTACCTTTATTGTGGAATTAAAAGGTCGGGAATATTGAGGGGAATTTTATTTATTATGAGAAAGCATAAACTATAATCGCAAAAGAATCGTTTGTCGAGGGGGGAAATAAATAATAGATTACAAGCAAAGTTGGGAATTTAAAGAAAAGAAAGACGAAGTGTATATAGGTCTTTTTCTTATTGCCGCAATACTTAATTTTATTTTCGATTTCTCCTCTAACAACCTTTCTATGTACTCATTAATTAGAATAATATTAGAAATAATCCTATTTTTATTTGGCCTTAACAAAGATACTTTAGCACAACTAATTATCAAGATTTATGTTTGGCTAACAGGGATAGGAATAATTGGATTTATAATACTTTCTATCTTGAATTAGTGAATTCTTATTTAGAATATAATGTTGCTATTGGGTGCTTTAGTGCGACAAATGGATCGTCATATATTATTGGCGATCCTTTTCTTTTGATTATCTTCAAGAATTATTGGGATTATATGTTAAAATATAATGTGAATCTGTGAAGGTAAAGAGCAGGATTATTCAACAACGAAACTTATTAAGTTTGTATCCGAAAATTAAATATACGGTCAGAAGGTGTTTTTTTAAGAAATATATTTTTAGTTTTGAGGCTACTGAAGGAGGTGACTTGATGAGGCTTACCATTCAATTAATTGTATTGATATTTTTAAGCCTTTTTATCACAATTAATACATCAGCAAAGTCTCCAGAAGAAATTGAAATATCGAATGGAGAGATAGTGAAGGTATTCTTTGAAGAACGCTCTAATGGTTACAGATATGAAGTTGAATTTGAAAACGGTCATACATACTATTATGAAAAATCAGGAAATACTGGTCATGGTGGTGGCTCTGCTGAATTAACAAGTGATGAGATGAATTTGGCAGAAGGGGCTATTAATAAATATGAGCAAATAAATGGAGATGCAACTAAACCTAATAGTAAATCATCTGGAAATCCAGTTGGTATAGTAATCATTTTATTCGGTTTATTAGGGGCGGTGTTTCCACAAGCAGCTTGGTATCTAGAAATTGGTTGGAAACTACGTGATGCTGAACCTAGTGAGTTTGCATTAATTGCAAATCGATTTGGGGGTATCTTAGCTGCGATATTTGGATTATTTATCTTACTATAATTAATAGCATAACTATTCAAGCTACTGAGTATTATCTTTTTCGCTAACGAGTAGCGATTATGGAACAAGCGTAAATGCTTTTAAGAAAAGTGGAAGTTTAATTGAATAGCTAGGGAGAGTGTAAATGTGAATTTAGGTTGGATAAGTATTATTTCAGTTTTGCTAATTATTCTATGTTTTTCTTATACCCTTACTTTTATTGAAAACATACATCAAGGAGATAAACGAATCGCCAAACAGTCAAAATTAGTAGCAATCATGTGTCTTGGCTTGGGTCTTCTTATTCCGATTGTGTTTATTCTAATAGCATATGATTTTTAACACTTTATTAAACAAACGAGCATGAGTTGAACAAGAAGATCGTCAAGTTGGCGATCTTTTTCTTTGGGTATTAAATTGGTTAATTGTATTTATATGGTAAAATTAAATTATATGTACTCGATCTTATTGAGGCAAAGGGAGATTAGTTGAACATGGAAGATAGTAAGAATGTGAATTAGGAGGGATTGTTTGAAACAAATAAAAATAATCATATTTATTTTTGTTGTGTTTTTGTTATCAGCTTGTTCATCAAAAGAGGAAGAAGAAACTTACTCTATTATCCTGGTTTCTGGGGAAGAAAATATAAGTGAACAATTCACGGAGTACACCAACTTCCCTATAATTGAATACAAGCATGTGACAAATCTAAAAGCTGCCCAAGAAAAATATCCAAAATATGATATAGAACAAGCACCAGCAATTTTAATATTTGAAGATAATGGGGCGGAATTAAAGAAACTAGAAATGAAAACATATGACATTGAAGAGGCTATTGAATGGTTAGAAGATATTCAATAATTCCTTGTTCAACTATTGGGTGGCAATAACTCAACAAGGAGTTGTCGTTGCAGCTGCTCCCCGTTTACTAAAGTAGCAATAATCCTTAATAAGAGAGGTTAGATTTCTCACAGTAAACTTAAAATAAAAAAGGGAAATTTCTTGCGGAGGAGATATAAACTATTGAAGATAATTCATTTAGCTACTAAAACATTGTTACTGATTATCATTTCAGTACTAGCCTTTATTTTAAGTAGTATTGTTTTACCAGATAAATATATTATTATTCATTCAACACTCCCTGAAGGTAATATAAATTTTAAATTACAGAACCGAATAATAGTTATAGTGTTTTTTCTTGTATTACTTTTAATTAACAAGAAGAGATATATGTATATTTTTGATTTTGACCCTTTTAAAAAGAAAGATACTTATTTGTGGATATTAGGTGTTCTTTTATTGAATTACTTTTTTTACAAACAATAGATGGTTTTATTAATTTTGGTTCGTTTCGATTATTGCCATTATCTATAACTCAATATCTGCAATTTGTCTTTATACTCTCCATTATTTTCCCAATTCAAGAAGAATTATTGTATAGGGGATTGCTTATACTGATTCCAAGCCAAAGGATAAAATACTTAATGTTATTTATCTCTTCCCTTTTATTTGCATTTATCCACGCAGAACCAACTTTTCAATTCTTTTTAGGATTAGGTCTTGGCATCCTTGCAATTAGATTTAATAACATTCTCGTTCCGATTTTTGCTCATTCTTTATGGAACTTATTCAACAGTCTCTTCAATTTTTTGTTGCGACAATACGGTTTCACAACTCAAGACATTTGATTGACATACAGTTAAATAACAGGAATTGATTCTTTTTTTGTCGATCTTTCTTTTAGAAAAGTAAGGTCGGTTTGACAATGAAAACTCCAGGAGGAGAAATTATGTTAGATTTATTTCAGGGAAACTCTAATGTCTATAAAAAAATTGTCCACGAAGCGTTAGATATTGTTGTTGAACATTTTATGGAAGTGGGAAGCAACCTTGAATTCGATGAAATATACGGAAATGTATTTCCGCTACATAAACAAGATGAAGAGGATAGAGTACATCAAGGATTGGTTTTTCTTAAAAAATTGCATAGAGAAATCATTGATAACTTTTCCCATGAATTTTCTCCTTTAAAAGAATATGTTTTATATCAAATTCTCTTGTTTGTACATGAAGGTTCAGAAGGAACCTTTTTACTTTCCGACACGATTCAAAAATCCATAAAGAAAAGAACGGAAAACAGCCTTGATGAAGATGAATTAAACGTACTAAACTCTATTGAAACGCCTAAAGATTTAATTGGAGTTTGTTTTGAGGATTTGGATTTTCTTGATGTTGAAGAGATATTTGACTTATACAAAACCAACCCGAAAATTGTAACCGATTTTCTTCATGTCGATTTAGAATATTATAAAGACTTGTTGCTGATGACATCTTATCTGAGTACAACCAAATTCAAGAATACCTTGAAGTAAAGAGCACTCAACAGGACATAGACGTTGAAGCAGTAACAGAAAATATAAATAGCAAAGGTGATTTCTATAAAAAAGTGGATTACTTAATTGCTACGTTCAAGCATTATATTGAACACAAAAAAGTACATATTCTTTTCAATAATAAAATGGGACAAGCTAATGAAAAACAGGTTCAAGCGGCATTTGGAATGATGGCTAATCTAGCTCTACAAGAATCTGGAATTGTAATCTCACCTGAAGTTGACACTGGAAGAGGAACCGTTGATTTTTAACTTTCGAAAGGCTCAGATTTCCAAGCTCTCATAGAACTTAAACTAGGAAATCACGGAAGGTATAAAGATGGTTTAACCTTCCAGTTGCCTACTTACTTATTGACTGAACAAGTTGACTACGGTTTTTTTGTTTTGATTTGTTATACGGAGGAAATCTATGAAAAGGCGAAATCTTTGCACCATAAGGCTGAAGAACTTAGTCAAAAATACAACAGGAAAATCCAATTCGAGAGAATCGATGCCAGTGGTACATTAGACTCCGCATCAAAAATTCGAGCAGAGAAAGATATGGGTTTTAACTAGTACCTTTTCTTGAAAAAGTAGCAACCAAATATGAGAATTAGGAAAGACCCTATTCAAAAACTTACATCTATATGAGTAGATTGTGAAGTAGTGTACTTAAGCTAAAGGGTGGCGATTGTTAAAAAAGAATGATTGCTTATTGTGCTAAAGAAGCAAGGGGATTATTGAATAAGTTCAAGGGGGATTACCAAATGCCAAAAAGTAGAATATTTTTCATTGTTGCAACTATAACTATTATGTTGATAGGTTGTTCTCAGGTTGAAGAAGGAACTTTTATTCAAGGGAACATAACGGAAATTAATGAAACGAGTGGAGATATGGAAATTGACATCGAATTATGGACAACAGTTAGTGAGGAAGAAGATACTTCTAAAGAGTCATATGGTTTTATAGAGAAGCCAATGACACAAACCATCCGAGTTTCAAATCCAGAAGATTATGAGGAAGGGCAAAAAGTAAAGGTAAAGGTTATCAAAGATTATGATGAACATGCCTGGGATTTAGATAGATTAAAATTTGAAGTAGAAGAGGTAAGTTAGAATATTAAGCTAACGGGAGCGTTTATGCAATTAGGCAGGGACGCTATTTCTATGCCAACAAAAGGAAATTAATGTTAAACTAAAGTAGCAGGAATGTGGAATTAGATACTCAAGGGAGTGGTGGATATTATTTACAAAGAAGGTCTTCTTTTTATTATACTTGTATGCACAATATTTGAAATAATTAGACGCTATGACTCTAAAAGTACCACATCCATTAAACAATCAATACTTAACATTTTAGTGCCTAGTCTTTTTCTCTATTTCATAACTTTTTTAGCTGATAAGTTATTGTAGTAACTGGGCTTATCTTTAATAAAGGAGGTTGAATAATGCCTAATCATAATGAAGATCCAGATAAACCTTTTAATGACGCAATGGAACATCAACACAAAGTCGAGGGATTTCCAACAAATAAAGGGGGGCAATTACCTCTACCTATTAGGTTAATCGGTTATTTTATGTTTGGCGGAATTATTCTGATGATACTATTAGGCTTGTTCGGAAATTTTATCTTCAATTAAAGGGGGCTAGAGTGGAACAAGAAAATGCGGTCAGCTACAGCTGATCGCTTTGCTATATGTGGAGCAGTTTTGTGATAGAGGAAAATGAAACTTTAATACTAGCATTTCGTATAAGCTATTAGGGGTGATATAGTGTGAAATGGTCTATATATCAGATACTAATGATTTCTTTAATTGTGGTGTCTATGTGGTCGTTAGAATACATAAGTGGAAATAAAACTACTCAACCATTGTCTGGGGAGTGGACGGCTGTTAATTCTGCATACGGCACTTTCTTCATTGTTGCATTGGTTTTAACCTTTTTTTATTTAATATTTTTGTTTGAGGCGAAAAAAGAAAAAAGTTTCCTTAACCATCCAATCTGGGCTATTATGCCAAAAATTTCTGTTATTGTAGGTGTCTCATCAATTATTCTGTTTATAATTGGGGGAACTTTAGGTCCCGTTATGACTTGGGTAGAACAATGGCGTTCCCTAGTTTATGTATTTTTTATTTATTTCCTTTTTTTAATTTTCCTATTTATTTTCTCGATGGAAAATAAAAATCAAAGTTCTTATCAACAAAGCAAAAAATCTATACATTTTTCTTTTGTTTGGACGCTTTTGTTGTTCTTTGTTCTGTTTCTTCTATTCTAAGTATAAAAGTAAATAAAAAGTGAATAACTTCACTTTAAACAAACGGGAGCTTATGTTGAACAAGTAGTTGTCGAGACTGGCAGCTACTATTGTGCTTAAGAAGCAGGTTACTTTAATTAGGGGATTTTGTAAGTGTTGTTAATGAAAATTACATAATCTTCAATTAATTTAGTAAAGGATGATTGTATTGCAAACGGTATTTAAACCATTTAATAATTCTTATTACGAGGCAGTTTGTGATTTTTTGATTGTATTATCAAAAGGTGAACGCAAACATATAAATTGGAATTGGGCAAGGTGGGAATGGATGTTTTTTCACCCTGAATTTGATAATAGTTTAGCTGAAAAAATAGGTTTATGGTTTGATGGTGATGACTTGATTGGTATGACAACTTACGACCATTATTATGGAGAGGCGTTTTTTGCAGTTCAGAAAGGCTACGAAGGACTTGAAAAAGAAATATTAGAATATGCGATTAATACCTTTAGTAACGAAAATGGACTTGGTATTGCAGTTAATGAATCTGATAGCTACACTATAGATTTGCTTCATAGTTATGGCTTTAGAAAGGATACCAATTCTGAAAATATACTTGAGAAGCATCTTGAGTTTAATAACTTCGATTATACTCTCCCGAATGGAATCAAAATAAAAAGTATGAATTTAAAAGAAGATTTTTATAAGCGTCACAAAGTATTGTGGGAGGGTTTTGAAAACGAAGGAGATTTACCTTTTGACGAACAAACTGTTATCCAACAAAAAAGAATGCTTAATGCACCTCATTAAAACCCAAACTTACATACAGTTGCAGAAAATGAAGATGGAGAGTATGTTGCCTACTGTGGATGTTGGTATAGCCCAAAAACTGATTACGCTTATGTAGAACCAGTTTGTACAATTCCTCAATATCGTGGTAAGGGAATTGGTAAAGCATTGCTTTTAGAATCCTTAAGAAGATGTTATTCCGAAGGTGCTAAAAAAGCTTACGTTATTTCCGATGCACCTTTTTACAAATCTTTAGGATTCGAGCAGCATTCTCATTATAAATTTTATTGGCATGGCTAATTTTGAAATATAATTTTACGAGTGACATGTGAAAGTGAAAGAATTCACCTAAACTGTAGAGTGCTTATATTAATATGAACTTACCAAATAGGATATCGATTATTAGAATATTATTTATTCCAGTATTCTTAGTTTTTCTTCTAGCCCCAATTCTGATGTTGCAGCTCCTATTGCTCTAAAGTAGCAGTTATTCAATAAGAATACGGAATAAAATTAAAAAATGTAAATAAAAGTAGAATAAATAATTCATTGAAAGGGGTCCTAACTTGAATTTAAAAGAATTAGCAGATCTTTTTATGGTCAAAGAAACAAAAGGGAATATAGATGTAGATATTACAGGGGTACAAATGGATTCAAGGAAAGTGGAAGAAGGAAATTTATTTATCTGCGTACCAGCCATCCAGGGATTTTTAGAAGATAGACACCTCTTCACACAGTCTGCTATCGAAAACGGCGCAGTTGCCCTTGTTGTTGAACGTGATGTTGATATTGATGTACCTAAGATATTTGTTAAAGATGCTAGATATGCAATGGCAGTTATTGCCTCACATTTTAATAATTATCCCTCACATGAAATGAAACTCATTGGCATTACTGGAACCAACGGCAAAACGACGACTTCATACATTATTGATAAAATTTTTGAGGATTACGGATTTAATACAGGTGTGATGGGTAATAACGGCATAAAGATAAATGGAAAGATGTTACCCACCGACATAAATACACAGGAGCCCCCAATATTGCAACGAAATCTCCGAAAAATGAGGGAATACAACACAGAATATTGCGTGATGGAAGTATCATCTCAAGGATTAGATATGAAGCGTGTTATAGGATGTGACTTTAGAACAGCTATATTTACCAACATGACTCAAGACCACTTGGATTATCATGGTACATTTGAAGAATATAGGAAAACAAAGGGACTTTTATTCTCAAGGCTAGGAAATTCTTTTTATTCTAATGATAAGAAATACGCTATTCTTAATGCAGATGACCAAAGTTTTGAGTATTTTAGAAATTTAACTTCGGCAGAGGTTTTGTCCTACGGAATCAACAATATAGCTGATGTGTCCGCAAATAATATCTCCATGACTTCAAAAGGAATCCGGTTTTCACTTAATTCCTTTAAAGGAAATATTGAAATAGTTCTTCAATTAGTGGGGCGGTTTAATGTTTATAACGCTTTAGCTGGAATCACGGCAGCTTTAGTTGAAGGAATACCTCTTCAAAATATCAAAAATAGTCTAACCAAGTTAACAAGTATTAATGGCAGGATGGAGATAGTGGATGGGGGTCAAGATTTCCTTGTGATAGTTGATTATGCTCATACACCTGATGCTCTTGATAATGTATTAAAAACACTTAAAGAGTTTACAAAAGGAAAAGTAATAACTGTATTTGGTTGTGGAGGGGATAGAGACAAAAATAAACGACCAATTATGGGAGAAATCGCTAGCAAATACAGTAGTTATGTAATTGTAACTTCTGATAATCCTCGTTCAGAAGATCCTGATTATATTATAAAAGACATAGAAAAAGGTATGAAGGATTCTCATTCATTACAATATGAATTAATAGTAAATAGAGAAGAGGCTATTTATAAAGCTATAAAAGTTGCTACTTCAAATGATGTTGTAATTATCGCTGGTAAAGGTCACGAGAAATATCAAATATTAAAAAATAACACAATTCATTTCGATGATAGAGAAATAGCTAGAAATGCAATAATGAGAAGCTATATTAACAGGAACGATGCCTGAATCGGCATCGTTTTCGTGTTATCTGAATTGTTGCACTTATGCTAAAGGGTGCAAGAGTTGAACAAGGAGTTGTCGATGCGACAGCTTCGATTGTGTTAAAGTGACAGGTTAATTAAACAATGAGTGGAAAAAGGTGGTGTTTCTGGTACAAGTAGAAACACTTATTTTTTATTTAGATAGGACTATTTTTGACCAAGAAATTAAATAGAAATGGTAAAATAATGAAAAGTATATTTTGAACTTAGGGGGAATTGGTTATGAAGTCGATAACGGTTTATCATTATGATGCTTTTGGTAAAGAGCCTGACAAGGGAAATCCTGCGGGAGTAGTTTTAAGCGGTGATGAATTGACAGATGTAGAAATGCAAGAAATTGCTTTCAAAGTTGGCTTTAATGAGACAGCATTTCCAGTTAAATCAGATGTAGCTGACCTTAGAATTCGATTTTTTACACCAGGTCATGAAATGAATTTATGTGGTCATGCAACAATGACAACTGTTTATGCATTAAAAAGTAAGGGGTTATTGGGAGATAAAAAAGAGATAACAATTGAAACAAACGCAGGCATTCTACCGATTAAAATTAACGCATCTGTTAAAAGTGAAATGTTTATTAAGATGAAACAGGCTTCTCCCCAATTCAAGGAATTTACAGGTTCAAAAGAGGAATTAGCGAACTCAATAGGATTAAAAGAATCTGACCTTCATGCTGATTTACCTATACTTTATGGAAGTACAGGTACTTGGACTTTGCTAATACCGATAAAACAGCTTAGTGCTTTTCAAAAAATGGTACCGAATAATAAGCAATTTCCTAAAATTTTAAAGGAAATGCCTAAATCATCTGTTCATCCTTTTTGTCTGGAAACATATGATTCTAAAGCCGATATGCACGCTCGTCACTTCTCTTCACCCTATTCAGGTACTATTGAAGATGTAGTTACTGGTACTGCTTCAGGAGTAATGGGGGCTTTTTATGCAAAATACATAAAAAATAGTTTTATAGAACCTCTGAATCTTATAGTTGAACAGGGTCATGAAGTTGAAAAAGATGGTCAGGTTGTAGTGCGGGTTTCAAAAAATAGTGAATCATTTGATGTTCAGATTACTGGAAATGCAGTTTTTGTTAAAGATATTCAAGTTTTGTTAGAAAATTAAGAGTTTGTGAATATACTCACTTAAAATAAAGAGAGATAATACAACAAAGTAACTAGGGGAGAGATACTTAACCCATTACAATTGGTGGAACTGACATGTTTCATAACTTAATGATCCTACACAAAGATGTACACAAACTTATCCATTTAAAAGATACAGTTAAGATAGGCCCTTATAACTGTTCCAAAAACTGGGAATTGGCGCTTGGACGCATACATTGGAAAGAAACTTTATGGAAGTATTGTCATTGAAGTTATTGAATAGGGAAGAGAACTAGTGTCAATATGACAGGTATAATCTATTTAGAGAGAAATAATTGGGCTTAGCAATTCATTTTTTATATAAAGACTCTAAACACTTAAAAAAAATACTATTATTTTTAATTCGTCTCAATATCATAAGAATACTTAATCAATGAGATAATGAGACAATTTTTATATTAACTTCCTATAATATATATTATGTTCGGGGCGTTATTATAAAAACGCATTAAGCTTTCTCAATGCGATGTTTATGACCACTTTTCTTAATGTTGTTAAAATCGATATGCTCCACACTATATTCAATGACATCATTAATGAAAAGGGAATGTTCTTTAGCAAATGCTTTCACCTGGTCTAATAATTCCTTATCATACGTGGTTTTATATTGAATCCGATCCTTAGGCCTGTTTTTCTTATTATAGTCGATTACACCTTGAGCTAATACTTGCTGCAAGCCACTTTCAAGTAGATAATTCGGGTGTGTATAATGTTGTTTAGCAAGTTCATTTAAATGTTCTATAATAGCCTTACTTATGTTTGTTCTAAATTTAACTCTCGATTCATCTGTAGTTTGAATTAAATTACCATTTACTAATTTCCACATTCTAATTACTCCTCATATCTTGATAAATAAATTTATTCATCCTTTGGCATATCCATCCGATCCACAGCACTTTTTAAGTCATCATTGCGTATGTGTGTGTAAATCATTGTTGTTTGTATCGATGAATGGCCCAGTTGTCTTCGTAGTTTTGGGACATCATTGATCTCTGAGTGATATCTTGTCGCAAAAGAGTGTCTTAATTTATGGACAGAGAGGGAGGGTTTCCCGAATGCTTTTGCGTATTTTTCGATCATTTTCTCGACAGATCGTGGAGTTAGGCGTCTTGTTTTGCCTTTTGGTCCCATAGCGGCAGCAACAAATAGTGCTTTATTATTGCTTTCAACTTTGTATCGTTTTTCTCTAATCTTTAAGTATTGTTGTAAGTCATCCATGGCAATTTTACTAAAGAAAACATATTGTTCTTTATTACCTTTACGCATAACTCTTGCTGTGAACTTACTAAAGTCAATATCGTCTAAATCCAGATTTACGAGCTCAGAAAGACGTAATCCGGAGCCTAAAATCAACGAAACGATCGCAGTATCGCGCTCCTGGTTCATCGCATAAAAGTTTTCTAGTTTCTTATTATCTTTCACTAACTCACCATAATCCATGGCAATAAACCTTCGGAAGTTCTCGTACTCATCACCTAGAAGAATTTTTCCTTCCATTTTGTTTGCTGTTGTTTCCATAGACTCTTTGAGCTCATTAAACTCGATTTTGGCCATAACATTACGACTAAGATAAGGTTCTAAGTCACGTGTTTCTGCGATGTTTTGCAAGTAGTTAAATAGCGACTTTAAGGCAGATAGCTTACGATTTACTGTAATATCCTTATTATGTAATTCATATTTTAAAGCGTTTAAAAACGATTCAACTTGCTGCACCGTTAATTTTTCTATTAAATCTAAAGGAATGTCTTTCATATGACCAGTATATAAATTCTCCGTAATAATCCAGTTAAAAAAGATCTTAAAGTCATGTGCGTAATTAAGTAAGGATGCCGGAGAAAGTTTGCGACGTTTGTGATCGATATATTCCTCAACGTACCAAGGTAATTCTGTAAGTAGTTGCTGTAGCTTCTTGTAATGGTTTTGTTGTGATTGATTTACCATAATTTTCACCTCTAGTTGTATATATTCGACGCCCTATTTTCAAATTCCTTCTTTATTACGTCAAATTTATATTTTACGTAATAATCTAAATTGTTAATATATGTACTATAAAATCATCTCCATTAACTAACATAACCATTCATCCCTCTTAACCATGATGATAAACTAATACTCTCGCCTTGCTAGATATTTTTTTCGATTACAGGACTAAGTTTTATAGGAACCAAAAGAGCCAATATATTATGATCATAATTTTGGTTCCCTCGAAATCTATTGCAACGAATATCTCAAAATTATTTTCCATTAGCAATTACTTACCGTATTATTAGGAATACTTTATAATGGCACACAGTCATTCATTAAACACATTCTCTAAAAATCAATCTCTGTTTTTAAGTAACTTGATCACTTTTCATAGTGTCGCGTAACTTTATATGTTAGGAAATTCTCTAGTTAGTCTTTTCAAATATTTATGTAAGCTTCTAATAAGTCCTAGTAACCTATAAATTTACTTTATTTATCTTTTCCTTGTTTTAATAATTCAATTATTTCATCGTTTTGTTCTATCGTTTTTTTCATTTTTCCATCAATGGATAAACAGCTAACTGTAATAATAATTATACCAATTACTATTATAAACTCCACAGTACCTCCTCCTCCCTTTCCAACACACTATTAGATTCAATTATGATCAATGGTATGAACATTTATTGTCTCGTTAACTTGTGTAGCACCATCGCTAACCAACGCCTGGATTGTGATGTGGTCATGAAAATCTCTGTCCTTCGTGCTGTTACATAATATCTAAATATTAGCATAAAATTCCAATTGTTTCCCCTTTTTTCTTCTTGTTAGAATCAGAATAGATTACTTCCTTATATTCTAAACCCCATATGTATTGTCATGGATATCTAATTAGATTATAATCTAATTAGATATCCATCTTAGGAGGTGAAGTTTATGCAATTGGATCGAATAGTGAACTTCCACAAAACAATTGGTGATAAGACTAGAATAAAGATCATTGCGTTGTTAAAAGAAGGACCTCTTCACGGTCAGGCCATTGCTGGAAAGTTAGGACTTACGGCACCGACTATTTCACACCATGTTAATAAGCTACGAGAAATAGGAATTGTTTATCAACGTAGAGACAAAAACACAATTTACTTTCATTTAGATGAAAAGAAACTTGAATTTGCTGCAAAGGCAATTTTACGTATAGGAGATGAAAAGGAAATGAAACCGTTCCAAGTAGATAATGAAGAGAAATTTAAAGTCATCAATAACTTTTTTGGTGAAAACGGAAAGTTAAAAACAATTCCTGCACAACGGAAGAAAAAACTTATTATTTTAGAACACATGTTAAAGGGGTTAAAGAAAGGACAAAGGTACAGTGAACCAGAAATAAATGAGCATATTAAACAATTTCATGAAGATTTTGCAACCATACGTAGAGAGTTTATCATGTGTAGATTTATGTTTAGAGAAAATAGCATTTATGAATTAAACCCTGAAGAAATGTGGCCAGTATAAAAAATGTTAGAAATAACAATAACTTTCGTCTTATATAATCACACAAAAACGAACGTGTTTAAAATACACGTTCGTCCTATAGTTAATTTCTCGCAAATTCTCCGTCTACTTCCACTGTCTCATAAATATTGATAAACGCTTTTTTATCATGTTTACGAACTATTTCTTTTATCTTAATTGTTTCGTACCTCGTCACAACCATCATTAAGATATGCTTCTTCTCTTGTGTATATCCCCCATATCCATCCATGATCGTTATGCCTCTATAAATTGAGCTCAATAGCTCCTGTCGGATTGGTTCGCCGTTTGATGTCACTATTTGCATCGTGAGTTTTATATGGTTAGTATGAATCGTATCAATCATCTTACCAGTTAAGTAAATCGATAAAAGCGTGTATAGTGCAATATCCCAGCTAAAGACTGTTCCAGAGATAAGGACAATCACACCGTTCATTCCCGTTAAAAGTAGCCCTACACTAACATTACTCGTTCTTGAGATGATGATGGCAATGATATCTAAGCCACCAGAGGAACCTGAATACTTTAAAATGATACCAATACCTACTCCGCCTATTACACCACCAAAGATCGTTGATAACAAAATATTATCTGAAATCGGTGCCACTGGAATAGCATACAAAAACATGGAAAGCGAAACAACGCATGTTATCGTATTAATCGTAATTTCTTTTCCTAGCTTGATAAAACCTAATATTAATAAGGGCAAGTTAAGCACTAAATTTAAGAAACCAATGTTAAAAGGAGTTAATAACCCAAATAATATAGCAATACCACTTACACCACTGCTTAATATTCCATAAGGGACAAGGAAGAAGTTAAATGCAAATGCTATAATTAATGACCCACCGATAACAATTAAATTTTTCATCATCATACTTATCCCTCCCATAAAATATAAGTAACTTTGAATTATGTATCTATCACAATTACCTAGTATTTGACTTTCCGTTCGATTTAATCCGTCTTTGTCTGTTTCTCCAATAAAAAAACTCGTCCCTTTTATTGGAACGAGTTAAATATTTCTTGAAATCGTATAATTTCTTCTTATGTGAGAACAACTATACGCTCGTTTCTTCATATAATGGCAAGGATAAATTTAACAAAATAGCACTGCTTATGTCAATACTATTACTGATTCACATTATATTCTAAACATTTGTACAGTTAGTTTTCAGTTGTTATATTATCATTGATGAATATTTCGAGTATAGACGAATAGCTCTTGTTGTGGATCTATTGGTGATGTAGAATAATGATTCTGTCTTTTTTTCTTTCGTCTGATTGGCAATTTTTGATAAACACCAATTTTACTTTGTTGGTCTTCAATCATACTCTTTGTTAAGCCTTGAATGGACAAGATTAATCCAATATAAAGAATGAGCACCGGAACAATCAACCAATACTGATTAGAAGAAATTACTTCTCTTAAATAGGTAAAGAAATAGGTCCAATCATTTAACAATGATTGAGGTGGCTTAAACGGATACGTCGTACCAGCAAGACCTCCCCCTAAGAAAATCCCAAACACCCCTAAATGAATAAACGTTTGCAATACTTGTGCCATTTGTTGGCCAAATAAATAAATCATCTTAGGAAATAAGTGAAGCGTAATATGTTTAAAGAAAATCCCGCTGCGACTTGCACCGAGTACAATTGCAGATTGTATATGGTCACTTTTTAATAACTCATTTGCTTCACTTCCAAGATTATTTAGGATGACAGGTATAACAACGACCGTAAGAATTAGCACTGTTAAAATTAGATTAGGAACAATTTGAGATTCTGCTAATGGTCTAGCATTGCTACCGAAAATCACTACCCGTGCTAATAAGATGTAAGCAATTAATGTTAATGGTAAAAACTGCATACCATCCGCAACTTTATTGATCATTTGTTTGGCGCCACGTCCTAGCCAAAACATATAAGGAATCGTACAAACATAACCTAGCAATATTCGCAGGAATGCAATAAGCGCTGCAAAAAGGATCGTATATTTCGCCCCGACGATTAACATATCTAAAACAGAATAACCATATGCATCCGATCCCAATAAAAAGAATCCCGGTGGATGAGGTGGACCATGCAACTCGCCTGAGTCATCGCGAAACATTTCGACTTTAGCTATTGGTTGTTGTTTTAAAACATCATATAAAAAGCTAAACACTGTTAACCCAAGTAAAAAAATGATGCTCAAAACAAATTTTGGTTTTCTACATAATGATAAAAATGTTTCACTAAATTGTTTTGCCTTTACTTTGCGATTGTTAATGACACTATTGTTTACTTTGATACGAGAAAATAACGTGATCTGTCTGTATAATTTTGCATTATCGTCATGAAATCGTTTGTCATTTATGTTAAGTAATAGTTCTAAACAATTAAAGATGATGTAGAATGGAGTGAAAATTAAAGTTAGGCCCACTGCAAAAATAAAGGGACGCGAATCCGTAGTAACTAAACGGATAATGCCTTGAAAGTTATGTAAATATTCGATAATTAATAAGGCAGAAAGCGTAATCCATATAATAGGTTTGGATTGTATAAATAATTGATGTTTTATATTACGGACACAGTGCCGCATAAGAATGGAAAATTTACTAAACCCCTTACTTTTGGCTAACTGAACATAATCTTTAGTCCACTCTTCTTCTAACAAAAGAAACGTAATTTTCAAAAAGAGTACCGTTGGAACGATCGCTAACGATAGAATAGGTGATACATACACCTTCTCATCCCCTAACGTAGCAAAGCCAAATAATAGCACGTCGTATGATTTATAAAACCAGACGATAAACAATTGTAGTAAAAAAATAAAAAGAACATCAGGAAAAGCTTCTAGTAAATAAAGAACACGTAAGATTGTTTTTTTAAATATTGATGGCAATTGAAAAGCTATAACTGCTAACATAAAGCCAACAATAATAGCAATTGCAATTGCTGATAACAACACGGTCATCGTATAAAGATAATTATCAAATAAATAGGACAGTATAGGCTTCTCTACCTCACGCCCACCAATAAACTGTATAAAGTACCACTCTGATGGCGTAACAAAGGACTTTATTGTAGACCAAACACTTTGTAAGTATTTTGTAATTGAAAATTCAAATCCATTCTGAAAAAGAACTGGTGTACAGGAAATAAAGATGATCCCTATGATTCCGAATAAAAAATGCATGGGAAGCTTTAATAGTTTCAATATGATTCACTCCAATGACTACAAGGACATTTAATTTTAAGTAAAATAATAAATAGTAGGAATATTACTAATATTATAAACCATTTACTATACATAATTCTAACTTTACTGGATTAAAAGGGTACTAGTTTCCTAGTTTATTTTTTAAATGTTGTATGTTTTAACACATATTTCATAAAATCTTCAAAGGACGATGCATACTTATTCCAATGGTTATACCATTTTCTAATCGTCTCTAATAACCAAAATGGAACAGACTTGCTATCAATCAAGTGATAGTAATCATCATATGCTTTTTTCAGATGTTCCCAGCGATAATCATTTCCGGGTTTTACATACTCCGATACGTCAAGTATCATTGCTTTGCCGTTTTGTAAAAGAATATTTTTTAAATGGATGTCGCGCGGGTTTAAGTTGACGCTTCTTACGTAATCTCTCGCTCGTTCTACATCTTCAATTGCTTGTTCTGGAATATGGATCCCTTGTAATAGACAATCATATAACGTATGTCCTTCTTCATAACTCAATACAAGGAATCGTTTGTAGGAAGCATAACATGTAGAAAAGTAATCAGAATCACCTATTAATCGGTATACTTCTCTTTCCACTTCTATTTTTGATAATCGATCCTCTGCATACAGCTTAAAAGCATATGCAGGCACATGAATGGATTGAAACACCGCTGCATCTGTTCCAACCCCAACACATCGTAATTCATCAGAACTACCTTGTATGGTGACTGGTTCATTGTTTGGATTTGAGTAGATCGTTATTTGGGAAAGAGATTGTATTGCAGAATCCCAATTATTTGTCATGTATCTTCCCCCTTTAGTTCATTCTATGGGTATGTCTGCATTTCTACCATACAATTTTGACTTCTTTTACCCAACTGTAATAAGATTAGAATACTTGTTCGACTACTAAAAGCATTATTTAAACTAAACCACTAATAAAGAGGTGAAATATATTGCAGAAACTCTTATTTGAAAAGTCATGGCAAAAACAAATAGCGGAAAAAGATCGAATACACATAGAAAATATCTTTTCAGAATTATTATCTACTTCTGAGTTTCCTTACTTCACTCCATTGCGAGAGGCGAAAAATCATAAAGGAGACTTACTGGTTACTGTTATTATACATAACACAAGTAAGCAGGTCCTGTCTTTTACTAAAACAAAGCTTAGTTATATAAGTAACGAAGCAACCATCGCTAATCATATTTTTTCAATACCAGCCTTAGAAATTCCTCCTCACACTAGTATGCCATGGACATTTATTTTTCCAATCGATCAAATTGATAATTCTATGGAATTTAAAGGTGGAGAGTTAGAACTGGACTAATAATACAATGACCTAAAGCCAACAATCGCCTTTGATAATAACGATCCGTTGGCTTTTTAATTCTTAAGAAAGGGTATGTTTTTTTAAGAAAGATGATGGAAGAAGTACAAAAAGCTCAGAAAATTCTGCCCCCCTTCCACGGCCATTATGTTATTAAACTACATTATTATAGCCCAGTATAGTGCCAGGACTAATATAATCAATCCAATTATGGGAAACATATACCATGAAAGTCTTTGCATGAATAGGTAAAAGTCATGTGGTTCCGGGTCTCTTACTTCGAGAAAATTACTAAGTTTAAAGAAAAGTAAAGGAAACTTGTAGTCAATTGCTGTGTATATAAAAATGAAAAAAGCTATAATCACCAGTGTTACTTCTCCGCGTATTCTATCCTCAGCACCAATAACTAAGTCTTCGATACTTCTCAATGGCACTTGGTAATCGTCCGTATATGGGGATTCTCCATATTCTTCAAAACCAATATCCACGATTGGTTCATCAACGATTTGACCATTTTCGGACAATACTATCTTTCCATTTTCATTCTCAATATTCTCAATTCCCTTTTCCCAGTTATTAGCATCTTTGAGTTTAATTTTAAAGTCTCTCTTAATATTATTGGGAAGTTCATACGTTACATCTGCACTAGCTCGGTCATTTTTCTCACCTTTAATCGTAATCTGATAATTTCCACGCCAGTTATCCCCAATATATTGTATCTCAGATACTGTTTCTTTCTTTTTCAAAAATACTTGATCATGACCAAAATAAATACCATAGGAGAAAAATGATTTACAATATAAAAATGCCAATCCAAGTATGATAATGGATAGCAAAATTTTCAATAATATATTCTCTGAGATCATTTGTTTGAATTTTTTTAACGACACAAATTCACTCCCCTACTTAACGATATATAAGTAATTCTCTCCTATTTCTACGTTATGGCAGGATGATAGGTTTCATATTAATCTGTTAATACGGCTTTGGACATATGTAATAATCAAATCTCTTGCGCTTTAATACTATATATGGACATTTCTCATGATTTTCTAGTGCGTTATAAATAATCGATTCCACTAATAAAAAAGTAGGAAGCAACAATTAATAATGCTAAATCGAATACTGCCGATTTCTTATTGCCATCTTGTATATTAATAATAAATTCGTATAGGCATCGAACCATCCAAAAAGCTAAAATAAATAGCCATCCATAGTGATCATTATGATAATTGTTATCAAAAAACATTTGTGTAGCACCGATTAAAATTATAACAAGTATGATGTTAGTTACGATTCTTAAGACTTTTTTTGATTTACCGTTGCTCAATAAAACCACTCCTGCTAATAGTAATTCACAAGTTCTTTTCTTATTTTAACATATATTTCCTAAATTCTCTGAATTAAGCTAGGTTTTGATTTATCGCGTAGTAAAAATGAAAAAGATGCCGAGCTTACTAAATCGACATCTTTACCAATCATTTTTTATAAGGAATATTTAATAACTCTGGAACGGTTTCAAAGGCAAAACCTTGTTCTTGTAATGCAGGTATAATTTGACGTAGTGATTTAATGGTATTGGTTCGATCACCTTCCCATTCTGCTCCGTCATGCATCAAAATAATAGCGCCAGGATGTATATTATTTAGTACATTATATGCAATTTCTTCTGGAGGAGACTCCTGCCAGTCTAATGAATCCACAGACCATCCCACTACCGAGTAATTCATAACTGCGAGTTTTTCCACTAACTCATCATATAAGAATCCATATGGAGCACGAAACAACTTTGTCTTATATCCTATTTGCTCTGCCAATTCATTCTCGGTTCTTGTAACTTCATTCTCTAATACCCCAATATCGGCTTGTTCCACCAAGTTCGGATGCCAATAAGTATGGTTACTTATGACATGCCCCTCATCTTGGATTCGCTGTACTAAATCCGGAAAGGCTGCTGCTCTAGATCCCAATAGAAAAAAAGTAGCTTTTACATCATATTCTTTTAATACATCAAGAATTTGTGGTGTAAAGCGAGGATCTGGCCCATCATCAAATGTTAAGGCGACTGTATTATCAGTTGGCGAGCCGCTTAATACAACCGCCTCAGGGTACCTTTGTTGCAATACAATATTGGATACAGGATTTTTTATTCGCTCTTTATATTCGGATCCATCCTCTAAGTTAGGTAATTCTTCCGGTTGCGCAATAACTGTGATTTCCGGTTGTATTGCACAAAATAAAAGGAAGCATACAGCAAAAACTATCTTCTTTAAGAACGTGTACATTTGGTCAACTCCTATTTAAACCGTAATATACACATTATTCTAATTAAAAGGTACGCTTTTATTCCAGAATTACTATATAAACAACTATCTCACTTTAAAACAATCGTTTTATCAAACACAGAAGCTTAGCAAAATCGCAAAATAAAAAAAGACCAAATCTCATATAGAATACCCTGTTTTGAGTATTTTTTAAGAAATTTGGTCTTTTTGTAGTTTCGTTCTATATCTACATTGTACTAATGCCGCTAACTATTCTTTTTTAAATTCCTTCGTGCTTCTCACTGTATCAATTGGTCGAACATAGTTTTCAATTTCTTCACGCTTTGGCTCTAAGAATGGTGGTAAGGAAAGCTTTTCCCCTAATGTTTCATAAGGCTCATCTCCCATAAAACCAGGACCATCTGTTGCAAGCTCAAACAAGATTTGTGGAGCTACACGTGTGTACAACGACTTGAAAAAGAAGCGATCAACATAACCAGAAGTTTGGAACCCAAATTTTCTGTACCACTCATCCCATTCATCTAATGCTGCACGATCTTCCACTCGAAAAGCAACGTGATGGACAGTGCCAAAACCTTGTTGTGCAGGAGGTAGCATAACGTTATGTTCCACAATGACTTGTGCACCATTTCCTCCTTCTCCAACTTCAAATAAGTGAAAAGAACCCTCTTTACCAATCTCTTTAAATTGAAGTACTTTTTCCATCATTTCTTTAAAGTAATCAAAGTTTTGAATCCGGATGAAAATTGGACCTAAACCTGTTATTGCATAGTCTAAGGGGATTGGACCTTTTTGCCATGGTGTTCCTGATTCAACACCCTCATTTTTTTCATCTGAAATAAGCTGATACTGCTGTTCATCAAAATCTTCAAAAGACAATGTATTTTTGCCAAATTGTTCTTTAATGCCAGTATGTTTTACTTCAAGACGATCAAAGCGTTTTACCCAATAATCTAGTGCTTTGTCGCTTGGCACACGAAAAGATGTTTTGGATATTTCATTTGTTCCGTGTACCCCCTTTGGAATACCTGGAAAATCAAAGAATGTCATATCCGTACCAGGACTACCAGTATCATCTGCAAAAAATAAATGATATGTTTGAATGTCATCCTGGTTGACGGTTTTCTTAACTAGTCGCATCCCTAAAATATACGTAAAAAAATCATAGTTTTTCTCTGCACTACTTGTAATTGCTGTGACATGGTGAATGCCCTTTAATTGATTCATATTTTTTCCTCCGTAAATTGCTTGTATATTTGAACTATAAAAAAAGAATGGTTTAAGAAATATCTTTAATTCAAGATAAATGTACCATGTAAGAAAATTAGTTGTCAATGTAGGTGTTTGACATCACTTTAAATCTACATGGCACCAGATAAAGTTTTCTTTCACTTCAAGGTCACTGATTGTGCCATAAGGAAGAGTCCTTAAACGCTTTATACCATTTAAATCCATTATCACCACGTCATTGTACGATAAAATCGGAGGCTTCTGAAAAATTAGCTTATTTAACCACTTTAGATTTACTGGTTTTAATTCTAAAATTTCAAAATATATTTTTCGATGTTCTGTTTTTATAGGTTTTAACTTAATATTAAACGGTATTTTCACTAACTTTTTTGTAGCTATGCCTGAGAGTTCTATGAAACCGTTATGCAAGATGACATGTAAAGCATCTATACCTTTTGGAGTTTTATACTTCAACATAAAGTCCATCATGCTCTTCGTAATTGGAATGGAAATGTGATTAGAGGCTTCAGATTTTTTTAACGTGGAATTATCTTTCTTATGTTCTGATCGCATCAGTATCCCCCCTCTTTTACTCGATGCGATACTTGTTAACACTGTAAATTCTTATGAACTTTAAGGAAACGTGCCCACGAAACAATTTTAGTTCAAAATTTTGTCAGAGTAGCAAAATTAATTTGTGAATTATTACCTCAGAAACTATCCCAAGTTAAAGGGGTGCCAGCTTTCAGGTCTTTTCGTACTTGCTTACCTATCATTTGTTCATAATACTTTGGAGGTAGACCATACCCAGGTCTTATGACTCTTAGATTTTCTTTCGTAAAATAATCTCCTTCGTCTATATCTTTTGAAACATAAATCGACCGTCTGAATCGCAAGGAAGATTTTTCATTTTTTGTTGGACCATAAACCACTTTGCCCAAGGCTTGCCATGATTGCTTTAATTCAATAGCTAATAACTCCATTTCTGAAGGCTCCATGGAAAAGCTAGAATCCACACCGCCTTCCTCTCTTGATAAGGTAAAATGCTTTTCAATTACTGTAGCACCAAGAGCAACACTTGCTACAGCAACACCATTACCCAAAGTATGGTCGGACAATCCTACCTGTACATCAAACAACTCCTCCATGTGTGGTATAGTCTTAATGTTTGTGTTTGCAGGTGTTGCAGGATATGTGCTTGTGCACTTTAATAATACTAATTCATTGCAACCCGCTTCCTTTGCAATATTGACTGACTCGTATAATTCAGCTACAGTAGCCATTCCTGTAGACATAATAATAGGTTTTCCTGTAGATACAATTTTTTTTATTAACGGAATGTCATTATTCTCAAAAGAAGCAATTTTATAGCATGGAACATCTAATGATTCTAGAAAATCAACTGCTGTTTCATCGAACGGGGAGCTGAACGCAACCATACCTAATTCCTTACAACGGCTAAAAATTGCTTCATGCCATTCCCAAGGAGTGTATGCTTCTTTGTATAAATTATATAATGATTTATTATTCCAGTGACTATTCGAATCCTGTATCATAAATTCTTTTTTTGTTTCATTCAAAGTCATGGTATCAGGCGTGTACGTTTGTATCTTTACAGCATTAGCTCCAGATTTTGAAGCCGCCTCGACTATTTTAAGAGCTCTATCCAAAGACTGATTATGGTTTCCTGACATTTCGGCAATGAGAAACGGAGGATGCGCCTTCCCAATTTTCCTTCCGTCTATATTAATTTCTTCCATTTATTATACTCCTCTCAATTTTTCCAATAATTCTGGTTTAATATCTAACCATGTTTTTGAAAATAAAGCCATTGATATTACATCATGAAATTGTTGGTTTTTAGAAACATGATCAATGTGTCTACCTTCCTCTATAAAGCCCAGTTTTTGATGGTAATGATAACTATGCGTATTCGTAGCAATTACTTCCGAGCAAACTTTACGTAGACCTATATTATTAAAAATTTCATCTAACGCCAAAATTCCTAAAATGGTACCGACCCCTTTAATTGTATTCTTATCACCTATATAAAATCCCCAATAACATCGAGAGTGCTCGATGTTTATATTTGAAACATTGACCACTCCTAAAGGGTGGTCAATGTTATACAATATCATTACTTTTTGACTTGGATCATTACTTATATTTCTGTACCATTGATCATGTTCTTCCCAACTAATATGGTGATCAGTGTACATCCATTTTTTTATATGCTCCGAGTTTCGCCATTGATAAACAACCTCTAAATCATTTTTGGTGATCGGCTTCAACTGATAATTATTTATGTTTAACATTCGTTATACACCCTTCATCAATTGATTCACTACTGAGTAATGCTCATATTCTTTCATAATTATTTTGCAATTTTCCGACATCTTTTGAATCACAATTGGGCAACTGATGATATTATTCAGTGTATCTACTATTTTTTCTTCACTTACCATTTGATTTACTCCTAGATGTCTTATTGCACCTAATTCATCTAAATAAGTTAGAATTTCTGATTGATTATCAGCAGTTTCAATAGTTATTGTAGGTAAACATAAATAGCACCTTTCCCATGTTGTACTACCCCCAGCTCCAATTGCTAAATCCGCCTTCGACATTAATTTAGCTATATAATCAATTTGAAAATGAAGTGTTACTTGTTTCATTGTTTGACAATAATCTCTAACCATTTGATAATGTTGACTAGAGTGCCCCAGTACCACATCAATACTTATTTCTGTTCTATTAATTTGATTTATGGCTCTTAAAACTTTTAATGTCTCATTTGTAGGATCCGCCCCACCGAAAGAAACTAAGATGCGTTCAACAGATCCAGTTCTTTTTCTATTTAATTCTTTATTTTTAAATTCACTTCTTAATAATAGATATTTCGGTCCTAGTAAAGTAATTACACTGTCAGAAATCTTATGTCCATAACGACCTCTCCTATTGCGATATAAGTTTTGATCTAAGAGTAAGTGGCAATCATGTAAACGATTTGCCAAATCATCAATCACCATTAATTTGTCAACACAGGTTTGAACTGCACTTTCCCAGTTTTGATCAAATGAATAGTGATCAAGGATTAGCCAATCTACCTTAGGTTCTTTTGTAAGAACCTCCATTGTTTGTTTCGCATCAGTTGTCCAGTTTTGTCTTAGCCACTCAAGATGAGAACAATCCTTGTCTTTCTTATTTTTATGCCATGGATCAGGTAACTTATATACCTTAAATCCATTATCCTCAATATAATCTACCAAATTTCCAGTTAAACTCCTACAAATGAAGGAAACATTCACATTCACATTAACATTGCAAAGTTCACTTGCTAACACTAGGCATCTCATCACATGACCAGTTCCAATTTGATTAGAACCGTCTGTTCTGATAAAGATATTCATATACTCACACTTTATATTGTTGAATATGAGAATTTATCCGTTGCCAACTTGGATTCGCCTCTAACAACCGGATCGTGTCTTCCATAGTGAAGTTCTTTTTTTGAGGATATAATGCTTCAATAATCTTTTTAATAAGTTCAAAATCCTCTACTGTATCAACGGTCCAACGGTGATAACTGTAGTCTATATTTTCTGAAATGTTTACTAATGAAAATTTCTCTGGATGCTCTCGCATGTATCGAGTTACATGCTCTCTGTCAGATTTTAATTTTGCTTTTTCATATGCTTCCTGTAAGCTTTCTACAGAAAATACTTCTACATCCATCCCCCTTGGATAAGTCCTCTTTATTGTATTAGACACATAACGAAGCTCAGTTTCATCCAAATTGTACACTTTAATCACTTTGTCAATTAACACTGGGTCGATAATCGGACAATCTCCAGTTAACCGAACAACGATGTCTGCATCGACATGGCGTGCAGCCATATATAGCCTTTTTAACACATCTTCCTCAGGTCCTCTAAAATAAGGCATTTCTAATTTCTCGCATAAAGAAACGATGTCGTTATCTATTGGATTGTCAGTTGTAGCAACTAAAACATCATTTAGATATTTAGATTTATATACTCGTTCTAATTGATAGCTTAGAAGAGGTTTATCCAGTACTTGTTTAAGTACTTTTCCAGGTAATCTTGATGAACCCATTCTAGCCTGAATTATTCCTACTATTTTCATTTTTTACCACCTCAATTAAAGGAATAATAAGCAATCACCTTTTTTACCGCTTTTATTACATCATCCAAGTCATTATCTGACATTGCTGGAAACAAAGGAAGTGTAATGATTTCTTGAAAGACGCTTTCAGCCTGGGGACATAACCCTTTCTCATAACCTAATTCTTGATAATAAGGATGCAAATAAACAGGAATATAATGAACGTTTACACCGATATTTTCTTTTTGTAATGCTTTAAATATTTCATCGCGGTCTGTTTTCAACATATTAATATTCAACCTTATAATATATAAATGCCAACTTGAATTACTATCTTCATGTTGAAAAGGTATTATAATTTCATCTATATCCTTGAAAGCTTTGTTGTATCTGTCTGCATAATTTCTTCTAATTTCAATAAACTTTTGCAACTTATTAATTTGACTTAGTCCCAGTGCTGCTTGGATATCTGTCATTCGATAATTAAAACCCAGCTCATGCATTTCATAATACCAAGACTCTCCTTTGTTCATTAACCTTTTAGCATCACGTGTGATACCATGTGTTCTAAAATCTATTAATTGTTGATAAAATTCATCATCATCGGTCGTAATAATACCACCTTCTCCTGTTGTAATATGTTTGACAGGATGAAAGCTAAACATAGTCATATCAGTGATAGAGCCAACACTTTTCCCTTTATAGCTAGCACCTAACGCATGAGCAGCATCACCTATGATAATTATTCCATGATCTTCTGCTATAGAGACTAATTCTTCATATTCAGCAGGTTGACCTGTAAAATCAACCGTGATGATCGCTTTTGTTTTGTTGGTTATAAGACTTTTTACAGATTTAGAAGAGATATTATATGTTTGAGGATTTATATCAGCAAATACTGGAATACCGCCCATATATAAAATGCAGTTTGAAGTAGCGGCAAATGTCATAGGGGTTGTTATTACTTCATCGCCTTTTTTAATACCAGCAGCAAAACAGGCAGCATGTAAAGCTGCCGTACCACTAGAGAATGCAACTGCATGCTTTACTTTCACATATCTAGCGATTTTTTCTTCAAATTTAGATAGAATAGGACCGGTTGTTAAAAAGTCACTCTGAAGAGCGGCTTTCACGCTTTTAATATCTTCCTCATCAATCCATTGTTTTCCATAAGGTAGATAAGAATTCCGTATTGGTTCACCACCATAAAGTGCTATTTTCTCATTAATCATTTTCAATTTATGTCCTTCCTTTTATATTAGATTAGTAGTTTTAATCCACTGCTCAGTCATCTTTATTCCTTCTTCCAGACTGTATTTTGCTTCCCATTTAAGCAATTCGTAAGCTTTAGTAGAATCACAAAGCAACATAGGAACTTCACTTTGTGGATGAATATGCTCAACATGCGTGATTCTTGAATCATCTTCTACGATTAGTTTTGCTAAGCTATTAATACTTATATCTTTCCCGAGACCGGCGTTGATAACTTCACCATTAGCCTTATCTGAATATCCTGCATCAACGACAAACTTAGCACAATCCTCAACATATAATAAGTCACGGGTTTGTGTTCCATCTCCATATATTTTTAAGTTCTTATTTTCTAATTTATTTTTAATGAATATAGCAACTACTCCTCCTTCTCCACCTGTTTTTTGATAAGGTCCATACGTATTAAATGGCCGAACAATTGTCACGGGGAGATCATAAGCATAATAGTAAGATAACACCATATTTTCTGCAGCTAATTTTGCTCCAGCATACGGCGAAGCAGGTTTTATCCGATTGCTTTCACTTATTCCAGTTTCACTCCATGCACGTTCATAGACCATACAAGTACTCATAAAAACAATCTTCACCTTTTCTTTTCTACATTGTTCTAATATATTAAACGTTCCAATTACGTCATTATTGAACGTAGTTCTTGGTGTATCTATACTATCCTGTACATTTATACTTGCTGCCAAGTGGTAGCAAATGTCAAACTTATTTACAAATAAATCTTTGAGTAGTTTATTGTCCTTAATATCACCTTTAATTAACCCTTTAAAATTTTTATCGCTTAACAATTCATCTAAATTTTCTTCCCTCCCATTTGACAAATCATCAAGCACCCATACCTTATGTCCATCCTTAAGAATTCGTTCAACTACCCACCTTCCAATAAAACCTGCACCACCGGTAACGAGAATATTCATATTAACCATCCTTTCTTGTAAAATACGCTTGAAACACAATACATATGTTCAACAGCAGAGAATAACATTTATCTCCATAAAATCATATCGTAGTCATATAGACTTCAGGTTTGTTTGTAAAAGTATTAGAAAAATAAAGTACATGAAGGAGATCGGATTATGTGTAACCCAGATTTCAACAAAATAATGAAAAACAATTCCTCTATTATCCATGTTGAAGTTAGTAAGTGTTGTGATTGGCAAGGATTTTCTTACACTGAAGATGGTTGGCATTATTTGTGTGCAACCTTAAAGGAATACATCAAACAACCATCCATTAAATACGAGAATTCTATATTAAATAGGTATTACAGTGCGTTTCAACCAAAATCGTTGTTTGAGATATTACTTCCAAACTATAAATGCAATACAGAAACACAGGACAAACACTCTTTTTTACCCTGGGGCACTCCTATAAATATGAAGGCTAAGAACAATCAACATTTTGGACCTAATTCTGATACATTTACTAAAAATGAATTTGACCGAACAATAGAAATATATAAAAAGATTGCTTCCGAAGGCTACCAACCACATAGATTTAGAGACGGTTATATTAGAGGCCAATTCCTAAAAAAATATGATGATTATCGATTTATGATTTCAGGTGGACAACACAGGATGGCAGCCATTAGTGTTTTGGGATTCAAAACTATAGAAGTTAAAATTCAACCGAAATGGGAAAAATTAATAGATATAGAAGATATTAATCTTTGGCCGAATGTTCAGAATGGATCATTTAATAAGGAAGAAGCTACTAATATATTTGATGCGTACTTTTCAACCATTGGTAGGGAAAAGGCTAAACGATTAAATCTTTTACACCATTAAATAATTAACCCTTATCATTAGGTGATTGGCTGAATTTCATCAAGGGGCGAGCACCGAGATTTCTTAAATTATTGGTATATGTTAAAATCTCTGGTTTTCTTAATTCTAGATTGTTCATAATTCCTTTTACTCTGCTGCTATTATATCCACCTTCAGCTTCTTCTAATGCAGAAGCCTCGATAAATATTAGCTCAGAATTTTCAAAAATAATATTAATTAGTTCATCGTAGTCTTCAAAATGATGTAAAATACTGAGTGCCAATATAACATCAAACTGTTCAGTTTGAATAATATGCTTCAATTCTTCTACTGTTACTTTTTGATTAATTAACTTAACATTATTTCTTTGATTTTGCTTCTCAATTTTTTTAATTTCTTTGTTGGATTCTATCATGGTCACCTCAGCATTAAAATCTTCCGCGATTCTAAATGAGAAATAACCAGAATTTGCTCCTATATCTAGCACAGTGAATGTTTTATTCGAATTGTATTTGAGTAACTCATGTTTAATATGATTATAACGATCTTCACACTCTCTCTGCCCTTTTTTAACCATTTGTCCTTTCACCCAAATGTCTTGATACACTTGCTCCACCTCCAAAAATTAAAGTCAGGATAATGTTGTTTTTTCATAGTATTTAGAATGGCTAGTTTGTTATTCTTGTAATCAACTTCTTAAGTCGTTCTCCAGACAAACTAAAGTCAGGGTAAGCATATTCAATGAATTTGTCCTGTTTTGCTTTCATAATGCTTCTCCATTTCTCATCATTAGAGTATTTAATAATTAATTCTGCTAACATTTCAGGATCAAGTTGAACTGCATCCCCTAAACTATTAAAATAGCCTGTATAACTCGGTAACTTATTATGCAATATAAATACAGGTTTGTTTACTAACATAGCTTCTAAAGCAACCGTTGAAGTATAGGAAACTACAAAATCAATGTTTGGTAAAATATCATAAAGTTCTAATCCTTGCGTAGAATGAACGAAAGCAAATTCCTTAGTCAAATCATGAGGAACTTCATTCGTAAAATCCTTAATTAATATATTTACATTCATTTTTTTCACTATAGTATTTATCAATATCCTCCATTTTCCGATACTACGTTTTTCTCGTACGACGATTAATAAAGACTCTTTACCCTTATCAAGACCTAGTTTTTTGTAAAAATTTGATTTCGAAATAGAAGGAGGTTTAAACGCTTGATCGAATCTAGGATGACCAATTATTTCACATGAATTATTTGGAATACCTAACCTTTGGTACCAATCTACCTCAAATTGGCCATAAACAGCATCGATAGTAGCTATTTTGGGAATATATCCAAACTCATTCCCAATTATTCCATGTTGCATACATATGGTAGGTATTCCGCTCGCTGTTGCTATTAATGTAACGACACGACCAAAATGATTAGGACTAGATGTAATAATACAGGATGGAGAAATATCTTCAATCATCTTGTGAACTATCTCGATTTGATTAACAATTGCGGCTAATTTTGATAATAATATTTTTTGAAATGTATCATTTTTATATAAATGATGAGAGCCAAATGACCTCAATATTAACTTTGCTTGATATTGAATTTGAATAATAGCTTTCTTCTTATTTGTTTTGAAATCATCTATATGACTAACCGGAATGTTTAACTCCTTTATGTTCCTCTCCCTATTACTCGTCATAAGGATAACCGTTTTTTGGGGTTCGAAATAGTCATTATATGTTTCATTTGGAAATCGAATTAATGAGTCATTAATTACTAAAACATTTCCAGTTGTTTTCTTAACAGACTGTTGTTTTTTAATAGTTGTTATATACTGATTAAAAGCAACTTGTATGTCACTTTGATTTGATACCTTATTTCTTACTCGTTCACTAAATTTGTTTTCGTGTAATGCATGCCATATTTTTTCGTTTTTTCTTATTAAGCTAGGAAAGTGAATGAAATAAGATAAAGAATACCCTTTATATTTTATATCTTTAAAATCATGAATAAAATCAAGATATAAGGACCAATAATTTTGCAAATAAGTTTTCATTCTTCTACCTCCTCTCTAGCTTGTTAATTTTTGAATTAGTTTTTGTAATCGATCTCCAGATTTATCAGTATCAGGATACGCATATTGCAGAAAGATTTTACGATTCTTTTTTGAATGTTTTTTAAATTTTGAATTGGTAAAATACTCTACAATATACCTTCCTAAGATTCTTGGCTCTTTTTGTAATAAACTCCCTAATCTTTGATAATAATCTGTATCTCCGATTACACCCTTATTTAAAATGAACACTTCTTTATTTGCTAACATCGCTTCTAAACCTACTGTAGATGAATACGCTACTACCAGATCAACGTGAGGAAATATATCATAAATATCCATTCTTTCAGTTGAATAAACATTTGAAAACTCTTTAGTTAATCTATGAGGCTGTTTGCTCGGATAATTTTTAATTAAAAAATTCACATTTAAATTATTTGAAATAGTTCTTATTAGTTGACGCCAACTGTTATTATCTGCATCCCCTCTAACAGCAATCAATATTGCTTTTCTCCTAGGATTAACACCTAATTTCTTAAGAAACTTAGCCCTCGATTTTCTAGAAGGCTTAAACACTTGGTCAAACCTTGGATGTCCTATAATTTCGATACCATTTCGTGGAGCACCCATCTTCTTATACCAATCGCGCTCAAAATTCCCATAGACAGCATCAATTGTTGCTATTTTAGGAAGATATCCCAGTTCACTTGAGATGATGCCATGTTGCATACAAATAGTAGGTATTCCTCGTTTTGCAGCAGCAATAGCTAGAATTCTGTTTATATAGCTATGTGTAGTAGATACAATAATACAGGAAACAGAAACCTTTTCTAGAAAACGCTCAGACATTTCTACATAATTAATTACTGTAGCTATCATATTTAAAAACCATTTTTGAAATTCATTCTTATCGTAAAAGAAGTGACCCTTGTAAGAATCAAACAGATCTATAGCTTTTTTTTGAACTTGATTTATTGATTCTTTTACATTCACTTCATAATTGCTTAAATAGTAGTTTGACATTTTTCTTTTTATATATTGAGTATTAATGTTGTTCTCTGTTCGTTTTTTTCTAAGGTTCTCCCAATTCATATTCCAGTTAACAACATCGAGTAAAGATTTCGCTCGTAATTTTTTGGGTTGTGATATGTTTTCTTTTAATGATTTTGCTCTATACTTTTGATATTTCTTTTCATCAGTTCTCATTCTGAAGTTGTTCCGAGTATATTTATCTATTTTATCTTTATTTTTGTAATAATATGGTGTTTGTTTTACTTTACCTAATTTGGTACCGAGTATAATTGTTTTAGATGGATTAAAATATTCCATTATAGAATTGTAAGGAATGCGCAATAATTTATCAGAATGTATTACAACCTTTCCATCTTTATTCGTTTGCAAGGGATTCTCGTGCAATTTAATAAAATGGTTAAATACTTCTTGAAACTCTTTCTGATTACTGATTTGATGTTTTAAATTTTTGGAGAAATCATCGCTTTTTAATTCATTTAACAGTTGGTCATCTTTTAAAATCAAACTAGGAAGATGACATAAATATGGTAATGATATCCCTTTATATTCTATTTCTTCGAAGTCTTCCAAGAAATCCATATATAAAGACCAATAATTTTTTATAAAGGTATCCATGTGTCTGCTCCTTCTATAACTCCACCTATATTAGAGAGGATTCTTTAAGCAATAAACGTAAACTCTGCACGTCTAAAGGCTTTTGTCCCTTAGAACTATAAGTGCCAGCACTTGCTTTTTTCATGTTTGGATAATGTTCTATTGATCTATCTTTAGCGGGAATGATGTACATATCAGGTAATTCCAGTGCCGTTTTAGATTCATCCACAGTCATTAATTCTTCATACATTTTTTCTCCTGACCTTAATCCAATAATTTTAACTTCTACCTCTTTTTTGTTCATACCATGCTTGTTGCAAACCTCCTCTATTAAAGTGTCTGCCAAGATTCCTAGTTTAATTACAGGCATTTTTAAAACAAAAACCTCACCACCCTTTGCTTCTTTCAAAGCCTTTAATGTCAATTCTGTTGCCTGATTTACAGACATCATAAATCGAGTCATAGACATATCAGTTATGAAAATCTTCTTATCTTCTAGTATCTGCTTGTTAAATAAGGGAATGACAGACCCCCTCGATCCCATAACATTTCCAAACCGAACGCTTGCAAAAATAGTTTTTTCGTCTGAATAATTAGATACCTTTGAGGAGATTAACCTTTCTGCTATTAGTTTCGTTGCACCATACGTATTAGTAGGTGCGATCGCTTTATCAGAACTAGTAAATATCACTTTTTTTACACGGTTTACTATTGCAGATTGAATGACATTATTTGTTCCTTGTATATTAGTTCTTACAGCCTCAAATGGATTATTTTCGCACGAATCAACGTGCTTCATTGCAGCTGTGTGTATAACATAATCAATGTCATTCATAGCATCGAATAAGCTATCATAATTACGAATATCTCCAATAATATAACGTATCGTTTTATGGTCACCTAATTCAATTTTACATTGCTGTTGTTTATATTCATCTCTACTAAATATTCTAATAGTATCGGGATTTTCTTTTAGAATATGTTTTACAATGTTTTTGCCAATCGTTCCGGTCCCTCCGATAACTAACACTTTCTTCCCTTCAAAAAACACGTTCATCCTCTCCTTCTTACTAGGCGTAGTAGTAAATAAGCGGTTTTAATACTTATGTATATTAAAAAGTTCTTTATTAGATAAAGACCACGGCCTATTAATCTCACCCATTTTATATTTTGGATAATAGACTATTAGACATTGTCCTATTATTTTCATCAGCAGAAATAAAAGTTACTAGGTATCCAGAAATAAAGGTCAATTAATAAAAGGTAAGATTTGATTAAATTCACATCCACTATCGATAACAGAGAAAATGAGTGCAAAATATGTTAAATCGTTTTGAAAATAATACAGCAAAAGACCTTTTCACAATGAATCAACGTGAAAAGGTCCTAATTTTAGTCTATTCTGTTAAACACTTATTGTTGTTTAATCTTTAATTGGTGGGTCAGCAAGGAATGTTCATCTCAACATCCCCACTTTCATCTGCTCCAATTTAGAAAATAAGGCAAGTGAATGATAAATTACAATTTAGAATAACTCTAGTACATACGCCTTTAAATAATCAAAAAACCACTTATTTGTCACGAAATAATCTAAAAGTAATAGAATAATATTGTGAAGTATTTAGCGATTAGTATAGATTTTATAGTCATACAATCAAATGGGAAATTTTATTAATTTGAAGTAAAGGAGTGTAATTTATAATGAATGAACAGGAGCTTCTTCATGAAGTCCAATTAATGACTGAGATTTTAAATCAACTTCATCAAGATGTAAATGAGATGAAAGAAGAAGTGGAAGATTTTCAAATTTCCGAATTGGTAACACAAGTAAATGAGTTAATAATGAAGATGGAAGATAATTTTAGCAGAATTAATAATGAGATCGATTTGCAAAGAAATGAATTAATCCAATTAAAAGAACAGATTAATACAAAGGATCAAGATCATAGCGTAAACCCAGCCACCTCTGAATTTAGAAGAATGCAAAGCATTCTACAAACTTCCCAAAATATTGAAACAAAAAAAGCACCTAGTACTAATGTAATTAATAGGAACACAGGGAAGAAATTCAAATCTAAAAAGCACAAATAGAAAATGCGAATGAAAAAACTGTTGTTTTCACAACTTTAATGGTCTTAGTAGTATAGATCATAGATGAAAGTACACTAAGGATTTATATCATTTTACACCTTGTTTTGGCATCAACTTTTTTAAACCCTCTATATAAGTCTACCTCTAACTAAATAGAGGGTTTATTTAATTAAAAGGGAATTTTAACTTCCTGAGCTACTTTGAACTTGATAAAGATTGTTTCCTATTCTATTAATTTCCATACTATTATGAACGCCTTCTATTTTATCTAATTTGTTATAAAGACTATGTATCTCCGTTTCTGTAAGATGAAAATTCCGTTTATATTTCTTCTTACTTACTTTTATTTCCGAGTTGCCAATGTTGCCTGTTGGAATGTCTTCATGCGTGATGTTTTGCAACTTTATCGTGTTACATAAATCTATGATGGACTCATACGAATAGTTATCTTTCGACCATTGAATATAAGAAAATAGCTCTCTCTCTGTATCCTCTACTTCATTCTCGTCAAAGTTATTTTCATTTATATTTGGCTGATCAAGTAAATGGCTCAAATAATTTTGAACGGATGTAATCGAGGTTGCCTTAACACCTAATGTATTCGGAAGGTTTGATTCAATTTTATTCGTAGTAATTGGAACATAAGAGATAACTGGCTTACCTAGCAAAAATGCTTCGATTCCAGAAGTACACCCATTGTGTATTATTACTCTGGAAGCTAATATCCACTTAATAATATTGCCTTCATGAATTACATGTACATTTTTATACTGAGATAAAGCCTTACGATATGAGGAGAAATCCTCACCGGGATGAGGTCGAACTATAAAGTTTAAGTCTGGAAATTTTTCGCATATATTCTTTATCATTTCTATAAAATAATAAAACAGTTTCTTTATATGCCTGAAATGAACATTCTCTTTCTTTCCATTGGCAGAATTATATTGAGAAAAACGAGTATTAATTAATACAAAATCGCCATGCAGTTGTTTAATATTTTCAGCATCATCATTATATATGTCTCTGAATTTAGGTTTCAACAAATCAAATCTAGGATTTCCAACTACATGACACTTCTCTCGATATTCTGGATATGCATCAATAATTATATCTTTTTGATTTCCCCCCCAACAGTATTCATGCGTCACGAGTTGTAGCATGTCTTTTTTCATTCTATCCCTAAGGTATCTTTTTCTATTCATAATTAAGCCTTCTTCATCTAATTCTACTACCGTATGACCATTGTTTATCGCACTCGTTATTACCCTTTTTCTAAAACCGTGTGGATAACCTTTGGAAAAGAAAATTCCCTGTTTAAATTTTCCCGTTGCTATTTCAACCATCTCATGATCACCTATTACTACAAGAAAACCATTTTTAGCTGCATAATATGCAAGCAATAATTTCGCATCCAACTCTCTCACTTTCACTTCTACTGGCAAATAAATAATTCCCTTTTTCATTACATTATGCAATGTTTTCCAACCCTTCTATGTATATATAACTAATCGTGATAAACAAAAAATTAAGAGAGGAAATTCTGCGAATTCCTCTCTTAATTACTATGCAATGCATTTACCCCTTATTACCTATCAACCGTTATTTCCGTTTTCATTGTTTGGAAAAACAATTGGACATTGTGGTGGTATTGTAGGAGTTGGGCATGGAGGTATTGGTAAGATATCCCTTGGTTGACAAAAATCAGCTGTAATTTCAAGTGTCACATCATAAGTTGACTGAATGCTCTGACACAATCGCACTGATACTGTTACATCAATTTCATCAACATCTGTTGTCGTTCCTGCATCACAAGTTGCTGTACAAACAAAGCAATCTAAATCAGTAAATGTTACATTGATATCAGTACCTTCTGGAGCACAAAGAATTGCCTGTTCACAGCGGGTAAAGTCTGCAGTTCCAACTTCAACAGTAGCTCCACCAAGCTCTGGTATTAAATCAACAAAAACGGTTACTTCAAAGTTTTTTCTGATATTTACTAGCTGCAATGTTACTTCTGCTCCATCAACTACAAATTGTTGATCTACTCGGTCAACGATAACAATAGGATCAACTTCAGCAGGGCTAACCGTACATGACACGCTATTTATATCAATATCATCACATTCTAATTGATCACCTGTAATTGGGTTTAAAGGTAAATCTAAGTCCGACAAGCTTAAATCAAAATTTGCTTCATTGAGAATCCAGTCATATACTTTTTCTGTATTAATACAGAGTAACTCCTGCCCTCCATTTAAATTTCCTAATTGCATAAATAAAGCACCTCCAATATTATTAGTTACACTTATACCTTATGAAATTGTGTAACGAAATGTTTGGGGAAAATGCTTAGTTATCATAATAATTAAAAAGTTGTGCGAATATCCATATTACAATAGTTCTTCTTACAAAGAAGATTATATTCAAATTCACAAATTTTGATTATAGATATTCTGGTGTAACAATCTGTTGATTCATCAATAGTATATTAATATGAAGAAAAGGGTGAGTTGTTTGTATCAATATAAATTATATAATTCAAACGACATTGAGAATTTACTAGCTGATTTGGAACTTTACAAGCAAACTTTAGACTCATTAGAAACAAATAACCCCTCAGCGGAATTACTACTAACCAAAAGAGAATTATCACAATTAAAAGTTAGATTCTCTAATATAAAAGGGGACATGAAAACGATGAAAGAAAACTATCAAGAAAAGATAAATGGTTATGAAAAGGAAAAACAAGATATTTTTAGTCAAATTAAAATGATTAATAATACCTTAAATATTTTAAGACAAGATGTTTCTATGATTAATGGTGAATTAGAGAAAATACGAATTGAAGAGCTCCAGAAAACCCTTAAAATAAGCCTCCATAAATTGGATACACATTTAGATAGAATTATAGATGAGCTTGATTTAAAGAAGAATGAAATAATTCAATTAAAAGAGAATCTAGTTTCGAAACCAACTATAAAAAAAGATTCTCCAAAGATTTCTGAATTCAGACAAATACAAAACTTGTTTAACACAATAAATGACTATAATAATCAATTAGATAACTATCCTCAAAACAATTCAAATCGTAAAAAAGCCAATCATCCGTTTTATGCAAAGCAGAATACGCCTAGAAATAACTCATTTCAGCACAAGCAGCACACAAACTCATTTAATATTAACAAGGAATCTTCTGCGATTCCACTTGAACATCATAAAAACATTATCACTCGTACCACGACAACAAAAAGAAAAAACAAACAAAACGATGAAAAGAAAGTCGAAGAGAGCATTAACTCAAGAACTAATTTGGAGAAGAACCTCCCTACAGAAGTAAAAGATTACAATAGCACTAACGATACCGTTCAAGATAAAGAATCCAATATTAACCAAACTCATAAAAACGTTAGCGCAGATCAAACATCTAAAAAGTCTGAGGAATCTACCGAAGGAGAAAAAGCACTAAATTCATCAAGTCAAGAAGATGAAATAAAAAAAGATGACAATTTAAATAATAAATCTAATAATAAAATTGAACTAACCCCATTCTTCTCATTTTTCAAAAAAAGGAAAGAAAATAATAATGAGTGATAAAGACATAATCATTCCACAAAGTATTTACAGTGAATTAATTGAGAAAAACCGTGATCTATTACCTTTTGAAGGATGTGGTATTTTATCAGGAAGTAATAGGTATGTAAAGACGGCTTGGTATTTGGACAATGAATTAAGATCTCCAAATCGTTTCTTTGTTAATAAGCAAATAGTTGAGGATACGGTAATGAAAATTCAAGAAAAACAAGAAGATATATTAGCTGTTTATCATACCCATCCAAATACTTCTGCTATTCCTTCTAGTTTGGACCTGAAGAACCACATAGATAACGAAATCGACATGGTAATCATTTCCTTTAAGTATAAAGAACCGATTTTAAAATGGTATAGCATTCATGGTGTAAAGTATGCAGAACGCCTTTTTTTAATAGATAAATTATAATAGACCAGTCATTATCTACATCTAAATACTATTATATAACATATTTTAAAAAGGAGTTGATTAATTATGAAGGCAAAAATAATAACACGAAAGGCGGACAACACCTTACGTCGATCTAAAAAATCGGTTAAGCTTAGTACCTCCTCAACAAAAAAAAGTGGATGTTGTATGAAGTCAATATAGTGTATGTTAATAAAGCTATCCATAGAAACTTACGTTTTATGGATAGCTTTTTTTATCATAAGATACGCATAATATGGAATCATCGTTTTTGAATATTCTCCACTCACTCTTGACAACCTCGATTAAATAATGGAACACATATGGAAGTCGATCTGATAACAGTAGATTAACTATGTATTTGTTTTTCGTTCAATACATATTTCCGATTGTATAATGAAATAAAACAACAAAATTACATATAAACTACAGAAGTTAGCTTTTCTCGGTCTAAAGATTGATCATACTGTTCTGAAATTAAATAAACAACTAAAGTTGTCAAATAGCCCTTGACTCATTCTTTTTGTGCTCAGTTCAGGGATGCTTAGTAATGGTTTTACACCACGATAATAATCATATTTTCACATATAATTGCATACTCATTAGAAGGAATAAATTTAAAATTTTCTTTTTTGGAGGTGGAAATGTGAATACCCATGCTGAATTACGAGAAAAGTTATTAGAATTAAATAATCAAACTACAAATTTCATAAGCGAATTAAAACAACAATTAGTAACAGACGTTCCTTCTTTATCCTTATTAAGTTATTTTACACATTCTATAAATCTTACAGGCAAAGAACATGAAGAAAGTTTTTTGATCGGAGGCTTTCACATAAAAAATTTAAGTCCAAATACATTTAAAAATATATATATTTGTTTAAAAATTGATACAGAAAATCAATACCACTTTTCTGGAAAGTTCCGTAACATGTCATCTTCAAATAATAATGAAATGCCAGTTACATGGATCAGATTTGATAACAGTAATGATGAAAAGGAAATTTGGTTTAAACTTGCCGATAATAAACAACTAGATCCTTATGAATCAATCTCTTTTTCCGATATGCAAGTCACCTGGGGTAATGACGAAGCCTTTACATGTTCTATTGTGGGTTTTGTATATACGGAAAGAGAAGTAGATGGAATTACATCATTGAATTCAATCAATCTATCGATCAATTAGGATGTGATGTGAAAAACGCAAGATATTACAAGGATCCTCAGGAAGACATTGCTAGATCAACATTTTTAAGCCTTCATTGGCATAACACCTTTTACTTCCACCTTTTCACAAGTATAGTTTGCAACAGCAAATTATAAGTGATTCCATAGCAGCTGCCCTCCTTTCATCCAAAATTTCGGGGTTGATCTATCCCACAAATAGTGCGTTAAAAACGATTAGTACTGTGGCATTATCAGGTATTAAATAAATTATAGGGAGGAAAATAATGATTGATGATAAATTATGGCCGTTAATAGATAAAGTTGTAGGTGACTACATTCCTTACGTCGAGGAAAACTCTAATAGTTCAGTTTCTCTAGATGTATCGATTTTATCTCTTCTTATTAAATTAAGAACACAAAATCTAATAGTAACAAATGGCGAAAACGCAGGTAGCCAATATAACCAGTTATATGATGAAGTCTTCGTGGAAATTGATCAAGCAATTGAAAATAACCGTATACAGTTTGATGAAATACTTGAATCATTTAAAAAGACAGGGCAATAGGCTCTGTCTTTTTTCTTCATAAAATGATCCATCCTTCATAATTACTAATTAAAGATAAAACGATGGCATTTTCTCTTTGTAAAGGGAGTTTAAGAATAAATATTAGTGTTTAACAAAAGCTGAATTTAATCTAAATCAGCCAGTGAACATTACATAATTATGATAAGCTCTTAAACCCTTCGATAAATATGTTAAGATTTCACTTCTTAAATGTATTATCCTACTACATATACTGTGTGACCACGCCTCTTTTTTTTATTATTGGTAAAATTTTCACATCGTCAAAGGACTTCTTAGCAAAATTAATTATACATTCCTAACGCAGAACAATAATCTCACCTCTCCTCCATCTGCCCAAGCTAATTTAAAATCAGGCGTAAACAATAATATAAGTGCCTTTCCAATAGCTATATTCATTCATAAGATAACAATATGAATAGGGGAAATTTAATCTTTCTAAAGTTGCAACTTTTCTACTATTTTAAAATTATAGTAATCCCTATTAGCATCTGTTGTCTTTGTAGAATTTATAAATAGTTAACTTAAGGAGGTTTCTGAAACATGAAAAATTTTAGAGGTTACCAAGTTACCAGAGAATATGGTCCAATTCCAGGTAGCAATAAGTTTCATACTGGAATCGATTTAGTCAAAAGTCACAAAGCCCCGATTCAAGCTTTTACAAGTGGAGAAGTTTTATATGCAGGTGAAGGGAAAGACGGAACTGGTTTTGGTGGGTACGGAAACGTTGTACTTTTAGTAGATAAAAATAATAGAGGACAGCTTTACGCTCATTTGGATAGTGTAAAAGTAACTAAAGGTCAACATGTAAAACCAGAATCAATTGTTGGATATCAAGGTGAAACTGGGTACACTACCGGCTCGCACCTTCACTTTGAAGTTAGAAAGGTCGCTGAGTCATCCCCACCTTACGGTTGGAGAGCAGATCGCGAAAATAATTGTTTAAATCCAACAAAATACCTTCAAAACTATAACAGTGGTGATCAAAATAAAAAATTAACACTAAGAAATGGTAATGTTGGAGAAGAAGTTGAGAAGATTCAACAAAAATTAGTATCTCTTGGTTACTCGTTACCAAAGTATGGTATTGATGGACGTTTTGGTGATGAGACAGAAGCTGCCGTGAGAATTTTTCAATCTGATCAAAATATAACAGTTGATGGAATTGTAGGACCTGTTACACACGAAAGTTTGGATAAAGCAATTGCTGATCAAACAATTCCTTATCCCGGATCGACATTTAGTCGTGGAAGCACCGGTGAAAATGTTAGGCGGATTCAGCGAATCGTAAACACACGTGTGGATGGAATCTATGGTCCCAAGACGGAAACAGCCGTTAAAAAGTTTCAAAGCAATCATAATTTACTGGTAGATGGAATTGTAGGACCAAATACTTGGAAGGTATTGTTTTAGCGTATATGTATTTTATATAGTTTCCGTATATATTTAACCGAGCATTGACCACAATCCAAACACCTATTGCAAATTAAGGGTCGTCTTTAGGGTGTTGAACTTCAACAAAGGATAAGTAATTGCAAGATAACAATAGGTAGTTACTGAATAAAAAGTGGTAAGAAGCTTAAAATCCATAGATTAAGCTTCTTAAACAAACTCACTATATTACTTTATGTCATTTTTCGGGTTTACTAATACAATCCTTCCACTTTCTAATGTAATCTTCACCCTATTGGACTTCTCCATACCTATAGAGGTAAGATATTCTCTTGGCACTTGAACTCGACCAGCGCTATCTAAAACAGCATACTCGTCATGTGTTTCCTGATTGTTATTTCCATTCGATACATCTTCTTGATTGAATGTTGCTTCAGGATACGATCGTTTAATTATTTCACTAGACGTCTTTCCATCTCTAATTGCAACAATTCGATCCATTTTTTTAGTCAATTCTAAGTCATGCGTAACAATAACGATCGTTACACCCAACTTTTGATTAAGGTCGCGAAAAACTTCTAAGATCATATCAGCAGTCTTTGTATCGACACTTCCTGTTGGCTCATCTGCTAATATTAATTTAGGTTCATTCGCTAACGAAATTGCAATAGCTACACGTTGTTGTTCACCACCAGATAACATACTCAATTTACTATTCATTCGATGTTTTAATCCGACCATTTCTAACAACTGGATTGCTCGCTCACGTTTAGTTCTTCCTTTTAATAACATGGGCAACTCCACATTTTCAACAGCAGTTAAATAAGGTATTAAATTTCTAGCGTTATTTTGCCAGATGAAGCCAACTGTATCGCGTTTATACGTAATTAAATCTTTATCTGAGAGTTTTAATAAATCGACGCCATTAATAATTAGCTTACCTGCTGTCGGTCGATCCAGACCACCTAGCATATTCAATAAAGTAGACTTACCACTACCACTGTTACCAATAATGGCCATCATTTCACCATCATCCACTTGTAAGTCTAACCCCTGTAGAGCCATTACTTCATGGTCTTCATCAATTTTATATATTTTCATTAAATTTTCACAAGAAATCATTCTAATCATCACCTAACTTTATCGCTTGGTGTATTTTAATTTTCCTTAATAAAACAGTTAACACAGCTAAACCAATAACTAACATAAAAGAAACAAAGATATATATCTTCCATTCATCACTGGCGTCAAAAATCACTTCAAATGGCGGGACCACCTTTTCCGGTGGAAAGGTTAGTTGGAATAAAGGAACAAAAAGAAAACTAGTAAGTCCACCAATGAGAACACCGAGGATGCATGCTAAACCTGAAGTTAGTATTTGTTCCCAAAATAAAATTCCAAAAAGGCTATAGAGCGGCATGCCCATTGCTCGATAGATCCCGTATTGTAGTGTTCTAGATTTAATCGTTAGCACCCAATACAACAAGAAACCAATGAACGTAATGCCGATCGATATTATAAATCCTAATGTCATCGTTCCATTCAGGCCTAACAAAAACGCATCATTTTTTAATTCTGTTAGTTTTGGTTGTACATCATCCATGCCAATAATCGGTAAACCTACTTGTCGCATTTCACTATACAATGTTGATCTTGTATTATTTGAACTAGCATTTATCCACACTTGATAAGGTTCTAGTCCCATTGTATTTTGTACGTAAGGAAGATTGGCAACAATGAGTGAAGGATCATTACTATTTTGCAAAGTTTCTATCGGATTAAAAGATGGCCAGTAGTCAATTACACCATAGATAACAAAGTCAGCCTGCTCGGATCCTTCCCATGCTAAAGAAAGATAATCCCCCTCTTTTACGCCTAAAGATGTTGCAACTGAAGATGAAATTAATACAGCACTCGGCTCAGCTGCAAGTAAGTTCAGGTAAGCATGCCAGTGATGAGGTAACAAATCTGATTTAAACCAGGCTGTTTCTCCAAATTGTTTCGGTTCGATTGCCATTAATTGCGTTGAGAAAAGTTGTTGCCCTTTTCCTTCTACTTTTATCGGTTCTTTTAAAAATACCTTTGTTGCTTGCTCAATTCCGTTTACATCCAAAAATGGCTCAAAAGGTGGTTCGGTGTACACCGCTTTACTAATGGGTGGTTCTTCAGAATCAGATGATGTCTCATTACTTAATGGCGATATAGCAATATCACTACTTTCCCATTTTACATCTGCTCTTATATTCGCTCCATTGTCGTATCTTATCTGTTCTTCCAGATTACTATTAATCGTCCTAGCCGCACTAGCGCTAAATACACCTAAACCAATCGTCATGATTAAAAATAACATAAAGTATTGATATTGCTTACCTGACCGACTAACTTGTAACAACGTACCATATAGAGAAAGTGACCAGAATCTTTCCCCGATTTTAAAGATAAGTTTCAATAGAAGTGGATACGTTCGTAATAAAAATAATCCCATGCCAATTAAGAAAATTGCAGGTAAGAAAAACAACATAGGATCCATATAGAGGTTACCATCTACCGATTGCAACTGGGTCTGCTTTGTTTGAAAAGAATAATACCCATATAAAGCAACACCAATAAAAGTTAGATCAAACAAAATGGAATACCATTTATATTGTTTAATTGATTGCGCGAGGTTTTGTTTTTGATGCACAATACTTTTATTTGATGCAAAATAGATAGGTAACATGATCATGATAATGGAAGCACCAAGGGCAACTAGACCGTAAAGATAAGCATCAAAAGATATCTCCACTGGAAGTGTTGTTCTTTGAACAAATTGTAAAAAGCCATTTGTCGCACCTAGAATCTGACAAAACAATAACCCTATATAAGGTCCAATAAGAAGAGCTATTGTACCTAATATGACAACCTCAATTAAGTAAATGAAAGATATTTGGAATCTGTTTGCACCACGACTTGCGAATACAGCAATTTCATTCCGTTGCCGATCGATAATCAGACGTGAAACCATAAAAAGGTAAATAGCTAACATGACAAGTATGGGTGCATTTAAAGACCATAACATGACCGTAAGTTGTTGGCTTCGTTGCTCATATTGTTGTAAAACATCTTGTATGCCAAAATCGGTAATAAGAATGGTTTCCATCATTCCACTAATCTTCGCATTTACTTTTCGTTCTAGGTTAAGGAGAACCGGAATTTGTTCCTGCTTTATCGTAGTATAATCGAAGGCAGTAACAAATTTTCCTGTTTCTAATAAAGCTTCATTTTCATTGATTAAGTCATTTCGAAAACTCTGTTCAGGTATGATGAAATCTTTATTATATGTATCAGGAGGTAATGACCAATACGGATCACTTCCACTTTTAACAATGAATGTTCCTACTGGTTTGATCGAAAAGGAATTGTTTCCATTCGTGACCGTAAACGTTGTCCCAATGACCATTTCCCTTTCAAGTAAAGCTTCTTCTGGCACGATTGCCTCATAGACTTTTTCATTATCTGTATCTTCAGGCAACCTCCCATCCGTGATTTCAATGTGATTTTCTATATTAGAAAATGCCATAATCCTTCCACTTACTTGTGTTGTGTTGTCTTCTTGTAGTGATATCGGAAGCGGAGCAGTACTCAGAATTCTTGAATCACTAACTGTAGGAATAGTCGTACTCTTTACTAACTCTCCATGGAAGTCTTCAAGTGTTTGAAGCGTATTCGCACGGTTAATTCCATCATCTTTAGAAAAATTAACAGAATAAGAAAATGTAGCGGGATATTTCCCTTCTTCTTGCTGATAGCTTTCAAGATCTTTTACAAGTAACTTATGAATGACCGACGAAGTATAAGTTGGTATAGTAGAAACTAGAGACACAGTAATGAGCAGCCCGAGGAATAAGCTCGCTGTCAACCAACGATTATTTATCATTTTTCTAAGTATTATTTTTAAAATTGCCATGGCTATCCCCCTACTTCAGAATGACTTGGTCGCCCTCACTTAAACCAGTTATTACTTCAACTTTTGTATCTGAAATTATTCCCGGTTCAATATCTTTCTCACGTTTTGTTTGATCTACTAATACTTGTACATAGTTTCTTCCATATCCAGTACGAAGTGCATTCTTCGGAATATACAACGCTTGATCCTTTTTAGAGGTGATAATTTCTACCTGTGCAACCATACCTATATCAAACGTATCATCTGATTCTATAGTACGAATAAGAATACTACGCTTATAAAGATCAGGGTCTTGTGATAAAACATCATCTGGGACATTCTCAGGTGTTTGAACAACCTCTCCTTCTAGATTATCTCCTTCAAGGGTGACGCTAACAGGCATCCCAACTTTAACATCATCTAAATCGTTTGCAGCCATTGCAGTATAAATTAACTGTACATTTGATGTATCCGCTACTTCAACAATGGGTTGAAATGCTTCTATATAGTCGCCTGATTTCAAATCAGCACTGTATGTTATTAAGCCATCTATAGGGGAGGTAATCTGAGCATTAGCTAGCTGATCCCTGTATTGATTTAGACGTAAAGTCAGTCCTTCTACATCCAACTTGGCAATCTCAATTGCATACTGATCGGCCCCTTGTGCGCGTAACTGTTGTAAACGCAACTCCGCCTTTTGGTGTTCTATTTCCATTTGATCTATTTCATAGGATAGGTCTCCAGTGTCGACCTCAGCTAAGACCTGTCCTTTTTCAACCTGATCACCTTCTATTACAAAGATCTGTTCTAGTCTTCCACCGGATTGTTTATAAAATAGACTTTCTGAATTAGCTGGTATAACATTTGCTGTCCCTGATACTCGTTTTACTACTTCACCGAGAGTGACTTCAGCAATTTCATATTCAATTTCTGCAGGTTCAACTAAAGGCGGAGCAAGTGTTTCTTCCTCTTTTGGTAATAAGGAACAACCGGTTAACAGAAATACCAATACAAAACTATTAACCATAGTTACATAGTTATACCTCTTTTTCCATTTGATCTTCAACAATGTATCCATCCTCCAATGTGTACACATGATCTAATATGTTTAATATACCTGGGTCATGTGTTGTCATAATAATCGTTGTCTTATGTTGGTTTGTAATTTCTTGAAATGTACGTATGATGTGGTAGGCCATGTTGGAATCTAATTCAGCAGTTGGTTCATCTGCTAATATTAATGAGGGGGTTGGTGCAATAGCTCGAGCAATTGCAACTCTTTGTTGTTCTCCACCTGATAGTTCAAATGGACGGTGTGTTACTCTTTTCGTTAATTGTACAAACTCTATAGCATCCTGGATTCGTTCCTTCCATTCTTCTTTTGGGATGCCAGCAATCCGTAGACCAAAGGCTACGTTTTCTTCTACAGTCATCAATGGAACTAGCCCAAATGATTGAAAGATAAAACCAATTTGCTTTCTTCTGATCTCTGCAGATTGTTTTTCCGATAATGTATGGATCGGTTCATTCCTGAAAAAAATCTCACCTTTTGATGGAACGTCTAGGCCACCAATCAAGTTTAGTAAAGTTGTTTTACCTGAACCTGATCTTCCTCGTAAAGCTGTTAAGCTATGCGAAGGAACAGTCATGTTAATATTATGTAAGACGTCTACTTTTTTGTTTCCTTTTCCAAACGATTTTTCAACCTGGTGTAAAGATAATAGTGGTTCCAGCGCTATTCACTCCTCTCAAAGATATCTTCTCTAACACGCGTTAGTTAGCGCTTGCATTTTTTCAATGAAATGTTCAAAAGTATATGAATAGATTACCATATATTGATGAAATAGGAATAAAAAACATAAACAAATCCATCATGATGTTATATTAAAATACCCTTGAGGGGATTTATGCCACACGATGTAGGGAATAAAAATTTGTCTATAATGCTAGTTTATTTATGTTTTTCGTATTCATATAGAGTTCTTTTTCTTTAAAAAGTAGACTTCTATTTTTATATATCCTAATGTAGATGCTATGATCAAAACTAAATTCCTCCCTTCATATTAACATAAAATTCTAGAAAATCTTTTCAAAGTTTTCCGTTTTAGGATATAACTTTACTGAATGTAATACAATTACAGATATAATGTGGCTTCATGCTTCAAAGTTCTAATGCAAAGATATAACTACTCCTCTGTTCTTAGACAAGTAGCATCAACCATATACATAGAAAAACAAGAGGAGTGAGTAGAATTGAAACAACTTGACTGGCAACTACTCTTATTTGTCTTAACAACACTCATCCATGAATACTGGCTTAACATTGGCTTACCAAGAATATATTACTGGAACACAACAAAGTGAACGCAGGGACGGTTCTTCCGTTTCCAATTTAATAATTGGAAACAAAAGAACCGTCCCTTCGTGTCCATTTTTAATTACCTGCACCTCGATATTTCGTTACACCAATATTCCATACGACAACGGATATACTAAGACATGCGATACCAACAAATGGCGTCAGAAAAGCATAATTGTACCATTCTTCTCTTCCGAGGAAATAAGCGGATGGATATACACCCACAAATGCAAATGGCAATATCCAAGTAAGAACAAACCGTATCACATTGTTATAAATATCAACAGGATAGCGGCCATAGTTACCGATATTATACATCATCGGCATGATACTAGTTCTACTATCTGACCAAAAACTAATACAAGCTAGTAAAATAAAAATACCTGCATAGACAGCAGCTCCACCAAGGACCATCATGACAAATATGAATGGATCATACCAAGATACTGTTAAGTCTAACCGACCTCCTGCATAAAACATGATAGCGACCCCTGTAATTACCCCAAACAAGGATTCGAGTTCCATTCTTTCTAAGATAATTTGAAAAAGACTGTGAATTGGCCTAGTCAGAATACGATCCAATTCACCTTTAACAATATACCGTTCATTAAAATCCCATATATTAAAGAAAGCACCGAATATTGCATATGGTACGAGGAAAAATCCATAAATAAAGATAATTTCATCTCTCGTCCATCCACTTAAGAATTGGGTATGACTAAACACAACAAGAATAAACACTAAATTTACTGCTTGAAATAATAAATCAGACATGATTTCGATTACCATGTCAACACGATAAGTAAGTCTGGTTTTCATATATTGGGCAACATATTGAAAAAAGATTGAAATATATCTCATCGTTAACCTCCTTGAACAACCAAGCGTTTTTTGGCGAAAAGCCAAAACAACTGAATGGGTATGATGAGTAACAAAGCCCAAATGATTTGGAATAGAATTGCTTGTGTTGCTTCACTACCTGCAAATCCATCTGTAAATATCATACTTGGAATATAACTAATCGCTTGAAATGGTAAGAAATTCATTAGTTCCTGCGCCCAGCCAGGGTAAAAGCTGATCGGTAGCAATAGACCGGAAAAGAGGTCGATAATCACTCGTTTCGCACGAATAAGTCCGTCATTATTGAATAAAAAGAAAGTTAAAACCCCAGTAAGGATATTGATCTGTGTATTAATGATGAAACTAAAAATAATAGCAATTGCAAAATATCCCCAAGTTTCGATCGAAGCAGAAAAAGAAATCGGAAATACGAGCGCAACAATGATCATTCCGGGTACCGAGAAGAAAAGCAATCGAAACAATCCTTCTCCTAGACCTTGCATCGTCTTCATAACTAAATAGTTATAAGGCCTAATAAACTCAATTGCTACTTTTCCTTCCTTAATTTCTTGTGCAATTTCCCGATCTATATTATTAAAGTAAAACGCCCTTGCCATCCAAGCTACTGCTACATAAGTAGTCATTTGTGTGACAGATATACCCTCTATTGACTCACTACCACCATAAATCGCACCCCACAAGAAATAATAGGCACCAATATTAATGCTGTAAATCAATATGCCACTATAGTAGTTTGTACGATAAGCTAGCATCATTAAGAAACGAATTCGTATCATTTCAATATACTTAGCCATACACGATTCCCTCTTCATAAATATTACGGATAATTTCTTCGGTTGTAATTTCTTGTATTTTTATATCAGTAATTTTATGTGCGGCTACTACTTTACCAATTAATGCAGAAATGACACTTTCGTCATTTTTCACACTAGCAATCCAGATATTATTTCTGTTTCCTTGCACCCATTCTACAGGCAACTCATTACAAACCATGGATAACTTTAATTCAGTTATATTACTGTCTGCAAATTGAAACTGTATTTGCTTTCCTTCTCCCCAGTTAGAACGAAGCTGTGCCAATTTACCATCATAAATAACACTACCTTCATCTAACATAATCACACGATCACATAACGCTTCAATATCAGACAAGTCATGTGTTGTTAGTAGTATTGTAGTATTGTATCTTTCATTCATTTCCTTCAAAAAGTTCCGAATCTTTAGTTTCACCAATACATCAAGTCCAATTGTTGGTTCATCTAAAAATAGTAAAGTCGGATTATGAAGAAGTGCTGCTGCGAGTTCACAACGCATCCGCTGTCCCAACGATAATTTACGAACAGGCTTATCTAATAGTGGTCCAATATCTAAAGATTCAATCACGTGTTCCATATGATCTTTATATGCTTGGTCCGAAACGTTGTACACTTTCTTCAATAAACGAAAGGATTCTTGAACTGCAATATCCCACCAAAGTTGAGAACGTTGTCCAAATACTACACCAATTGTCTGCACAAATCTCTCTCTTTCTTTATGTGGGTTCATTCCATTAACGCTCACCATACCTGACGTTGGTGTTAATATTCCGGTCAACATCTTTATGCTAGTAGATTTACCTGCTCCATTTTCTCCGATATAACCAACCATCTCACCAGGCTGTACTTGGAAAGAAATATCATTAACAGCAGGCATTATTTTATAATTACGCGTGAACAAATCACGAAAAGCACCTTTTAAACCCGAACGACTAGAATAAGATTTAAATTCTTTTCTAAGTTGTTCGACATGAATAATATTTTCCATCTGAATAACTCCCCCTTATGACACTAAACTAGTTTATCCGAAATGCTAGAAGGAAACAATATTTGTAGTCTGTAAGCATTAAAAAAAGACTTCCAATTAATAGAAGTCCTTCGTATGTTTATATTTGGTTAGCTTTTTCCAACTTATTGGGCAATTTTGTTAAAATAGTTCCTAAGTTGATGATCTTTGTTCACAATTAGTAGCTTCTCCTGGTACACATTATATTTTTGAAAGAAATTAGGTTTTCCTACTTCCTCAAATATCTTATTCCATTTGAACATTTTTTTAAATATTGTTAGTGTTGGTTTGTAATTGGACTTTTCTAATCCGATTTTCTGGAGCAAAAATCTTCTGACTATGCGATAGGTTCTTATTGTATACTTCGTATCTAAAAAAATAATTAGATCAGCCTGTTTAAAACTTTCCGCAACCCAATCTTCATTGTGCACACCTTCAATGATCCAACAATCCATTCCAATAATAGTATTTAAATACTGCATTCTCTGCTCTTCTGTTCTTTTTAAGTCACCTGATTCTTTCCTAATCCAAACTACATTATCTAACTCATAAAACGGAATTTGAAACCTAGAAGATAGCTTCTTTGCCAACGTTGTTTTACCACTTCCAACAGACCCTATAATATGGACTTTTTCAGGAAAATGATCTTGCATTACCACCCCTCCCAAAAGTTCATCATGCATATCACGCTAAATGTAATGGTAGATTCACTAAACTCTATCTTCCTAAGTTCTTCCTTAAATCTTCACGCAACTTTTTTAACTCTTCCGTCTGTTCTGTAATGTTGTTGTTCACTTTTCTTATGGCGTCATATAAAGCAAAGATACCCATGAAAATCAAAACTAATATTAATATATCCAAATAAAATTCCTTCTTTCTTGTTCATACATTTTTACTAATGCCTTATTGTCTGTAAGCATAATCTTAACCGGTCTTATAATTAAAACTTTTAATACCCAAAATTTGCAAAATCACATGCAGTTGGTAGATGAAAATACAACATTGAATCAACAGCACCCTATCTTAAAATAATTGTTCGCATTATATATTTATACTTCCTTATTTTCCTAGATTTATAGAAAGATAAAGAGCAAGATCTCTTATCTTTTCATCCGTTTCCATTTCTATAGATTCTCTATCTATCGTACAATCGTACAAAGTATCTCCTTTACATAAATGATCAGATAAATTTAACAATCCGATTGCCCTTCTGTTAAACTTCTTTGCAATAGCAAGTGTAGTTGCCGTCTCCATATCCACGCCTAGATGACCATCCAAAGACCAATCACGAATCATTTGTTCTGTTTCTAAAAAAATGGCACTTGTAGAAATAATACGTCCTGTCGAATAGCGATACCCTCTCCTTTCGCAATATTCTACTGCTTCATTCACTAACCTTTCATCCGCCTTAACGACAGTTTGATTAGGCAAATACAAATGGGAAACACCATCTTGCATGACAGCTTCTGTCACGATAAAAATATCACCATATGCAACATCAAGAGATAATCCTCCAAAATAGCCTGTTTGAATAAATACTTCTGTTCCAATAGCACCAAATTGATGTACGATTGTACTTGCCATCGGACCACCATAAACATTTGCGAAACCAATCCTTGCACCCTTATAGTTTCCGACTACCGTGTTCCATTTAGGAATCCATTTGTCATCCTTCAATATTCGCTTCCAACTCTGGAGATTGTCGTTATGCTCCCACTCACCATGAATGACAAAGGAACGAGGGATTTTACCTTGATCCAAGTCTAAGGCTTTTAGCCAGTCTTCTTTTGTGAAATCTCCATACAACTTCATAATTTAAGCCTCACAATTTAAATATTTACCCCATTTTAACATAAATTTACAATTAATCCGTGAATCATTATTGTATATATTTATGATTTCTTATTAAACTAATGATCCAATGATAAAACAATAGACCAAATCACAATACATTCGATTTGGTCTATACACTCTTCTTCTATTTAGTTCAACTTGTTCTATCTTTCTTTTAAACTACGAACTTGGTTAGCGACACTGATTCCCTCTTCCATTCCGGACTTGTATGCATTGCCATACAATTGTTTTAGTAACATAATAATTTCATTTTTATTATTGTCATTCATCGTAATTGCATGATCTTTTTCCATCATATCCGTAATGTGCATAACAATTTGTTTAGGTTCCATATCGTCATCTTCCTCCAATTAATTGGGATAGATCATCATAGTTGGTAATTCTGCTAAGTCTAACTCTTTATTATTTGACAACACTTTTACAATTGGTCTTTGCAAGTGTTTATTAATCTGTGTTACGATTGCTTCTTCGCCGTTCACCATGACTTTTGTACCTGGTGGATATGTTGGAACGGACTGACGAAAAGCATTAATTATACTGTGCTTGTACAATTGATCTGCACTAGCCATAATAGCCTCCATCGCATCGTGTGGAGGTAACTGGTCCTGTGCAATCAAGTTGTCATAATAATTTGCTACACCACAAATTTGTGCCATCTCCAGAAAATCGTCTCCTTCTAATCCACGAGGAAATCCTTTTCCATCCATCGTTTCATGATGTTGATAGGCAATATGGGCAGAAACAACACTAAATTGACTAAGATTTCGTAAATAGTTAAACCCAATTTCAGGGTGTTTTTCATATTGATCAGTTATCATTTTTCCAATGTCATGCAACAGACAGCCTAAAGCCAAGTCATGTAATTTACGTTCTATATAGTTCATTTTCTTTGCAGTGATGAGTGATAAGATTGCTACATTTACTGTATGTGCATAAAATTGCAGTTCTTTTGGCATTGTACTGGCAGGAATCAAGATCAAAATAGGCCGTGACTTTACTTCGTCAATTAATTTCTTTACTACCTGCTGAAGCTCTTGAAGATCAGGAGTCAATCCACTATTTACTCGATTGTGAAAAGTGGCAACTACACCAATCGATTCTGTCCAAGTTGGCATATCAATTAGATCATCTATATGTATTCCTTTTGAGACCTCATCTTCTATAAAAAGAAATCGAATACCCATTTGTTGTAATCTAATCTTTATTTTAGGGATAATGGTTCTACCAGCCGCTAATAGAATTCTTCTTTTTGAGTCATAAATAGGTTTTGCTAGTACCATTGTGTGATGATTGTATTCACTAATCTTTACTAAACGCATCATTACCCTCTTTTTCTACTAAGTCTGTAATATAGTTGTGTTTTGAATTATTTGTCTCTATTAGTAATTCCTAGTAATAATACCTTAATCAGCAATCTTTTTCAACAAACCACGACAATTTTCGAGTGTTGTTAACGCAATTTACATAATTTATAACCCTGTAGGAAAACATATGAAATGGAGGTGATAGGATGGGAACACCATATGTATGTCCTAATTGTAAAACAAATCGCTCTAGATTCAATATGATCGAACAAGTAGTTACTTCTGTAAAGTTGGATCCACAGACTGGTGATGTTGTAAATGAATATACCGATGGGAACTTAGATCCATTTCACGCTGCTTATAATGGACCGTCCCACAAAGTGCAATGTGGTGCCTGTGGACTTATTGAAGATGAAAAAAGATTTATAAAACAAGCGGAGTTAAATAAAAGATAAAGAAGCCACTTTCCTTGTGGGCTTCTTTATCAAATCCCAAAAATAAAATTTAAGTGAAAATCCCCCACTCCAATTTGATTCTTTCTATTTCCTCTTCATGGGAAAGGTTTTCATCTGGTGTTTCTAATATAAATGGAACATCTATTAAATAAGGACTATGGATGAAAGCATCCCATTGCGTTTTTGTAATATGTCCAGTTTCTAGTATGTTTGCATGCCGATCCTTACCTTGACCAGGTGGATACTTAGAATTATTAAAATGGACACAAGCCAAATGATCAAAAAAATCTTGTGCAACATCATTCCTTTCAATTTCTTTCCAATTGTCACCATTCCACACACCACTTGCGAATGCATGGCATGTATCTAAGCAAAAACCGATTCGTTCCGATTGATGACATAACTTTCTCACTTGAACTAATTCCTCAATCGTTGTGCCAAACGTTCCACCCGCATTGTTTTCAAGAAGGATTTTACACGATCCATCCCATTGATCTAATGTCTGATTTAAGGTTTTAATTATATGTTGGTAACTCTCGATCGGATTATCTTTGTCTACTACTTTACCGAAATGAACCACTGCACCAATGGAACCACAAGCTTCCGATATTTCTAAATCATTTAACAGTGATTGAATAACTTTCTCCCTTTTATCCTCAGGAGCTGTAAGGTTAGTAGGGTATGGTGTATGTGAAACGGATTGCATGTCATGCTCTACACAATACCGCTTACAGCATGCTGCATCATCTTTATTCCATGTTTTCACGTCTAAGCTTCTGGGGTTCTTAGGGAAATATTGATAAACAGATGCTTGTAATTGATTAGCTTGTTTTGCTGCACCAAGATATCCTTCTCTAATACTGACATGGCTTCCAATCCTCATTAACATCCCCCGTTGTATAAAAGTATGTAACATCGCTTATTTTGATCCATTTCGTGTTTTATCATGCATTGGTTTGTGTATGATAGTATAAATGAAAACAAAATTGATCTTAAAAATGCTTTGGAGGAGACCCTTATGCGTAATGATTTTTTGTCCATACTAGAAGAAAACACGTTATATCGGGTAATAACTGGATCAACAGCTTACGGTTTAGCAAACGAGCATAGTGACATCGATGAAAAAGCATTTGTAATCTTACCAATTGCTTATCAATTTCAATTAGGTAAAGAATGGGAAACAGAAACCTTCCATAATCCGGATATAGAGTACCACTCCTTGAAAAAGGCCTTGTTTCTTTTAAGCGTACAAAATCCTACCATGCTTGAGACGTTATTTGTGCCCGAAAATTGTATAGTAGAACAAACAGCATTCGGTAGGAAAATACGAGAAAATCGAGACATTTTTTTAAGCCAACAATGCTTTTATACTTTCGGGGGATATGCTAGAGATCAATTAGTTAGAATCAAAAACAGTCTGTTTGGACTATCGGAAGAAGAACAAAATAGCCATTTGCAATTAAAGCTTACGAATATGATCGATGCCTGTAAAGATAAATACGACTTGCAACAAATTGAAATGAATATTAATGAGGTAAGGGTGGAAAATGACCATAGACACATTGCTTTATGCAATCTAAGAGCTAACAATATAGATTTATTGCAATTAAGCCCTATGATTTCAGAGTTAGGTAATACATTAAAGAGTTATCAGAAAAGAAAACAAGTGAAGAAGCCTGAAGAAAAATTATATAAACACGCCATGCATTTGGTTAGATTACTGCTAACTGGGATCGAAGTGTTAAAAACGGCTGAACTAACTGTATATCGTCAAAAAGATCAAGCCTTATTACGTTCGATCCGAAACCAAGAGATGAGTTGGGATGAATTGTTTCTGTTAACCGAAAAATTGTTTGTTGAATTAGAACAAGCAAAGGAACATTCACCACTACCAAAGAAAATTGATAAAGAAAAAATTAATCAACTTTATACAAACATGATGGTGGATTATTTCGGTTTGCAGACTTAGAAAATAAGGCTTCTTGTAAAAGATGGTAAGGAAGTAATCAAATTGTTTAAAAATAGATTGACGTACGTCTAACGGAAACATATAATTATCTAGTTTATATGACAATTTTTTGTAAAGAGGCGAACACATTGAAAATTGTAACTTTTAATCCGTTACGTACCATAGGTATTCCGGGTATCAAATATATAAAGCCTGAACATAGTTTTCGTGAAGTAGCAGCGCTAAAGGAAGCCGATGTTATTCTTTTCCCCGAAAACTGGCAAACTACTTTTCTAGCTTACGGCCTAAAAAAGCCAATTTTTCCGAGCATTGAATCGATTCAGTTAGGCTATAGTAAGATTGAGATGACACGTGCGTTATGGACGGTATGTCCAGAAAATGTTCCATACACAGAAATTCTAGCAAACACAGAATCCAACCGTAAAACTATACTAGAAACCTTCCCTTTCCCTTTTGTAACAAAAGAACCTAGAAACTCAATGGGAAAAGGTGTCTATTTAATTGAAAGCGAAGAAGACTTTCAGGAATATTGCAACAAAACAGATGTACTATATGTACAAGAATATTTACCGAATGACAACAGAGACTTGCGAGTTTGTATTGTTGGGGAAGAAGTCGTTTCCGCTTATTGGCGTATCGCAGATGAAGGGTCTTTTCTTCACAATGTTGCACAAGGTGGGAGTCTATGTTTTGATTTTATTCCAGAAGACATTACTGATCTTATTTTAGATATTGCCAAAACCTTAAATATTAATCACGCTGGTTTTGATGTGATCTTCTCAAACGGAAAACCTTACATTATAGAATTTAATGTGTTATTCGGAAATCAAGGTTTACGTGAGCAAGGAATTATCATTGAACAAAAGATTTATGAGTATTTATTATCGACGATCCGCCCAACTTTCCCAACAACTCCATTAACACCTTTAAAGGGAATTTCTTAAAGTTATTACGTAGAAATATGATTTACAAAAAAGCGTTTCACGCAATTGTAAGATTTTCTACGTATTTTTTTATGGAATTTTGCGGATTCCATTGCATGGCACTCTAATGTTTGTTATAGTTTAGGCAACAACTAAATTTGCTTTACTTCAATAATAAGATTGAAGTGAGGATAGAGGTGCAAAGACCATTAGTAGGTAGTCGGAGGATAATGAGATCCGTTGATTGCTACTGAAAGGGGAATTTGCCGAAGTGAGCAGGAACTCATTCACCTGCATACACTGGTTCTGTATTGAATAAATACAGGGCTGTCATATAGCTTACTTTAATTCGCTATATGGAGGGCTATCTCACGCATCATAATGGAAATACTAGTGATGCAACAACGAGCCCTTCGTTGTTGCTTTTTTGCTTTTTATACCTTCGTTGTGATGAGATACCCTCTATTCATACTGTTGGAATCTTGTATGTCGTTATTTGTGTTGAAATCTATGAATAGAGGTGATGAATATGAATTTTGGTCGTGTATTAACTGCTATGGTGACGCCTTTTGACCAAAATGAAAATATTGACTACGGAAGAACGGAAAGACTTATTAATCATTTAATCACGAATGGTACAGATGCATTAGTGGTAGCTGGGACAACTGGTGAATCTCCTACCCTATCGAAAGAAGAAAAACTATCATTATTAAAATTCGTTGTTAAAACAGTCAAAGGAAGAGTTCCCATTATCGCTGGGACAGGATCTAATAATACAAAAGAGTCCATTGAACTGACAAAACAAGCTGAAACAATTGGTGTAGATGGGATAATGCTTGTAACTCCTTACTACAACAAGCCATCTCAAGAAGGTATGTATCAGCACTTTAAAGCAATTGCAAATGCTACTACTTTACCAGTAATGTTATACAACATACCAAGCCGAAGTGTTGTTGGTATGACCTTGGACACGATTGTTAAACTTTCACACATCGAAAATATTACATCTATCAAAGAAGCAAGTGGCGATTTAGATTTTATGACTGCCATTATTCGCGAGACTGGAAATGATTTTTATTTATATAGTGGTGATGATAGCTTGACTTTACCAGTTTTATCAATCGGTGGTACTGGAATAGTATCTGTATCATCCCATATCATTGGAAATGAAATGAAGGATATGGTTCAACGCTTTCTAACTGGAGACTTTCAAACAGCGGCTTCGATCCACCAATATTTATTGCCAATAATAAAAGCCTTATTTATGGCTCCGAATCCTACTGCTGTTAAAGAAGCGCTTAACCTTACTGGGGTAGACGTAGGCTCTGTTCGCTTACCTTTAGTGCCATTAAACGCTGAAGAAAAACAAGTGCTGGAGCATACCCTACATTTCCTGCAAAGATATCATGTAAGCTAATCGCAAAATCCCTATCTTGTGAAAAAGATAGGGATTTCCTTTTTTGAATAGTGAACTAGTATAGAATCTCGTAGATTTCATTAAGTTGATATCCACGTTCATGATCGCCTGACTCATTTGCATAGTGCATTTCTTTATTTAATAATTGACTAAGCATCTCTACATCCTCTTGCTCTAATGCATCAACGAAATCCTTTTCTGATGCATAATTTGAATGCACTAATTGTTCTACAATATGGCTAATAGCCTCATTTTCTTCGGTATAGTTGGACAATACTTCACGTAAATATGCCAGGTTTTGATCCATGCCTATCATCCTTTCAAGTCACAAAATGAACTGTTAGAAATAGGATGACTATTTATGCAAGTTTTTATTCCAACATGTCGTTACCAAATTTAATTGGCATGCTGTACACCAGTTTTTTCTGTTAATCGCTCAATAATCGTTGCTAACAACAACGTTCTTGGCACGAATGACTGGATCTCTAGGTATTCGCTTTCACTATGAGCATCGCCACCAACAGGACCTAGCCCATCAATGGTTGCGATCCCAAGAGCAGCTGTAAACGATGCATCAGATCCTCCACCCGTTGCCGTATCTTTAATTTTCACACCAATCGAAGCTCCTGCCTCTTTTATGATTTTTAACAAGAATTCGGTCTTTTTTGTTTTTTGCATAGGAGGGCGGTTAAATTCTCCCTCTAAAGAAACGCTTGTGCCTAATACATCGGTCGATGAACAAATCTCTTCTAGTTTTTCTTCCAATGTTTCTACCTGACCCATTTCAGATATTCGAATATCAATTTGGGCAGATGCATGCTCAGAAATCGTATTTACAGATGAGCCACCTTCAATCATACCAACGTTCACATTTATTCCTAATTCTGGATCGGAAAGTTCATGTAACTGAATCACTTTATGTGCCAATTCTTCAATAGCACTTCTTCCCTTTTCAGGTTCAATTCCGGAATGGGCAGCTTTACCGTGGACATGAATCGTATAATTACCTTTTCCTCTTCGCGCCGAAACAAGTGCACCGTTTTTACGTGCAGGTTCCATTACGAGCGCATATTTTTTTCCGGCAGCCATTTTTTCAATGATTGGTCTTGATGTCATAGAACCAATTTCTTCATCGGTATTTAACACAATTTGAACGTTTCTATAACCGTGATGTTGAGCATTCTTTAATGCTTTTATGGCATACAGGAGGGTTACTAGACTAGCCTTCATATCTATAACTCCAGGTCCGTATGCCCGATCTCCTTGAATTCGGAAAGGCCTTTCCGCTACAGTTCCTTTTGGAAAAACGGTATCCATATGTGCTAATATGATTATTTTGGGTTCACTTGCATCTTTGTGTTTGATGACTAGATGATTCCCAAACTCCTCTTGATGAGAAACTTCTACATTAAATTCTAAGGCCGAATAGAGTTCCGTTAATATATTCCCAATTTGGTCTACACCTTGTTTATCGTAACTTCCACTATCAATATTTACTAATCTTTCTAATAGTTGCATCATTTCTTCTTGATGACATTCTAAAAAATTAAGCATCTTACTTCCCCTGTCCGTCTTAAAAGATAGTTCTAAAATAAATACTATCTAAATATATAAGTTATCAAAATAATACTACAATTTACGTACAATAGCTATCTATTTTAGCTTGACAACTCATCGACAGGTGTTTATATTTATTTTTTTTGATATGTTTTACCGTCTTTTTGTTCTATTTTATTTTCTTTCATTAATTTACCTAAAGCTCGCTTAAATGCAGCTTTACTTATATGGAATTCTTTTTTTATAGCCTCGGGATCACTTTTATCCGTAAAAGCCATTACTCCGTCTTTTGCTTCTAAATAGTCAATAATCATTTGTGCATCATCAATCATTCCAACTTGTTTCAGTGGTCGTAACGATACATTAAGTGTCCCATCCTCTTTCACTTCAATAACTCTTCCTTTTACCCATTCACCTAAACGAAGGTCACGTTTGCGCTCGGTATGATGAATAAAGCCTCGATAACCTTCTTCGGTAATAATTACTGCTCCTTCTTTACTCGTCCGAAAAACGCGCCCACTAATTGGCGCATTTAGTAATGTTTTTGGAGCTTGATCCCAATCGTCACCAAAGTCGCCCTCTTTCACAGGTTTTGCAATTAAACGATCACCTTTATCTTTATCTAAAGCAACATATAACTCATCCCCAACTTCAGGCCATACAGAGGAAAGTAATGGTAAGTCATCGGAGGACACAAGTATCTCTTTTTTAATTCCTATATCGACGAACACACCTAATCCGCTTACTACCTCCACGACTTCTGCCCAATCAAATGCATCAAATCGAACAGTTGGAATCGTCATCGTTGCAACAATTTGTCCTTTTTTATCCTGATACAGAAATACTTCAACTTCCTGTTCTGCCTCTAATTCCTCTTTAGCTTCACTTATATGTAAAAGGACTTCCTTCTCTCCATTCGATAACACGTAACCCGTATCTATTTTTCTTGCTACTTTTAATGTTTGAATCGTTCCTAATTGTAATTTCATTTAAAGCCTTCTTCCTTTTTGAGTTTTTCTTATATTTTTATTATAACCTAATCAATGATACGATAAAATGTAGACAAGATAAACGAACAACTCTCAATTGAATATACGAGGAGAATATTTTATGAAGATTTACGTAGATGCAGATGCATGTCCAGTTAAAGATATTATCATCGATGAAGCAACAAAGAAAAGTATCCCCGTTAAGATCGTTAAAAGTTTTTCCCATTTTTCAAATGCAGATGATCCTGAAGGCGTGGAAACGATCTATGTTGATCATGGCTCTGATGCAGCAGACTACCGGATCATGGCATTAGCTCAAAAAAATGACCTAATCGTCACACAAGATTACGGTCTAGCCTCCCTTGCACTCGGGAAAGGGTGTATTGTACTCCATCATAAAGGATTTACCTACACACAAAGTAATATCGATGCGTTACTACAAACGAGACACATCAATGCAAAAGCAAGGCGCGGCGGATTCAGAACAAAAGGGCCAAAAGCGTTAACGGAAGAAGATCGAGAAAAGTTTAGGACTCTTTTAAAGCAAAAGATATCTAACTGAATGGAAAAAAGGCTTGATATATTAACGGGTTCCGTTACCTATCGCAAACATAAAAAATGTAAATGAATTTGACTATCAAATTGCATGCTAATTTGGTAGTCAATTCTTTGTTGGTTTAAAGAGGTATTTTACGGAAACTGCATCAATTTTGTATAGGAATATTAAATCTATGGTCAAAACAATAAGGAGAAATACCACTTAAACTCCAGAATACAGCTCCAGGTTTATATATACTAAATAACAAAAAGCACAATGCTCATAAACGCAATGTAAGGAGGTTGGCTTTCGGATGAATTTTCAAGATTTTGTTACAAAAGAAATAACGAAGATAAGTGATTTTGATCATAATAAGCTAGATAGTATTAGAGAATTAGTTAGAAAAGCTATAGAATATTACGAATTAGATTCCTTTGAAGAAGTAGAAAAAACAGAATCAACCAACAGAAGGTATTTACATATATATTCCATGATGGAAGAGAATGTATTATCAAAAATTGTAAAACTAGCACTGGATCATAATGGTGAACACGATATTGAATCCGTGTATGAAGGCTATATCATCAGAGATTATTAAACATTTTTTCATAATTATTCAAGATTAACCCAAAATAGATAAGGGAATGTATTAGTAATTCTATTTTTCAACGGAGGGTAAGCATACTTATGACTAATAAACGAGCCATTACCATAGCTAGAGGAGACGGAATTGGTCCAGAAATCATGGACGCAACTTTAAAGATAATGGAACATGCCGGTGCAATGATTGAACCGGAGTTTATCGATATTGGAGAAAAAGTATATTTAGCGGGTAATTCGACAGGTATCCCTGATGAGGCTTGGGAATCTCTAAGACAAACAAAAGTATTTTTCAAAGGACCTATAACAACTCCTCAAGGTGGAGGATATAAGAGTTTAAATGTAACGATTAGAAAAACGTTAGGTTTATATGCAAACGTAAGACCTAATGTATCCTATGCGCCATTTGTTGAAACAAAACATCCAAATATGGATCTTGTGATTATACGTGAAAATGAAGAGGATTTATATGCTGGCATAGAACATCAACAAACACCAGAGGTTGTACAGTGTCTAAAACTAATCACCCGACCTGGATCTGAAAAAATTGTTCGTTATGCCTTTGAATATGCAAGGAAGAACAATCGAAAAAAAGTGACCTGTTTTACCAAAGACAACATTATGAAATTAACTGATGGTCTTTTCCATAAAGTTTTTAAAGAGATTGCCAAAGAATATCCAGAGATTGAGACGGAACACTGGATTATCGACATTGGTATGGCCAAAATTGCAGACTCGCCTCAAGACTTTGATGTGATCGTAATGCCAAACTTATACGGGGATATCGCATCCGATGTTGCCGCACAAATAACCGGAAGCGTTGGCCTAGCCGGTTCAGCAAATATAGGAGATCATGTGGCTATGTTTGAAGCTATTCATGGTAGTGCACCAGACATTGCTGGAAAAGGCATTGCTAACCCTTCAGGCCTCATACATGGTGCGATTATGATGCTCGTGCATATTGGACAACCTGAAGTCGCGACAAAAATTCACAATGCTTGGTTAAAAACTCTAGAAGAGCGTGTTTTTACTGGTGATATCTCCAAAGGTGAAAAATCAGTAGGAACAATGGCGTTTGCAGAGGCTGTTATCGAAAGATTAGGACAAAAACCAGAAACTTATCAGCCAGTGGAATACAAGCAAACAGATAACGCAAATGAACAAAACACTAAATTAGACCCTGCTGTTAAAAATCGTCCAAAACCTGATGTTGTTCGAGCATTAGACGGTGTTGATGTCTTCTTATTTAACAATGAACATACACCAGATGAAATTGGTGAGAAATTGGAAGAACTGGCTGGACCGGAATTCAGCTTAAAGGTTATTACAAATCGTGGCGTGAAGGTTTATCCAGGAGGTTTTCCTGAAACGTTTACAACTGACCATTGGCGTTGTCGTTTTCAACTTACTCAGAAAAACGGCGAAAATAAAGATATAGTTGGACTATTAAATCGGATCCATGACGCAAACTTAGACTTCATTAAAACGGAAAATCTCTATACGTTTGATGGAGAACTCGGCTATTCGTTAGGTCAAGGACAATAAAATCATGTAATCACAAAGATAAGCACTCTATAGCAGTGCTTATTTTTGTTTCTGTCTTTATAACTAAAAAACCAGTTCCTCTTTTCAGTAGGAACTGGTTAGATGATCATATGTAGTAGAGAAGCCACAAATGCCGTAACGTCAGATAGAAAGTTTTAAACCACCACTCCTCAAAGTGGGTGTTCGCAGTAACTTTCCTGTCTTCCACAACAATGGAGGCATGACATTTCAGTTACAATGTAAAACTCCCTTGTACAGCATAAAGGTTAAAACTTATATCATTACGTACATCGCAGCTTGTATTGCTATATTACATGATTCCACAATACATTTCAATGGAAAAATAATCAAAAGCCTTTTTTAATTAGTAAGTACAATGAAAATCCTACTCCCCCACCCACTGTGTTTAAAATAATGTCATCTACATCAAATGCACCCACTTGGAAGAGAAACTGTGCCAACTCGATCGAAAGAGAACAACAACAGGATAAAGCTAAGATTTTTATGAATGCTCTTACCTTTGTCCAAATTGTAGGTAGTAAAAATCCAAATGGAATAAATGCCAAAATATTCCCAAAGAAGTTGTCTGTCAATACGTAGATACTAAATTTATCAAAGTTTGAAAGATAGCTTAAGATTGATTCAAATGGAATGATATTATAACCTACATTACCTTTTACTGCTTGACGGTAATGTGAAAAAAACAATAAATACAATAAAAATGTTAAATAAATTAAAAAGCAAACGACAAGTAAGGACTTTCGTAATTTACTCCACATCATCATTCATACACTGGATTGTGTACTACTTTGACTCCTCTTCTTCAATTAACGTAGCAATATTACTGATATGCCAACGCTCAGCTGTATCTTTGGCTACTTCATAAACTTTTCCTTGTCTTAGTATTTGCCCATTATATGTAGTTTGAACTAGCATTTTTACTTTTATCATGAAATATGCTCCTCATCTTTTATTACGCCTCATTCTTTACAATAGCCGAACTTCCTATCTAATTCAACTAGAAATGTTCCCAATGATTCTTAGGGTGAATATAACAAAATTAGGTATCTGTCCATAGCAATAATATCTTTGTCTACATATGCTACTAACGCATAACCCAATAGAATTTAAGGGGAGACGAAAGGAGAGCTTTGCGAATGTATCAAAATAATCCTTATCAAACACAACATCAAGCTTACGCATTATCACAAAATGACTATAGACAGCCGTTCGGCTTTGGACCACTTGGTGCAGGTTTACTAGGTTTAGGTCTTGGATATCTAGGTGGAGAATTAGTAGATAATTACCCAGGTGGTGGATTCGGACCTGGCTATGGCTATGGTCCTGGTTACGGGTATGGTCCTGGTCCTGGATTTGGCCCTGGCTATGGTTATGGTCCTGGTACCGGATTTGGTCCTGGTTCTGGATTTGGTCCTGGTGCCGGATTTGGTCCTGGTTCTGGATTTGGACCTGGTGCTGGGTTTGGCTATGGCCCCGGTCCATTTTAAATAGAGTTACCGATAGCTAGTCTGTAGAGTCTCTGTTCTACAGGCTAGCTACTACATACATTTTATTTTTTAAACAAACGTTTGATTAATTTTTGAGTGTCACCTATGTAAGACAGGAAAAACAGGAAAAGCTTGTCAGGTCAAAACAGTACCTAACAAGCTTTTAAATTAGCATTATTCATTTAATAAATTCATACTCAGATAACGCTCCCCTGTATCTGGAGCAATACATACTACCCTTTTGCCTTTCCCTAACTTCTTCGCCACTTCAATCGCTGCAAAAACTGCAGCACCTGCTGATGGTCCGACAAAAATCCCCTCTTTGGATGCTAAATCTTTAAAAGTATTAATCGCATCATCGTCACCAATTTGAATAATTTCATTATAAATACTTGTATTTAGAATCGGTGGAATAAAACCTGGACTTGTACCGACAAGTTTGTGCTTCCCTGGTTTCCCACCTGAAAGAACTGGTGATCCTTGAGGCTCTACGACAGCTATATGCAAGTTTGGCAACTTTTCTCTTAATGCTTCACCAGTGCCTGTTACTGTTCCACCAGTACCTGCAGTTGCAACAAAACCATCTAACTGGTTATCCATTTGCTTTAAAATTTCTAAAGCCGTAGTGGAGCGATGAACATCTGGGTTAGCACTGTTTTCAAATTGTTGCGGAATAAAACTGTTTGGAATTTCTTTATGTAGCTCTTTTGCCCTCTCAATCGCACCTGGCATTTTCTTATCACTCGGCGTTAGCTCCACTTCAGCGCCAAAGGCCTTAAGGATATTAATTCGTTCCTTCGTCATGTTATCAGGCATCACCAAGATCGCTTTATATCCTTTTGCGGCAGCCGTCATTGCTAATCCAATTCCCGTGTTACCACTAGTAGGTTCAATAATGGTATCCCCAGGTTTGATTACACCTTGATCCTCAGCTGTTTTAATCATATTAAATGCTGCTCGATCTTTTACACTACCAGAAGGATTAAACATTTCTAGCTTTACATAAATATCCGCTGCATCCTCAGGTACAATTCTATTTAATTTAACAAGAGGTGTATCTCCGATTAATTCCGTAATATTATTAACTACTTTCATATGAGTTTGTTCCTCCTACTATTTCGTTGGTCCTTCCCATTCCAGCATACCACCAACCATATTTGATACCTTAAACCCTTCGCTTTCTAAAAACATACACGCATTTGCACTTCTGCGCCCGGATCGACACACGATAATATAATCTTTTTCTTTATCCAGCTCATCCATACTCGCTTCAACAAATCCTAGAGGAATATGTTTAGCATCAGGGATCATGCCTGTAGCAACTTCTTCATCTTCTCTAACATCAATTATATTTACATTCGTTTTGTTATTTAATAATTCAAGTACTTGCTCCGGTGTTACTTCTTTCATATTTGAATCCTCCCTTTTATATAGTAACCTATTGCATATTTTATCAATTCCATCGCTGACATACCACCGTTTTGATTCATGATGTGAATTCTACAATAATCGAATAGAACTTTGATCTACCATTTCTACCTCTTTTCTTTCTTTCAAATCTCTAATTAACTTAAATAATGCTTCATCTTTTTGCTTTGCCTCAATCATACAATCAACCTGCGGCACACTTCCATTTACCTTTTTAGCAAAATCGATAAAAAAATCACCATCTACATAATCTGCGTGACTTCGGAATTCCTTATCACTCTTAGGACTTGAAAGATGAACCTTTACAGGTAATGGAGAGTTCTTCCACGTATCGATTATTCGCTCCCAATAAATCATCCAATCGGGTTGTTCGTGGTTGGCAAGGTGATGATGAAGATCAAATACGAGTGGCACAGATAATTTCTCACACAAGTATAGGACATCTTCAACATTATAGGTTTTATCATCATTCTCAAGTATAATTGTTTGTTGTATTCTCGTCGAAATTCTTCCCCAATTATCAATAAACCTTTCTAAGGCTTCCATTTTATTCCCATAGCTACCACCAACGTGCAACACACAACGATGCATGGTGTTGATCCCCATCGCTTTTAAAAGGTCATAGTGTAACTTCAAAACTTGCACAGAATTCTTTACAATATCCTGTTTAAGTGAATTAAGCACAACAAAATGATCTGGATGAAAACCAATTCTCATGTTTTTGTCCCTTGCATAATTCCCTAACTCTCTTAATGATTCTTTCGTATGCTTTAAGTAATTCCAATCTGCTAATTCTTCATGATTTGCTAACGGGATCAACCTAGAACTAAGTCGAAATAATGAAATATCAAACGCTTGATTATGTTTTAATAAACGGATGCAATTTTCAATGTTGGTGTTTGCTATTTTTTCTAACCTTCTTATTGCCGCTTCACGATCTTTATGTTGTTCAAAATTCGTGTAAGTCATCGTCTGTGATGGTGAGCTATTCTTCACATGTTTGCTCATTGCTACATAGCCGAAACGAAATACAGTCATATTCATCCCCCAATATTTGGTCTTGATGATATTATGAACGAATATCGAATAATTATTGATTATGCATATAGGACGATAAGCGAAATGATATAAATAAATATAGGGATATATTAGAATAGAAGGTACTGTGTATATAAACAAAGTTTGTAAAGGAAGGAAAGTCTATGGATATCGGTGTTGTAGTTACTTCCATCTTTGTGATGGCAATTATTATTGGTTTCGGCTCTTTACTAGCCACGAGAACACCAATAACAAATGAGTTAAAAATAGGTCTCATGTTTATCATCATTAACCTTGCTGTTCCTTCAATCATTTTGAATGGTGTGTTCAGTACAGAAATCACAGAAGCTATTTTTGAGAATGTCATCACGATCTTTTTTATTTCTATTATTTATCATCTTATCGGCCTAATATTTGGTTACATTTTTGCTCGATTGTTTCGATTTAAGTCTAGACTTTCAACTAAGCTTGCTATTTTAGCTTCTATGGGGAATTCGGGTTTTATTGGTATTCCATTATGTGCAACGATTTTCGGACCGACCGGAGGGTTTCTAGCTGCTATTTTTGATGCTGGATTAGATGTCATTATATTTTCTCTGGTTGTGTACCTTTTACAATCAGAAGGGCGATTTCAATTAAAACAATTAAAAGCATTACTTAATCCACCCTTAATCGCTATTACTTTTGGATTAACTGCAGCAAGTACCGGGTTTACACCCCCGATTTTCCTGAAACAGTTAACAGAAATGTTATCAGCAATTGCTGCGCCGCTTGCTATGCTATATATTGGGATGTTAATTCCTCCATTGTTTAAAGCAAGAGGGATTCAACTTTATAAAGGATTATGGATGCCGCTTTGTTTACGTCTACTAATTATTCCGATCGTTACGATAACACTGGTTGGTTTTTTATCTCTTGATGGATTGATAAAGAATGTCGTCATTATCTTATCAGCAATGCCTACATTCATGTTAGCAACCGTTCTCTTTTCTAAATACACCAATGATGAAGAAACTGCAGTTGTTACAACAATCTATTCAACGATTCTATCTCTTCTCACGATTCCACTTATTGCATTTATTAGCTCCTACATAAGCTAATAGATTAGCAGGATAATAGTTGGAAATAATTACACCTTCTTTCTTGCTGGTAATTTCCTTATACTTATGTATTGGAGAGGAGGTTCTCAGGCATGGCTGAAATGAAACATTTTATTTTCTTTGATTTTGAAATGCTTTGTTCTAATCGAGGAATGCCTTACGAAGAGATGGAAGCAATTCGTTTAGGTGCAGTTAAATATAATATAGAAACTGAGAAGGTAACGTATTTTGACCGATTTATCCAACCTAGTTCATTAAATCCTTTAACAAAATTCTGTAAGAAGTTAACTGGAATTGAAGATTCGGACTTGCTACATGCAGAACGGTTTGATCATGTATTTGCTGATTTTCTTTCTTGGGTTGGTGGAGTGAAAAAAGCGAGATTTTTTTCTTGGTCTAAAAGTGACTTAACTAGACTTAAATTTGATGCGAAGTTAAACAATATCTCTAATAATACGATTGATAAAATTGAAAAAAGATATGTCGATTTCCAAGCTATTTTATCTAAGCGAGTTTCAAAAGATAACATGTCTGTTCAAAATGCACTAGATTTGTATGATTTACATTTTATCGGTTCTCAACACAACCCGATGTATGATGCATTCAACACATTACGCATCTACCTATGTTTCTCAAATCAACCACTCAAATCTGATTTAATCATGCTTAACCAATTTGTATTCGAAAAAGAGTTAAATAATCGTTCAAATATAAACAGATTGCTACAAAAGCAATTGAAGCAAGATCTAGTGTTTTTGCTTAACGAACTTCAGGAGATGTATAAATTAAGACAAGCGCATAAAGTTATAAAAAGGGTAAAACGACTCGTAAAAAAGTATGAAAATATCCTAATCAATCGTTCGGGTATCTTTTCCAATGAGAATATTCAAACCGTTCGATTAATTAAATCATTTTATGAAGAATTGTTAAATAGCTATCATGAACACCACGCACATGCATCTAAAGTAATGATTTTAGATGATCACCTCGTGAAACCAATTAAACAGATAGCAATTTGAAGTGAGGATGTCTTTCATCTTCCTTCGTACATAGGCTTAATCGTAAAGAGTTGCAATACCTAAACTTCATCCCCCCTTTTCTACTAATCTTTTTTTAAATATACTTTCTAGCGTAATATCACAAATTTAAAACCTCTAATAGGATCGATTGTATGTAAGCGCACAAAAGAGGTTCTTATATCAAAGTAATCACATCTCACTTTAGAAGACACCGTCATTTTAAGTATCCACATATTTATTTATAAGCTCCTGATCAAAACTCCCTATATAAGTCACTCCTTCTTCACCAGACGTGTTTAATATCACATCTATCAAGTGATTTAGTTCACTATCCTACTTTAGAAATTTTATTACCATATAAGTAAGCAATCTATGTGAGGAGGATATGTGGGTGAAAATTAATAAAGAAGAGCAACTCAACAAAGATACGGATAATGAAGCATCTTTATCAGGCACTTTATTCTCAGTAGGTATGGTAGCCGCAGTTATAGTTGTCATGTGGGCCGCTGTTTTTTGGTTATACATGGAGAGAGTTTAAGGAGGGATAAAACATGCAACGACTAGAAGAGCTTTGGCTTACAGTCAGTATCGGTATATTAGTAATTTTTATGATCATTATTGGTTATCAAACTTTTGCTTTAAGTATGGGTCCTCCAAGTCATAAAGAAACGCTTGATCCACAAAAAGTAGATCAACATGAACGCTTTAGTGAACCCGGAGTAAAACAGATTGGGAGTAACGAATATGAAGTTGTTATGACTTTAGAATCCTTTGCTTTTAACCCTGGTAATTTAGAAGTTCCTGTTGGTGCAAAAGTACATTTCATCATGACCTCTAAGGATGTAACCCATGGATTTCAAGTTCCTGGGACAAACATAAATGCAATGGTTATGCCCGGTCATATCCAGAAGATATCACATACCTTCTCTGAACCAGGAGAATTTTTAGTGGTATGTAATGAGTATTGTGGGATTGGTCACCAAGCCATGAGTACCACAATTACGGTGAAGTAAAGGAGGGGAATTGAAAATGGAACAAACGTTAAAGGAAACAAAACGTCAAAATCCTAAAAAGCTATTAGGTGTAAATACAGAGGATGCAAAAGTAGCACTTTCGTATTTTACAGTTGCTTTTGTCTCATTACTTCTTGGAGGAATCTTAGGACTACTTCAAGGATTGGAACGTGCAGATCTAATCCAATTGCCATCATGGCTTAATTATTATCAAGTATTAACTGCACATGGTCTATTATTATTAGTTGTTTTTACCGCTACTTTTACGATTGGTTATCAATTTGCAAATCTATCACATTCTTTTGGTGGGTTACTTCCAAAAGTGCGTAAATTGGCTTGGATCGGCTTTGGTTTAATGGTCTTTGGTGTTGCTTTGGTTACCGTTATGATCATTTTAAATGAAGCATCGGTATTATATACATTTTACCCCCCACTAGCTGCTCATCCCCTGTTTTACGTTGGATTAGTATTTGTGGTAGTTGGTATTTGGGCATGTTGCTTTGGTGTATTTATTAACTATCGTCACTGGAGAAAGAACCATCGAGGTCAAGTAACTCCACTATTAGCTTACTTCGCTATGGGTGTGTTCGTACTATGGTTTTTTGCAAGTATCGGTGTAACAATTGAAGTTTTAACACTAATTCCATGGTCAATGGGGCTAGTTGAAACAACCAATGTTATGGTTGCCAGAACGCTATTTTGGTGGTTTGGTCATACACTTGTTAACATTTGGTATCTTGTTGCTACCTCCGCTTGGTATGTAATTGTACCTAAGATTATTGGTGGTAGACACTTCAATGAAAAGTTAATCAGGCTTGTTGTTATTCTAATCGTGGTGTTAAATATTCCGGGTGGTTTTCACCACCAAATTATCGATCCAGCAATCTCAACATCCATTAAATTCTTGCACGTGTTTATGAGTTTATCTATTGCTGTACCATCATTAATGACAGCATTTGCGATGTTCTTCGTGTTTGAACGTACAGGTAGAAAGCTAGGTGGTAAAGGTTTACTTGGTTGGTTGAAAAAACTACCGTGGGGAGATGTTCGATTCTTAGCTCCGATGATCGCTATGATTTCATTTATTCCTGGTGGCGCTGGTGGTATTGTCAACACGAGTAACCAATTAAACCAAGTAGTACACAATACCATGTGGGTCGTAGGACACTTCCACGTCACAGTTGGTATGTCAGTTGTTCTTACATTCTTCGGTATTTGTTATTGGTTAATTCCTTACCTATCTAAACGCCAGTTAACACCGAAGATGAACAAAATCGGTGTGATTCAAACGATCGTTTGGACAGTTGGGATGACCATTATGGCTGGTTCCATGCATATTGCCGGATTGTTTGGAGATCCAAGAAGAACTTCTGACACATCTTATGGTGGTCACGAAGTAGCTGCAAGTTGGATATCTTATGAGCTTATCTTTGGAATCGGGGCAACTATTCTTCTAGTTGGTGTATTGATTCAAGTTTATGCCGTATTTAACATGATGTTCTTCGCACCAAAAGGTGAAACAGAATTTCCTGTAGCTGAACCAGAAGACAATGCTGCCCCTGTACCGCTTTGGACAGAACGATGGGGTTTATGGATTGTCCTATTACTTGCAGTTGTAGCAATGGCCTACGTAGTTCCGATTGTTGATATGATCTTAAATGCACCACCGGGATCACCGCCAATTAGAACTTGGTAGATAAATGGATATAGAGGTAGAGGGACTTCCCTCTTCTCCCCTATATTTATAAAGGAAGTGTCCACCATGAACAAAAAAGATAATACGAAACTCGCGATCTTGCTAGTTATTATTTTCGGGATAGGACTCTTTTATATCAGTACGGATGGATTTAGAGCCTACACGGCAGAGTCTGCTAGGATGTATGATTTACAACAAGAGAAACCTACTTTACCAAATGTAACACTTAAAGATAGTCATGCGAGGACTTATTCATTTGATGAGCTAGCAAAAGACAAATATGTGTTTATTACGTTTATGTACACGAACTGCGGCACGGTATGTCCGCAACTAGAGTTAAATATGCGCGATGTTTATAAGCAAATACCAAGCCATTACTTTGAAAATGATCTTGTTTTTTTAAGTATTAGCTTTGACCCATTAAGAGATAACCCAGAAGTATTAGCTAAGTACAGAACTTATTTTGATAGTGACGGAGAAACTTGGCGAATGGCTAGGGTGAATGATAGCGAGGAATTAACTAACCTTCTAGAAACACTCGGTGTGATCGTGATACCAGATGATTATGGAAACTTCCAACATAATTCAGCTTTTTATCTAATAAGTCCTAAGGGTCAGTTAGTTGAAGTTATGGATTTTACAAAAGTAGATACAGCAGCAAGCATATTATTAGATCATCTAGACAAAAAAGTGAGGGATTAAGCAATGAAACAGGCAATCTATGGACTTATATTGTTTACATTCTTAGCCCTCCCTCCCGTAGCAAACTTGTTAGAGTCAATTATGATTATGCATATGCATATGCAAATGCCATTACTCGTTTTCGCAGGATTTCTAATCGCTCGTTTTTTCCAACTTAAATTTCCGCAATTCTTTGAAAGGTGGAATGCAAACGGAGTCCCAGGTATGCTGTTGTTTTTAATCATCTGGCTATACTGGATGGTACCAAGAGCAATGGATGAAGCACTTACCTCTCCTTTTATGGAGTTGTTCAAGTTTTTTAGTCTGACGTTTCTAGCAGGAATAGCTCTAAGGGATAGTTGGAAAAAGCTAGGCAACATTGAATTCAGCATCATGTATATCTTTTTCACTTTAAAGTTCATCATCATGGGGTATCTATACTTGGCAATAGAGGATCAAATATGTAATAACTATCTTATCATTGAACAGAAAACGCTTGGTTGGGGGTCTCTAGCAATGGCAGTGTGTTTTGTGATCTTTGGATTCTATTGGCATTTTACCGATCAATCAGAATACCAAAAAGTTGACTTGTAATGGTCATGAATGTAATGTTAATCAATGGGTATTTACAACGATAATTATGTGAAATATATTAGTATATGTATTTGCTAATAAAAATATGAATACATTAGGAGGAAATAAAAATGAAAAAAATAATATTAATGCTTGTATTAGCAGCATCCGTTTTTGTATTAGCAGCTTGTGGTGGAGATGAATCAGGAAGTGAAAGTAATCTAACACCAGATCATTCCATAGATTTAGTAGCTTCTAACTGGGAGTTTGAACAAGACACTTATACAGTTCCTAGTGGAAACGTTGAAGTAAATTTAATTAACAACGAAGGATTTCACGGAATTAAAGTAGAAGGTACGGGTATTAGCATCGAAGGCGAAGGTTCTGATGTAGCAGCGATGGAGCCTGGTGAATATACAATCCGTTGTACAGTGCCATGTGGAGCTGGTCATACGGAAATGGTTGCAACGTTAATTGTAGAGTAATACCGGTAAAATATTTCGTGAATCCATAAAGAAATATGACTAAGCTAGAGTAGAGCATCAAATTGTTTTCAATTTGATGCTCTTTTTATTGTATTCCTTATTTTGATACCGTCAAATTATATATTTACATCTTCATCACGCAATGCCCCTTGCTTAACGTACCTAATAAGTTTAGTAGACTCAGCCTTAACTCTTTTTATACCTAATTCACTTTTAAACCAGTTTTCCTTCCTAGTATTATTATCTTCGGCACAACATAAGGTAAAGTTGATCCAGTCAGGCATATAGGTTTTTAAAGTTAAATGCAATCTTCGCATATGATAGGAGTTCGTTACTACTAAAATGCGATTCAATTTAAACAGATGGAACTCTCGATCAAGAATCATCATGGATGCAAGAACATTTTCAAGCGTATGTAACGAATGATCTTCAATCAAAATATCTTTTTCAGGTACACCAAATACCAATGCTTCCTTTTTTAATTCGTGTGCCTCTGCGTGCTCAAATCCATTCCACTTCACACCACCTGAAAATAAGATTTTATTTGCTCTACCTTGTTGATAAAGTTCAACTGCTTTCGGCAAACGGTATTGAATTGCCATACTACTACCAACAACAAAGATGCAATCTCCTGTCATCCCATCATCTTCAAGATCAGAGAATAATAGATTAGTCATGTGAGTTTTTGTTAATGCATCAACATCTAAATTTGATATATACATGTGACACCTCGTATCTTTTATCAATCGTTCTTTATGTACTTCTATAATTCTTGACATAGACGGATCATATCCTTACATTGTATGCCATTCTCCATTATTTTCTCCTGGTAGTGGTCAATGAAAAAATCTCTAGTAATACCTGTAATTCTAAAACCACATTTTTGATAAAGGGCAAGTTGTCCTATACTTGAATTCCCAGTACCAACTTCAATTTTTTTAAATCCTTTTTCTTTAGCTTTTTTCATTGCATCCATTACCAACAGTTTCCCTATACCTCTTCCCTGGTGTTCCTCTGAAACTGCAACATTTTTTAATTCAACGGTTTCTAGCGTAGATGGAAGAAGCACATAAACGCCAATAACTTGAGTATCTTGTTTTACTAGAAAACAATATCCCTTTTTTAAATACGCTTCTACATGATCGATCGAAGGGTCCGCTAATAACAACAGATCCATAGGCGGTTTTTCTTCTTTTCTAAGTAACCTAATCTCCAGTCTCCCCCGTTCTTTCAGACTTTTCCTCTTATTATCTGGTTGCTTTAACCAATATCGAATCCCTTTTCCAGCTAAAGGCTCGTCGTTATATCTAGGTATAACGTGGAGATGACAATGAAAAATAAATTGATTTGATACTTTACCAACGTTCCAACCCATCGTAAAACCATCTGGTGCATACTTTGAATCTATATATTCTTTTGCTTTTTGTATAAGTTCATATGTATCGTTCCATTCTTCCTTTGTTAACTCAAAAACATTTGACCGATGATTCTTTGGGACTATTATTCCACATCCCTCAAGTATCTCTTGATGTTCATTGTGTTGCAGAAAGAAACAATTTTCGTTTTCAAAGATAATATTTTGATCCTTATCATTCTTAGGGTTACAAAATGGGCAATCTGTTTCATAAGACATACACATATCTCCTAACTATTTACTTCACTCCGCCAAATACAGCTAGTTCCATCCACTTGAAGTAGCAATCTGCATGTTGAAAACCTATCTCTCTTAACCAAATAACCTGAACGCCTACGCTCTAGAGTAAGATTTACTTTATACCTCTACTATTACTTATTTTGTTTATTTTTGTTCACGCTAACGCTAAACGACCTATATTCACTACTTTAATCAACACAGTTCTTTTAGTTATTTGATTTATAGATGGTTTGTGTTAAAGTATTTATTCTATCGTTCAATTTCTCCAATTCTTCTGTGACTCTAGATAATTCATAACTGTAGTCGGTAGTATAAGAATGATTGGTTGTATTTGCACTACCACCGATTGTGCAACCTGCAAATAAAATACATATCCCCAAGAAAATAATAGCTCCTCTAAGTTTTTCCAAATCATTTCATCCTTTCTAATAAACTAATAGTGAAAATGCCTTTTGTTCATTAAATCTCTAGTTTTGCTTTAATGATGGGAAAATTAAGGGGAATGACTTTTCCTATTTAAATCGATGTAATCTCATTTTAAAATTAAAACAAGTCGATGTTGAAATAAGAAATATAGACCGGATGTTTTACGCCCACTTCTCTCTTCACAACACCATTTTAACATATAATTCCAATCAATCTCTCATAAATAAAAAGGGGAAAAGTGTTTTTTCTGAAATAGCCCTAATTTATATCCATATCTTAAAGATTTATTTTTTGAAAATATCCTAACAAAAAAAATACGAGGACCCATTTGGAATCCACGCATTGTTATCTTTAATCCTTACTACTAAATTACTTGCTGACTTGTCATTTCTAACCGCTTATACTCGGCTAAGAACTTATTTTTCAACTTTTTCTTCGCTCTAGCATCAAGGAAGGAAGCATCAATACTATTCATGATTACTTGGCCGATCTCCATAAGTGTGAAATCGAATTTTTCAACTAAGATTAACAGTTCCTTGGTCAAACATGTGTTTGAAACGGTCATATTATCGGTATTTACGGTAATCATAAGCCCACGATCAAAATAATATCGAATTGGATAACGATCCCAACTTGCAGATGCTTTAGTCTGAATGTTACTTATTGGACACATCTCTAGTGGAATACAATTTTCCAAAACATAGTTTAATAACTCAGGATCATCCTTCAGACGAACCCCATGGCCGATTCTAGACGCACCTAGATTCGTAATTGCTTCTCGAATATTCTCTGGTCCTGCCGCTTCCCCAGCATGAATGGTAACAGGGATAGCCTTTTGTTTAGCCAGTTCGAACACCTCTCTGAAAAGATGTGCTGGATAAGTGGCTTCATCACCCGCTAAGTCTACACCAACTAGACCTTTGCCATGAAATGCACTTGCAGCTCTTATAACTTCTTTATTTTCTTCCGTTGAGTGGTGTCTCAAACAACAAGCAATTACGTTAGCTTGAACACCATATCTTTTTTCACCGCGTTTTAGCCCTTTTATAACGGAATAAATCACTTCTTCTAGGCTTAGTCCTTTATTTGTGTGTAGCTGCGGTCCAAACCTAACTTCAATATACTTACAATTTTCCTCATAAGCCTGCTCAACTACTTCATATGCAACACGTTCTAATGCTTCTTTTGTATGAAGCACCTGGGATACGAAATCAAACTTCTGGAGATACTCAATTAAACTATCACAATCACCTTCAATTTTTAAATACCCAGATAATTCTTTTATATTATTTGTTGGTAACGTGATTCCTTGGTCTAATGCTAAATCGAAGACTGTTTCTGGTTTTACACTACCATCGAGATGTACATGAAGATCCACCTTAGGTAACTTCTCAATTATATTTTCCAGTTTCATAAGAAATTCTCCCTTCTTTGACTGAAAATATTGTATTGATTGTAATACAATCTTTAAAACAGGACCACATTGTTGTTAGCTTCCTTCACAGTCTTTTTATTAGTTGGATAGTACTTATAGAAATGTAATTTCAGGTAAAGGGGGACCATGGGTTATCTTTGAGGGAGTGGTGGGATTAGAAAAAAGACTTGGATTATTCCCAAGTCTTTTCGAAAAGAGTAGTAATCAAATTAACAAATTAAATAAATCTGGATCCTTGTTAATTTCAACATAGGTAAAGCCTTTTTTATTCATACGATCGATGAGAGCATTGTAATCCGTTCTATGTTTTAGTTCTACACCGACAAGGACTGGCCCTTTATCTCTGTTGTTCTTTTTTGTATATTCAAATCTCGTAATATCGTCTGTTTCACCTAGTACCTCATCCATAAATTCTCTTAAAGCACCTGCTCTTTGTGGGAAATTAACGATAAAATAGTGTTTATACCCTTCATAGATAAGCGATCTTTCTTTAATATCCTGCATCCGATCAATATCATTGTTCCCACCACTTACGATACATACAATGTTTTTTCCTTTGATTTGATCTTTATAGTAATCTAGTGCCGCTACTGGAAGTGCACCTGCAGGTTCGGCAACAATCGCATTCTCATTGTATAGATCTAACAACGTCGTACAAACCTTACCTTCTGGTACAACAACAATGTCATCAATGATGTCTTTACAAATGTCAAAAGTGATATTTCCAACTTGTTTCACACTAGCACCATCAACAAATTTATCTACCTGGTCCAACTTAACCACTTTATCTTGAGCAAGCGACTCCTTCATAGAAGCTGCACCAGCAGGCTCAACTCCTACGATCTGTGTATGTGGACTAATGCTTTTGATGTAAGATCCTACGCCTGAGATTAACCCGCCTCCACCAACGGACATAAATACGTGAGAGATAGGTTCTTCCATACTGTCGATAATTTCTAAGCCAACTGTTCCTTGACCAGTAATCGTTCGTTGGTCATCAAATGGATGGATAAATTCCATTTCATGCTCGTCGCAATATTCTTTTGCTTTATCATAGGAATCATCAAATGTATCTCCTACAAGAATGATATCTACAAAAGGACCACCGAAAAACTCAACCCGACTCACTTTCTGCCTTGGCGTTGTTGTAGGCATAAAAATCTTTCCTTTTACACCAAGTGCTTTACAAGAAAACGCTACACCCTGCGCATGATTTCCTGCACTCGCACATACAACACCTTTCTCAAGCTCTTTCTTCGAAAGACCCTGCATAAGGTTATAAGCACCTCTGATTTTAAACGACCGAACAACCTGCAAATCTTCTCGTTTTAAATACACATTGCATTCATAACGCTCAGATAAAATCGTATCTTTTTGGAGTGGTGTTCTGACTACCACGTCTTTTAACACTTGATTTGCAATTATAATATCTTTAATTTGAATAGTATTTAACATTGTACTCATATATAAGACCCTTCCTGAAGAAAAATTGTTAGACTCATACTACCATAATCATATAAACGATAAAACTGTAATATACGCTAAAATTCTAAATATTTATATAATTATAATACATATAGCTATGTAATGATATACGAAACATCGAATCGGCTCCAACAACCTTAATTATCCACTATATATCTATCAATTGTGACAATATTCTTACTATTATTGTCACAACATGCGCTTTCCCAGGAAATGATTCATTATTCCATGTAGGAAAAAGCAACTATCATCATGGATAGTTGCTTCTTTTTCTTTGTCTTAAAATGCTTCCGTTAAAACAGGAACAATTTGCTTCTTACGTGAAACAACACCTTTTAACACTGCTTTATTTTGATCTAACTTAACATTAAATGCCTTTTCTACTGCATCCTGTTGTTTACCAAGAGCAAGCGCAACTGAATCATTATTTAAGATATCCGTAACAACGAAAACAAATAAGTCTAATTCTTTTTGGTCAATTGTAGCGGTAATAGCAGCTTCAATTTCCGCTTGTTGTGCATACACATCATTTGGGTCTACAGTATTAACTTGTGCTACTTCCACTTTGTTACCCGCCATATTAAATTCTTTTGCATCGAGAGAGATTAACTCTTCAACAGATTTATCACTTAGGTCTGCTCCAGCTTTGAGCATTTCTAATCCATAAGCGTCTGCATCAACGCCGGCAATTTCAGCCAACTCTTTCGCTGCAGTGACATCTTCATCTGTGCATGTTGGGGATTTAAATAGCAAAGAGTCTGAAATAATGGCAGATAACATTAATCCAGCAACAGCTTTATCAATCTCCACATTATTTTCTTTATATAGCTTATTTAAAATCGTAGCTGTACAACCTACTGGCTCTGCTCGATAATATAACGGATCACTTGTTTCAAAGTTAGCGATACGGTGATGATCAATTACTTCTAAAACGCGTACTTGATCGATATCCTTTACACTTTGTTGACGCTCGTTATGATCTACTAAAATAACTTGATTAACCTCATTTGATACAGTTTCTACTAATCGAGGCGCATCCACTTTAAAATAATCTAACGCATATTTCGTCTCGCCATTCACTTCACCCAAGCGAACAGGTTCTGCATCGAAGCCAAGTTTCTTTTTCAACTCTGCATAAGCAATAGCAGATGTAATTGTGTCTGTGTCAGGATTTCTGTGTCCAAAAATTAATACTTTACCCATTTTAACGCGCTCCTTTAATTATTCATATGTAGTATCTTAAAGCTACACCCTATTGTAACTTAAAATTTATTTCGTTTCATTAATTGTGAATAAATTAACCTAAATTTAAGAAAAACGTAAGACCCACGCCATCAAAAAGAAAAGGTGTGAGCCTTGCATATTACACTTTTATTTAATCTGTCCATTTCCGTATAACAAATACTTAGAAGACGTAAGAGCTTTTAACCCCATCGGACCTCTTGCATGTAATTTTTGTGTGCTAATACCTATCTCAGCACCGAATCCAAACTCGAATCCGTCTGTAAATCTAGTGGACGAATTATGGTAAACAGCAGCTGCATCTACCGTGTTGAGGAAATCAACCACATGTTCATTTGTTTCAGAGATGATAGATTCAGAGTGCTTAGATCCATACGTATTGATATGGTCAATTGCTTCTTCCGTTGATGCGACGATTTTTACAGCGATGATCTTATCTAGGAACTCCGTTTTCCAATCCTCATCTGATGCAGGTTTTAAACCATCAACAAGTGCTAGTGTTTTGTCATCGGCGCGAATTTCTACTTGATTATCTTGTAAAGTAGAAATTAAGTCTTTCAGATGGGAGGCTGCCCACTTTTCATGGATTAATAGTGTCTCGATTGCATTACATACCGATGGACGTTGCGTCTTCGCATTAATGGCAATATCAATCGCCATCTTCACTTGAGCAGATTCATCAATATATAAATGACAATTTCCTGCACCCGTTTCTAGTACTGGCACTGATGCTTGAGCAACTACCGTGTCTATTAATTTTTTGCCACCTCTAGGAATTAACACATCTAAATATTCATTCATCTTAAACATCTTTGATGCAGTTTCTCTGCTTGTATCCTCTACTAATTGTACTGCTTCTATAGGCAATTCTGACTTTGCTAAAGCGTCATGAATTACTTTGACAATAGCTGTATTGGAATGAATGGCAGAGGAGCTTCCTCTTAACAAAACCGCATTTCCTGTTTTTAAGCAGAGGCTAGCAGCATCAACTGTAACATTTGGTCTTGCTTCATAAATCATCCCAATGACACCTAATGGTACTCTCACTTGTTGAATCTTTAAACCATTTGGTCGATCCCATGAATCGATTGTTTCCCCAATCGGATCATCTAGTTTTGTTAGCTGGATCAATGCATCAGCCATATCTTTAATTCGATCATCATGTAATAATAGACGATCAAGCAAGGATTCGTGGTACCCATTTTCTCTGCCATTCACAATGTCTTTTTGATTTTCTTGAACAATATAAGGTATCTGATTTACTAGCTCATCAGCAATGAGTCGTAGTGCATCATTTTTTTGTTCCGTTGTTTTTTTTCCCATTTCTACTACACACGATTTTACTTTGCTTGCTTTTTGTAAAAGATCACTCATAAAAATCCTCCTTTACGGATATAACTAGTCGATCACGATGTATCACTTCTGGTTTCTTATGGTTTGTTTGCGTCATCGCTTTTTGACTAGCCATCCCTTTAATTAACTGCAATTCTTCTGCAGAATAATTCACTTGTCCTTTTGCTATGACTCTTTTATTTATTGCTACCTCAACCACATCACCTGCTTGGAAAGAACCATCAATAGCGATGATACCTGCCGGAAGTAAACTTTTACCTTCTTTAATGATGGCACGTTCTGCACCTTCATCAATAAAAATCTTCCCATTAACTGATGAATGAAAAGCAATCCATTGTTTTTGTTTTCGATAACTATGCGTTTGTTTATCGCCGATATAAGTGCCATCCCCATTACCCTTCATAACATCTAACAACTTAGAAGGACCAGAACCTGTACCCACGAAGACGTTTACACCTAAAGATAATGCTGTTTGCGCAGCTAATATTTTTGATTTCATTCCACCTGTACCGAACTTAGATCCAGATTCACTCCGCGTTTGTGTTAAAATTTGTTCAGAAATGGAATCTAGATATTCATATCTTTTCGCCAATGGATTCGTGTTTGGATTATCATCATATAATCCATTAATATCTGTTAGCATGACAAGAAAATCAGCATTTACTAAACCACTAACCAATGCAGATAGCATGTCGTTATCACCAAAGGTAAGCTCATCAATAGCTACTGAATCGTTCTCATTAATGATGGGTATCACTGATCGTTTTAGTAATTCTGATAATGTTGCATAAACATTAGTGAATTGCTCCTGATTGATAAAAACATCTCTAGTAATTAAAAGTTGTGCAGCAACAATATTAAATGTTCGAAATGCTTCCGTATAAGCCTGGACTAATAGCCCCTGCCCAACTGCAGCCGCTGCTTGTTTGCCACTTACGGTGACTGGTCTGGTTGGATATCCTAGATCGCTAAATCCCGCCGATACAGCCCCGGAAGAAATTAAGATTACTTCATATCCATGTTGCTTTAAGGCTGCTAATGCAGCCGTATGCTCTTGGACCTTTTCTAAACTTAGGGATCCATATTTATCTGTCAAAGAACTACTACCAATTTTTACTACTATTCGTTTTTTTGCCACCCGTATCACGCGCCTTCTGTGTGCTAGAGAGAATTTTTTATCTAAGTAAACAAAAAACTCTTCCCATCCCTTACATTTTCATGTAAAGGACGGAAAGAGTATAACCGCGGTACCACCTTTATTGGCATAGTTACTTATGCCCTCTTCGCCCATAACGTTGGGAATACGGTTGAGTTTTGAGCTCAACAGCTCAAAGGGTAGGTTCAATGCGCAATCAAACGATGGGATCTCTCAGCCACTCGAATCCCACTCTCTTCCGTTATTACTTCATCTACTGGCCCTTATCTTTGCCTTTGATATATATACAAAATTATAGCTTCATACTTGACCCCATGTCAACACTAGTTTCAGAAAAATCAATTTTCTTGAATCCTCGTTTTGTTATTCATCTTCACTTTCCGCTTTGACCTCGATCTTTTTACCACCTACAGATAGAAATGTGTAGACCTCTAAGTCAGGTTTTAATTTTGTTAACCCTTGTAGGTATGGTTCTACTAGATCTTTAAAATCTTCTTGTACGCCCTCTTCCTCTAATTGTCCGTACACATACATCGTTGTTTCATTCATTAAAAAGGCCATATAACCCACTGCCTTATTCTTGTCATTTACTATATTTAACACTTGTGCATCTTCTTTAAAAAATTCTGGTGAAAAGTATATTTGCATTTTCATTGCACCCCTTCAAAATGTATCATTTTTTAAATAAATGAAAGGATGAACCTTTGTTCACCCGTTCATAAAGAATATCGTTCAACAGATTTCTCCGAAGTATGTAGTAAACAGAAACCCTGATACTCTTATCATGAACGGAATTCACTAATTCATACATAGAGTGACGTATTCAATATTTACATAAATGCTTTTGCAATTAGCTCGTAAGATTTTAAACGCGATTCATATTTATCGGTCATCGTTATAATCATGATTTCATCAGCATAGTAGGCTTGTTTGATTTGTTTTAAGCGATGTTTCACCGTTTTTTGATCACCAATAACCACTTTCATTTGCTGGTCTTCTGCTTTACCACTATCACTTTCCATCCTACTGTTTGCTAATTTCCTTACTGCCTCTGCCTCCTCCATTGTTTCTGCGCATATCACATGAACCGCAACAATGACGTAAGGTCTTTTTATGCTCTTATTTACTTTAAAACTATCCTTGTAAGTTCTGATAATCTCTTTCCCATTGTTATCACTCATGAAGTGAGCAAAAGCATATCCCGTTCCATGTTTTGCCGCAGACTGTGCGCTTTTCATACTTGTGCCTAAAATCCAAGGTTCTGGAGGATCTAAAGGAAACGGTAAAGCCTCTACATTGGCATATGCATGATCTGGTGGAAAATCATGATATAAAAAGTGAAACAATTCTACGATCGATGCTGGTGTTTTTCGGACATTTTCCAAGAAATTTCCTGAAAGTGCAATAGAAGCTTCGGCCGATCCACCCGGAGCTCTGCCAATTCCTAAGTCAATTCTATTTGGGAATAAAGTAGCTAACATGTTAAAGGTCTCCGCCACTTTATATGGTCGATAATGTGGAAGAAGAATTGCTCCCGCACCAAGACGAATGGAGTGTGTATGAGAACCAAGATAGGCAAGCATCACTTCGGGTACGGAGCTAGCTAGCTGATCAAATCCATGGTGTTCTGCAATCCAAAACCGATGAAAACCATTTTCTTCAGCAAACGTAGCTAATCTCAATGATTCTTGTAATGCTTCATTTGCGGATTTCCCTTCCAACACTGGTGATTGATCCAAGATACTGAGTTTCATTCTAAACTATCTCCTTATTTTCATAATATATTATCACGCATCGTAGTACACTGCATAAGGCGACTATCCATGTTCAAGTTAAGCTATAGTTTATGTAGATTTTGTTATAGGCTATAAAATTATTAGCAAAGCGTCCTAAATATAAAACAAAAGCGCCCTTAGGTTAAGGGCGCTAACTATTATTCATTCACTTTCACTGTCCATCCAAATGGATCAGAAACTGATCCATATTGAATACCTGTCAATGTATCATACAATTTTTTGGAGATGTCACCTGTTTGACTTTCATTAATAACTAATGATTCACCGTTCCATGAGAGTTCCCCAATTGGTGAAATAACAGCAGCTGTACCTGCTCCAAAAGCTTCCTCTAGTAAGCCATCTTTATATGCCTGATACACTTCATCCATTGAGATTTTACGTTCTGTAACAGGAACATCCCAATGGTTTAATAACTGAATGACTGAATTTCTAGTTACCCCTTCTAAAATACTTCCATTTAAAGCCGGTGTAACTACTTCTCCACTAATTTTAAAGAATACATTCATACTTCCTACTTCTTCAATATATTTCTTTTCAAGTCCATCTAACCAAAGTACTTGTGCAAACCCTTGTTCTGATACGATTTCTTGTGCTTTTAAACTAGACGCGTAATTCCCTGCTGTTTTCGCTTCACCTGTTCCACCTTTAACCGCACGAACAAACTCATTTTCCACCGCAATACGTATAGGATTTATTCCTTCTTTATAATAAGCGCCAACAGGAGAAAGAATAACAATAAATTGATATTGTTTAGAAGGAGCTACACCAAGATAAGGTTCTGTCGAGATGATAAACGGTCGGATATAAAGCGATGTTCCAGGTGCATTAGGTACCCATTCTCTATCCAAATGTACAAGCTGATTAATGGCTTCTAAAGCAAAAGCTTCATCAATGCGAGGGATACACATACGATCATTGGACCGATTCAAGCGTTGCATATTTTTCTCTGGTCTAAATAACTGCACTTCACCTTGTTTCGTCTCATATGCTTTTAATCCTTCAAATACCGTTTGACCGTAGTGAAAGACAATAGAAGCAGGATCTAAAGTAATTGGTTGATATGGTACAATTCTTGGATCATGCCATCCCTTTGATTCTTTATAATCCATTACAAACATATGGTCAGTAAAAACGCGACCAAACTCTAGCTGCTCAGATGCTGGTTTTTCTTTTTTGGACTCACTTATTCTAGTACTGATTTTTTGCTTAGTCATTATGATTACCCCTTGTATATAAATTCGTTAATTAGTATGTAATTGGTTTGACTTAAATGATCTATAAACTCTATTCTATTACTAAGTGGTTAGGAAAAACAACCAATTACTATTAAAAAATTCTAACAATTTATCTTTTATTTAGAAAACGTTAATTATATTGTGATACTATATGAATAACATTGTTTAGGAGATGTACGTATGAAATACTACAAAAGTGAAAAAGTTGAAAGATTTGAAGCGGCATTTAATCGAATTCACAAAAAATTGACCGCTTTATCGAAAGAAAAAAGTGATTATATTTCCTATGGAGATATCCTACACTTATCTCGAAAAACGCATAATGTTGTTCGCAATAACTATGACACGTTAAAACAATTTGGTCGGTTAAGGAATGCTATTGTACATCGAAAAATAAGAGAAGATTATTATATCGCTGAACCACATGAAGACATCGTAAAGGAAATAGAGAAATTATCAGAGTTAATACATGAACCACCACTAGCACTTTCCATTGCGTCTCAACCCGTAATTAGCTTTTCCCCGTCAACATCATTGAACGTAATTCTTGAAGTGATTAGAGAGAAAGGATATTCACAGTTTCCTATTTATGATGAAACTGGTTTCAAAGGTCTATTAACAGCAGGTGGCATTTCTAAATGGTTATCTTACCAACTAGCAGATCAGAGTATTTCTCTAAAAGAGCTTACTGCTGCCGATATCCTCCAGCATGAGAAAGACCATAATGTGGCTATTTTAAATCGTAAAAGTTCGATTTATGATTTAGAAGCCGTTTTTGAAGATTGTTTTGATAAAAATATGAAACTTGAGGCCATTATCATTACACAAACGGGTGCTAAAAATCAGAAGCCTATCGGTATTGTTACTTCATGGGATTTAGTACAGATTGACCATACAACATTATCGATTGCCAGTCATGTTTAACGTACTAACATCCTGTTTGTTTCTGAATATAAAATGAAGGAGGTTGAATATGAGAGAAGTTATTCAGCTATTGGCTGACTTAGTTAATGCATTTCATGATCTACTTATTACCCTTTCTGATCAATTAGGTTTGCAGCTATCTGATAAATCGTTACATTTCTGGATCATGGGGATAATAGGTATCATTACATATATCATCGTCTATGGTTTGTTTAAGTTACTTGAAAAATTAAAATGGAGTACAGCTTTGTTTTCGTTTATTTATACCTTAACGATTATGATCGTCATTGTGTTTGCAATAGAAATTCAACAAGCTATTACAAATCGAGGTAATATGGAATTTGCAGATGCCGTAATAGGATTGTGGGGATTTATTGCTTTCTTTTTTGCTTACCTCATTATCATAATTATTGTAGCACTAATTAAAAAGCGTCAAAGAAATAGGAAACATAGCTTTTTTATAAGATAGACTTTATTTTCTATAAGATTATTTAATTTCTATAGACTGAGCCGTAAATTAAAACTTAGATTCTAGTTCTCGTTATTAGAAGCAATGGCAAGTTTGCAAACGGACATTTATTCCTTTATTTCTCTAAAATCTGCCATTTTGATACTACTCGCGGACATTCCTTCCGCTATTTCCTCATTTTGAAGCAGTTTTCTTACATTTTCTATGAAATATCGGAACAAATGTTCGTAAACAGTCTAAATTACTAAGGAAATACTGGAATAACGGAATAAATGTCCGATTAATTTAGTATTTTTCTGCCAACCACTGATTTGGATGATGAAAGAAAAAAACCGATTCAATTAAGAATCGGTTTTTTTGTTACATAGATGCTACAGTTGGTAGCGCTGTTGTTCCCATCAAGTATTCATCCACTGCATAAGCAACTTCACGGCCTTCGTTAATTGCCCAAACAATAAGACTTTGACCTCTTCTTGCGTCACCCGCTGCAAATACACCGTCTACATTTGTAGTGAATTTGCCATATTCCGCTTCTGCTCTACGATTAACAATGTTAATGCCAAATTCCTTTAATAAAGGCTGTTCTGGACCTTCGAAACCAATCGCAATTAGAACAAGGTGTGCAGGCCATACTTTTTCTGTACCTGGAACTTCTTCATAAACGAACATTCCATTTTCATCTCTTGTTTTCTTCATTTCTACTGTATGCAACTCGATCAACTTACCATTTTCATCGGCAACAAATTTCTTCGTTTGAATACAGTACTGGCGAATATCTTCACCATATTTAGCTTTTGCCTCTTTGTGGGCATATTCAAGAGCAAATACTTGAGGATATTCAGGCCACATATTATCAGAAGTTCTTGCTAAAGGTAGTTGTGGGTGTTTACCAAACTGTGTAACACTGTTTGCACCTTGACGAAGCGCAGTGGCAATACAGTCAGCTCCAGTATCCCCACCACCAATAACGATCACGTCTTTACCTTTTGCATCGATATAATTGTTATCTTCAAAGTTAGAATCTAATAAGCTTTGTGTTGCAGTTGTAAGGTAATCCATCGCAAAGTGAACACCATCAGCTTCACGACCTTCAATAACAAGATTACGTTGCTTCTGAGCACCTGTACACACAATAACTGAATCATATTGTTCTTTTAACGCTTCAGCAGAGATATCTTTTCCTACTTCTGTGTTTAAAATGAACTCTACACCCTCTTGTTGAAGCAAATCGATTCTTCTTTGAACAACGTCTTTTTCAAGCTTCATGTTAGGGATACCATACATTAATAACCCACCAGCACGATCCGCTCTTTCATATACGGTTACAGAGTGACCGGCTTGATTTAATTGGTCTGCACTTGCCATTCCAGCAGGGCCCGATCCAATGATTGCAATTTTCTTTCCAGTACGTTCTTCTGGAATACGAGGTGTAATCCATCCATTTTCGAATCCTTTATCAATAATGGCTTGTTCAATGTTTTTGATAGCAACTGCCGGATCAGAAATAGCAACTGTACAAGAACCTTCACATGGTGCAGGACATACACGTCCAGTGAATTCTGGAAAATTGTTTGTTTTTAACAAACGTTCTAATGCTTCTTTCCATTTTCCTTTGTAAACTAGGTCATTCCATTCAGGTATTAAGTTATAAACAGGGCAACCTGATGTTGCTCCTCCAATCTCCATACCAATGTGACAGAAAGGGGTGCCGCAATCCATGCAGCGTGCCCCCTGTCTGCTCATAACTTCGTCAGAGAAAGGAGCAGAATATTCTTTCCAGTCTTTTAAGCGTTCAATTGGATCGCGCTCGACTGCTTCTTCACGCTTAATTTCCATAAAACCTGTAGCTTTTCCCATATTCTTTTCTCCTTTCTACTGTGCGATTACTTTTTCAGGTTTCTTAGTAGAAACTGATTTATTTTCTTTTTTAGCCATAAATGCACTCATGTTTGCTTGCTCTGCTGTTTCACCAGCATCCATAAAGGCTTGAATTTGATTCATGATAAGCTTGTAATCTTTTGGAATTACTTTAACAAATTTAGTTACAGACTCATCCCAATTTTCAAGCACGTTCATCGCTTTACTACTATTTGTATATTGAATATGCTTTTGTAGCATACCTTTTAAATCGTTCGCTTCATTTTCGTCTTCTAACGATTCAAACTCAATTAACTCCATGTTGCTAAGGTGTCTAAACTTTTCTTTGTCCTCGGCATACACATAAGCGACACCACCAGACATACCTGCGCCAAAGTTTTTACCTACATCACCTAGGACTACAACACGTCCACCAGTCATGTACTCACAGCCATGGTCACCAATACCTTCGACTACTACACTAGCTCCACTATTACGAACTGCAAAACGTTCACCAGCAATACCGTTAATATAAGCCTCACCAGCTGTAGCACCATAGAAACATACATTACCCGCAATAACATTCTCACTTGGTACAATGGATGACTGTTTTGGTGATGAAACTACTAGCTTACCACCAGATAATCCTTTGCCAAAGAAGTCATTCGCATCACCATCAAGCAACATCGTCATTCCTTTTGGAACAAATGCACCAAAACTTTGACCTGCTGAACCTGTAAAGCGAAGTGTAATTGTATCTTCAGGTAAACCTTCTTCACCATAACGTTTAGATATTTCACTACCTACAATCGTTCCAGCCACACGATTGATATTTCTAATTGAAAAGCTTGCTTCCACTTTTTCTTTATTATCAATTGCCTTTTGGACTGCAGGTAAAATCTCAGTCATATCTAATGATTGATCTATTTTATGGTCTTGTTTTTCTATGTTAATACGACCACCTTTTTGTTGATAAAGAAGTCTAGATAGATCAAGGTCTTTTGCTTTCCAATGTGCTTTTGCACGATCACTAATTCCAAGTACATCTGTGCGTCCAACCATTTCATCAACCGTTTTAAAGCCAAGCTCAGCCATAATTTCACGAAGCTCTTCGGCAACAAAACGCATGTAGTTAACAATATGATCTGGATCTCCAGTGAATTTCTTACGTAACTCTGGGTCCTGCGTTGCTACACCAACAGGACATGTATCCATGTGACATACACGCATCATAACACAACCGAGTACAACTAACGGAGCAGTTGCAAAACCAAATTCTTCTGCACCTAGTAATGCTGCCATTGCAACATCTTTACCCGTTAAAAGCTTACCATCTGTTTCTAAGATGACACGTTCACGTAAGCCATTAAGCATCAATGTTTGATGCGCTTCCGCTAAACCAAGTTCCCAAGGAAGTCCTGTGTGTTTGATACTTGTTTTAGGTGATGCTCCAGTACCGCCATCATAACCCACTACGGAGATTACATCAGCATTCCCTTTCGCTACACCGGAAGCAATCGTTCCAACACCAGCTTTAGAAACTAGCTTTACACTGATTCTTGCATCACGGTTTGCATTCTTCAAATCATGAATTAATTGTGATAAATCTTCAATTGAATAAATATCATGGTGTGGAGGTGGTGAAATCAAATCTACACCAGGAGTAGATCCACGAACACCCGCAACCCATGGGTACACCTTTTTACCAGGTAATTGTCCACCTTCACCAGGCTTAGCACCTTGTGCCATTTTAATTTGAAGTTCATCCGCATTCACTAAATAGTGACTTGTTACGCCAAAACGCCCAGAAGCAACTTGTTTGATCGCACTTTTACGGATATCACCGTTTTCATCTACGATATAACGTCTTGAATCTTCTCCACCTTCACCACTATTACTCTTACCACCAAGGCGGTTCATAGCAATAGCTAGGGCTTCATGTGCTTCTTGACTCAATGAGCCAAAGGACATCGCACCAGTTTTAAAGCGTTTTACAATCGAATCTACTGATTCAACCTCATCAATAGAAATGGAATTGTCTGTTTCATAAGAGAATAGGTTACGTAAGAATCCTAAACGCTCTTCATCTGCTGCTTTAGAGAATTCCTTAAACAGGTTATAATCCCCTCTACGACAAGCCCACTGAAGCGTGTGTATCGTTTTCGGATTGAACGCATGATGTTCACCTGTTTTTCTCCATTGGAAATCACTACCTGGTTCCAATGTTTGATCGATTGCTTTTTTGTAGCCATCAATATGACGTATTTTAGCTTCTTTTGCGATCGTTTCTAGACCTATACCATCAATTTGAGAAGCAGTACCAGTGAAATATTTGGCCATCACATCATTACTAATACCAACTGCTTCAAAAATCTGTGCACCACGATAACTTTGAACAGTAGAAATCCCCATTTTTGACATTACTTTTATTACACCTTCTGTAACGCCTTCAATATACTTTTCTACCGCTTTTTCATACGATAAAGAAAGATTTCCACGTTCGATTTCATTTCTATATGTTTCTAGTGCTAAATATGGATTAATAGCATCTACACCATAGCCTAGTAATGCAGCAAAATGGTGTACTTCTCTTGTTTCACCTGATTCGGCAATAATACTTACTTTTGTTCTACTTCCCTGTCTTACAAGGTGTTGGTGTAGTGCACTAACAGCAAGTAATGCAGGAATTGGAACGCGCTTATCATTCATGTTGCGATCAGATAATACAAGTAAGTTAACACCATTTTTTATTGCTTTGTCAGCTTGATCAAATACAGCTTCTAAAGCTGAATCTAGGTCATCAGTAAATAACGACTCAATTGTCTCTGCAACAAATCCATCATACTTCTTATCTTTTAATTCTTGCAGTTGATAGTTTGAAAGAACTGGAGAGTCTAATTGAATTCGACGACAATTTATTTGATCTGGTTTCAAAATATTTCCTTCTGGCCCTAACAATGTCATGGTAGAAGTTACAATTTGTTCACGATACGCATCAATTGGTGGGTTTGTTACTTGGGCAAATAACTGTTTAAAATAGTTAAACAGCGATTGTGGTCGATCTGACAATACCGCAAGCGGAATATCATTACCCATCGCACCAATTGGATCTTTTCCTTGTTCTACAAGTGGAATGAGATACTTTTCAATATCTTCCGTTGTATAACCAAACGCTTTTTGTTTAACAAATAGATCAAGCATTGGTTGTTCTGAATCATCCGCGATCGTATCATTTAATTGTACTAATTCTTCATCTAACCATTTTTGATAAGGTTGTGCATTTGCCACCTCTGATTTAATTTCTTCATCAGAGACGATTCGTCCTTTTTCTAAATCGATTAGAAGCATTTTTCCTGGACTTAAACGATCTTTATATATTACATTTTCTTCCTCTACATCAATAACGCCTACTTCAGAGGAATAAATGATATAATCATCTTTTGTTACATAATATCTTGCAGGACGTAAACCATTTCGGTCTAAAATAGCACCAATTTGTTTTCCATCCGTAAACGTAATGGAAGTTGGTCCATCCCATTGTTCCATTAAACAGCTGTGATACTCATAAAACGCTCGTTTCTCTTCAGAGATATGCGGGTTATTTTTCCACGGCTCAGGAATTAGCATCATTGCTGCATGTGCTGGTGTTCTTCCTGCAAGTGTAAAAAATTCTAGCGCATTATCTAACGTAGAGGAGTCACTTCCATCAGCATTTAATATAGGAAGGATTTTCTTTAAATCATCCCCGAACGCATCAGAAACGAACTGTTGTTCACGAGCACGCATCCAATTAATATTTCCACGCATCGTATTAATCTCACCATTGTGGATTAAATAGCGGTTTGGATGGGCACGTTCCCAGCTTGGGAATGTATTTGTACTAAACCTAGAGTGCACGAGAGAAAATACGGATACAAAATCTTCATCTTGTAGCTCTAGATAGAACTCATCTACTTGTTTAGGCGTTAACAATCCTTTATACACAATTGTTCTGTTAGAAAGACTAGCAAAGTAAAAGCGCATTTCGCGTTCTGTTCCCCAATGTTCCGCTTGCTTTCTGATTACATATAGTTTTCTTTCAAAAGACAAATCATCTTTTAATTCGTCATTTGCACCAATAAATACTTGTTTCACAACAGGGCATGTTTCTTTTGCACCAGTACCGATGTTACTTGCATCGGTTGGTACGTCTCTCCAACCAAGCAACTTTTGTCCCTCTTGTTCAATTAATGTATTAATACGACTTATTACCTGCGTTCTTTCATTTTCATCATCAGATAAAAATACCATTCCAACGCCATAACGTCCTACTTCAGGTAATTCCAATTCAGGAGATACTTTTCTAAAATATTTATCCGGTATTTGAACCATTAAACCAGCACCGTCACCTGTATTCGGGTCGCTACCTTGACCACCACGGTGATCTAATTGACATAACATGTTTAAACCTTTCTTAACGATGTCATGTGTAGCTAAACCTTTCATATGCGCATATAATCCAATTCCACACGCGTCATGTTCGAATTCAGGACGGTACAGCCCCTGTGCACTAGGCATCTGATTGTAACTCATCACATACGCCCCCCATTTACTTTCTATACTTTTACAGTGTCTATTTCTATTGTAGGTTTTCTTATTCATCGAAACAATATATAATATAGATAAGAACAATCTCATTTTGATATACATTGGATAGGAGTGGTAGAAATCGAACTCAGACAATTACGATATTTTATGGAAGTGGCCGAACGTGAGCATGTATCAGAAGCTGCAGCTGCATTACACGTTGCTCAATCAGCCATTAGTAGACAAATAGCAAATTTGGAAGCTGAATTAGGCGTATCTTTATTTGAAAGAGAAGGTAGAAACGTTAAATTAACACATATAGGAAAGGTATTTCTAGCACATACGAAAACAGCGATGAAGGCAATTGATCATGCCAAAAAGCAAATAGATGAATATATAGATCCGGAACGCGGTACAATTAAAATAGGATTTCCGACTAGTCTTGCAAGTAATTTATTACCCACAGTTGTTTCTGAATTCAAGAAAAAACATCCCAAAATCGGATTTCAGTTAAGACAAGGTTCCTATAACTTTTTAATTGAATCCGTTGTAAATCGCGAAATTGATGTAGCATTTCTGGGGCCTGTTCCGACTGATCATAGTGAAATAAAAGGGGATATCCTTTTCACGGAAAACCTTAATGCCTTAATACCTAGCTCTCATCCGTTAGCTGAAAAGGAGAGTTTAAACTTACGTGAATTAAGAAATGAACCATTCGTATTATTCCCAGAAGGTTTCATTCTCCACAAGCTAGTTATTGACGGATGTAAGCAAGCTGGCTATAGACCGAATGTAACGTCGGAAGGTGAGGATCTAGACGCAATCAAAGGGCTAGTAGCTGCTGGGATTGGTATGACTTTACTTCCCGATAGTGCGTTCAGTGAGACGAAGTCACTTTATACCAAAAAAGTTCCCATCCATTCGCCGGAAATTAGACGAACAGTTGGGATCATTATTCCAAAACACCGGAACCTTGCACCTTCTGAAAAAGTTTTTTATAACTTTGTAAAAGACTTTTTCTCCATGTTGCAACAGTTTCAATAATATGGGTAATTCATAAAAGATAAGGTTATGACCTTATCTTTTCGTATTATCTTTTTTGGCCTTTTGTTCTAATTGACTGTCAGGTCGTTGATTGGCAACATCTTCTGTTAAGCCTTGGGGGTTCACACTAGATGTTGGTCTAACATCATTTCTATTGTTTCGCTTTTCACTCATATCAAACACCTCCATTGAGTAGTGTTTGATAAAAACGGATTATTATCCCACAATAAAACGATATTATATAACTTTGTTCATCCACCTAGAGATATTTTTAAATTCTAATTCATTTAACTTATTCATCACACGTTCATTATTCAACTGCCAATATGCATCTTCTAATGAACACGTTACTGGTACTTCACAATAGATTTTCGCAAGATCTCTAGATAAATGCAGCATGTCTAAGTCTTCTTCAATTTTCTTTTTAATTCCTTTAGACAACTGATCTAAATTATTTAGAATCTCCTCAATCGAACCATATTGTTGTATTAGCTTTAAAGCTGTTTTTTCTCCTATTCCTTTGACACCAGGATAATTGTCAGAAGAATCACCCATCAGACCTTTCAAGTCGATAATTTGAAGTGGTAATAGCCCCTTTTGTTCATAAAAAGAATCATGTGTATTCACTTCATAATTCCCCTGTCCTTTTTTCATAATTGCAACGGAAATCTGTTCATCTACAAGTTGTAACATGTCTTGATCCCCCGTTACAACTAAGACATGTTGCTCTTTACTGTGATGCCTTGCTAACGTTCCGATACAATCATCAGCTTCATAGCCTTCTAAGCCTACATTTGGTACTTCAAAAGCTTCCACAACCTCTTTCACTAAATCAAACTGAGGTAATAGTTCTATTGGCGGTTCACCACGATTGGATTTATATCCATCATACATATCTGTTCGAAATGATTTCTTTCCCATATCCCAACAACAAATTACATGTGTTGGAGAAAATGTTTCAATAGCATTAATGAAATAATTTAGGAATCCATAAATCCCATTGGTTGGAACACCCTTGCTATTGATCATAAAGTTTCCTGTATAAGAAGTAGCATAGAACCCTCTAAAAAGAAGAGCCATTCCATCTACAAGTAAGATCGTTTCTTTGTTATTCATATCATCTATCCTTTTGTATATTTTTTACGAGAATTTTTATTACATATATATATTCTCATAGATTAATAATTTTACCAAGGAGAGAAAATAGATTTATGTATATAAAATAATACCAACTCAATAATATTTAGGTAAAATCACGCTAAAAGTCGTGCCTTCATTAACAATACTGTGAATATTAATTTTACCGTGGTGATTGTGAATGATTTTTTGTGTAATCATTAGACCTAATCCTGTACCCTTCTCTTTTGTAGTAAAGAAGGAGTCACCAATATGGTTTAACATCTCCTCAGGAATACCGCATCCGTAGTCTTGGACTTGAATAACCACCTGGTCATCTCGATTAGATAAGTGGATCTCCACTGTACCATGCTCTTCAGAAGCCTCAATTGCATTTTTAATTAGATTTACAAAAACTTGTTTTATTTGAGACTCATCGCCAAGCACAGGATATTCATCTTGTGGTGCAGCCCAATTTAATTCAACATTATGTTTTTTTGATTGTGCATTCATTAAAAATACGACTGAATCTAGCAACACAGATAGATCTTGTTTTTTCATTTCATCCGAAGGCTTAGCGAAGCCTAGCAGGTCACTTGCAATTTGTTCTATATGTTCAATCTCCGTGTTCAATATCGATATGTAGTCTTTCGTTTCAATGGTCCCGGCTTGCATAAGTTGTAAGAAACCTTTAATTGAAGTTAATGGATTCTTAATTTCATGTACAACGCCAGCACTTAATTCCCCTAGAACTGCTAGCTTTTCCGATTGTCTAAGTAACTTCTCTGCTTCTATCTGTTCTGTGCAGTCTCTAGCATCCACAACGACTTTTGAAATACCATTTGATTCAATTAGTTTTACCTTAGCTTCTACCCAGATATAATTATTATTATTACCTCTAAGTCGGTATCTAATAATATAGGGTTGTTTTGTTTTTATTAAGTTTTTTCCATTTTGTTTCACCAGTGACAAGTCTTCAGGATGAACACAGTCGTAACAACTCATACCAACAAGAAATGATGGTTTAATCCCTAGTACTTCTTCAACAGATGGTGAAACATAAATTATTTCACCATCTTGATTTAATTCAGCAATAATATCGGATGTATTTTGACTAATTAATTGATATTGTTGTTTTCTAAGTTCATATTCTTTCTCAAACACTTTTCGTTTTGTAATATCATGTATGTGGGCTTGCACATAAACATGATCATCCTTTATGTATGGTAAAGAAAACGTCTCTACATGAACAATAGAACCATCATTTTTAATTAACTTATGCTCAATTGGATCTGTTGTCCGCTGTTCACTTTTTACATATCTTATTCTATCATCGACTAATTTTCGATAGTTTGGATGGATAATTTGATCCCAAATTAATACATCTTCAGGAGAGTAACCTAACATATTATAAACCTGTTGATTCGCATAAAGTAATTCTCGACCGTCTAATATCACGATACCGGTTAATGAATTCTCTACTAATTGTGAGAAATCAATTTTATTCGTAGTGATAGACAAAATATCCCTCCTTCCATTAAAATTAAACATCAATAGTGGACATTTGTAAACATATTATGTAAATTATTAACATTAAGTACTTATAAGCATGACATAGGAGTGTTCGATTTGACAAACAATAGTATTTTTGAAAAAGCAACTTTTGCAGGTGGTTGCTTCTGGTGTATGGTAAAACCTTTTGATCAATGGGATGGTGTGGAACAAGTTATTTCAGGATATACAGGTGGACATGTAGATAACCCTACTTATGAACAAGTAAAAACTGGTGAAACCGGGCACTATGAAGCAGTTGAGATCACATATGACCCTAGTAAAATAACCTTTAAAGAAATATTATCTTTGTATTGGCCCCAAATTGACCCAACTGACCCAGAAGGACAGTTTCAAGATAGAGGTCCACAATACCGTACTGCCATCTTTTATCATAATGAAAACCAAAGGAAAGAAGCAACTGCATCAAAACAGGGATTAGAGGAAAGTGGCAAATTCAAAAAAAACATTGCTACAGAAATATTACCCGCCTCTACCTTTTATCCAGCAGAAGATTATCACCAAGATTTTTATAAAACAAATAAAAAAGAATACGAAGAAGACCGAAAGAATTCTGGTCGAGATGAATTTATTGAAACGCATTGGAACTAATTTAAACCAAACATTAGAGGCTCCTCATTTATATGAGGGGCTTTTTTTGTACGTTAAGAAGTAAAAATTTTTAGCTAAGTTGTGTAATCAACGTAGTAAAAAATTTAATGTACCATCTCTTGATGTTATGAAAGTACAAAACAACAACATTTACTAATTGATTAGGAAATCAAATGTGAAAGATACGAGTATTATAGTTTACATAATATTATTATAGTTAATAAGTTTATTCCTTGCTTAAAGATTAATCCAAGAAAAAAAAGAGTGTTACCACTCTTTTATCTCCGGACGGTCTCCCTTACTATTCCCTTTTTTAGAAAAGCGTTTCGTTAGTTCTCTTTTAACATCTTGTAACGATACACCCTGGTCTGCCATCAAAACAAAGCTATGGTAAATAAGATCACTAATTTCATTCACAATTTCTTCTTTATCTTCGTTTTTGGCTGCAATAACAACTTCTCCAGCTTCCTCAATCACTTTTTTACCTATTTTGTCAACCCCTTTATCAAATAGATAATTGGTGTAGGAATTCTCTACTTTTACTTGCTTTCTTTTCTCTACTTCTGCCATTACTTCATCTAGAATCGAAGGATTAACGTCCAAGTTTTCGTCAGGATTAACGTCAATCTCCTGAAAGAAACACGATGTCTCACCAGTATGACAGGCTGGCCCTGCCGGGATTACATGTACAAGTAATGTGTCATGATCACAGTCTAAATGCATAGATGTAACCTTTTGGATATTTCCAGATGTAGCACCTTTATTCCAAAGCTCATTTCTAGATCTAGAGAAGAACCACGTTTGTTTTGTCTCTAATGTTTTGCTATAAGCTTCTTCATTCATATAAGCTAGCATTAATACTTGATTTGTGGATTGGTCTACGACAATAGCAGGGACTAATCCTTTAGAAAAATCAGGCTTCACGAATATTCACTCCTTGTAATGTACAACGATCCTTTACTTCCTTTATTGAGAAAGTATTTTCATGAAAGATGGACGCAGCAAGAGCAGCTGACACATCTGTTTTCTCAAAAACTTCAGGAAAGTGCTCTGGCTTTCCACAACCGCCTGATGCAATTACAGGAATTCGCACGGTATCAACAATGGCTTTAGTTAAAGCTATATCAAAGCCATCTTTCACCCCATCTGTATCTACACTCGTTAACAGAATCTCTCCAGCTCCCTTTTGCTCAACAGTTTTTGCCCATTCAATAGCATCAATCCCGCTATCCTTACTTCCACCGTGTGTCATAACGTGCCATCCATCGTCAAAACGCTTTGCATCGATCGCAACGACGATACACTGCGCACCAAATCTTGCAGATGACTCTGCAATAAGCTCCGGATTAGCAACAGCAGCTGAGTTCATCCCTACCTTATCTGCACCTGCTTTTAAAAGTCTTGTGACATCATCGATTGTTCTAACTCCTCCACCAACTGTAAAAGGTACAAAAACGTTTTCGGCAGTACTCTTTACAATATCCACCATTGTTTGTCGACCTTCATTTGTAGCAGATATATCTAAAAATATAATTTCATCTGCTCCTGCTTTAGAATAGGCGGAAGCCATTTCTACAGGATCACCGAGTTCACGTAAACCAACAAAGTTAGTTCCCTTAACCACTTTGCCTTCCTTCACATCAAGACAAGGAATAATTCTTTTTACAATCATTACGATACCCCCATAACCGTGACTTTGCCTTCATAAATGGCCTTTCCAACGATTACTTCTTCCACTCCGATATCTGCCAATGCTTGTAAATCTTCATTTTTACTTACCCCGCCAGAAGCAACAATTTTACAACTAACTGCTTTCATTAAATCTTGTAAAGCCTGTACATTTGGTCCTGACATCGTCCCGTCTCTAGATATATCTGTAAATACAATTGTTTTTACACCTAATGCTTCCATCTTTTTCGCAAAATCGATGTAGTTGATTTCAGATAGTGTTTCCCATCCTCGTGTCGCTACTTTTCCATCTTTAGCATCAATTCCAACAACGATGTATTCAGCATACTCTTCAAGTGCAGCTTTTAAAAATGCTTCATCCTCTAAAGCAGCTGTTCCAAGTACAAGACGGCTTGCTCCTGCATCTACTAAGTTTTTAATTGTTTCAAGTGTACGAATACCACCGCCAACTTGAATTGGCACCGTCGATCTCTCACACAGCTTTTTAATGAGATCGTATTGTCTTGCTTCTCCGTTACGTGCGCCATCTAAGTCTACGATATGAACAATTTCAGCACCGTCTGCGATAAATGTTGCCAATTGTGTTTCTGGATCACTACCTACTTGTGTTGTTTGATTGAAGTCACCTTGGTATAAACGTACACATTTGCCATCTATTAAATCAATTGCTGGTAAGACTTTCATTATTTAACCTCCTGCAAAAATGCCTTTAGAATTCCAACACCAACTTCTCCACTCTTTTCCGGGTGAAATTGAATGCCATATACCTTATCTTTCTGAACGATTGCTGGTATGTCGCTTCCATATTCCGTTGAAGCCACGAGATACTCCTTCTCTGTTCTTGCCTCGAAGGAGTGGACAAAATAAACATGTTTATCTTGAAAGGGATCAAATGCCGGATGCCCTGGTTGGATATGAAGTCCATTCCAACCAATGTGTGGTAACAAATAGGGTGTTTTTATTTTTTCCACTGTACCTGGTATAAGATTCAATCCCTGTGAAGTTCCACCTTCATAACCTTCCGTGAAAAGTAACTGCATACCGAGACAAATGCCTAAAAAGGGTTTTTCCTTAGCTAATCGTTGTAATGGTTCTTTGAGTCCGCGCTCGCTAATCTCTTTGACCGCTGCTTGAAATGATCCTACACCTGGCAGGATAATATGTGATGCTTTTTCTAGCTCACCTACGTTATCCGTTAATACAACTTCATACCCAAGTCGCTTAAAAGCAGTCGATACACTAGCTACATTACCCATCCCATAGTCTACTATTGCTATCATTCGATTAACCCCTTTGTCGAATTAACTCCTTCAATATCTGGATTGATTCGAATCGCTTCTGCCAACGATCTTCCAAGCGCTTTAAAAATCGCTTCTATTTTGTGGTGTGTATTTTGACCATATAATACCTTTGCATGTAGCGTAATCCCTGCTTGGAAAGCAAAAGCTTGCAAAAATTCTCTTACTAACTCTGTGTCAAAGTTACCTAGTTTTTGATTGTCAAAGGTTGCATCCAAAACTAAAAATGGACGCCCACTTATATCTATAGCGACAAAACCTAACGATTCATCCATCGGCACATAGGCACTACCATAGCGGTTGATCTGCTTCTTATCACCTAAAGCCTCTCGAATAAGTTGACCAAGAACGATGCCAACATCCTCTACTGTATGGTGACTATCAATATGCAAATCCCCGTCTGCTTTTACGACCAACCCGATTCGCCCATGACGTGCCAATAGCTCTAGCATATGATCAAAAAATCCCACACCAGTTTGAATATGGACGTCTTTATTGTTATCTAAATCAACTGTTACTTCAATGGATGTTTCGTTTGTTTTTCTTGCTTTACTTGCTGTTCGCACTATCATCACTCCAATTTAACGCCCTAACTATAGAGCTTGGTTATTAATCTATTAAACGCTTTTGTACCGCACGAGCGTGACCATCTAATCTCTCTTCAGTTGCAATATTAACAACATGACTTGATGCTTCTTTTAATGCTTGTTGTGTATAGTATAAGAATGTCGTTTTCTTAATAAAGTCATCAACGGATAGTCCAGATGAAAACTTTGCTGTTCCAGAAGTAGGTAATACATGGTTAGGACCCGCATAATAGTCGCCTAATGCTTCAGGTGTATAATTCCCTAGGAAAACGGATCCAGCATTTTTGATTTTCCCTAAGTAGTTAAGTGGATCTGCTAACTGGATTTCCAAATGTTCTGGTGCTAATTGGTTTACAAGATCAAATGCTTGATCCAAGTCATTCACCAATACCGTTGCACTCTTATGAAGAAGCGCCTGTTCAGCAATGGCTTTTCTCGGTAGGTCTGCACATTGTTTCACTAACTCTGCGTTTGTTTCTTCTATCATCGTTTGGGAAGTTGCAAATAAAAATGCTCTAGCATTCTCATCATGTTCTGCCTGGGCAATTAAATCCGCTGCTATATAGGCAGGTACAGCTGTTTCATCAGCAATAATAGCAACCTCTGATGGACCTGCAATCATATCAATCCCCACATCACCATAGACAAGAGATTTTGCCGCAGCTACATAAGCATTTCCTGGTCCTACAATTTTATCTACGGAAGGAATAGACTCTGTTCCGTAAGCTAGTGCCGCAACCGCCTGAATGCCACCAATTTTATAAATGGTAGCCACACCAGCAATATCTGCTGCAACGGACAAGATTGGTGCGATTTGTTCACCATCCCTAGCTGGAGTTACCATGATTACCTCCTCTACACCTGCAAGTACTGCTGGAATTGCGTTCATTAAGACAGATGATGGATAACAGGCTGTTCCACCAGGCACGTAAATTCCAACACGCTCAATCGGACGGTACAACTGACCAGATACAATATTTTCATCCACGTTCATAAAACGAGAGGATTGTAGTTGTTTTTCATGAAAAGCTCGAATATTTTTTGCAGCCTTTTGAAGTGATTCTATTGTCTTTTGATCTACTTGTTCCCAAGCATCTTTTCGCTCTGATTCAGACACTTCCAAATTATGTGGTACGAATCCGTCAAACTTTTCTACGTACTTCTTTAATGCTTGATCCCCATTACTTCTAATATCATCGATAACTTCTTTTGCTGTTCGAATCACCCGGTCGTCTTGCTGACTAACATTTTTTTTTGACAGAAACGTTTCCTTAAATGACTCTATAGAAAATGCAGGTATCACTTTACGGCAACTCCTTTCTGTAAAGCCTCAATTACCGGTGCTAACAAATCACGCTTAATTTTTAATGATGAACGATTAGCGATACAACGGGCACTAAATTCCATAAATGACTCTTTGACGATTAGACCATTTTCCTTTAGCGTGTTTCCCGTTTCAACAATATCAACAATGCCATCAGCTAAACCAAGGATAGGCGCTAATTCAACTGACCCCTCAAGTTTTACAATATCTACGGATTCGCCTTTCTCTTTGAAAAACGCCTTCGTAATATTCGTGTATTTACTAGCAATACATCTTTTTCTTTCTGGCCATTCTTTGCCTTCTTCCACCGCAAGTGCCATGCGGCAATTCCCAAATGGTAAAGGTAATAAATTATATACGTCCGGTTGAAATTCAGCTAAAATATCTTCACCAACAATCCCTAGATCAGCAATTCCATGCTCCACATAGGTCGTAACATCAACGCCTTTGGCAAACACAAACTGAAAGTCATCCGTCTCCACACGTAGTTTTCGACCTTTATTAATTAATGGTTCTATATCATAGTTTAACGACTGAAAAAACTCTAAAAATTGTTTTTCTATTCTACCTTTTGTTAAAGCAATACACGGCTTCATCTTTCCACCACCTTATACTCATTATGTTCTTCTATAACTTCTAAAACCTTGTCAAATCGGTCTTCATCAGTAAGATTATATTGAATATCTACGATTGCATTATCAAAAGAAGTTCGAAGTTTCTCTGCAAATGCATGTGACTGCTCGGATGCTACAATACAAATCTTTTGCCTGTCATTTTCAATGATTAGGTTATCTGCTAGCACATCGACGTCAAATGCTAAGCCGACCGCTGAAATACTTTCATCGAATTGTTCATATAATTTGTCATAACGTCCACCAGAAAAGCACGTATTCCCGTTACTTCTAATAAAACCTCTAAACATAATGCCACAGTAATAAGGCAAATTCTTTACTCTGCCTAGATCCACTAATACATCCGGTACACCGAGTTCTTGTAAAAGAACAGCTAATTGTTTCATATGTTTTAGTATTCCTAGTAAAATTTCTTGATCACGCCACAAGTCTTCATATTTTTCAATTACATCAATGGAACCAAAGGCGTCAACCAATTGTGTTAGTTCATTAGCAACCTCTTCATGACCATTTGTAATTGCAATTTGATATACTTCATCTCTTCGTTTATCATGCATAGCTTCGCGTAGTTTCTCCAACTCACTATCCGTTAAGTTAAGATGGGACGTAAGCTCATCAAAAATTCCCGTATGTCCTAACTCTATTAAATAATCGTTAATCTCCAACTCATCTAAATAGTTAACTGCAGTTAATAAACATTCGCTCTCACCTAAAAATGACGATGTATGTACAATTTCAACCCCTGCTTGCCTGCTCTCCATGCCTGCTTTATCACTACGGAATACAGAACCCTGGTAGGACCATTTTAATTGAGAAGGGTGCTGATTTACTAGCGCTCGAGCAATCGCAGTTGTCCAATCAGGTCGAAGAACTTCTATCTCACCATCGCGATTAAACCATTTCAACATATTTTGTAATTCCATCCCTGCATATTGGTTCGTAAACGTCGTTGCATATTCTACTACAGGCGTTGAAATTTGTTTATAGTTTCTGTTAGCTGTTACGTTTCCAAATATCTCATAAGCCTTTGAGCGACTTATCAATCTTTTTCCGATCTCATCTTGACTCCCTGCTGGTAAAAACATGTATTCACATCCCTGTCCATTCTTTATCACTGTACCACTTTACCACAGTAAAGTATTTCGCTTGATTTTCATTTTACACAATGACACTTACCAAGTCAACCATTCTAAAATGGTTTGCACTATAAATGACAACCTCTTTCTTATATAATATACTAACATCAGTTTTTTTTCTAAAATTCGCACAATATAAAGGAGAATTCGACATGGTTTTGCACGGGGATTTTCATATTCATACAAATTTTTGTCCACATGGTTCTAAAGATGACATGGAATCGTATGTTGTTACTGCAATAAATAAAGGAATGAAATCAATTTCTTTTACGGAACATGCGCCACTTCCAAAAGCTTTTCAAGATCCAACGCCCGAAAAAGATAGTGCCATGAAATGGGAAGATATAGATGCCTATTTTGACGAGGCAAACCGGTTAAAAAGGCTTTATGAAAACAAATTGCAAATAAATGTAGGGTTTGAGGTTGACTATATTGTTGGTTTCGAAGGTGAAACAATGGAATTTCTAAATAAATATGGTCCTATTATTGAAGATGCTATCTTGTCGGTGCATATGTTACAGGCACCTAATGGAGAATATGCCTGTGTTGACTTTAGTGCAGATGAATTTGAAAGAATTATCAAGTTATTCGGCTCAGTTGAACAAGTATATGCTTGTTATTATGACACGGTAAAGCAAGCAGTCCAATCTGATCTAGGCACTTGCAAACCAATGCGTATCGGTCACCTCACGTTAATTGAAAAATTCTCCAAGCTATACCCGAGTAAAAAAGACTTTCGTGAAAAAATTATGGAATTACTTGGATTAATAAAAAAGAAAAACCTCCAGTTAGACATAAATACTGCTGGACTTTACAAAGAGTATTGTGGTCTTACTTACCCTAATCCGGGTATTATGCAGCAAGCTAAGGAAATGAGCATCCCCATGGTGATAGGTTCTGATAGTCATACAAGTAAGCATATCGGGAGAGGGTTTGAGTTACTTCCAGATCACATGGAGTTTGTTGCGCCAGATAATATCAGAAATTAATGATTTTTATACAATCAATCGTTTAGAAAACACTTGTTAACGTATGTTTCCTGTATGATTTTACTTTCATTCAGTTATCAATCCGTCTAATCTAAATTCTTTTCTGGTTTTTCTACATGTTTCCTATTTCTCACCTCCGTAAATATGTTATCTGACATATTTGTTGGAGGTGTTGTGTTATCTGTAGGCGGATTCAATTGATAGGATTCCATTAGTGATTTCAACATTTGGATATCTTCTTTCGTAGCATATTGTTGTTCAGGTTTTAACATGTACCCTAGCTGACCATTTGATTCGATTGTTGCCCATTGTAAATCACTAATTTTACCAATATTTTGTTGTCTCAATCGCACCTCCAGCATATCGACAGTTAACCTTAGCTTTTTAAGATTTTGTTCATTGATTCGTCCATTTTCAACAACGATAAATGACTTTCCATAAATAAAAGTCTCCATTTTATTCGATTTAAGAACGAGATACTCAATTAAGATAAGTGTAATGACCATTAAAAGTGTTATGACCATTGTAATCCAAATGTTCCGATCACCAACAGGTTGAATAATTAATGAACCTACTGCGATCATCATCACCGTTTGAGCAACAGTAAGTTGAGAAATTGATTTTCTCCCAGCTAACCTTAAAATAAGCACGCCTCCAATGACAATGACTATCGCTTTCCATATGAAATGAAAATCCAACATTACTCCCCCTTTTGCAGAACTATAATACTTTTTATCGCTCCACAACTCTATTTTGAATTCTATAAGTAACAATTAACTTCAGTGATTCGATATTTATATCTTGCTAAAAAGCAAGCAAAAATATTCCTGAATTGGAAGAAGGGTACCTTACTTCAGTGTTTCAAAGAATTATAAAACTAGGGGAAATTAAACAAAAAATAGAGATGCAAATCACTAATGTGATTTGCATCTCTTTAGTACAGTTATTTTTTATCTAACTTTTGATCAATCGCACCTTCAAAATAATCGTCTCCAACTTGTTCATGTGTTTCAGCTAATCCTTGCTCAATTTGTGTCTTCCCTTGATAATCCTTTGGTTCAAAGCTTTTTTCCGCTACCTTTTTACTATCTTCTAGAGTCACTTTATTTTTATTGTCCACTGTAATCCTCCTTGCATCATTAATACTTGTTCAGAAGTATTATTTGTAAGTAGGACATTTTCATGCTCTTCATATAAAGTTAGATGACTTGCCACAATTCATACTCTTTTTATCGATTTGCCCAAAAGGATTATCTGCTTATAAAAAAGGATTTAAAGTAATTTCATTGTTCAAAGTTACGTATGATTGCTTCTATGTGATCCTTAGCACTTTGTAACTTATCCACATCCATTCCTTCCGTTAGTGAATGATATATGCCTTCAAAATAGGTATCAATCGCACCTTGTGCATGATCTCGTATCAGGTTACAAAAATCTGACCATCCTTCTCGATAGTACGATTGCATATAAGCATTATTTTGTGCTATATACACTTCTACTAACGGACTTATGCTACTCCAAAGTTCATCCTTCATTACTTCTTTTTCATTTTTTTCAAAGAAGGATTTTGTATTTTTAAAGGTAGCTAACGCTTTCTGAAAATTCCCTCGATTTGCATCTTGAAAAGCCTGATCAAAATTCGGAGTTTCAAATTGATACGATTCCGGTTGTGGTAAAGCTAAGTCTGGTTCTACTTTTTTAGAACGTTGATCTAACAAGGCATTAAATTCTCTTGCTCTCTCATTGATAAAAGCCTCTATTCGTAAAGAGACAGCTCTTAATTCTTCTGCAAGTTCAATGCCAATGGCATGTAATAAGTGAGATAAACATTTATCAAGTTCAACTTTTGCTTGTTTCCCATTACTTTGGATTGTTGATGGGTTAAAAGCTTGTTTAAATCGATCACCAAATTGAATGGATAACCGCTCATGAACATAATATAACTGCTTATCAATTTTTTGATCTATTCCTTTTGCAAGGGTACTGGAATCTTCTTCTTTAATCACTTCTTTAACACTTTGTTCCTTACCTTTGTATGAAGAAAGTAACGCTTGCTTTTCATCATTATTTAATTGTGCTGAATAAATATACTTTTCTAGTTGTGTGTGTGAACGATTGATGTCATACAAAGCAGATTGAATTAATATCTGCATTAAATCCTGATTGATAAATGAATCAAAATCCTTTTCGAATTGCTTGATTCCTGATTGATGATCATGATCATTTGCTTGTTTTTCCTTTAATGCTAAATGGCTTGATAAGGCATACATTTTTGGATTTGTTACACCATAGATTTGCAATTGTTCACGAACATACGTTTTCACCAACTCTAACTCTTCTTCATCTTTGGCAAGATCTGCTGCATTAACGATAAAGAACATTTTATCAAGACTAAACGCATCTTTCACACGCCCTAGTTGCATTAAAAAAGTTCGATCTGCTTGTGTAAAAGCATGATTGTAATAAGTTACAAACAGAATCGCGTCCGCTTGTTTAATGTATTGAAATGCGACATCTGTGTGACGTGCATTGACCGAATCCGCACCAGGGGTATCTACGAGTGTGATCCCTTGTCTTGTAAGTGCACAGTCATAATATAACTCCATCCACTCTACATAGCACGCCAGCGACTCCTTTGAAACATAAGTAGACAATTCTTCAAAAGAGATGGTTATTTCTCGTCCTAGGTTAGAAAACAGTTGATCATATCCTTCTAAAACCGCATGCAAGAAAGAGCGTTGCTTTTGTGTAATCGTTTGGACTTGTAATAGCTCTTTCGCAATTTTGTCTATTTGTCCATCCAAATGCTCTTGATCTTCATACATAATGGATTGGATATCTGTAAGGATCGTTCTCTTATCCTTTACTTTCACCACTACTGTTTTATTTTTGTAATTGTCTGTTGGTGCACTTATTTTATTTATCGCTGCAGTAGTAGGATTAGGTGAAACTGGTAATACACTCTCTCCCATTAGTGCATTGGAGAAGGATGATTTACCAGCACTAAATGCTCCAAATAGAGCTACCGTATATTGTCTATTCTCTAATCGTTGCTTTTTCTGCATTAAATCTTTTTCAATCGTTTGCAGTCCAGGTAGCAAGTGTAACTGATTTAAGGTTAATTCAATGTGTTTTATAGCTGTATCTACATTGACTACAGACTCTCGCACATTTCGTGTGTCTTTCTTTCCACCTTGCTCAAATGCTTCTGTAACATCGTCCGTATCTTCTTTAGGTGGAACAGGACTTAAAGAAACTTCATTCTCTCTATTTTCAATAACTTTTCTTACTTCTTTAACCAGAGAATTATTTGGTAATTTATCCTGTAACAGGGCATTCAATTTTGCATGATATGCATTTAACTTCTCATCAATTTGAGATAATTCTGTCTCAACTGCCTGCATCTTGGTAAGTAAATCAAGTTGATCTTTAAGCTTTTGTATCTTACCTTGCACTTGTTCCTGTTTTTCTTCCATCATCAATTCTCTTATTAAAAAACTTGCCTCTTGCGCTTTCCTCTTCACTTCATTCGCAATATCATCTGTATAAACTAATAGATATTCACCAGTCATTCCAGCACCTGTTTTGATCAGGTCGACTAACGATTCCTTCTCAAAAGGCACTTGCAAAGCCTGTATATGATGGATTATTTTTGGATTCGTAATATCATTTTCTTTTGCGAATGTCGATAATTTTTCTCTAATTTTCCATTCTAGAGAAGCATCAATGACTGGTTTTAACGCATCATAAAACGCGTCTAAACGTGTTTGACGTTCCACATCAACCTTTTTCTTCGTCGATAGCAATCCTACCTTAAAGCCATCCTGGTATGATTTCAATAAAGCATCTGCATGTTCTCGGACTTCAAATGGCATTAAATAGGCATTTTGCAAGGTAGTGTTTATCAATGATTTTAATCCACTTTCAACAATTTTCGGTATTTCTTCTAACTGGCTCATTTCACTTTCAAGGTGGTTTTGATCACCATGCGGAAGACGAGGTTTAAGCTCGTTTAACACATTTTCTAACGATTCTTTTTGTTCCTCGTATTGTAGGGCTACCCAATCCAAATGTTTCTCAATTAGTACTTGTAATGATTTTTGAATGGTTTCCTCTATGCGATCAACGTGGTTGGTCATTAACTGCTGAAATTCCTGCTTTAACTTACTGTACTGATTGTTAGGTGCTTGTAAGTCTTTTAAAGATGTATAAAAGGTATGCTTTGGATGAATACCCCACTCAGCAAAAACATGATTCACACTATCTTTAAACTGCTTAAAAGTAAGCTCATGATCACTATGCTTATCAATTTGATTAATAACGACATAGGTGGGTATTCCTTGTATTTCCAAATCTCTAAGAAACGTTAAATTAACTTCCGATTGAACATGGTTATAATCCATCACATAAAAAACAACATCTACTGTGTGTAAGGATGATTCAGTCATGATTCTGTCAGCATCATTAGATGAATCAATTCCAGGTGTATCTAAAATAGCTACATCATTTGGTATAATGCTTGTTTTTTTATTGATTTCTACTTTATTTATTGAATCGCCATCTTTGCAAAACTGTTTGATTTGATTTAAATCATAAGGTTCTTTGTATTCAACTGGATTTTCCTGATTAAAATATACTTTAGCATAGCCCCCACCAGATGTGATTTTCACCACATTTGCACTCGTTGGAATAGGACTATTTGGAAGGATCTCCTCTTCTAAAAGATGATTAATCATACTTGATTTTCCTGCTGAAAAGTGTCCTGCAAAACATAGAACAAGTTCATTACGATCAAATTTCTCTAAAAGGTCTAATGCTTTATTTGCTTGTGTTACGTGCTCTGATTTCATAAATTCATCATACAGTGCAGCGATTTGACTTGCTTCAACTAGTTTTGTAACAGAAGAAATCATAGTGGATGTTACCCCTTTGTCTGAATATTCTCTCGTCTATTATACGGTTTTCGGGTTATAGTTGCTAGTTATTACTCTAAGTGCAGGAAGCGTCCGTTCTTACGATGGTCAGAGATTTAAACGATGCAAGCTTGTATGATAGTCTCGTCAAAATATTTTTAAAAAAAATAAAACAGCACAAACGACTGTTTTACTTCTACTCCTTATCAACTTTGCGATATTTTCCATTATAGTAAAGGATGGGATTACCTTCTTTTACTTCAATGGACGTAACTTCTGCAATAAAAATCATATGGTCTCCCGCTGGTACCATTTCATCCACTTTACAAGACATTGTTACTAGTGCATCCTTTAAAACAGGAATATTATTTACATCCTTATATTCTATCTCTTTATCTGCAGCTTTTTGTTTTGCAAGTATCATGGAAATATCTTTTTGATCTTCTAATAATATGCTAATCCCAAATTCCTTTGTATCTTGAATTAATTGATACATACTAGCCTTTTCGTCGATAGAAATAGCAATTAATTTAGGATCTAAAGATACGGACATGAATGCATTAACTGTCATGCCGTGGATGACATTGTTATGTCTAATGGTAACAATATTAATACCAGTTGCGAACTTGCTCATAGCCTGTCGAAACAATTTATTATCCATGTATATAGATCCCCTTTTACTCTCATGTACTACTAAAGAATATCACTTTCCCAAGGCATTTCCTAGAAAAAAGCATATACAAATAGCATATGAAGAGTTCCGTTATTTTTTTCATAAAAAAACTGACATCATCCACAAAGGAAATGTCAGTTTTAGTTTACATAATATAATTATAATTAACTTTCCTCATTGCTTAAAAATGGTTTTGTATAGTTAGTTTGTTCCCATACTTCCACAACATCCCCTTGTTCATCAGCATCAATAATATATGATCCATTACTATAACGATCACTATTAGCTAATTCAAGTGGATAGACCATGTGGGTAGACCCTTTACTCGTCTTAAATTGGATCGTTCCTTCATCGTTTACTAGGAAGAAACCGATAACACGGTGTGGTTTTCTTTTTAATTCTCTTAACATTACAAGCCCTCGTTTAGCACGAGCACCTTTTTCAAATTCCTTTAAAGTCATCCGTTTCGCCGCTCCACGTTGTGTAAGTAAAACGAGGTTAGGCTCTGCTACTAAGTCATCAAATACGATACCATTAATGACATACTCATCATCTTTTAATTGAATAGCTTTCACACCTGCAGCCCTTTGACCCACTGGTGTTACTTCTGACTCATGATACCACAAACTATACCCTTTATTTGATGCTATAAATACATCCGAATGACCATCAGAAACATGTACATTCACTACTTGATCGTCACCCTTTAAATTAATGGCAACAAGCGCTTTCGAATATCGTTGCGCCTCATAGGTTTTTAATTCAGTTCGTTTAATCATACCGTTTTTTGTAAAGAAAATTAAATATTTTTCTTCAACAAAATTCCTTACTGGTATTGCTTTTACTATGATCTCATCTTTATCAATTGTGACGATATTAGAGATATGCTGTCCTAAGTCTTTCCATCTGATGTCTGGAAGCTCATGGACTGGAGCAAAAATATATCTCCCTTTGTTAGTAAATAACAGTAATTTATCTGTCGTATTGATCTCCTGTAAGGCGACGAGATGATCTTCATCTTTCATAGCGAAGTCTTCTCCATTTGAGGCTGCATACGACCTGAGACTAGTTCGTTTCACATAGCCATCACGTGTAACGGAAACTAATACATCTTCACTTGCGATCATAACTTCTAAATTAATTTTCAACTCTTCAATCTCTTCTTCAATTATTGTTTTTCGCTTATCTGCATACTTCTTCTTTAAGTCTTTCAAGTCATTTTTTATCACGGTGAAGAGTTTTCGCTCATCATTTAAGATCGCTTCTAACTCATTTATTTTCTCTTGAAGCTCTTTTGCTTCCTGTTGTAAAGACGTAATATCTGTGTTCGTTAAGCGATATAACTGTAAATTTACGATTGCTTCTGCTTGTTCTTCCGTAAATCCATACGCCTCTTTAATTTGTTTCTTAGCATCTTGTTTATCTTTGGAAGCTCGAATTGTCGCAATTAACTCATCTAAAATAGAAATAGCTTTGATTAGTCCTTCTACAATATGGGAGCGTTCCTGTGCTTTTCTTAAGTCAAATTTAGATTGACGTGTTACAACCTCTTTTTGGTGAGAGATGTAAGATTCAAGCATAGACGTTAAGTTAAGTAATGTAGGTGTTTTATCTTTAATGGCTACCATATTAAAGTTATATGTGATTTGTAGATCTGTATTTTTGTATAAATAATGAAGAACACCTTCACTATCTGCATCTTTTTTTAATTCAATAACGATCCGTAGTCCAGTACGATCTGTTTCGTCACGTACTTCTGCAACACCTTCTACTTTTCGATCGAGTCGAAGTTCATCCATACGTTTCACTAAGGTCGCTTTATTCACTTCATATGGTATTTCATCAATGACAATTTGCTCACGGTTTCCTCTAAGCTGTTCAACCTCTGCTCTTCCTCTAACAACGACTTTCCCTTTTCCGGTTTTATATGCTTGCTTTAACCCATCAACGCCTTGAATAGTTCCACCAGTTGGAAAATCTGGACCTTTAATAACCTGCATTAACTCGTCAATCGTAACATCAGGTTTATCTATTTTCTTTATTACTGCATCGATAACTTCGCCAAGGTTGTGGGGTGGTATTTCCGTTGCATAACCTGCTGATATACCTGTGGAACCATTTGCTAAAAGATTAGGAAATCTTGCAGGAAGAACGACGGGCTCATCAATGGTATCATCGAAATTCGGTATAAAGTCCACTGTTTCTTTATCAATGTCACGAAGTAATTCTGAAGAAATACTTGATAACCTTGCCTCCGTATAACGCATAGCAGCTGGCGGATCACCATCTACACTACCATTATTTCCATGCATTTCTACTAAGACATTCCGCACTTTCCAATCTTGACTAAGACGAACCATTGCATCATAGACAGATGTATCACCATGTGGATGATAATTACCAATAACTGTACCTACCGTTTTAGCTGATTTTCTGAATGCTTTATCATGTGTGTTTCTTTCCTCATGCATCGCAAACAAAATTCTTCTTTGTACTGGTTTTAACCCATCTCTAGCATCTGGTAGTGCTCGATCTTGAATAATATATTTACTATACCTTCCAAAGCGGTCGCCGATGACATCTTCTAAAGGTAAATCTAGTAATTTTTCTGTAAATGACAAAAAGATGCCCTCCCTTTATGAGTGAATATTTTCATTGTCGATGATATTTGTATCTTCTTCTAGTCCAAATTGTACATTTGATTCTATCCATTTGCGTCGTGGCTCGACTTTATCTCCCATTAACGTTGTAACTCTTCTTTCTGCACGTGCCAAATCATCAATGGTAACACGAATTAAAGTCCGTGTTTCAGGATTCATCGTCGTGTCCCATAGTTGGTCAGCATTCATCTCACCAAGACCTTTGTAGCGTTGTAGTAGATAGCCATTTTTTAATTCTTTTATCGATTTTTTCATTTCATCTTCATTCCATGCGTAACGAATTTCTTCTTTTTTTCCTTTGCCTTTAGAAATTTTATAGAGTGGTGGTAAAGCAATATATATCTTGCCCGCTTCAATTAAAGGGCGCATATAACGATAAAAGAAAGTAAGTAATAATACTTGAATATGGGCACCATCCGTATCCGCATCTGTCATAATAACAACTTTATCATACTGAACATCATCTAAATTAAAGTCTCCACCTACACCCGCACCAATAGTATGGATGATTGTCGAGATCTCTTCATTTTTAAACACGTCCGCAAGTTTTGCTTTTTCCGTGTTAATTACTTTTCCACGAAGAGGTAAGATCGCTTGGAACCTACGATCTCGTCCTTGTTTGGCTGACCCACCAGCGGAGTCTCCCTCTACAAGGTATAATTCATTTTTATCTGGGTTACGTGATTGCGCAGGAGTTAATTTCCCGCTTAATAAGGCATCTTTTCTCTTTTTCTTTTTTCCAGTCCTTGCTTCTTCTCTAGCTTTACGCGCAGCCTCACGTGCTTCTTTTGCTCGTACAGCTTTCTTTATAAGCATACTAGCAATGTCAGGGTTTTCCTCAAGAAAATAAGATAAATTCTCCGAAACAACGCCATCTACCGCAGATCTTGCGTCAGATGTACCAAGTTTCCCCTTTGTTTGTCCCTCAAACTGTAATTTTTGCTCTGGTATTCGAACAGAAACAATTGCAGTAAATCCTTCTCTAATATCATTACCTTCTAAATTTTTATCTTTATCTTTTAATACATTCTGCTTACGTGCATATTCGTTAAAAGCACGTGTAATGGCAGATCTTGCACCGGATTCATGCGTACCTCCATCTTTTGTACGCACATTATTTACAAACGAAAGCATACTCTCCGCGTATCCATCATTAAACTGAAATCCAAAGTCGACTTCAATTTCCTGTTGTTCACCCTCAAATGAAACAACGGGATGAAGGACATCCTTTTCCTCGTTTAAGTACGATACGAATGATTGTAATCCATCTGGGTACTCATACTTTTCTTCCATTTCATTTCGTTCATCAAAAAGGCTAATCTTCATTCCTTTTAATAAAAATGCAGCCTCACGTAACCTTTCAGAAAGCATTTCGAATTGATACGTAGTGGTTGAGAAAATAGTCGGATCTGGTTTGAATTGAATGGACGTACCAGTTTTTCTTGTTTTGCCTTTTTTATCAAGCGACGTAACAGGTACTCCACCATTTTCAAATCGTTGTTGATAAATATGTCCATCACGATAAATGGTTACGACTAGCCACTCCGATAATGCGTTAACAACCGAAGCACCAACCCCGTGTAATCCGCCACTGGTTTTATATCCACCATTACCAAATTTCCCACCCGCATGTAGTACGGTGAAAATAACTTCAGGTGTAGGTCTTCCAGTCTTATGCATACCTGTGGGCATTCCTCTCCCCATATCTTCTACAGATATACTATTATCTTTATGTATCCTTACTTTGATCTCGTCACCAAATCCCGCCAATGCTTCATCTACAGCATTATCGACGATTTCAAATACAAGATGATGTAGCCCTCGTGAATCCGTACTACCGATATACATACCTGGGCGTTTTCTTACTGCCTCTAATCCTTCTAATACTTGAATGGAATCATCTGAGTATGGTGTTGCTGTCTGTTTAACCAATTGTACACCCGCTCCCTTCTGCAATTCTTAAAACGATTTAATTTTCTCTATCTGATTCGTTATATAATTTATTTAGAATAAGATTTCCACAACAATCATCTAATTAAATATAGTAGTTTAAAACATATGTTTGTGTAAAGATGAAGTTCGCATACTTATACTATTTTAAAGATTTTCTCTTATTTCGCAACCTCATTTCGTCTATTACCGAATGTAATACCTTTAATTATTATAGTAAAATGACAGAGAAGCAAGACTTTTCGGTTTAACTGCTTGATTATTTCGTTAACGCAAACGATATTATGCACTCCCATTTGTTGTTAAAATAAAGTATGATCATCAACCATCGTAAGAAAATAAACAAGTGGAGCAAAAAAATGAAATAGAGTATAGCAAACCGAATAGTTCATGTTAAAATAGATTAGTCTCTATTTATATAGAATTTCTATTATATGATACTTAAAAATGTAATCACTATTGTTCGTTGTTTATATTTATTACATACAAAGGAGTAAACAGATGAGTTATTTATTATTTTCACTAATTGCATATGTACTAGGATCCATCCCTTTCGCCTTAATCGTTGGAAAAATAGGATATAAAACTGATATTAGAGAACACGGAAGTGGTAATTTGGGTGGTACCAATACATTTCGTGTCCTTGGTGTAAAAGCCGGGTTAATCGTTACGATTGCCGATATTTTAAAAGGTACGCTTGCTACATCACTACCTTTCCTGGTTGGTGTAACAGAGGTTAATCCACTAATTATTGGTGTTTTTGCGGTAATTGGTCATATGTACCCTATTTTTGCTAAATTTAAAGGTGGTAAGGCTGTTGCTACTTCAGGTGGCGTCATACTTGGAGTAAGCCCAATCCTGTTTCTAATTATGATTATTTCGTTTTTCATCATGTTATTTCTTACTAAATATGTCTCCTTATCATCTATGGTGACAGGTATTGTAGCTATTATCGTATCAATCATTCAACAAGATATTGGATTAATAATTGTAACATCCGTATTGACTGTTTTTGTGTTCTATCGCCATCGAGCTAACATTAAGCGGATTATAGACAAAACGGAGCCCAAGATTAAATGGATGTAAGAAAGCTACTGTCTGATGAATCAAATAAGAAGAACGTATAAATAATCGTCCTAAAAATGGAACCGAATCTGTATAGATTCGGTTTTTCAAGCTTTACAAAACTATCGTCGTATGGAAGACATATTCTACATTATATGTATCTAAATAGTTAAAATAAATTGAATAAAATATACTTGTTGATTATACTTTGTATAAGTTGAAAGAGGTTAAAAGGAGTCGAAATAATGAATATAACTAAAGTTAATCATAAAAAAGCACTTCCTAATAAAAAAGAACGTCATAAATTATTTGGATCTGTTGATCCTGGACCTAAAACAAAGCCAGTAGATAAACATAAAATGACTGATTTACAAAATACAAAGAAAGACTTTATATTCGATTTAGATGCTGTAGGAATCGCTAAAGTAAAACACCCTATTCAAATTAGTAGTAGTTTAGCACCCACCTTTCAAACTACTATTGGAGAATTCACACTTACTTCAAGTTTAGACAAAGATAGTAAAGGTACAAATATGAGTCGTTTCACCGAACAACTTCATGAATATCACACATCTAATTTTGTCGTTAGTATTAACGGACTAAAAAAATTCACAAAAGAATTAGCACAACGTTTAAAGCAAAAAGATGCCTGTGTAGAAGTCACGTTCCCTTGGTTTTTTGAAAGAAAAGGACCATCTTCCGAATTAACCGGTCTAAATCACGCAGATGCTACTATGAAGGTCCATTACGATGTAGTATATGGTTATGATACAGAAGTCACTTTAGCAGGAATGATTACTACGCTTTGTCCTTGTTCGAAGGAAATTAGTGAATACAGTGCACATAACCAGAGAGGTAATGTAACGATGCAAGTTTCCCTAGCGGAAGATTACGATGAAAATCAAGTGGATTGGAAAGAAGCCTTGCTAGAAGCAGCTGAGAGCAATGCAAGTGCTAGAATTCATCCAGTTTTAAAACGCCCTGACGAAAAAATGGTGACGGAACAAGCATTCGAGAATCCGCGTTTTGTTGAAGATATTGTTCGATTAGTAGCTGCTGACCTTTATGAGTTAGATTATATTAAAAAGTTTAAAGTTTCGTGCAGAAATGAAGAGTCCATTCACTTACACGATGCAATTGCCTCTGTCACATACGATAAAACTAATGAAGAATAAGGAAGCGTTGTTATGAAGCGTTTATTTATTTTATTAATACGATTTTACCAAAAAGTTATTAGCCCAATTAAGCCGCCTACATGTAGATTTTATCCTACCTGCTCCCAATATGGATTGGAATCGATACAGAGATTTGGAGCTTTAAAAGGTGGGTATTTAACGATCAAAAGAATACTAAAATGCCACCCTTTTCATCCAGGCGGGGTCGATCTTGTTCCTGAGAAAAAAAATAAACAATCATTATAATCTCTGCTATTTGCGGAGATTTTTTGTATGAAAAAATTCTTCCCAACCATAATAAGACTGATTAAATAGGAGGGATTATATGTTTTTTCATACAAAAGAATTGCAATATAACGCGAAACCAAGTAATCCAGATCCAGTATATGCTAAAAAATTGCAAGAAATCCTAGGTGGACAGTTTGGTGAAATGTCCGTTATGATGCAGTATTTGTTCCAGGGTTGGAATTGTCGTGCAGACGAGAAGTATAAAGATATGATTTTGGATATAGGTACTGAAGAGATCGCACATGTTGAGATGATTGCAACGATGATTGCCCAATTATTAGACGGTGCCCCCGCTCGCGAACAAGATGAAGCAGCTAAAGATCCTGCAGTAGAAGCTGTTCTTGGCGGGATGAATCCCCAACATGCGATAGTATCTGGACTGGGTGCTACACCTACGGATAGTGTTGGATACCCATGGAACGCAAGATATACGGTTGCAAGTGGAAATTTATTAGCAGACTTCCGCGCGAATTTAAATGCTGAGTCTCAGGGTAGATTGCAAGTTGTTCGTTTATATGAGATGACTACCGATCCAGGTGTACGTGACATGCTCTCATTTTTGATAGCTCGTGATACCATGCACCAAAACCAGTGGATGGCTGCAATTGAAGAATTAGAACAAAATCAAAAAGCAATTGTTCCTAGTACATTCCCACAAGCACTCGAGAAACAAGAAGTATCCTATTCCTTCATGAACTTCTCAAACGGAGAAGAAAGCTCACAAGGTAGATGGGCGAGTGGCAAAAGCATGGATGGACTAGGTAATTTCGAATATATTGCACAACCACAAGCGATGGGACAAATCCCTAAATTAAATCCTTCCCCAGCTTATATGCACGGCACAACAATGCCTGGGCAAGTCATACCAGGGATGGATCAAGCTAATTTTGAAGAAAACCAACCAAATAACGATCTACATTAAACAAAAAAGCGCAGATGCTCCTAGTTGGAGCGTCTGCGTCTTTTTACCTTTTTTTATGAACCCTCGTTCGATCACCCGATAGTTTCTTCCACTTTTCTTTTTCTTTTAACTCTGCACGTTTATCTGCTTTACGTTCCAAAAAACGTATTTCTTTTTGTAATTTTAAATAGCTGCTGAAACGCTCTTCCGCTAACTCCCCATGATCAATGGCAGCTTGCACTGCACATGCTGGTTCATTTTGATGCGAGCAGTCTCTAAAACGACAAGTTGCTGCAATTTGCGCAATATCCTCAAAACTTTGTTCCAAATGTTGATCAGCTTCCCATAATTGCAACTCGCGCATGCCAGGTGTATCAATTAACATGCCCCCACTTGGCACGATGACTAATTCTCTATGTGTGGTTGTATGACGACCTTTATCATCATCTGTACGAACAGATTGTACCTCTAAGATGTCTTTACCAACAAGTTTGTTTGTTAATGTTGACTTCCCTACTCCCGATGACCCTAATAGAGCTATCGTTTGACCTTCTTGAAGGTAACTGGATAACTCGCTTAACCCTTGATCTTCAACCGTGCTAACCACATGAATAGGTACACCTAAGGCGATACGTTCCACCTCTGCAAGCTTTTCGTCTATGTTGCCACATAGATCAGCTTTACTCAGAATAATAACAGGATTTGCTCCGCTTTCCCAAGTCATGACTAAATAGCGTTCGATTCTTCTAAGATTAAGGTCTTTATTTAACGAATTTACAATGAAAACCGTATTAATATTAGCTGCTACAACCTGTTCTTCTGTTGTATTACCTGCAATTTTTCTTGAAAACTTACTTAATCGAGGCAAAATATTGTGAATCGTTGCTTTTTGCTCAGTTATTCTAGAATGGATGATCACCCAATCGCCAACAGCAGGATATTCTGTCCGTTCTACTGCTTGAAATATAAATTTGCCAGTAACCTCAGCGATAATTTCATCGTTTTCCGTTATGACATGATATAACCCACGATGCTCTTTACTAATTCGTCCCACTTCAAATCCTTCGTTTAAATACGTATTCGCATTTGCTTGAAAGAAATCATTCCATCCAAGTTCTTTTAAGTTCAATGTCAAATTCCTCCTAATATGTGGAAATAAAAAAAGACCGTGAACATCCACGGTCTCATAGGTCTTACATTATGCTACGATGGACTACATGCACCGCCCACCGCACAATTTTCCACAAACTAGAAAACTTAACCGTTGGGCAGTGTTATGAAATTATACTTTACTTGATTGATTAACTTTTCCATAACACATACCTCCCTTTTCATTCAGTACTATTAGTATAAATAAACCGACTATAAAAGTAAATATAATAATTGACTATTTTTCCAATGATTTCATAATTTAAATCTATCTAATTGCTCCCATTGACCTTCAGCTACCAATATTTGCTTTTGCCAATCACCAAATAGATCAAAATGGGGGTAATTTTTATCATGGTGAATCCATCTAGCTTCTAAACCATACCTTTCTCCCCACTCTACCAGTTTATCTATATTAGAACATCCTACTTTGGTTACTGTTTTACACCCTGGAAATCTAGGATCAAGCCAATAATGCGTCAGGAAAGCAATTTCCTCATTAATAACTTGTTTCTTCCATTGTTTCAATTCATTTCTTTTTATTCCAAAAGCCATATTACCCCTCACTTAACGCTTGTGTATAAGCCTCATGCCAATCTGGAAATTGTTTTCTTAATGATACAGGTCGAAAGTTTGTTTTCTTCACAATGACATGTTTGGTTGAACCTGTAACTGCGACATTACCTTGGTCATCGGTAATCTGATATCCATATTCTGTTCGAAGTCCGTCATACGTTTCAATCCACGTTTCAACAAAAGCGTTTTGACCATATCTGACTGGTTGTTTAAAATACATATGTGCGTCAATAACCGGTGATACAATACCACTTTTCTCCATGTCATGATATTCAAATCCTAGACTTTCAATAAAAGCAGTTCTTCCTATTTCAAACCAAACAAGATAATTAGCGTGATACACAACTCCCATTTGATCTGTTTCTTGGTACCTTACCTTTATAGGTGTTTTCACCTTTTTCAATTATGTTTCCCCCTAATGACTTTCCATGCATGTTCAAAGTCTTCTTTCATTAATGCTTGATAATCTTCTGTGCTATGAGATTCTGCTTCTACCATTCGTAACGCTTGAAATTGGATCGCTTCATCAATTAAATTCACAACAAACCTAGCATTACCTTCTATCTTTGTTTGCGTAAATTTCTCTTTTAGAAATACCTCTGCTTGTTCAGTCATTTTATATTGATAATTCTGTACATGATGTGATGTAATTCTAATTAATTCTTCGTGATTATAGTCATCAAATTCAAAGTACTTTTTGAACCTCGATTGCAATCCAGGGTTACTCGAAATAAACTGTTCCATTTCATTTTTGTATCCTGCCAATATCACAACTAAATTTTCATTATGCTTCGTCATTTCATCTACTAATGTATCTATTGCTTCCTTACCAAAGTCTTTTTCACCTCTAAATAAGGAATAAGCTTCATCAATAAATAGAACACCACCTAAGGCTTCTCTTACTTTTTGTTTCGTCTTAATCGCTGTTTGCCCAACATAGCCTGCAACTAAATCACTTCTGGAAGCTAAAATGAAATGGCCTCTTTTCAACAGACCACACTCTTTTAAAATCTGCGAGTAGATTTTTGCAACAGTTGTTTTCCCAGTACCAGGGTTTCCAGAAAAGACGGCATGTAGTTGTACAGGCACTGGTGGAAAACCTTGTTTCTTTCTTTGTTGCTGTACACGAACAAAAGAAGATAACTTTCTAACTTCTTGCTTTATATTACTTAACCCTATTAAATTCTCTAGCTGTTGCATTGGTTGACCATCAGAACTACTGTCATCCATAATATCTAAATCTTCACTGTCAATGCGCATATGCTCAATCCAGTTTTCGTCGACACTAGGTGGTCTTGACGCACCTTTTTTAAAAATTGCTTTTAACACTAGGTCGCGAACAGTCCGAGCGTTCCCAAAACTTTCGTCTACTTTTGCTTTTTCAATCGAGCTCCTAAATTTATTAATTGCTTCTGATGTGAAAAAGTAATCATTACTTAGTGCAGTATCCTCAGCGATTGTCAGTAGCTCTTCCATCTGGAAATTAGGTAGTATAATTTGATTTTGCTCAGGAATCCTACTTCTAAGTCCAGGGTTGGACCAAAGAAACTGGCGCATCTCTTCTGGATAACCCGCTAATATAACTGCAAAACGATTCGCAAATTCTTTACTTGTCATACTTGATACAAGGGTGTCGATTACAGCCTGTCCGTAATCATTCCCCCCTTGCCCTTCTCGTTTTAAACTATAAGCTTCATCTATAAATAAGATACCCCCAAGCGATTGTTTAACAAAGTTCATTGTGTTTTCTTCACTTTGCCCTACATAAGATCCAACTAAGTGGGAGCGATTAACCTCTACCACTTCATTTGTCTCGAGTAAGCCTAACTCGTAATAAATCTCAGCCAATAGACGTGCAATCGTCGTTTTACCGGTTCCAGGATTGCCGGTAATAATCATATGTAAGCTAGGCTCATCCACCATTTGAAAGCCTAATTCTTTTCTTTCCTTTTGATACTTTAAGTAATGATAATATTCATGAATGTACTTTTTTACATCTTTTAATCCAACCATATGGTCTAACTTTTCTAGCGGATTATCATAGGAAGATGTTTGAAACACATTAGGAAATTGCGCATAAAAATTATTACGCAATTTCTCCAAACGCTTAATATGATCATTAGCCACTTGAACTGGTACACCAGATCTTCTGTTTTTCAATAAATCAATCACATTTTCTAATGTCTCTTTTAAGTCTTTTAACTCTTGGATAATATCGTTGTATATGGTTAAGAGTTTATGCTCCTCCATTGTTACATTTTTAATCTGATCATGTAAAAGGTCGTCTACCACTTCTAACAACTCTTTCGCTTTCTTCATTTTAGCAGAGTCAAAATCCGTTTCACGGAAAGACCATTGTTCTAGTGCTACCTGTTCTAATCTCGAATAAAAATGAAAGAATGACTTCAAATTTAATATCTCTACTAAGGCAGCTGGTGTTTCATCATAATTATTTGCTTTACTTAAAAGCGTTGCTGTTATTTGATCATCGTTGAAATCTCTCTTCAATCGATAAAAGGCAAGCATGCTATATAAAATCGAAATCGATTGTCTCGAAAAAGTTGTTGTTTCAATATCATCTAACAATCGTAATATTTCTACCTCCGTTAGAGGTGGTAATGCTTCAATCGTTTGCCAACTGTTAATTTTTTTCTCTATGTGAGCTATCTTTTCTTCAGTCAAAATGTCCGCTCCTTCCTGCAGTTTCTAGTTTATCATACCATTCGAATTTTATTGATAATGATGCTTTTAATTTAAATAAACAGAAAGAGCCCTCCGAGGAAGAGGGCTCTTTCTTAGCTACTATTCACCATGTTGATGACGATATTCATCTTTTATTTCATTACGCATCGCTTCAATGGATTCTTCTCTGCGCTTATTTTTTTCTTGAATTGCTTCTTTTTCTTCACCAGAAGCAAATTTCATTGTCTCATGGGCAGCTTCTAGATTCTGAATCGTATCTTGAACCATGTTTTTTAGCTTTTCAACATTATCTCCACGATTATCCGGATTTGATTGTGTGTTATGCTGGCTCATGAAAAAACCTCCTATTCACCTTTTGTTTGGATATATTGAGGCTGTTCATTGCTTTTGTTAGCCATTTTTTTACCTTTGTTCGCTCTAGCCTTACGAGGTTGTGTTCCAAGATGATCTGGACGAAATTCCTCTGTCTTACGTTTTGGATTACTCAATGTAATTCCTCCTCATTTGGAATTCCTTTGTATTATTTGTTTGTATGTCATAACTATGCAAGGATGATAATGATCAAAAGGATAAATATTTCCTATGATAAAATAAAAAATGGCCCCATCAGGCCATTTTACAACTCACTTTTTGGAAGCTTCCTTCCATCTTTTTTCTATTTTTTCATCAATCTTCTCTAAAATTGCTTCATCATTTAGTATTTCATTTCTATTTTCTTGCACTAATTCTTCAAATGTTGGTTTCTTTCTTAGCGAAATAGTAATCCTCTCCTTTACATGTAGTAATTTAAGGATTACCATTTTTCTGAAAAATATAAGTGATTAGTTAATTTTATCCTTCATTTCCACCATAAATTCATATGTCATAGGACCGCTATGTGGCTTTTCTTGTATTGTTCCGTCTGTGCCTATGAAATAGGTGGTAGGAATATTGACAATTCGGTATTTTTCAGTGATTTCATCTCCAGGATCTAACAAAGTCGTAAATGAAAAGTTACCTTGATCAAGAAAATTTTCTACATCTTTCAATCTAAACTCAGAACCAGTAGCATTTATAGCTAATACTATGACTTCCTCGTTAAATTCTTGATTAAATTTTTCCATATCTGGCATTTCAACCCGACAAGGTCCACACCAGGAAGCCCAGAAATTAATAAAAACTTTTTTCCCTAAGTAATCAGACAAAGTTACCTTCTTGCCATCTAAAGTTTCTAAGGTAAAATCAATTGCTTTCTCCCCTACCTTTAACCCTTGTGATCCATTTGGAGATACAATGGCCGTCCCATTCACTGATGTGTCCCCTGTAACATCGACTTCATTAACAGATGAATCTTCCGGCTTTATACCGTTGTATATGACAATACCAATTAACACAATTAATAAAGTTGTACCGATTATCTTTTTGTACAAAACCGTCACTTCCTTTTACGATGTGTTCGTCTTTGTTGGAAAACGTTACTGTCTTTAAATCATACAAAAAGGTAGCTTGATAATCAAGCTACCTCTAAAAGTGTAATATTATTTTGATGCCATCTTATTACGTAACACCATTTGCAGAATGCCACCATGACGATAGTAATCAATTTCTACATCGCTATCGAAACGAGCAATTACTTCGAATGTTTTCTTTTTACCATCTTCATCCGTTGCAGTTACTTTAACTAAATCATGTGGTTTAACATCTTCACCAATTTCGATATCAAATGACTCTCTACCTGTTAATCCAAGTGATTCAGCGCCATCACCTTTTTGGAATTGTAAAGGTAATACACCCATCATAACTAGGTTGGAACGGTGAATTCGCTCAAAGCTTTGAGCAATAACTGTTTTTATACCTAGAAGGTTTGTACCTTTTGCAGCCCAGTCACGAGAGCTTCCCATACCATAGTCGTTACCAGCAACTACTAATAGGCCGGTTCCGTTTTCTTGATATTTCATTGCTGCATCATAAATTGGCATTACTTCTTCCGTTGGCCAGAAAGTTGTATAACCACCCTCTGTGCCCGGTGCCAATTGGTTCTTTATACGTATGTTGGCAAATGTACCACGCATCATTACCTCGTGGTTACCACGTCTTGAACCATAAGAGTTAAAGTTTCTAGGTGATACATTCTTTTCTTGTAAGTATTGACCCGCTGGCATATCCTTTGCAATCGCACCTGCAGGAGAAATATGGTCAGTTGTTACGGAATCACCAAATTTACCTACAGCACGTAGTCCAGATAGGGACTCAACCTTACCAGCTTCTTTTGAAAGTCCTTCAAAGAATGGTGGATTTTGAATATAAGTTGATTCATCATCAAATGCATATAAAGGTTGATCCGTTGTATTAATTTCGTTCCACTTCTCATTAGACGCGAATACATTTTCATATTCTTTACGGAAGATTTCTGGTGTTACTACTTTCGCAACTTCCTCACGAACCTCTTCCATAGAAGGCCAGATGTCACTGAAGAACACATCATTACCGTCTTTGTCTTTTCCTAGTGGTTCTTTTTGAAGATCTACATCGACACTTCCAGCTAGTGCATACGCAACTACTAGTGGCGGTGAAGCCAAGTAATTCGCTTTTACTAATGGATGAATACGTCCCTCAAAGTTACGGTTACCAGAAAGTACAGAAGAAACAGTTAAGTCATTCTTAGCAATTGCTTCTTCAATCTCTTCAGACAATGGACCAGAGTTCCCGATACATGTTGTACAACCATAGCCTACAAGGTTAAAGCCAAGATCATTTAAGTAAGGCATTAAACCTGAATCTTCTAAGTAACGCGTTACAACCTTTGAACCCGGTGCAAGAGATGTTTTAACGTATGCAGGAACTTCTAAGCCTTTTTCTACAGCTTTCTTAGCTAATAGACCTGCTCCTAACATTACGTATGGATTCGATGTATTTGTACAAGAAGTAATAGCGGCAATCGCAACAGCACCAGTTTTCATTACAGAAGTCTTACCACTTGGATGCTCAATTTTAACTTCTTTGTCAAATTCTGATTTATCTAAACCAAAACCTTGGTTACCTGCCGGAGCTGTAATAGCATGATTAAATGATTCTTTCATAGCTGAAAGAGGAATTAAATCCTGCGGACGCTTCGGACCTGATAAGTTTGGTTCTAGATCTGATAGATTAATTTCAACTAACTGTGTGAATTCCGGATCTGGTTGATCGGAAGAGTACCACAAGTTATTTTCTTTACAATATTTCTCAACTAGTGCTACTTGCTCTTCACTTCTACCGGTTAGACGTAAGTAATTAAGCGCTTCTGCATCTACCGGGAAGAAACCACAAGTTGCACCATACTCTGGCGCCATGTTAGAGATCGTAGCACGGTCTGCTAATGGCATATCTTTTAGTCCAGGACCAAAATATTCAACAAATTTACCTACTACTTTTTTCTCACGTAATACTTGTGTAACCTTTAATGCTAAGTCTGTAGCTGTTGTTCCATTTGGAAAGCTACCAGTAAATTTGACACCAATTACTTCAGGAGCAGGGAAATAAGAAGGTTGTCCAAGCATTCCAGCTTCTGCTTCAATACCACCTACACCCCAACCTAATACACCCAAACCATTGATCATTGTTGTGTGTGAGTCAGTACCAACAAGTGTATCTGGAAATGCATCATATTCTCCATTGTCATTTTCAATCGCATGGACAACATTAGCAATATATTCTAAGTTAACTTGGTGAACAATACCAGTTGCAGGTGGAACAGCACGGTAGTTATCGAATGCTTTTTGTGCCCAATGTAAAAACTCATAACGCTCCATATTGCGTTCAAATTCTAATTCCATATTGGCATTAAGTGCGTCGCTAGTTCCATAACGATCAACTTGTACAGAGTGGTCAATTACAAGATCAACCGGTACCTCTGGATTAATTTTGTCAGGCTCTCCACCCATGTCAACCATAGCTTTTCTTAGTGAAGCAAGGTCAACAACAGCTGGAACACCTGTAAAGTCTTGTAAAATAACACGCGAAGGTTTAAATGGAACGTCAGAAGCATCCGTTTTGCCCCACTTAGCAAGACTCTTAACATGATCATCTTTAATTACATGTCCATCATGTTGTCTCACTAATGATTCTAATAAAACTCGGATGGAGAATGGTAAACGTGAAATGTCTCCAAGTCCAGCATCTTCTAGTGCTTTTAGGTCGTAGTAGTTATACTTTTTACCGTTTAGTTCAAACTGTTTCTTTGCATTGAAAGCGTCATTTGCTACCATAAAAAAACGTTACCCCCTTTTGAATTTTCAGATCGATAATCCGATCTCTCCATTCCCCTAATGTAAGTATTCATATATATTAGGCACCTATATTATTTTAAATGAAATCGGTTTATAAGTAAAATAATTAGCAGAAATTTCACTAAAATTAGCGTAATTATTAAAAAATTACTAATTGACGCAGTTAGGTCTATACTGTGCAGGAACAATTTCACTACTTCCTTACGGTCTTTATTAGATGAGTGCTAATACACCGCTACGGAAAAACACTCGCTTCGTACAGAATCCTTTAATTGTGAGAAAAAATGATAAATGAAGTAGCATATAAATACATTGCCCCAGAAAGAATGCACAGTGGAGGCAGAATACGAAGACTCCTGCGGGAATAGCGCGAGGTGAAGACCCCGCAGTGGTGCCCTTTCCACGAGGAGGCTGAGGCCGTGGCCGCAAGAGGATCTGAACTTAGAAAAAGCCGGGTTTTGGGATTTTTCGTGATTCCTCCTCGGAAAGCGAAGTATTCTGCCGGAACGGAGTTATAACACTTCACTATTTCTAAGACATGAAAGTGTTGCTGCACAGTTTATGGATACTACGAACTAAAGTCACCAGTGGAGGTGTCTATACTGATGACTGTTTAACAAGATGCATAAATGATATTCGCATTTTATGGCGTTAATCATTTTCAATATGAATTTGAATGTTATCGATTTTTTCTTTGAAATCCTTTAGTTGATCTACTTGTTGCTCACTAGCAGATTCTAATGCATTGTTAATTTGTTGGTATGCCTCTAGTACTTCTTCTTTTAGATGAGCTAATTCAGTTCCGTAATCTGCTTCATTTATGGATTTAATCATATTATGATCTGGCAATTGCATTTCCTCCCTTCCAGTAACTAGTTTGCTCAAGGTTTAGTAGTCCATGCAGACATGCATAAATACATTGCCATAAAAACAAACTAAGACATATAAGGAGGAGGGTATTTACATGGGAAATAAAAAAGACAACAACAAAAACCAACCAAATGAACCTTTAAGCGGATCAAAAAAAGTAAAAAACAAAAACCACAGTAGACAAAAAAAGAATAAATCACATGATATGTAAGTTTATATAAAAAACTAGCACCGATGATTAATTTACAAACATCGGTGCTAGTTGCCGTTATTCATGGTTAATTGGAAGTATAATTTGGAAGGTACTTCCTTTCCCTTTATTTTGTTGGATTTCTATTGAGCCTTGATGATTTTCAATGATTTTATAAGATATCATAAGTCCTAAACCAGTTCCATCTTTTTTTGTTGTAAAAAAAGGTTCTCTTAATTTATGTAATATATGTTCCGGGATACCTGGACCTTCATCGATAATAGAAATGAAACAGTTCGTTTCGTTTGATTGGGCGACCACATTTATTGTACCGCCCTCTTTCATTTCCTCAACTGCATTTTTAATTAAGTTAATTAACACTTGCTTAATTTGTGTGCGGTCGCAAAAGATCATTCGTTCCTTTTCGATCTGTAAATTAATTTCAATATTGTATAACTTAGCTTGGGATCTCAATAATGTAACAACATCCTTCAACATGAAAGATAATTTTTCAAACTTTTTTTCATCCGTCATAGGCTTGGATATAAATAATAATTCAGAAGTTATTGTATCAATTTTATTAATTTCATCTATCATTATCTTATAGTACTCGTCTTTTTTGTCGATTCCCGCTTGAAGTAGTTGGATAAACCCTTTCAATGAGGTAAGCGGATTACGAATTTCATGGGCAACACCAGCAGCCAATTGGCCAGCAACAGACATTTTTTCTGAACGAATTAGCATTTCTTCCGCTTCTTTTTTATCTGTGATATCTTTATTTAATGCAATATAAACTTTCCCTTGAAACAAGTCTATCTCTGTACACCTTACAACAGATTCTACCCAGATATACTTCCCTAAATTATCTCGAAAAGAAAGGTTGATTTTCTGTGCATTAGCAGAATGGACTTGAAACTTATTCAGTAATTGTGGTTGATCGCTTGGTGAAATAAAGTCCTTCGTTGGTTTTCCTATGAGTTCACTTACTTCATATCCGACTACTTTTTGGACCGATGGTGAAACATATAAAATATTTCCTAATTCATCGGCAATTGTAAGGAAATCAAAGCCGTTTGCCCCTATCCAATGAAGTATTTCATCTGGAAGTTTAGATAGATTGAATTGACTAGAGTACAAACTGGTAGAAGATTCGCCTTGATAATGATCACTACTTATATTACTTTTAGGCGTCACACAGATCTCCCCCCTATACCCATAATTTTTTTGACTCATTTTACTTCCCTTAAAACAAGCTATGTTATATTGTATTACTAGTAATGCAGTATATTAATAATTATGTATAAAGTTTGAGAATTATGTACAAAAGTAGCAATATTTGATGTAATTATATTTAACTGATTATTAGTAATATTACTACAAAAATAGCAAAAGTGAAACTTTTGTAAGATTTTTCTTGTAAAAAATGAAAGAACAGGGTGATAACATGTCAACAAGTTTTGCAATTTTTATAGTTTTTTGGACGTTTATATTGGTAGGTTTACTTGGAATCGGTGGATTTTTTATGTTCAGAAAATTTTTAAAGAAGCTTCCGAAAGATGATGGTAAGTCTATCTTAGATTGGGAAGAATATTATGTTAATAAAACGAGACATATGTGGACCGATGAACAAAAGGAGTTACTAGAAGAATTAATCTCTCCAGTTCCTGAGCTATTTAGAGATGTGGCCAGACAAAAAATAGCGAGTAAAATAGGTGAGATTGCACTATCTAAACGCAAAAAGAAAATTTCAAGAGAAATATTAATTGAGGGGTATATTTTGGCAACGCCAAAAAGGGATCACAAATTTCTAAAGAAGAAATTGGATGAAAAATCTATAGATGTTACTCCATATCTATATTTATTTGAACAATAAAAACCCTTGGCTAAGGGTTTTTTATTATTTGTTTTTGAAGTTTTTTAAATTTTATCAACATAAAAAATCTCCATGTTAGGATCATACCGAATGCCAATAAGAAAAACATTCCACTTGTTTCACCAACGGAAATAGATTGTCCAATAATACTCTTTAATATAAGTCTAAGCAATAGTAACCCAACTAGAACAACAATAAATAGTCTCGATGGAATAAGATAAATGGACTCATTCTGAATCTCAAATTTGGTAGTTTTAATCAAAAAGATAGAAAAGACCATACCAACGACTATTGCCTCTAAAACTTGACTCCAATCTACTCGAAACATAGGAAATAAAAACATCAATGCACCTGTACTCATAAATAAGGGTGGTAGTACAATTTTCCGGATACTTGCTGGTTGTTTTGACGCACGCGCTCTTATGATTATCATGGCAGTAGCCATTATGACTCCCACTATACTGCTGGCTATAGCCCAGAACATAAAATCCACTCATTTCTAGTTAGTCATTACTTAAAAAGTAGTTCAATATCTAAGTATGAAGTACAAAATCACTTAAAATTCACTTTTAGAAACCTTTAAAATTAAACCACCCAGCAAGGAATGAAGTTAATTTTGTCATCAGATCAAAAAACAAGAAAATACCCATGAATATCATGACATATCCACCTATTTTAACCAGACGTGGTCCATTTCTTTTAATCCATTTCATCTTACCAATAAAGAAGGATAATATAAGAAAGGGAACCGAAAAGCCTAAGGCATATGCGCCCATGAGAATAATACCTGTCTCTGGATAAGAAGCCGCAAGCGATATTACTGCCATGAGTATTGGACCAGTGCATGGCGTCCACCCAAGTGAGAATGCCATTCCAATTAGAAGCGATCCAAAGTAACCTGCTGGTCTATTTTTAAAGGCTATCTTTCTATCCTTCATTAAGAATTCAAAATTAAACACACCGACTACGACTAAACCAAAAAAGATAATAAGTATAGCACCGATCTGCCTAATTAAGTCTTGCCACTGAAATAAGAAGTCTCCGATAAAGGATGTAGCAAATCCTAGTAGAATAAAAATACTCGAAAAGCCTATTAGGAAAAAAATCGTATGAATGATACTTTTTTTGTTAAACATTCCATGATCTTCTTTTATATCACTAACACTCATTCCAGTAATATACGATAGAAAAGCTGGATAAAGTGGTAATACACATGGGGATATAAATGATAGGAATCCACCACCAAACGCCATAAAAACATTAATACTGGACATAATAGCCCCCTTGTTATCAATTATCTAGTAATTATATTTATTATATACAACCCTATTCGGCATGGTACATTGTATTATTTTATCAAAATTATTAAAATCTCGCTCACTTTTAAGTCTAATTTCGTAAAAAAAGTTAATAAAACATATAAATCCCTTGTAACCATAAGGGCTCAAGGGATTTGTATGTGCACGTTTATCAGTGTTGCGTATATATCAGCAAGTGCATTTTCTTTACTTCGTCTGATTGTTCATTGCACGCATCATTTGATTGATTTTCTTCTGCGATGGTTTTTGACCCATCTGCATCATCATTGTTCGTAACATTTGTTCGTTAATTGGTGGGTTCTTTTTTAAGTAATTCATCATATACTTTCTAGCAATGAAAAATCCAAGTGCGACACCAGCAATTAAGGCTACTATTATTAATACGATCCCTAGCCATAATTCCATGACAGATTTCCTCCTTCGTGTTGTCTCTAGTACAGTATAGTAAACAAAATAAAATTTTACAATAGTACGTTTTTAAAGTAATACTTCTTTCTTCATAGGTGTAATCCACCCAGCATTAAACGAACCGTTCTCGATAATAAAAAAACTAGGATGAAAGACTTTTAGCGGTTGAAATAGTAAAGCATCCGCTACTTGAACAGATTGACAATAGATGGTCATATATCTTTTATGAAGATGAAGCTCCATATATTGACCATCTTTTTGTATATTTATTTTCTTTCCAGACATGTGTAATTTAAGCTCATTTTTGTGACACATTTGTACGTGATTTAGTAATTTACTATACGGAAGAACTCTCGTTATGTAAATAAACTGAGAGAATAGATCTCTTCTTGAAGTCTGTTCCATATACTCTTTGAAAAATCGGTAAAGAATTTCTGACTTATAGTAATAATGGTAGCAAAATTCCTCTTCAACCCAAAAAATAGTATATTTCTGCATATGCTTGTCCCTCCTATTTATGACAAACATTATACAGAAGATATAGTAAACTTCCTGTCAAACTACGTAGAAAAAAGCCACTAGTTTTGTCTCTTTACTGGGTTTGTTCACCTATTCCTTCATAAACTAACCAAAAAATCATCCACTATTAAAATGAAAACAAGGAAAAACCCCTGACTATTTACGTATAAGTCAAGGGTTTTTCTTTACTTGAGATTAATTAAATAAAGATTCTGTTTGCTTTACAACGTTCTCAACTGTAAACCCATATTCAGCCATAACTTTGTCACCATTTGCAGATGCACCAAATGTATCAATCGCAATAATTTTACCTTCATCACCAGCATAGCGATCCCATCCAAGTGAAGAAGCCATTTCGATTGCCACACGCTTTTTAACAGCAGGTGGTAATACTTGGTCTTTATAAGCTTTATCTTGTTTCTGGAAACGATCCCAAGAAGGCATACTTACAACACTTGCGTCGATTCCTTTTTCTTTTAATTCGGCTTGTGCTTTCACAGCTAATTGTACTTCAGAACCAGTTGCAATTAATAGCGCATCTGGCGTTTCTTTCGAAGCAGGGCTAACTACATAAGCACCTTTCTTAACACCTTCATAAGCATTTTTATCTGTTCCTTCTAATGTTGGAAGGTTTTGACGAGTTAACACTAATGCAGTTGGTGTATTTGTTGACTCAAGAGCTAAGCGCCATGCCGCTTGTGTTTCATTACCATCTGCAGGTCGAATTACAGATAGATTTGGCATTGCTCTAAATGCAGCTAATTGTTCAACTGGTTCGTGTGTAGGTCCATCTTCTCCTACTGCAATTGAATCGTGTGTTAATACATAAGTAACAGGTAATTCTTGAATTGCAGAAAGTCTAACTGCTGGACGTAAGTAATCACTGAATACAAAGAATGTTCCACCGAATACTTTTAAACCACCATGTAAAGCCATACCGTTCATAGCAGCAGCCATCGCGAATTCACGTACACCAAACCAAATGTTTCTACCAGCGTAATCATTTCTTGAAAAATCGCCAGCATCTTTCATTGTAGTCTTATTTGAACCTGCTAAGTCAGCACTTCCACCAAATAAATATGGAACTGATTTTGCAATACCATTTAATACTTCTCCAGAAGATGCTCTTGTTGCTAGTGATGATCCAGTTTCATATACTGGTAATTCTTTATCCCATCCCTCTGGTAATTCGCCTTTCATAGCAGCAATTAATTCATTTGCTAATTCAGGATATGCTTGTTGATACTTTTCAAATAAAGCGTTCCACTCGGCTTCCGTTTGTTGGCCACGTTTCACAATTTTTTCATTGAAGTCATTATACACTTCATCTGGCACGTGGAAGTCTTCATGTCCCCACTGATAATATTCTTTTGTTAATTTAATTTCATCTGCTCCAAGTGGTGCACCGTGTGATGCTGCAGATGCAGATTTGTTCGGAGAACCATAACCAATAATAGTTCTAACTTCTATTAAAGTTGGTTGGTCTGTATTTACTTTTGCTTGCTCAATTGCTTTAGCGATCTCAGCAGTGTCATTTCCATCTTCTACACGAATAACTTCCCATCCGTATGCTTTAAAACGATCTTCTACATTTTCAGAGAAGGATTTGTTTAAGTCACCGTCTAAAGAAATATCATTTGAATCGTATAGTGCAATTAATTTACCTAATTTAAGGTGTCCAGCAAGAGATGCAGCTTCGTGTGATATCCCTTCCATTAAGTCACCATCACTCACTAAAGCATAAGTAAAGTGGTCTACCACATTGAAGCTTTCTTTATTGTATTTTGCGGCAAGGTGTTTCTCAGCCATAGCAAAACCTACAGACATAGCAATACCTTGTCCAAGTGGACCTGTAGTTGCTTCTACACCATCTGTATGTGTCACTTCTGGGTGACCTGGAGTGTTAGAGCCCCATTGACGGAATCCTTTTAGATCGTCAATTGATACATTGTAGCCTGATAGGTGAAGTAGTCCATAAAGTAACATAGAACCATGACCAGCTGACAAAATGAATCTGTCTCTGTTAAACCAATCAGAGTTTTTCGGGTTATGATTCATAAAGTCCGTCCATAGTGTGTAAGCCATTGGAGCAGCCCCCATTGGTAAACCAGGGTGACCAGAGTTTGCATTTTCAATAGCATCTATGGCTAAAGTTCGAATTGAGTTTATCGATAGTTGTTCGATTTGCTTCGACATTTTTTGTTCCCCTTTCCAATTAAGAAAAATATGTACATGTATTATCCTATAATGAATTATGATAATTAACAAGTATTATATAGAAAGAAATTATGACTATTTCTGTCTATATACAGGTTGAAACTGACGTTTTTGTGAACTTTTTAATGGTATTTCTTGTTGCTTTTTGACTTTAATTGCTTCACTTTTTCTGGTGTAACATCTTCACCATTTGGATCTAAGACTGTCATACCTTTAAACTGATTTTTGAATGAACTACGCACATTCTTCAAATACTCTTGACGCAACGTTTGTTGTTCTTCTTTTTCTTCTTTTGTAAGGCCTTCACTTTTCGACTTTCTTGCTAACATATTAATCCGTTCTATTTTTTCCTTTGATAACATTATTATTCTCCTTTCCGTCTTTTTTTATATTGTTCCCATTTAGAAAAGTTATTTTCTTTCTAGAATAATTTTCCTATAACCTGATTATTTCAAGATGGGGTTATACCTATTTTAAATAAAAATCTAACAATAAAAAGACAAGCACCAAATTTTAAGGTCCTTGCCCTATCATTCTATATGAATACTTTGTTTCGTTTCAAGTGATACATACTCCCTGTACCTTCGATGGACAGTTGCTTTTGATACGTTATAACCAAGTCCCCTTAATGTAGTTGCGATTTCTGCAAAGGTCAAATTGTTATTTCTAAGCCTTATTACCTCCTTGATTGGGAATTCAATCCGTTCTCTTCCCGATGACTTATCAATATTAGCTAAATTCTTACTAGGATCAAAACCCTCTGCAATTGCCTTCTTCATCCCTCGCTTAATTTTCGCATTATGAAGTCTTCTTTGATATTCCTCTACTACACCCACTATTTGTAAAACCATGGAATCAGATTCAGAAAGTTGTAATTCTCCTTGATGAGATAATGTATAAATTGGAATATTTAATTTCAATAATTGATGAAAGAGCGCAATTTTAGTATTTCCTCTACCTAACCTCGTTTCATCTTGTATTAACAAACAATCCGCTTGTTTTGAAGATAATAATTCCAACATATCAAATATTCCATCACGCTCTATTGCGTATCCACTTTGTTTTTCTTCTATTATTCTTATAACTTCCATATCAGCTTCTTGTGCTAATGCCAATAGTTCTGTTCTTTGCCTCTTTAAAGAGGAGTTTTGTTGTTCTTTCTCCGTACTTACTCTACAATAAATAATTGCTTTCATAACTTCCCTCTATTCTATTGATGCTACATTAACTAGTAACCATTGTATAATACAAAAACCCTAAAGTAAGTAGAAATGAAACAACATAAAATAAATCAACTTTTGATAGTTTATGAAACATTTTTACACCTCCGCACAATTATAGGAACTTCTGTTCTCTTATTTGTATTCTAAATGAGAACACTCGTTCTTGTCAATGATTTTTTCGAACGAATGTTTGTATATAATGGGTAATCATGGTATAATCTTGTTATTAAATAATATGTCCGAGGTGTTCTTTTCATGACAACAAAACTATCAAAAAGACAAGAAGCAATATTGGAATATATTAAAGATCAAGTAATAGATAAAGGTTATCCACCTTCTGTGAGAGAAATAGGTGAGGCTGTAGGGCTAGCTTCTAGTTCAACTGTACACGGGCATCTATCAAGACTAGAGAAGAAGGGCTATATCAGAAGAGATCCTACTAAACCTAGAGCTATCGAAGTACTAGATTTAGAGGGTGATATGAATATACCAAAAGGAGAAGCTACTTTTGCACCGGTCATCGGTAAAGTAACTGCTGGTATTCCAATAACTGCAATAGAGAATATTGAAGAATATATCCCTCTTCCAAACACGATTGCTGCTCCGGATGATAATATTTTCGTGTTAATCATTGAAGGTGAAAGTATGATTGAAGCTGGTATCCTAGATGGAGATATGGTTATCGTTAGACAACAGCAAACTGCGCAAAATGGAGATATAGTAGTTGCTATGACAGAAGATGAAGAAGCAACGGTTAAAAGGTTCTTTAAAGAGAGAGACCATATTAGATTACAACCGGAAAACGCAACAATGGCACCACTTATTTATCACAATGTATCCATTCTAGGAAAAGTTATTGGACTATATAGACATATTCACTAATTAAACACCGACATTGTCGGTGTTTTTTCACGATACCATCTAAAATAACAAAACTCTTATTTAAACATTTTCAATAAGATCCCAACTAAGCACACTTTTATTATGAAACCCTTTCATTCGTAAATGAGCCTGAATTGATTCCACTTCTTCTTTTGGTACAATAATCGCCTCTACTTCTTCCTCCGAAAAAGTATAATCATCTAAACATCTCCACTCTCGTTCACCATAAAAAGAATGATCATACTCGGAGGAGAAACTTGTAATTTTCAAAAAGTTAATTAGAGGATTCTCTTTTTTTATTCCAAGAAGCTCCCAGAGATGACTATTATTTGAATTACTTCTATCATCCTTCTGTGCATGTAGATGCGTGTTGTTTAAACTTGCGTAGTAAGGATCTATATATAAAACAGGATGAAAATGAGCATGTATATATTTTGCTCTAAAACCAATAGCATAGTCTCCATAATACATTCGATGATAGATAAGATCATTTAGAGGTATATCACAAACACAGCAAAACTTCTTTGTCTCCACTTCTTCTGATATGTATTCCGTACTAGTAGCTTTCAACGTTTTAGAAGATAGTATATTTTCCAAATTACCCAAAGCTTCTTTTGGTGTTTTTAAACTCGAATGCACTTTTACATCCCTTAATGATCTAGATTGATGCCAAATATTTGTTTGATTATTTGAGACAGGTCCTCCTGTAAAATGCCAATAAATATTGGAGTAATATCTAGGTTTCAACATATTGCTTCACTCCGTATTTTGATTATTTTATTGATTTTCTATCCCGATAGTGTGTCCAGAAGGCCCTCTATACATCCCCAAAACGCATTCATATATCTCATATTTTATTATGTGCGAATGAATCTAATATAAAAAACCCTTACCACTTAGCAAGTGGTAAGGGTTTTAACTATTAATACTGTTGTAGATATTGTTCTCTTTCCCAAGGGTGTACTTGTGTACGGAACATATCCCACTCGATTTCTTTCGCTTCAACGAAGTGTTCGAAAATGTGCTCACCTAATGCATTTACGATGATTTCATCAGACTTAAGCTGTTGAATTGCATCATATAATGTTGCAGGTAGATCAGCAACACCGTTTGCTTCTCTTTCTTCTTTGTCCATGATGTAGATGTTACGATCTACAGCTTTTGGAGCTTCTAATTTATTCTCTATACCGTCTAAACCAGCTGCTAGTAATACAGACATTGCTAAGTATGGATTTGCAGCAGGGTCTACACTACGAACTTCAATACGAGTACTCATACCTCTTGAAGCTGGTACACGGATAAGTGGACTTCTGTTTGTTCCAGACCAAGCAACATAACAAGGTGCTTCGTATCCAGGCACTAGACGCTTGTAAGAGTTTACTGTTGGGTTAGTTACCGCAGTAAAGCTTAATGCGTGCTTGATGATACCAGCGATAAACTGATATGCAGTTTCACTTAACTGTAATGGACCATTTTCATCTAAGAATGTATTTTTGCCTTCTTTAAATAGAGACATATTACAGTGCATACCAGAACCGTTTACACCAAATAGTGGTTTTGGCATAAATGTCGCATGTAAACCATGCTTTCTAGCAATTGTCTTAACTACTAGTTTAAAAGTTTGAATATCATCTGCATGTTTTACTGCATCTGCATATTTAAAGTCAATTTCGTGTTGCCCAGGCGCAACTTCGTGGTGAGAAGCTTCAACTTCAAAGCCCATTTCTTCTAATTCTAACACGATATCACGACGGCAGTTTTCACCAAGATCCGTTGGTGCAAGGTCAAAGTAACCACCTTTGTCATTTAGTTCAAGTGTAGGTTCACCTTGTTCATCTAATTTGAAAAGGAAAAACTCTGGCTCTGTCCCAAGGTTGAAAGCGCTGAATCCTAACTCTTCCATTTTCTTAAGGTTACGTTTTAAGTTATAACGAGGGCAACCTTCAAACGGCGTACCATCCGGCATATAGATATCACAGATAAAACGCGCTACTTTACCCTTTTCAGAAGTCCAAGGGAATACTAAGAATGTATCAAGATCTGGATATAATTTCATATCAGACTCTTCAATTCGTACAAACCCTTCAATAGATGAACCGTCGAAAGCCATTTCGTTATCTAACGCTTTGTCTAATTGACTTAGAGGTATTTCTACGTTTTTGATTGTTCCTAATAAGTCAGTAAATTGTAGACGAATAAATTTAACGTTTTCCTCTTGTACTTTTTGCTTGATTTCTTCTCTTGTTAATCCCATGTTTTTTCCCTCTCCTTTAATATTTCTTTTTAATGGAAGAATCTTGATAATTCTCCCTGACGTAACGAAGCTTTGCCAAGTCTTCCTGAATTAAATAATTCCTTGTGTAACAATTTTCTCAATTCCTTATCTGACAATTCAGGAGTTTCTTGATCCTCATCCAATTCTTTAGTTGTTGGTAACTCTTTAATAGAAAGTACCTGTTTGATACCTGCTAGATTTATTCCCTTTTCAATCAGTTCCTTAATTTCTAGTAACCGATCTACATCGTTAAAAGAAAATAATCTTTGATTACCATTTGTTCTTGCTGGATGAATCAGGTTATGTTCTTCGTAATATCTGATCTGTCTAGCTGTCAGGTTAGTCAAATCCTTGACAATACCTATGGAAAATAAGGGCATCGAACGTCTATCTATATCGCTCATTTCATCAACCCCTTTCTTCATCAACTTTTCCATAACTTAATTATACACATGAAAATATAATTGTCAACACGTGTTAGCTTTGTTTACATTAAATTTTTTAAAAATTAAATAAGATTCAGAAAATACCGCATTTTTAATACTAAACCATACTTTTCCCTAGATGTCACCCTATTTTACATAAAATAAAGTTCAAATTCCAAACTAGCTAACTAATAAACCCCTTTTCATCCATTTGAAGAACCGCTTCTATTAAAGCCAATTTAACATGCACATAAATAAGTCCACCTTGTACAAAAGCGATATAAGGTGGACGAATTGGACCGTCCGCTGTTAATTCTAGACTCGCTCCTTGGATAAAAGTTCCGGCTGCCATAATGACTTCATCTGTATATCCTGGCATAGATGACGGATATGGTGTCACATAAGCATTTACTGGTGATGCGTGTTGTATTGACTGACAAAAGCTAATCATTTGGTCTGCACTACTGAACTTCACGGATTGAATTAAGTCTGTTCGGTAAGCATCATGGCTTGGTGAGGTATCAAATCCTAAAGCAGTTAAAAACCGTGAAGAGAACACCGCCCCTTTCACTGCTTCACTTACAACATGAGGTGCTAAAAACAAGCCTTGAAACATCTCTTGTAACATCCCCAAGCTAGCACCAGTTTCTTTTCCAAGTCCAGGGGCTGTTAAACGATTCGCCGCCAGTTCAACTAAATCCTTTCGTCCAACTATGTAACCTCCAGAACGAACGATTCCTCCCCCAGGATTTTTGATTAAAGAGCCTGCAATTAAATCGGCTCCTACATGGTTAGGCTCAAGCAATTCTACAAATTCACCATAACAATTATCAACAAACACAATCACATCTTGTTTTATTTCTTTAACAAACTTAATCATTTCTTCAATCTGCTTGATCGTAAAAGATGGTCGATCGTCATACCCCTTCGACCTTTGTATGCCAATCATTTTCGTATTTTCATGCATATTCTTCTGCACATTATTATAATCAATCTCACCATTGTCCATTAACCCAATAGACTTAAAGTCTATCCCGAAGTTTTTCAAAGATCCAGTATTTTTCTCGCTTGTTCCAATTACTTTTTCCAACGTATCATAAGGTTTTCCAGTTATGTACAACAACTCATCCCCTGGCCTTAAGACACCAAATAAAGCCGTCGTAATTGCATGTGTTCCCGAAACGATTTGAGGCCTTACTAACGCATCTTCACCACCGAAAACTTGGGCATATACACCTTCTAGCGCATCTCTTCCATAATCATCATAGCCATAACCAGTAGTCGTATTAAAATGGCTATCACTTACCCTTTGATCCCGAAAGGCATGCAACACTCTTTTTTGATTCTGTTCTGCTACCTTTTGGATCTCTTTAAACTGCGGATCTAATTCTAATTCTATTTCATCTGCTAACTCTTCAAACTTTGACACGTTTACGACTCCTTCATACCATTTTTCAACGGGTGATCATGTGCAATATAACCCTTCACGGTATATCCTTCTAATTCTTCTTCGTATTGCTGCTCTTGTATAATGGTATATTGTTTTAGTTGTTGTAATAGCTTACCTTGAGATTCTGGAACAATTGTGCGATAACCTTCCCAACTTTCCGTAATCATTTCCTCTATTTTCTTAAGTACTTTGTCTAAATCATTCTCTTTATAAGCACTTATTTTGATAAATGGATGCGCATGTGGGATAAATTCTTCCATAATCAAATCCTCTTTATTATAAACCGTTAACATAGGAATGTTTTGGGCATTTAAGTCTTCCAACAGTTTCAAGACAGTCTTTTGGTGTTGCACCTGATCAGGGTGAGACGCATCTATCATATGTAAAATAAAATCTGCTTCCGTTACTTCTTCCAAAGTCGAACGAAAGGCTGCAATTAATGATGTAGGAAGATCTTGTATAAATCCTACTGTATCGGTAATGATGGTTTGCAGACCTGAAGGCAAACGTAATTGTCTAGACATTGGGTCAAGTGTTGCAAATAATTGATTTTCCTCCAAAGAAGTACTTTGTGTTAATCGGTTAAAAATAGTAGATTTGCCCGCATTTGTATATCCAACAATAGCGATCTGAAATGCTCTGTTTTCTCTTCGCCTCTTTCGGTATTGTTCACGTTGATTAACAACCGTTGTTAACCTTCGCTTAATCTCATCTATTCTTCTTCTTATGTGTCTTCGGTCAGATTCTAATTTCGTTTCACCAGGACCTCTAGTTCCTATCCCGCCACCCAATCGTGATAAGGCTTGTCCTTGTCCATGAAGTCTAGGAAGCATGTATTGGTACTGTGCTAATTCAACCTGTAATTTACCTTCTTTTGTATTGGCACGTTGGGCAAAAATATCGAGAATCAATTGACTTCGATCTATTATACGAACGCCTAAACGTTCATTTAAATTACGCATCTGACCAGCGGATAATTCATCGTTAGAAATAACTAAATCAATCTCTAATTCTTCTACCATTTCCCTTATTTCTTCAATCTTTCCTTCCCCCATGTATAAAGCACGGTGAATTTTTTCGCGCTTTTGGGTAACCACTTTTAACACACTTCCCTTTGCTGTTTCTGTTAGGGACTGCAGTTCTTCAATTGAAAATTGCAAACGCTGTTCATCATAACCTGAATGGTGAACAGCAATAATTAACACTTTTTCTTCCATTAATAAAACCTCTTTCTCGAGTCCAGTAAGTTGTAATTTCTGCATTATTTGTCGATATGTATAATAGTTTTATTTTATCAAAGTGAAGACAGAAAAGAAAATATAGCCTCTTTTTTATGTTTCAAACAGGAAAATCGAACAAATTTAACCTCCATTTTTATTGTTAACGAAAAAAGTGCAAACCATCCATCACGGTCTGCACATCACTTTTTATTTTTTACGACCTCTTTTCATTAATACGGGAACAATCCTATTTTGTACTTCTTTTGGGATTGGCATTCCTGTTTGTCTGCCAATCTGTTTCATGAATTTTCTTGCATAATACTCATCACTTAAATCCATTTTCTGATAGGAGTTTATCAATTTATTAATATTATCCATCGGAATTCCCGTTTTCCATTCTATTTGCTTCCTAATATTTCGCATTCCCACATCACCTCTTTGTATATTTTATGTCAGTACTAAAATGTGGTATGGACGATTGTTGTATAAATAATAAAAACCCCTTACTTTTTAAAGGGGCATTTATTCAATCTAACATTAAGTCATCCTTGGTTATTAACATTAGTTCTTCAGTAGAATAACGTTGTTTTTTCATTAATCGAACAGCGTGCTTTCTAATAGACTTTTCAATTGTATTCCGAACAAATCTTGCATTTGAAAAATTATTATAAGAATGTTTTTGTTTTTGCTTCATTAAATAGTCTCGTAGCTTCCATTCTGCTTCTTTCGTGATTTGATATTCTCTTTCCATAGCCATTTGCTTCGCGATTGTTAGTAATTGATTGATGGTGTAGTCTTCAAAATCCATCACAATAGGAAATCTTGACGCTAAACCAGGATTTAAAGATAGAAATTGATCCATTTCACCTGGATATCCAGCTAAAATTAATATAAATTCACTGTGATGATCTTCCATGTGCTTCACTAACGTATCAATCGCTTCTTTTCCGAAGTCTTTCTCTCCACCTCGCGCAAGGGAGTATGCTTCATCAACAAATAGCACGCCACCCATTGCCTTTTGAACTAATTCTCGTGTCTTTTGGGCAGTGTGTCCAATATATTCGCCCACTAAATCTGCCCTTTCAGCTTCTATAAAATGACCTTTGGATAATATATTCATTTCGTAGAACGCCTTAGCAAGCTTTCTAGCCACTGTTGTTTTTCCAGTACCAGGATTCCCTTTAAAAAGCATGTGCAAGACTTGCTGTTGTGTTTTCAAACCTACTTTTTCTCTTTGTTGATTAATTTGAATGTTTGCGTATATTTCTTTAATCGTATCTTTTAGGCGTTCCATCCCAATAAAGGATGAAAAATCTTGGTCTATGCGTTTAAAAGGGTCGTTGCTCTCCATATTAATTTGCTCATTGCTTTCCGTAACAATATTATCTCTTTCATGCAAAACAATATTGATTTGCCCATTTTTATTAAATGATACTTGAGATTCCACGTCAAACCACCCCTTATTCATCCATATTATACGTAAGATAATGTGGGTGTGTGACAAATGCCTATGAAATATTAAGAGGCAAAAAATAAAAAGCATCTTAGTTAAAATGTGTACTGAACCGTATAATAGTAAAACCTCTCTTCTTTGACTAGAAGAAAGGTTTAATTTTACTATTGCTGAAACGCAATATACGATTCTCTTATTTCTTCTGCTGCTTGCACCATTAGTTTGAGCGCATCGACTGTTTCTGCCTCTTTTCTAGTTTTCAATCCACAATCTGGATTAATCCAAAACTGTTGTGGTGAAATAATCTGTAAGGCACGATTAATGTTTTGTTTCACTTCGCTCAGGCTAGGAATACGCGGGCTATGAATGTCATAGACTCCCAGCCCAATTTCTTTTTCATACGTATTCTCCTCAAATGTAGCGATTAACTCACCATGACTTTTAGAAGTTTCAATAGAAATGACATCTGCATCCAGATTATCGATTGCATTAAATATGTTTTTAAAGTCTGAATAACACATATGCGTATGGATTTGTGTTTCAGTTTTCACAGATGATGTAGCCAGTCTAAATGCGTAAACAGCAGCATCCAAATAGGCTGGTTGCTTATCCCGATCTAGTGGAAGTCCTTCTCTAAGTGCAGGTTCATCCACTTGGATTATATTTATTCCATGGCCCTCTAATGCCTCCACCTCTTTTCTCAGCGCTAATGCAATTTGATTTAACACCGTAAAACGTGGGACATCTTCATAAACGAATGACCAATTTAAAATAGTAATAGGCCCTGTCAACATTCCTTTGACAGGCTTATCTGTTAAGGATTGTGCATATATAGTTTCTTTAACTGTCATCGGGTTCTTAAATGATACATCTCCTACAATAAGTGGTGGTTTCACACAACGCGAACCATAAGACTGCACCCAACCATACTTCGTTACAATAAAACCTTTCAATTTCTCACCAAAATATTCGACCATGTCCGTTCTTTCAAATTCACCATGCACGAAAACATCGAGGCCAATATCTTGTTGAATACTAATCCATTTTTGAATGGATTGTTGGATGAATTGGTCATACTGTTGTCCGGAAATCTCCCCATTCCGCCACTTAATTCTTGTTTGTCTAACTTCTTGGGTTTGAGGTAAGCTTCCTATTGTAGTAGTTGGTAAAAGTGGTAAGCCTAGCTGCTTCCTCTGTTCTTTAATTCGCTCCGAAAACGGCAGTGTGCGTGTAAAATCCGCCTCACTTAAGCTAGTAATTTCATCTTTTATATTCTGATTTTCACGATAACTAGATTCCTTTACCCGGTGTAAAGATCGATTACTTTCAATTATTTCGTTACGAATACTACTTCTACCCGTACGCAGACCTTTTGTTAAGATAGCTATTTCCTCTAACCTTTCATCGGCAAATGATAGTCGATCCAAGATAATAGGATCAATCTCATTTTCTAGCGTTTTCGAAACTGGAACATGTAACAATGAACAAGATGGCTGAACTATCAGTGTATTATCTGAATACCTTACAATTTCCTCTAACAAGCTTAGTTTTTGCTCCACATTTGCACGCCAGACATTCCTACCATCTACAACCCCCGCCGCCAACACTTTTCCTTTAGGAAATCCATACTTTTTCAGTAAGGAAAAAGTATCTCCATGCACAAAATCTAATCCAATGCCATCAACTGGTAAATCGCAAACACTTTGGTAGTTCGTGACACTTTCAAAATAAGTTTGAATGATAATTTTCAAAGAAGGCACTGCTTGTCGGATGGATTGATACACCTTATGAGTAAGTTCAAGCTCATATTCACTTAGATTCATTCCAAAAATAGGCTCATCTACCTGCACCCAGCTTACCCCAGATTCTTCTAACTCTTGTAATATCGTTATATAAAGAGGCGTGAAGGTATCTATTAAATCCGAAAGATCTTCTTCCTCATATCCTTGAGATAGCTTAAGAAATGTAAGAGGACCTAAAAATATAGGCTTTCCATCTACCCCTAATTTGCTTTTTGCTTCTTTATAATACTTTAAGGGCAAGTTCTCTGTAATCTCAGGGGTCACATTTTTTAACTCTGGAACAATATAGTGATAGTTTGTATTAAACCACTTTGTCATTTTAGAAGCAACTGCATCTTTATTACCTCTCGCTATTGCAAAATACGTATCTAAATCAATCTTTCCACCTTCGTAATGAAAGCGACTTGGAACAATACCGAACATGATTGAGGTGTCCAATACATGATCATAGAAAGAAAAATCTCCAACAGGAATGAGATCAATACCTTTATCTTGTTGTTTTTTTATGTTGTTAAGGCGAATCTTGTCTGTTCTCACACCCAATTCTTGCTCTGTAATGGATTTGTTCCAATACAGTTCTAAGGCTTGTTTCCATTCTCGCTTTTCTCCAATTCTTGGATAGCCAAGATTTGAGCTAATAACCTTCGTCATCTCTTTATACCTCCTAAATTTTTATATAAATATAAAACTCATCACCTAATTTGCGCTAATTCTACTGCTAGATTGATTCGTGTTAAATGTCTAGTTGGGGTAAATGGCATAATTCCATCGTATTAGAGGTATGTAAATGCTTGGTGACTTAACTTTGATAGGTTCATTTGATCCACTCTTAAAATTGGTTATATTGGATCCTCTTAAAGACATACCATTTTTCACCTCCCTACAAAAAAGCAATAAAAAAAGACCTTTCTAAGAAGAAAGGCCTCTGCATACAAGAACGATCTTCTTATCTTCTAGGTTATAAACCTATTGGAATTAGCACCTTTGCCTAGTTTAGGCTGGTTGCTGAGACTTCATAGGGCCAATCCCTCCATCTCTCTTGATAAGAACTAAATATGAATTTTTTGGAAATTAATAACTCTAACTTAGTATATTTCATGTTGTTAATTTATTCAAGTATTTTCCAAAAATAAATTTAATATTTATTAACTGAATTAAATTACAAAAGAAACAACAAAAAAACAACTTATTCTGAATAAAAGCATTCAGAATAAGTTGTTTTAAGTTTGCCTAGCGACGTCCTACTCTCACAGGGGCAATGCCCCAACTA
>NZ_JAOALK010000042.1 GCF_025154055.1 Aquibacillus koreensis
CGGGAACAGCGCGAGGTGAAGACCCCGCAGTGGTGCCCTTCCACGAGGAGGCTGAGGCCGTGCCCGCGGAAAGCGAAGTATTCTGCCGGAACGGCTTATTACCACTCATCCAAAGAATAGTTACGACGCAGTCTATACAAAATGCGTCATACCAATAAATTTTTGAAAGTAGCATATAGGAAGGATATTAATAATATAGAATCGACGATGAAACACTATCAAATATATATTCCCCTTGATTTAAAAGGTAAAATAAATAAGTTTGCTTGTTCATTCATTTGAAATTACATTTTAAGAGGATGTATGATAGAATAATAGAAGGATTTATATATGTGCGTGTACATCCTAATGATCACTTTATACTTTACCAATGTTTCACGTGAAACATTGGTTTTAAGAAAGTTTGAGAAGGTGGTGTCAGTTTATGTTACACCCTTTTAGCCGAATATTTGGCCTAGGTGAAAAAGCGGAACCAGAAATAGAAGGTGAATACCTTCCAGATGAGGTTATTCAATTACCGGTTCAGGATATTATTCCAAATCGTTACCAACCTCGTTCTATTTTTAAACAAGAAAAAATTGAAGAATTAGCTCAAACAATACATACACATGGTATGATTCAACCCATTGTTGTTAGAAAGATAGAACAAGATAATAATGAAGTAACTGGGTATGAATTAATAGCAGGTGAAAGAAGATGGAGAGCGGTTCAATTTTTAGGTTGGGAAACAGTTCCTGCCATTATTCGGGATATGTCGGATGCAGAAACTGCTTCGGTTGCATTAATTGAGAACCTTCAGAGAGAAGAGTTAACAGTAATCGAGGAAGCGAAAGCCTATGAAAGATTACTTGATATCCACGGTTTGACTCAAGAAGCGTTGGCACAACGATTAGGTAAAAGTCAATCGACTATTGCTAATAAAATGAGATTGCTAAAACTACCTGAACGTGTACAACAGGCACTCCTGGAGAAAAATATTACAGAGAGACATGCACGTGCGCTGATCGTACTCAAAGATGCTCAATTACAAGAGAAAATACTAGATGAAATTATAGAGAAGAATTTAAACGTGAAACAAACAGAAGAAAGAATAGCAAAAATGTTTGACCAAACACCAAAAAAGAAGAAACCGAAGTTAAAAGGTTTCAATAAAGATATGAGAATTGCTATGAATACAATCAGGCAATCTTTGTCAATGGTATCAGATACTGGAATTGACCTAGAAACAGATGAAGAGGATTACGAGGATTATTACCAGATTACAATTAAAATTCCAAAGAAAAAATAATAAAAGTGTCAGCTCCCATCTTTACAATGTTAAGGTGGGAATTTTTTGCACTTATTCAGGTAGAGACATAATAGAAGTGTTAATTAAATAAAAATTGCACTAAATGAACAGAAAAATTGATGTATTTTTAGGTTAATAGTATTGTTTTTTCATATAAAATGATTAAAGTTAGTCCAAGATACAAAAAAAGATGATAGAATAGTAAACGATAGAGTTTTAAAGTAGGTAGGTGACACCATGGGAAAAGTAATCGCCGTAGCTAATCAAAAAGGCGGCGTAGGAAAGACTACTTCAGCAGTTAACTTAAGTGCATGTCTTGCTTATTTAAATCACAAAGTTTTGCTTGTTGATATAGATCCACAAGGAAATGCTACTAGTGGGGTAGGGATAAACAAGGCTGATATGGATCAGTGTATTTATAATGTACTAGTTGAGGATTTAGAAGCTGAAAAAGTTTGTGTTCCTACAAATGTAGAAAAATTAGACATCATTCCGGCTACAATTCAATTAGCAGGAGCAGAGATTGAGCTAGTTCCAACCATTTCTAGAGAAGTTCGTCTTAAAAAAGCAATTGATAGCGTTAAAGATAACTATGATTTTGTTATTATTGATTGCCCTCCTTCGCTCGGTCTTTTAACGATTAATTCGTTAACCGCAGCAGATAGTGTATTAATCCCTGTTCAATGTGAGTATTATGCATTAGAAGGACTAAGCCAACTTTTAAACACGATACGTTTAGTGCAAAAACACCTTAATAAAGAGCTTATGATTGAGGGTGTTTTGCTTACGATGTTAGATGCTAGAACTAACTTAGGTATTCAAGTAATAGAAGAAGTGAAAAAGTATTTTCAAGATAAAGTATATAAATCTGTTATTCCAAGAAACATCAGACTTGGAGAAGCGCCGAGTCATGGGCAACCTATCATTCTTTATGATCCGAAATCTAGAGGCGCAGAAGTATATCTTGACTTAGCAAAGGAAGTGATCGCGAATGGCGAAAGGGTTAGGGAAAGGAATTAATGCCTTTTTTCCGGAGTTAGATACACGAGAAGAAGAAGCTGTAAAAGAGATTTCAATTAAAGAATGTCGGCCGAATCCGTATCAACCTAGAAAAACATTTCATGTAGATGCTATAGATGAGTTAAAAGAATCTATCATTGAATATGGTATATTACAGCCATTAATCGTTAGAAAAAGTATAAAGGGATATGAGATTGTAGTTGGAGAACGAAGATTTCGAGCAGCTAAAGAAGCTGGATTATCGACTATTCCTGTTATTGTTAAAGATCTAACAGATGAAAAAATGATGGAGTTAGCACTATTAGAAAATTTACAACGAGAAGATTTAACGCCAATAGAGGAAGCTTTTGCATATTCTAACCTAATAAAAGAACTTGGCATAACGCAAGAGGAACTGTCTAAACGATTAGGAAAAAGTAGATCACATATAGCCAACTTAGTAAGGTTATTAAGTCTTCCTGAACAGATAACTGCATTGATTAATAATGGTGAGCTTTCCATGGGACATGGGCGAGCACTTCTTGGCTTAAAGGATAAAGAGAAGATCATTCCTGTGGTTGATAAAATCAGGAAAGAAACATTAAATGTTCGTCAAGTAGAGCAACTGATTATTAACCTTAATGAAAAAATACCACAAAACAAAAAAAAGGTACCTGTTAAAAAGGATATATTTATAACTGAACGAGAGAATCGGTTGCGTGATCACTTAGGTACTAGTGTCTCCATTCATAAGGGGAAAAGAAAGGGGAAAATTGAAATTGAATTTTTCTCTGATGATGACCTTGATCGAATTTTAGAGATGTTTAAATAATATTGTGTAGAAAAGCACACCTAATGTTAGCCAATTAGGTGTGCTATTATTTTCTTTATATATCAGGCCAATTGTGATGTTGTATGATTAAATTGTTTCACGTGGAACAATTTATTATTTTATGTAGATGGAGATGTAGTAATGGCTTTAACAGGAACACTAATAAATATAGCGTGCATTATTATTGGTACGTGTGTTGGATTATTTTTCACAAAAATACCAGAGAGATATAAAGAAACCATTATGAATGGTATTGGATTAGCTGTAATACTTATTGGAATCCAAATGGCGTTAAAAACGGATAACATCATAATTGTATTACTTAGCTTGTTAACAGGCGCAATTATTGGAGAATCGCTACGATTAGAGTCAAAACTCAACGGCTTTGGTAAATGGGTTGAAACACGATTATCTAAGCCTGATTCGGAAAGTACAATCGCTCAGGGTTTTATTACGGCAACATTAATTTTTGGTGTAGGAGCGATGTCAATTGTTGGATCGTTAGATAGTGGTCTGAGAAATGATCATGGTGTCTTAATAACAAAGGCATTCCTAGATGGATTTATGTCACTTGTTTTAACAACAACACTTGGCTTTGGAGTTGTTTTATCCATTATACCTATTTTTATTTATCAGGGTTCTATCGCACTCTTGGCAACACAGATAGAGAGATGGATACCTGAAATATTTTTAAACGGATTTATAAATGAAATGACAGCAACAGGTGGGTTACTTATTGTAGCTATTGGACTTAATATATTAAATGTAACAAAGATTAGAATTGCTAATCTATTACCATCTATTGTTACTGTTGGCATAGTTGTCTATATTTATCAAATAATTATGTAAAAGTTAGTCTTCGGACTAACTTTTTTTAATATAGTAGAGATAGTTTGATAGATTACGTATTTTCTTTTGAGTTTTGTATATATATGTACTAATATATTTCATTGTTATATGCTCATATAAATTCTTATAATAGAGATTTCTTTGTGTTTAACATTGTATTTGTTTTAAGAAAAGAAATTTCACGATCTACTTTATATAAAGTGCCTGTGATCGTTCTTGCCATTTGCATTACGATGTGTAATCTCGTATTCTGTAATACTTGAAACTCCATAAATCCGCTAATGTTTACTACTCCAGTTATATGCGCATCTCCTACGTCGGGCAAATCCTTTTTTAATGCAGCACCTGGTTGAATAGGGCTCGGTGCAGTAATAATGGAACCTATTGACTTTAATTTCCCCAAACAAGCGTCAAGGGCAATAACATAGGGGTTTTGATGATTAGCATTTATCATTTCGATTTTCTCTTTTAAATTAATTGCATGAACAGGTTGGTCTAGTGTTCCATAGATGGACAAGTGTTTAGGTTTTTTTTCACTGAGAAGGGTACCAACAAGAGGGCCAAGTGAATCTCCTGTAGAGCGGTCTGTACCAATACATAACACAATAATTTCTTTTTCATTTGGAATCCATTCTAATAAAGCTTTACTAAGTTGAAGAGTAGCTAGTGGATGATCAAAAAAGTGTCTAATTTCATTTTTTGAGGTGAAATTGTCTTTTAGATTCATAGCTTATCCTCCTTTTACATATTTTTATTAGTATACGGATAAATTCTTCATTCTATACATCACATGAAAAAGAAAGTTGGAGGCAATGTTATGTGGAAATCTGGATTCAAATGGATGTTTTTGATTATAGGAACAATGATTGGTGCTGGATATGCATCTGGTAGAGAACTATGGCAATTTTTTGGCAATGAAAGTGGACTAGCTATATTGTTATTTACTATTTTATTTTCATTGTGTTGTTACGTTATATTAAACATAAGTTATGAGAAAAAGACAGAGCACTACTTACCAGTTCTTGAAGCAATAGTAGGGAAAAGGTTAGCATATGTCTATGATGGTATGATCTTTATCTATTTATTTACAACTACTGTGATCATGTTAGCGGGTAGTGGTGCAACATTAGAGGCTTTTCATTTTCCTAATTGGTGGGGAATTGTGATAATTATTGTACCTTTAATCCTAATCTTTATGAAAGATATAAATGGCGTATTATCACTTAATAGCTTTATCTTGCCGTTATTAATCGTTGGTTTGTTAGGTGTGTTAGTTACTTTTTCTATCCAACAAGAATTATCCTTTTTCCCCGATCTTTCTAGACAGAGAAATTGGACGGCTGCTTTCACATTTACTGCACTTAATATTCTGCCTCTTATGGCTGTACTTGGTGCAGTAGGTAATCAAATGAAAGCCAAAGGCGAAGTTTGGATTGCCAGTCTAGGTAGTGGATTAATTTTAGGTACTATTTCATATATTTATAATAATAGTTTAATACAAATATCAGACCAAGTTCTGCTTTATGAAATACCGCTATTTGCGGTACTTAGACATTATCCGTACGTTATGTTTTTATTTATTTCTATTTTACTGTGGTTAGCAATCTTTACAACTGCAGTATCTGGAACTTTAGGGTTAGTTACAAGAATTCGTAATACAATTAATGCTCCATTATGGCTATTAGCTACCATTACTCTAATTGCAATGATCCCGCTAACTAAAATTGGCTTTGCAACGTTAATAGAATATTTATATCCACTTTATGGCTTATTGAATTTGTATGTTTTATCAGCTCTTATACTATATCCGATTATAAACCGATACAAAATAGGGCAAAAATGATAGAATACATATACAAGTTAAGTGTTGGAGGACCTGAAGTGGAATTTATAGAGGAAGAGTTTAATGCAATCTGGGATCGAATATCAGGACCAGAGTTATGGATTGATATAAGTATAGTTTTTTTTAGAATCGTCTTAATTATTCTGTTGGCTAGTTTAATTGTAAAAGTAGGTACAAAATTAATTAGTCGTATTTTTAGGAAAAGAGACAAAGGTCCTTTTCGGATTACAGAGCGAAGAGAAAATACGTTAAAAAAGCTGGTCCAAAATACACTAAGCTATGTTGTTTATTTTACAGCATTCTTAATGGTATTAGATACTCTAACAATTCCTATTGGTGCATTATTAGCCGGTGCTGGTGTGGCGGGGTTAGCAATTGGTTTTGGTACACAGAACCTAGTACGCGACATCATAACTGGTTTTTTCATCATATTTGAAGATCAATTCTCTGTTGGTGATTATGTGCGAACGTCTGGTGTCGAAGGAATTGTTGAGGAAATTGGGTTACGGACGACAAAGGTTATGAGTTGGACAGGAGAGTTACATATTATTCCTAATGGTAATGTCACGCAAGTAACGAACTTTTCCATTCATAATAGTATTGCTGTAGTAGATCTAAATGTTCCTTATGAATCTGACATCGCAAAAGTTGAAAAGATTATAGGAGAGTTACTGTTAGAGCTACCTGAACAATATGAACAATTAAAAGCAGTACCAGAAATGTTAGGTGTTCAAATGTTGGAAACAAGTCATGTAGTATTGCGTGTTATTGCAGAAGTAAATCCAATGGAGCACTGGGCAATGGCTAGAATTTTAAGAAAAGAAATTAAAGGCAGGTTGGAAGAACGAGGCATTGATATTCCATTACCGCGCTTAGTGATGTATTCTAGAGAGGATGGAAATATAGACAACTGAAAGGGGTGAGATTGTGGTTAGTAAAGAATATCAATTAAATGATGTAGTACAAATGAAAAAACCTCATCCTTGCGGTGAAAATCGTTGGAAGATTATTCGAATGGGGATGGATATACGAGTGAAGTGCGAAGGCTGTGGACACAGCGTATTAATCCCAAGAAAAAAATTCGACAGTAAGATGAAGAAAGTATTAGAAAGAGTAGAAGAATAATAATTGTTCCACGTGAAACAATTATTATCCAAAAAATAATTAAATATAAAAAACATAGTAATAGAAACAATGTAAAACAACAAAATATATACAAGTAATAGTAAAAACAGGGATATAGCATGCCTTGTTTTTTTATTTTGATAACTTGTCATTTTAGTAAAGTGTATCTATAATTGGTATGACTGAAACGTTCATATGAGCGGTACCCTTAAGGAGTGAAAGTTTTTTATGGCATTAACAGCAGGAATTGTCGGTTTACCGAACGTGGGGAAATCCACATTATTTAATGCAATTACCCAAGCGGGCGCAGAATCGGCAAATTACCCATTTTGTACAATAGATCCAAACGTAGGTATTGTTGAAGTACCAGATAGCCGTTTAGGGAAATTAACAGAGTTAGTAAAACCAAAGAAGACGATACCAACTGCATTTGAATTTACAGATATTGCAGGTATTGTGAAAGGTGCAAGTAAAGGGGAAGGGCTAGGTAACCAATTTCTTTCTCACATACGTCAGGTAGATGCTATTTGTCATGTTGTTCGTTGTTTCCAAGATGAAAACATTACCCATGTATCCGGTACAGTAGATCCTATTTCAGATATTGAGACAATTAACCTTGAGTTAATTTTGGCTGATTTAGAATCTGTGACGAAGAGACTTCAACGGGTTGAAAAAATGGCAAGACAAAAAGATAAGGAAGCAATAGCTGAATTTGATGTGCTTGCAAAAATTAAAGATGCGCTAGAAGATGAAAAACCTGCACGTTCTGTAGAGTTTGCAGATGAGCAAATGAAAGTTGTAAAAGGTCTTCACTTACTTACAAGTAAACCGATTTTGTATGTAGCAAATGTTGGAGAAGATGAGCTACTTGAAGCAGAATCAAATCCTAATGTACAGAAAGTAAGAGAATTTGCTGCAAATGAGAATGCGGAAGTAATTGTCATTAGTGCTAAAGTAGAATCTGAAATTGCTGAACTTGATGGGGAAGAGAAAGAAATGTTCTTAGAAGAGTTAGGCATTGAAGAATCTGGATTAGATCAATTAGTAAGAGCTACGTACCAATTATTGGGTCTAGCTACGTATTTCACGGCGGGTGAGCAAGAAGTTCGCGCATGGACATTTAAAAAGGGAATAAAGGCACCTCAAGCAGCTGGTATCATTCATAGTGATTTTGAAAGAGGTTTTATTCGTGCTGAAACAGTATCATATGAAGATTTGGTAGGTACAGGTTCTATGGCAGCGGCGAAAGAAAAAGGTAAAGTAAGGTTAGAAGGTAAAGACTATTTGGTGAAAGACGGCGATGTTATACATTTCCGTTTTAATGTGTAAGTTAGGATCATAGAAAACATATTTTAATAAATAACTGGACAACCTTGCACTTTATACACATCTTTGCTATAATACTTCATTGTGAGTAATTAAATTTATTCCTTGCTCCATGAAGGCATGGGGCCGTTAGTCCAAAAGGAGGTGCAAATCGGATGAGAAAATATGAAATCATGTACATCATCCGCCCAAATATCGAGGACGAAGCTAAAACTGCTTTAGTTGAACGCTTTAACACAATCCTTACTGATAATGGTGCGGAAATCGAAAAAGCTGATGAATTAGGCAAGAAGCGTCTTGCATACGAAATCAATGATTTTCGTGATGGATACTATGTTCTAATTAACTTTACAGGTGATGAAAACGCCATTAATGAATTTGATCGTCAAGCAAAGTTCTCTGATGACATTATTCGTCACATGGCAATTCGTCTAGACGAAGAATAAGGAGTGGTTCTGATGTTGAATCGTGTCGTACTCGTCGGCAGGTTAACGAGGGATCCAGACTTACGCTATACTCCAAATGGTGTGGCAGTAGCCAACTTTACTATAGCTGTGAATAGACCGTTCTCTAACCAACAAGGGGAAAGAGAAGCTGATTTTATCAACTGTGTTATATGGAGACGTCCGGCAGAAAATCTAGCTAACTTTATGAAAAAGGGAAGCATGATTGGTGTCGATGGTCGAATTCAAACACGTAGTTTTGATGGTCAGGATGGTAAAAGAGTGTTTATAACGGAAGTGGTAGCAGATTCTGTTCAGTTCCTTGAAACAAGAGGTAATGCACCTCAAGGTCAAGGCGGTGGGCAAGGATCATCAGGGTACCGCCCTAATCAGAACCAAAACCAGAACCAACCAAACAATAACGATTATAATAGACCTAATGAGGAAGATCCGTTTAGAGATAACGGTGAACCTATCGATATTTCAGATGATGATTTACCATTTTAAACTATAAAGGAGGTTATCCTTATGGCAGCTCGTCGTGGTCGTGCTAAGCGTCGTAAAGTGTGTTTTTTCACTGCGAACGGAATTACACACATTGATTATAAAGACGTTGATTTGTTAAGACGTTTCGTTTCTGAGCGTGGAAAAATTCTTCCTCGTCGTGTAACTGGAACTTCTGCAAAATACCAACGTAAATTAACTAGAGCAATTAAACGTGCGCGTCAAATGGCATTATTGCCTTACGTGAACGATTGATGATCGAAAAAAACCTACTAGATGTGAACTGACCTAGTAATATGAGACAAGAAAAAGCACCTATGCTGCCTTTGCCCTGAATTGAACAGGGGAAAGGCAGTTTAATTTTGAAAACGGTCGTATATAGTTGTAATAATACATGTAAGATTCGACTTTTTCTAGTACAATAGAGTTTGTAAGACGCGCCTTTTGGTGTGTGTAGAATTCTTCCGACTTTATGGTGGAGTGGAAGGATTCAATGACGGCATTATCAAAGCAATTGCCTTTGCGGGACATGCTTGTGATAATGCCTTTTTCTTCAGCTAACTCTTGAAAAGCATACGAAGTGTATTGCGATCCCTGGTCACTGTGAAGTATCAGTCCTTTCGTTTCTCGCCCATTACAAGCTGCTTTCAATGTTTCTAGCACTAGATCTACTTCTTGGTTATGACTAACTCGATAAGCAACAATTTCATTATTGTACAAATCCATGATGGATGATAAATACATCGTTGACTCTCCAAAATTCAAGTATGTTATATCTGTAACCCACTTTTGGTTAGGTCTATCTGCTTTAAAATTCTGTTCCAACAAATTTGGAACGATACATTTACTTTCACCAGCAATTTTTGATTTTCTTTTAGGTTTGACTCGACATTGGATGTTGTATTTTTGCATGATTCTTTGCACAGTTAACCTATTTACAGAAATATGATGATCCTCTTTTAATATTTTTTTAACCATTCTATGTCCAACTCTGTATTTTAGGGTTTTACAAATATCGATTATTTGTTGTTCTAGCTCAGTCGGTTCCCATGACTTTTGAAGCCAACGATAGTAAGTAGATCTAGGGACTCCAATACAATCACATATCATCGATACCGCATAAACTTCCTTTAATGACTCCACTAGCTCTATTACTACTTCTGGTACCAACTCCCTTCGATTTCCTGGTACTTTTTTAAGATTTCATTTTTAATTTTTAGATGCTTAACTTGCCGTTTTAATTGGTCTATTTCACTTAGCTCCTCAGGACCTTTCCCAAAGGAATATTGTTTACCAATGGGTTGCGACAGTCGGTGTTCCTCCCCATCACGAAACCATTTCATCCATCTTTTGATTTGACTAACGTTACGTATACCGCACTTCTCCATAATCTGTTTATTGGTATATTTTTTAGACAACTTCATTTCAATGACTTTCCTTTTAACCTCTTCAGAATAAACATTTTTATTTTCTCCCATGAGAAAAGCACCTCCAGTAGTCGTTTAATTTATATACGACTCAGGGGGTGCTTTTTCCTCTGTCTCATTTAGTTAGGTCACTCCA
>NZ_JAOALK010000043.1 GCF_025154055.1 Aquibacillus koreensis
GTACAGTGATCCTTGTAGCTGGAGCGAACGCTGGTAAATTTGGCGCAGACAGATATGTGTTACCTTACCTAAGAACAGTTGTTGCAAGAAGAAGAAAGCAACAAGAAGTGAAGGAAACGGTGGAAGTTTAATTGGAAAGCGTATAGCCAGAATGGCTGTACGCTTTTTTCATCTACTACAATGAAATGAGGAATAAGTGCGTTACACTAATTCCTCATCTCGATAAAACTTAATATTAGTTCACGTATTTTATTAATCAGTTATTTCTTTTTCTAAACAAAAATGTGGCTTGCCATTGTATTCTAATTCTTTGTACTTCACGAATCCTACAGAATTCCAGAAGTAAATGCCCTGCTTATTATTTTTATGCACAGCAAGTCTTATACTATCTTTCTTTTTGTCTCTAATTATCTTTTCAAATTCATGGTACACTTTTTTAGCAATTCCACTACCTTGATCGTTTTTATGGATTGCAAAAAGACTAATCCAAGTCCGTTCATCAGCAGAATTATTTAAACAATAGTCAACTAAACCTATATATTTTTCATTATTCTTTATTAATAAGCGAATAACATTTAATTCTTCGCTTTCATGATACTCTTCTAAAATGTCACTCTCTTCTACTATCTTTTTCGCTTTAGAAATACTATTATACTCTTGATTAGAATTCATAATATCCATTTCTATTTGTATCTTCTCTATTGTGTTTGGAACAAATGTAATCACAATAATTTCCCCTTATATATTTTGAACCTGCTTCTTTACGTCTACAAAATTCTATTTAAGTAAATGGAATTAGAGATTCAGAATTATAGTACCCTACTAAATGTATCTGGATACTTAACAACTAGCCCGCTAGAATCAACACAAATGATTGTCTCAAAATCATAACAACGGTATTTGAAGTATCTTAATTCACCTTCCATACGAATGTATTGATAAGACTGGGGTACCTTTTTTATTTTTAAAGAAGGAATTGATATATATACCATATGAAAGAGTTCTATTTGATTAATACTCCAATTAATTCTATTAATAGGTAAAGTGTTGGAAAAAGGAGTAGCTGAAATATCTATGTCTATTGCACCTTCGAGGCTGTCAATTAATTCCCCATCACTATTAAACCAGTTCCCTTCTCCATCAGTATGTAATTCTAGACTATTATTGTTATTAACATTAATACTACACTTCTTAGTAAGCCAATGTTTATTTAATTCAACAATATAATTCAATTTATGAGCATCGCTGTTTTTTTCGTCTACATAAATTACTGTACTTTGAACAACGAGGTTTTCAGTTGTACTCCCTAAATTAAGATACTCGCAACCATATAGTTCTTCGTTATTCCATACTACTTTTACATCCATGTACACTCCCCCGTTAATTTCTTGAGTAAATTACTTCTATAACACAATAGGAGCTTCCAAATTACAACTCCTTGTTTAGCTCTTGATCCCTTCATGCAATAAACACCTTACACTTTAATTAGGTTAACTTTTTTCACTTAAACACTTAGTTTGTCTTTATCGTTGTAGTCTTCTCGAAAATAAACTGTTTTGTTTGATTTCAATACTGAAAAAGAAAAGATTATAGATAAGAATAGCATTACAAGTGCCATCGTGATAATTGTAAGCCGTAATGAAATTAAATCCGCTGCAAAACCTGCTACAAGAATAAATATCACTTGAGCAGCACTTTGTATTAACTGATAAATACTCGTTACTCTGCCCATAATTTCTACTGGAACATTGTTTTGGTAAAAAGTCGTTATTCCTGCATTTAAGAACACATTAAAGAAACCTAAGATTACAAATCCAACCACAATTGACAGAAATGACCATGAAAATGCATAGATTACATAACCTATCGTCATCATGACAATACCGATGACAATCATATATCTAAGCGAGAATAATTTTGAAAAAATGGAAAGCAACATAGCACCTATAACAGAACCAACCCCAGTTATACTTATCAATAGACTATACTCCATCTCTGAAAGCCCTATAACTTGTTGCGTAAACACAACTTCTTGCGCATCCATAGCAAAGGTGAAAAGCATAACCATAATGAATCCAAGGTAAGTAAAAGATACGTATTTATTTTGGGACATGAACTTCTGAACGACTGAAAAATCCTGTACCACTTGGGAAAAAGTCAATGTTGGAATTGTATCTTTATTAATATTTTCTTTTTCTGGTAGAAAAAATAGTAAAATTGCCGAAAACAGAAAGAACAATGCATTTAGCCACAATGTTGCTTCAATAGAAGTCAATAAAATAAGAGAGCCACCGATTGCTGGTCCAATAATAAATGCCCCCGAAGTTGTAAAAGAGCGAATAGAGTTAAATTGCTTTCTTTTTGCTTTAGGAACAAGTATAGCAACGTATGTCATTGATGATGGATGGAAGAATGCTTTTGCTACACTTAGGATAACCAAAATCCCATATATAACTGTTATATTTGGTGCGAGTGGGATTAAGCAGATGAAAGCAGCTCTAATTATGTATGTTACAATCATTACTTTTCTCTTACTACGGTAATCAATAAAACTTCCAGTCCAAAACTTGGTAATAATATTCGTTAGTGGACCAACTATCCACAGTCCTGCAACAGCAGTTGCCGACCCCGTTATTTGATATACAATAATATTAATCGCAACTAAATAGATAAAGTCTCCGATACTAGATATTCCCATAGAAGATAGTAACAGCGTGGGGTCTTTCCAATCCTTTACGTTTTTTATCATATAGACTCCTTATTATCTGTAATAATTCTCTGTTTTTTCTGACGATGCATACTACGTTAGCACAAATACTTTGTATTTGAATTCTGATATGATGTTTGAAAAAATATTAGTGAAATACTGTTGTTATTAGACCATCTAATTAACAAACACCTTCTTAAACTCTACTACTCTTTTTCTTTATTTTACCATGCTTCTTCAACGCTTCTGCCCATTAATAGAACAAGGGTGCAATTCCTTTTTGAAGATAAGCATCCCGTTAGCTTAAGTGTAATAAGTCACATGCCTTACATCTTGTATTACTATAAATATAAAGTTACCTAATTTAAGATTTCTCATTGCATATATTCTGGTTTTTCCTTATTTTTTAAGCCATCTCGAATCCTATCCAAAATCGCATCTAATTCGTCACTTTCAAATCCACTCACTTTGTTAACATCTGTTGGTATAATAACATTCACCTTTCCATCCGTAATTCTCCACTTATTTGAAATGAAGTGTCCATTAAATATCGTTGATTTTGGTCTGAGAAAGAAAATATACTGTTCCCCAGGTTGAACAAACGTATCCTTTCCATCCTTCGATGCGCTTTGTATTATTGTAAAAGTCTCGTCTACATTACCAGTTAAGGTTTCATTAAGTCTTATTGTTGATGGCGTGATATCCTGGTTAAGTTTGTGATAGCTTTCACCTTGTTCAATGACGGTGCCAACGACAATAATGTCCTGGAACCACATATATTGTTCGAAATTTTTTACATGAGAAATAAATAAATTTCTTGTAGATACTCTAGTAATTTTTTGTTCATGTTTTTGGTCACTGTTTTTCTTATATGAAACATACAATTCGTTTGTTCCAATTCCTGTCGAATGATAAAAATTCACATCATAATTATTTTCCGTGTATATGATATCCTTCTTTTCATTATCTTTCTCTAATGCCTTTTGATAGTGTTCTGAAATTACCTCCCTATCCAGACCTAGTACCTTGGCAATAACAAGCGAACTTTCAAAACCTTCCCCATCTAAGTTTAAAATTGAATTTTTACCTTTTATAGCCACTTCATAAATAATATCTTCATATTCATTATAAATGGCATTTATAGCATAAACATCCGATTGATGTAAACGATGTTTCCAATCTTCGTTGGGGTCTAATTCTTCTTCTAACAAAGCTACTGATGTAGATTTCTCCGCATACGCATTGTATGATTCTATAAATTTGTATAATTCATCTTCATCAGAAGAGCAACCTACCATCGCACCAAAAAATATTATAATACCAATTAAAGCTGCACATTTCTTCACTTTTGCCCTCCTAAGTCTTAAATAATCGCAATAAGGACTTTTACTTTTTACTACCCTTTATGACTTTAAAGGACAAGTTAGATAAAATAAACGAAACCAATACTAGTAGTGGTGCTACTATAAAGATTCCTAATAGATCAGTTTTGTAATTCCATGGTACAAAAGCTTCCCAAAATTCACCCGTGATTTTCCATAAAACCACGAAGATAAATATTGTGAACCCAAAATAAATTATTTTTTCTAAGATTCGATTTATCATGTTTGCCCCCTCTTATAAAAACTTAGCAAAAGTTACATAACTACTTCGTTTATTGAAGAACAATTGAATATAATTAAATTTTATCACAACATCCCGTCTCTTCCTTTTATTTTCCAAAAAGAAAAGAACGTCACGTTAAATATGACGTTCCTCTTGTTGTGTTAAAGCTCTCCATTATTTAATAAGCTAAAACTGCATTTCTCCAGTTAAAACGCCTATAACAATTATTGCAATAACAAATGCTATTACAGAAAGTAAAATCTTATTATATGTAGGAATGGGTTTTAGACCTTTTTTCAACTTATTAAAATTAAAAACTACAACCAGTATTGTAATACCGATAATTATTGCTATTAAGTCGGTAGATGTAAATGGCTTGTTAATGTAAGGATCTAAGTAAAAACTAGCTAGGATAATTACACTAAATAGAATTAACTGTACACCTAAATACTTAATAAGGTTCATATCTTATACACCTCTTCTTACTACTTTCTCCTAAGCTTTTGGGTTAGCATAAGAAGCGATTAGTCTTATTGAGCGCTCGCTATCCGTCACTTTAAGTGAATACCTTCACAAAATTTGATTATCTCTACATATAAGCTATAACACAAAAAACGGCAAGTATAGAAGAAGTACACCTAAAATACTTACCATTTAGCTATTTGACTGTAATGATAGTTCGTCTATATTTATGACTGCTTTCAATTGTTGCAATAAGTCCAATCCAATGATAGCAATTGTCCATTAAATGTTAGTTCCATATCCGTCAGCAATAAACCCTCATCTAAAATTAGTTTTTCCACTATCACCTAACACCTACCCATTTTTTCTCGATGATCTTAGGCTCCTTGCGGTTAGTATAAAGAACATATAATTCCCGATTAGGGTCTTCTCTATGAATTTCTTGATATGCTTTCATCGCCTCTGGAGAATTTGAAAAATTTTTCAAAGGGGCAATTTCATCTAAAATACGCTCATTTTCCTCATTTGTATGTGCTTGTATAGCTTCTATCAGTACCCATTGGTCCGGAAAAGCTTGGCACACATCTTCCCACTTCATCACGAGTCACCTCCAGAAATATTTCTTTATATTGTACTATGATCATGTACGGATGGAATAACACGGATAACATCTTATGCTGATTAAGGATAAGGGTGCCGTTACTTTAAGTACACTTTTTCACAAAATCTATATACTATCTTAATTATTTGACTCTTTCACATCTGGAATGCTTTTTTGAAAATTAGATATTCGGTCTAAAACGTCTAACTTCATTTCATCTACACCATTTCCCGTCATTGCAGCTTCAACAAACCCATAAATAATTTTTAACATCGCTTGGGCATCATTTTTATCAACTGCTCAATTCTTCCTTTTATGTTATCATCTATCAACATATACACTCCCTTTCAAAAAATCTACTTTTTCTTCAGAATCTAATTGTTATGGATGATTCTCAGCTGCAATGGGTCAAAAAAGACCTGTCATTATTCAGTTTCAGATGATTTCTCGGAAAATTCTTTAATTTTTAGCAAGGGGCATCCCCATTTATATAACATCTAAAACAATCTTAACCATTCTGGATCAATTATTTTATCCTGCTTTGTTTCACTACCTTTGCACTGTGTAAAGGGTTAAATTCTTTCTCGTGTCTTAAATTACGGGTGCGTCAATTTAATAAACAATAAAAAAAGGATCCTCGATTATGAAGATCCTTTTTCAATGCCTATTACATCTAATTAACAAATAAACTATGTTATAAGCAAAGCAAAATTGTATTTATTTATTAATTTATTTATTCCGAGAGTAAAGACTTCTTAGGGGTCTCAAAATAACCTCGCTACTACATCATGTTATTTTATTCGAGTCGCGTGATAACAAGGTGTGCTGAAACAGGCTCAGTTCCTCCAGCGAGAGGAGTGATGGTTAGTGCTGTGGAATTGTCAGCAGGATTTCGGACAGTTAGTATTGAATTGATGGTTGAAGTTGTCACAAGAGCTATTCCAACTATCTGAGAAGTTCCAGTTGCTCGCCCGACCACCGTATAGGGTAGTTCAACATCATTGATAGTTAAGACTAACTGACCAGCTTCGGTGACACTTACTTGAAACAAAACCTGATAAGTGCCAATTTCAGCCAAGTTAAATGTATCAGCACTAGTGCGGGCAATTAGCCCATTAGCACTAATAGGTCCATCTTGCGGAAAATCTACATCTCCACCGACAGCAACTGTTGCTCCATTATCTGGAGGCATCAAAGCATAAAAATCTGCAAACGCTAATACTCCTCCAGCAGGTCCTTGAGGTCCAGTAGCCCCGGTTTCCCCTTGAGGTCCCGCTGGTCCTGTTGGTCCTGTTGACCCCGCTGGTCCCGCTGGTCCTGCTGGTCCTGCTGGTCCTGCTGGTCCTGCTGGTCCTGTTGGTCCTGCTGGTCCTTCTGGTCCTCTTGGTCCAGGTGGACATTTGCATTTTTGTTTTTTCGCCTTTGGTACCGGATATATTGGACAGCATCCACTATATTTTCGGACTTTAACCATAAATAAATCACCTCAATAAGCATTTATCTTATGGTATGTTGATGGTATTTCTAATGCTTGGATGACTATCACATTTTTAACTTTTAACTACAGTTTCATATTACTTTTTTGTCGCATTTTAACATCAGATGAAACATTTGATTCTGAACTGTGGAGAAGAACATATTGGATCCCATTCACGTCGACTTATTTAGTTTCCTTTTCTAGTTTGTTTATCATTACCGCTATCGAGATTCAATATCCTACGAACGTCAGTCATATTCAGTCGAGAATATTCTCGTATGTTTGGTTGTCCACTATGAGAAATGTAGTTTTTTCTGTCTATTCAAGTATTAACATCAAATCACTGATATAAGGAAAAAAGAACAGACCAAATCATATGTGATTTGGTCTGGTAATTAGTATGCTATTTTTTATGTTTCTCCATCGAAACGGGAAAAGCCCTACTCTTTATTCTTAAAAAAGTACATCGTCAACGTTCCAAAAACTAAAATCAATCCAATCGAAATATAGATGACCATCATGATATCACCAATCGCATCTGTTCCATGAATCAAACCGCGAACCGCATCGACCACAAATGTAATTGGATTGATATCAACAAATTTTTGTAACCAATTTGGCATGGTAGTTGGATCCACGAACACACTGCTTAGAAAGGTTAGCGGAAATAAAATCATCATACTCATGGCCATCAATGCCTTTTCCGTACGTACAATGATCCCAAGCATGGTCCAGATCCAAGATAGACTAAAGGAGAAGAAGAGTAATAATGCAACACCTAAAACAACGCCGCCAAACCCTGCTTCTGGTCTAAAGCCTAAAATATAACCCAATGTAATCATGATTGTTGAAGCGATCAAATAACGAACGGCATCAACACTAAGCGCACCTACAAGTACTGCCGGGCGCCATATTGGTAAAGACCGAAACCTGTCAAACACACCTTTTTCAATATCTTTATTTAAGTCGAGCCCCGTGTACATCGTGATCATCGCCACAGTCATGACGAGAATACCGGGTAACACAAAATCTAAATATTCCCCCGTTGATCCCGAGATGGCTCCGCCAAATAAATACGTAAACATGAGTAGGAAGATAATCGGAAACACGGTCACATCAAATAGTTGCTCTGGGACGTAACGAATCCTCAATAATGCTCGCCACGCAAAGGTTGAAGCGGCACTAAGGGCGCTCGGCTTTTTTGGACGTTTCTTCACTGTTATAGCATTTTCAAACGCCTCTTCATGATTGCTCATGTAATTCATCCCCTTCACTCTCTGGTAATTTTCCGGTTAAGGTTAGAAAAACTTCATCTAAACTCGGCTGACTCATGGAAAAGTCCTTAATCTGCACATCATTATTCGCTAACTCCCCAATCGCTTTAGCAGCCTTAGCGTGTTCCTTTATAGGAACGGTTAAAGATATCTCCCGTAAATTTGCTTCAGCAAAATGGTTTAGTTGTTGTTCAAAAATTTCTTTCGCTTTCTCTAATTCTGTTACATCATCAAAGTGCACGGTTAGGCTACCCGCTCCGATTGATGCTTTTAACTCTTTACTCGTGCCTTCTGCGATTAGTTTTCCTTGATCAATCACACCGATTAAATCCGCAAGTTGATCAGCTTCTTCTAAATATTGGGTAGTTAAAAATACGGTTGTGCCATTTTTTACGAGTGCACGGACAATATCCCATACTTGATTACGGCTTCTTGGGTCTAGTCCTGTTGTAGGTTCATCTAAGAAAAGAAGGTCTGGTGAGGTGACGATACTGGCTGCAATGTCAATTCTTCGACGCATACCACCGGAGTATTTTTTAACCTGACGTTTCGCTGCATCTTCCAATTTAAACGCTTTTAGTAATTCATCTGCTCTTGTCTTCGCATCCTTTTTCGAAAATCCGACCAATCTGCCAATAAAAATTAAATTTTCCCTACCAGACAGTTCCTCATCCACAGACGCAAATTGTCCAGTCAAGCTAATCGACTGTCTGACAGAATCTGCTTCCTGAACAAGGTCATACCCCATCACCTTCGCATGCCCTTCACTCGGTTGTAATAAGGTTGCCAACATTCGAATTGTAGTAGTTTTCCCAGCACCATTTGGTCCAAGAAATCCGTACACAATCCCTTTTGGTACATTCAAGCTAATCCCATCAACAGCACGTTCCTTACCAAAAGTTTTAACGAGATTATTTGCTTCCACTGCATATGTAATCTGCTTATGATCCATGAACAATCCTCCCCATCCCCATTACATTTCATAATTCCTTTATAAGCTTAACATATGATGAAGTTAATCAATATAGGAAAACCGGTCCGGTTGACGAAGGAGAATGTTAATTTTATGTATTTAGTATTCCGAATCTAATAATTCTATATTGTTACCAAACGCATTGGAAATTTGTGTTAAAATCGGAGAGAGTAACGTTTTACGAAAAGGCAGTTATGTTGCAGTGTTTTGTTGTCACGCCAATATAGTAAGGGGAGTGATGTTTTGAATAACTTGTTAAAAGTATTGCTCGGTATCGTTGGTGTTGTAATTGCAGGAGTTGTTATCCTAGTGATCATTTTCAAGATAGAGATGGCTCCAGATAGTGCAAAAGAAGAAGAAATCATAAACGATGCAAATCAATATTTACATGACCATTTTAGTGAAGGCTATGAAGTGTACGATGCACTATACGATAACATGGGAAACTTTGAATTCGAATATGCTGCAAAAGTTCGTAATACAAAGAATGGTGTGAATTTCTTAATTTACCGTCTTAGTACAACAGGCACATTAGTAGATAGTTACGTTGCTGAAAAATGGACAAAGGAACTTGAAAACAATACTAGAAATTATCTGAATGACCATTTCCCCCAAATGCACATCTATCATGCTTCTATCGGACGTGGAATTGGAAAGAATTTAGGGATTGACCCTGAGCGTGCCGGTAGTTATAAAGAAAATGGTGACAGTGTAAAACCACACATCAATATAATGGTGTCGCGAGAGCATAGCGAACATGATGAAGAAAAATTAAACGATTTCATTTCTTATTTAAAAAACGAAGAAAAAATAGAACACGGGACAGTAGCACTTAGTTATATGACAGAAAAAGGGGAAATTATTGAAACAGAAATTTGAAGGGAATTTTAATAATGACAATATAATGATTTACGAAATAGAAAAAGACAAGGGCACGATTAGCCCCTGTCTTATGCAGGAAGGTTTGAAATACGTTTGGTGAGTTACTTAGAACATTCTGTAGTATTGTGCATTCGTAACACCTCATTATAAAGGATTCACTAATGACTAACTACTACATTCACTTGTTTGTCGAACACCAACACCTCATTTTTACATGAAGATTTGTGATTCGTGCCTTAACTTAATTAGTTAAAGTTCATCCAAGTTATTTTTCACCGACACCTCATTTATTTCTTTTTTCCTTCCTACAATAATTAGAATCCCCACATTTTCAAAAGTTATTCTTTAAAAAAACGGAAACATGGGGACGGTTCTTGCGTTTCCATTTCCATACGTTTAACAACGCCAAAAAGAGGCCACAGCAACTGTGACCTCCCTATCTCATTACCATATTTTAGACAACGTAAGAAGTCCCCACAATGATTAACAAGATGAATAACACGACAATCAATGCAAAACTGTTGTGCATCTCATCTACACCTCCTTGAAAATACATACCGATTTTCTCTGTCGATGTTTCTAAGCTTTCCTTAAGCTGTTCAATAACTATACTATGGCGCTTCACCCATTTTGCGTGGGCAGTAGTACATTCATACAAAAATTGGGCTCGTAGCCGTGTCACTTTGTTTTAACCTACATATGTAAAAAAACAGAAAAAGGGAACGGTTCTTGTGAACACAAGAACCGTCCCTCTGTTTCCAAACTTAATGCATGCCCTGCTGTGGAGCCTTTGTATAAGCTTGTAGCATAATATTCATGTCTTGATCTTTTAGTTGTGGCACCTGATAATAACCATTTTTGTTTTGATATAGGAATAGCTCATAGCTCATTTCAATCATATTCGGAACGCTGTCCGCAATAACACGACGCAAGACTGGGTTGTTCATCTCAGCTGCTGCCATCGCAAGCGTCGAAGTGGCTGCTTTTGTTTGACTTAACATAAATGAAGAATAACATTCATCGGTAAGCTCACTCACAGACTGCTTCGGCTTTTTTGGTTGCCCAGCTTTTAATCCATACGTGACCTCATTGCTTTGCTGCATTTTATATTGCTGCGTTGGCACAGTCGGATCTTGTCCCGTACTGAAGCTTTCTACAACGGTATTATACATTTGTGTCATGAAAGCTTTTTGACGTTGAAGAATCCCTTTAAGTTCTTGGTCCTGGATATTTTGATCATAAATCTCATAGTGCTCTAACGTACCGATTAAACAACCGATTAACTCATGTGAGTCAAGGATTTCGTGCGCACCATGATTATGATTAATAGCTTGGTTCACCATATTTTGAGGCATTTGCTGATTGCCTTGCATCTGATTTTGATTTATCACTATAGCAACCTCCTTGGTTTTTCAGGTACACATTTATACTCTCCTCCAAGAGGTCATTTATGTATGAACTTTTTGCTAATGTGGTGCACTAATTTTACCAATTATGAGAACTCGCAATCCTTGATCTATCACGCCTTCCTCAATAAAAAACCCCTACCTTTAAGGAGCGAACGGAAAATACGTAAATGCTACAATAAATAACACAAAACCGCCAAACCAAATGTACACCAGACTAAATAGAATATCTAAACCCAGTAGTAACCATTTCACCCATAATTCCTTATTGAGCGCCGCTTTAATCCATCGGTAATTAATCATCCCAAGTAAATAAATTCCTAAAACAAGGAAACAAGGAACAACCCATTGACCAACAGTCTCAGATACCTCCTGACTCCACTCTCCATAAAATCCGGTTTGTAGCTTAATGATTTGACTAACAACGATAAACACAAGCGCCATTAATCCACCGATTCCACCAATCCATTTCTTTTCTTTCCTAGACAAACCAATCAATAAACACCCACCCATGAGAGCAAACAAACCAAAAAGAATAAAATCCAATCTGACATCCCCTTTCAAAATACCAAGTTACATGTACTCTATATTATGCTTACGCTTCTCATCTCACCTTCTTTTTTGAAAAGAAAATGCAGCAAATGAACGTTGCATATAGGAATAAAATAATCGTAGTTACCCTAGGAAAATTGCCACTTTGAATTTGATAAATGATATCTATTAGTGCATATACAATTGCAACCACCGTAAGGATTATCAACAATAACGGTTTTATTTTCATCGCACACCTTCCTAGAAAAGCACTCTAAAACGCTCCACCCTGATACGCCAATACAATCGGATCATTCTCTTCCATCGTTGCCTTGTACAAACTAATATTCCCTACAGTCGGTTCAATTTCCTCTGAGTTGGCAACAAAATTTTCATCTAAACTTATCGCCCAAACGGCTTCATTGTTTTTTTTCAAAACAATTGCAAGTGTACCGAACTGTTCGACATTGTCCCATCCAAACAACTCCGTTTGATCGTCTACTGTAATGGCAATTCCATTGTTTTGCCTTTCTACCTGAGCGTTATCCGCTCCCCATTTCCCTCGGATTTGAGAAGCTACATAATAATAAGACATGCTATCTTCTTGCCGATCACCATATGTACCAATGAATTGTTGGATCGTTTGGTCTTCCGCTTCATAAGTAAAGGCCGCAATATCATTTGCCAACCATTCAATTTTATAATCGCCTGCGATCTCCGGCTCCAATCGATCTTTTGGACGACTGAGAATACCGTAGTATGACCTATAGTACATCGCCTCTCCTGTCTCCGTGTCTTGTTTGATTGCAAAAATCTGCTGTAAGTTAGGTGATATGCTCGAGATATTTTTAACTTCCTTATTACGCTCAACCAGAAGTACAACATTTACAATAATGAAAAGCGTCACCATAGTTGTAACCACTACTGTCCAAATTTTTTTCCATGTTAACAAAAACAGAAGCGCCATATATAAGCAAATGATACTGAGCATATTAATGACATAGAAAATTCGATTATCAATATACTCCACTTGATATCTTGGCTGGATAATTAAATAGCCAATTTGCAAACAAAAGAAGCCAATTGCCATTAAGAACAGCAGCCAACCAACACTCTTCGTCCACTTAACCTTGCTCTGTTTCATTTGGTTCAACCTCCTCGGAAAATTCCCATGTTAATCCGTTGTCCTTTGAAATGAACTTCCCTTTTACTTTTCCACCTTGATAATCACCTGTTGGGCCTTGGTTCAACAAAACCGCTAAGTGATCGCCCTCTTTCACTGGTGTTTCCGCTTGGACAAAGACACGCTCATACTGACTCGGGATCTGGAACACCGCATGACGCCATGACTTTCCGCCATCTGTTGTCACATACACATCTGGTTCTTCGGGATTAATTGTTCCATAGGATAAAAATCCTGTATTCGCATCTACAAAACCTCCATCTGCAATTAAACGCATGCTTCCGGCTTCTGCAGTTGCTTCCCATGTTGCCCCACCGTCATGCGTTAGAAAGGCATTCGAATATTCAGATGACATCGTTCGTCCGCCAGAAAGAATAGCATAGCCAAATTGATCATCGATGAAGTCTATTTTTCTAAAACGTAGCCCATGAAAGCTTTCGAAAATTACACTGTCCTGCCACGTTTCTCCTTGATCAAGCGTGTACTTCACTAATACATCACCGCCTTGATATAAGAATGCAGCACGCGCTTCAGTGAGTACATAGCTATCACTGATTAATTGTTGTTTGTTTCCCTGATACTCTCCAGCAAATAATGCATCCTTTACAATTGGGACTTTGATCCAGTCATTACCGCCATTGTAGGTAATGTTAACCTCATCATTTTGTAACGTATAACTTAACTCGTTGTTATTTACTGGTTGTAACACTTCGGGTTGTGGTTCTTGTTGCGGTGCATTTTCTTGGTCAATGGTGTGGGTTAAATGTGGTGGTTTGATATCAATTGGATTTTGGTTATAGATGATGGAGATGACCAAACCAATAAGAATTGTGATAGATATTGTGATTATCGTTTTTTTCATACGAAGGACTCCCCTTGTGTTGATTTGTTCCCTTTCAGTATAGCTTAAAAACAGATACCTTCCCATATAATGTAAAAATTTTTCGTAATTGGATAGGTAGCCCTGCCTGCGTAAATAATAACACACGCAACAAAAAGGAGGATTTAGATGACCAAGAAAAGAGAAGCTAATACCAAATCATTTATGCAGCCTGGATTCGCGGGGACGGATCCTCAAAAAGTAAAACAACAAATCCAAAAAGATGTGAAAAACGGAGACGGTGCGATGACTTCCCGCGAGGCTGGAGCAATGCGCGATTAAAAACGTTACGCTTCATTAAAAAGGAACCCCAATTGTTAGTGCGCTAGCAATTGGGGTTCCTTTTATAGATGATCTGTATCAATTCTTGGAGAATCGGAATCAAGCGCAGCAGACGCCCGGGCATTTTCGTTATGTCGCTTATCCACTTCCTTGTCTATCGATGCGCTTTTACGTGCGGCTGCGGCTGCGTCTTCGTTTGCTATATCCACATTTTTATTTTGTTTTGCCATCCGCTAACACCTCCTACCCGCTACTATTCCCACATGAAAGTAAAATATTTAATTGGGAGATAAGCTATAATCCATCCTTCTCAAACAACTTCATGCACCCGCTGTATGCATTACCTCTCCATTTGTTATACTTGTCCTAATAAGAACTGAAACCTTTGTTCCCTTTAAAACGTAAATACATGTAGATATATGTAGATTTAAAGTTAGGAGTCGATATAGATGTACAAGTTTCTAACCGTAGTCGTTCGAATCATGATCGCAATTCCTGTGAAGTCTACCATTTGGTTGGTTAGCTTTTTTGCTTACGATTTACCTTATTGGCATGCATCAGCTATAGCTTTACTAGGCGCAGGCCTAACTTATGGACTTTTATCGGCATCTATTTATTTCCGTACGTTGAAAAAGAATCAATTAAAAATGAGAGAATATCGCTATATTCGCAAAAATTTAGAGGAAGCAAATCGCAAAATACGCCGCATGCAAAAAGCACTATTTTCTATTCGCCAATTTGCTTTTTTAAAAGAAGTTTTTGATATGTTACGTACTGTTAGGAAGATTTATCAAGTAACAAAGAAAGAGCCAAAGCGGTTCTATCAAGGTGAGAAATTCTATTTTTCCCATTTGGATTCAGCAGTAGAACTAACAGAAAAATATGTGTTGCTTTCGTCTCAACCAAAGAAGAATAGTGAAATGGAGAAAGCTCTTTCTGAAACACGTCATACGATTAAAGAAATGAAAACGACGATCGAAAATGACCTTTATCATATTCTTTCAGGTGACCTTGAGCAGCTGCATTTTGAATTAGATTATGCGAAGCACACGACAAATCCACATAAATAGTACATTCCTAAAGGAAAGGTTGGATGATAGTGAATAATAACAAAGATACGATCAACAATGGTGATCTTGATTTAATGGATGATTTATTGGCTAAACCATTTGGAGATCGGGAAAGCGTATCAGAAACGCAAATAGTGGAAACGAAATCACCACGCCTTATCGATGTTTTGCCAGAGGAAGATCAAGAAAAGGCCAAAATGCTTGCTATACAAATTGATCCAAAAAACCACGAAGCGATCATTTCTTACGGGACACAGGCACAAACAAAGTTATTGGCATTCTCCCACACGATGCTTGAGCATGTCCAAAAGAAAGATGTTGGGGAAGTTGGACAAGTAATTAGTGACTTAATGAAAAAATTTAACGACATGAACCCTGATGATTTGAAGTCTGAAAAACAAAATGTTATCAAGCGTTTGTTCGGTAAGCTTTCTGGATCCGTGAACGAGATCATCTCTAAATACCAAAAAACAGGTGCACAAATTGATCGAATAAGCGTGAGATTAGAGCAAAATAAAGATGTACTTTTATCTGATATCACGATGTTGGAAAAACTCTATGAAAATAATAAAGAATATTTCAAAGGGCTTAACGTCTACATCGCTGCCGGAGAACTCAAGCTTGAAGAAATCGAGCAAAAGGAGTTACCGGCATTGAGGAAAGAAGCAGAAGCTACGAATGATCAAATGAAATATCAAGAGGTTAATGATATGCTTCAATTTGCGGACCGATTAGAAAAACGATTGCATGATTTGAAGTTAAGTCGCCAAATCACCGTGCAAAGTGCACCGCAAATTAGATTAATTCAAAGTACAAACCAGGTGCTTGTGGAAAAGATTCAATCTTCTATTTTAACAGCCATTCCATTATGGAAAAATCAAGTTGCCATTGCGCTAACCATGTTCCGACAGAAGCATGCAGTGGAGGCGCAAAAGCAAGTATCCCAAACTACGAATGACCTATTGTTAAAAAATGCAGAAATGCTAAAAACGAATACGATTGAGACTGCTAAACTAAATGAGCGTGGCCTTGTCGATATTGATACCTTGAAGAAAACGCAAGAGCATTTAGTTTCTACGCTTGAAGAAGTATTACAGATTCAAGACGATGGTAGAAGAAAACGTATAGAAGCAGAACAAGAGATTAGCTCGATGGAAAATGAGTTAAAGCAGAAGCTGTTGCATATACGGGACGGGAAATAATCGACGTTTTCTATGGAAATTCAGTATAATCAAGAGGGTTAGCTACTAATATAGGTGCTACCCTCTTTTTTGATGCATCGAAACGCATGCGCCTTTTGACATGTTTTTGATCAAACGTTTGTTTAACCATTTGAGCATTGCGACACATACCACCTTTAACATGATCATTTCCCACTCTTCTGTTCTATTGTCAACACTAAATATCAACCTTCACGCATTTGTCATAACTTTGTTTCTTAAATGTGAAGTATTGCACAAACTTATTTTCTATACTTATTATACGTGTTAATATAAAAACATAGAAAGACACAAACAAGAATTCTTGAAAAACCAAATGTGAAATGATGAACATGATAAAATATTAGGAGTGATCGACATGTTTGAATTATTAAGAAAAAATAACGTTGTAGCTGGTGTGTTGGCAATCATTCGAATTTATCTTGGCTATATGTGGTTTACAGCAGGTTTAGGAAAAGTTACTGGTGGATTTGATGCAACAGGATTTTTACAAGGCGCAGTGGCTAACCCAGTCGCAGGTCCAGATGGGATTGTTTATGGATGGTATGTAGACTTCTTACAAGCTTTTGCAATTCCAAATGCAGATCTTTTCAACATCCTTGTTCCTTGGGGTGAAGTATTAGTAGGACTTGGTTTAATGCTTGGCTGTTTCACAACAGCAGCAGCCTTCTTCGGAATGGTAATGAACTTCTCTTTCTTACTAGCTGGAACAGTATCTCACAACCCAACTGACATTTTAATCGGTACAGTCATCCTTGTTGCTGGAGCGAACGCTGGTAAATTTGGCGCAGACAGATATGTTTTACCTTACCTAAGAACAGTTATTGCAAGAAGAAGAGAGCAAAAAGAAGTTACAGAAACAGTCGAAGTTTAGTAAAAAAAGCGTACAGCCTCGGTTGTACGCTTTTTCCTTTTTCCACTTATGTTAATTTGTGAACACAAGAACCGTCCCCATGTTTCCATCAGGAGCACATTTTTAGTTTGTATTGTGAATAGGTTAAGTATGAATAACAAAATTTTTAGTGTAGAACGGAGAATGAGATGATACAAGTATCTGGGAAGCCCCTTGAAATGACGGACTCGTGGAACTTGGGAAGTATGGAAAGAATAATTATCGAAAAAATGCATAACTCTCCTGGCCTTTATTCCTTTCCTTCCATGGATGCATTTTTGTTTGATATTAACGTTAGAAAGAACATGATAGAAAGTGCAGAAAAAATGAATCAAAGTCAGGCCGTATTCACCATTTTCGAATATGCTCGTTGCAACCCCGATTACTGGTATTTAACAGCACAAGGTGGATTCCAATTACATCCGAATAGAAAACCTTCTCAAGCCATTCTAGATATTTTCAACAATAGCTTCCTCTATGCATTTGAATGCGCAACAGCATGTGTCATCATCTTCTACCATGCCTTATTGCATCGTATAGGGGAGGAAAAATTTAATGAATTGTTTCCACAACTCTATTTATACAGTTGGCATACGGAACCTAATCTCGGTCTATACACTTTTTATTCCGATCATTATATACCTAGTGATGTTGTCTATATTAAAAACCCTGACTATAATCCAAGTACTCCCTGGTTTAGAGGATTAAATGCTGTCGCTTTAACTAGTGGGCAGTTTTATAGTCATGGATTTGGAATAAAGAGCCATAAAGAAATTATTGATATTCTTAATCAAAACAGAAGCCCAGGTAGTGATCGAACTGCATATGTAACCAATCTAGTTACAAGAATTTCTTCTGAGTCTATATCAATGACAAGAACGATCAACAACGCTTTTATTCCAATTGTCGTACACCATAATAAAAGCTCCATTTCATGTAAACGATATATTTCCTACCTACAAAAAATGATTTCTAGTTAAAACATCATAAAATTGGGTTTGTCATATTCGCCCATTCTTCCTATTGACGGGCTCAGTTACAAATTAGGTGAATATAGTATAGTGATCAAGCTTAAAAGGATGTGTTAACATGTATGCAAATGTAAATGCAGCTCCTAATGTTGGAGCAAACGTAAACGCTGCACCTACTATGGTTGCTAGCCAACCATACATGCCACAATATATGATGCCTAGTTATGGCTATTGTCCTCCTGGGCGCACACAGAACACATTTGTTTTAATTGTGGTACTGTTTATCTTATTAATTATCGTCGGTGCTGCTAATTACTGCTAAGAAAAGTTAAATAATTCCTGTACAATTGGAACCTGTACAGGAATTTTTTATTTATCTGCTAAAAATGATGGGTATCTATACATTTTTGAAAAAGGACATATAATCGTACACTTTTTTCTCCTTGTTGAATTGTCTATTAGTAATAAGGAGGAGAATCATGGTACAAGTACAATTAATTCCATTTAAAGTACAGCAAGCGTTTGCTAAAACGAATGAAATCCCTACGGCTATTAAAATGATGCGAGCACCGAAAAAGTGGAAAGAAGGCTATACAGGCAGAGGTGTTGTTGGGGTCATTGATACAGGTTGTGATCGGAAACATCCTGATCTAAAAAATAGAATTATTGGCGGAAGAAATTTTTCATCAGAGAATAAATCTAACTTTCTAGATTTTAATGATCAAAATGGACACGGTACACATGTAGCTGGAACCATTGCCGCTACGGTGAATGGTCTTGGCGTCTCTGGTGTAGCTCCTCACGCACAAGTATTCGTTTTGAAGGCCTTTGATGCAAAGGGGTATGGAGAGACGGAAAGCATTATTAATGCGATCCACTATGCAATCAGATGGCGAGGTAATAACGGTGAGAAAATACGGGTTCTTTCCATATCCTTTGGGTCAAAAGAGAATCACCCAAAACTTCATCAAGCTGTCCGAAAAGCAGTAGCCAATGATATGTTGGTTGTTTGCGCTGCCGGAAATGATGGTGATGATAATATTCATACAACGGAAAGGTTATACCCAGGTCATTATCAAGAAGTGGTGCAAGTAGGTGCAGTCGATCATAAAGGGAATATGGCTCCTTTTACGAATTCAAATGACGAGATTGACCTCGTTGCTCCAGGAGTGGATGTACGATCAACCTATCTAAACGGAAAGTATGCATCGCTATCTGGCACATCGATGGCTACTCCCCACGTGGCAGGAGCTGCCGCAATTATGATCGAACAACTGGAAAAAGAGTTGGGGAGAACGCTAACAGAACCTGAACTGTATACACAATTAATTCAATCCACTGTCTCCTTAAAGCACAGTAAAAGAGCGCAAGGAAACGGATTTATTTTATTCTCATAACAATAGAAAAGATCATACAAGCACTGAAGGGTGACCTAACGTGGCACCTAATCAATAGCTTCATTGGAAACAGAGGTGGAAACAGAGGGACGGTTCTCTTGTCCACAGTCGTATAAAAAACACGATATAGGAAAAGAATGGAGATAATAACAATATACCCGAGGAGAAATTATGAAGAGGTATGCTAGGTCACAAAATAAAAAAAAGAACGCAACAACACCTAAACATAATGCTTCATTTCAAATCAAGATTGGTACCAATCTTGACGAGAATGTAGACAGTGTGAAAAAGATGCTTGATGAGCCTGATGATCTTATTGTTCGTGAATTGTCGATTGGTACAGACCACCAAAAAGCAGCAATTGTTTATATAAAAGGAATGGTTGATCACAAATTAGTTCAAGATAATATCCTAAAAACAATCCTAGAAAAAGAACCAGAGGCCGACATAGACTTGTCAGATTATTTCTATCAAGAAATTATTGCGATATCGGATATAAAGAAAGTCAAAACATTAGATGACGTCTCCCTTGCCATCTTATCCGGAAGCACTGCCCTCTACATCGATCAGACAGACACTGTATTACTTATGGGAACCGCAGGTGGAGAACATCGCGCAATTGAAGAGCCGCAATCGGAACGGTTAATTCGTGGTCCAAGAGCAGGTTTTATTGAGAATATCGGAACAAATGTATCATTAATCCGCCAAGATATTAAAGACCCTAATCTCCGTTTTAAAACACATGAAATTGGTCGCCGTTCGAAACAAAAGCTTGTAGTTAGTTATATTGATGGGATTGTGAATCCCGATCTAGTTCAAGAAATCAATCGAAGGCTTCAATCAATTGATACGGAATATGCCGTAGGCTCAGGCGAGGTTGAACATTGGATCCAAGATAGTTTTTTATCTCCTTTTCCTCAACTAGGTGATACAGAACGTCCTGATCGGGCGGTCGATGCCCTTTTAAAAGGAAAAGTCGTTATTCTAGTGGATGGTACGCCGTTTGTTTTAATAGCACCGATGACGTTAGTCGAAACATTGCACTCCTTGGAAGATAACAGTCAACGATGGATTGTTGGAACGTCTTTACGCTTATTGCGCTTTTTATCAGCATTTATTGCGATTTTTTTGCCTAGTGTGTATATTGCGCTCATATCCTTCCACCCAGAAATGTTGCCTGCTAAACTCTTATTTTCCATCGCGGCTTCGCGAGAGGGTGTGCCTTTTCCTGCATTTATAGAAGCGATGTTGATGGCGATCACCTTTGAAATTTTACATGAGGCAGGTGTGAGGCTTCCAAAAATTATTGGTGCAACGATCGGAATTGTTGGTGGGCTAGTAATCGGTGAATCTGCTGTTAGTGCGGGGATCGTTAGTCCGTTTTTAGTCATTATTACTGCCCTTACTGCCATTGCATCGTTTGCCACACCTCAATATAGTATGGCGATTAGTTTCCGCCTCATACGTTTCACATTCATGATCGCCGCTGCTACGCTCGGTCTTTATGGAATCATACTTGTCTATATCATGATCAATATACATCTTGTTAATCTCAAAAGTTTTGGTGTTCCTTATTCAACTCCATTTGGCCCGTTATTATTAAAAGATTGGAAGGAAATGATCATTCGGGCACCAATTATGATGCTTACGAAACGTCCAAGCTACTTAAAAACAATGGATAAAACAAAGAGGGATCCTTCTAATGAATAAGTTAAAGCAAAGCAATGAAACAATACAAGATCTGGATATTATGATTGCAATCCCTTCTGTCGTTATTGCGATTGGTTTTCTTTATATGCCCAGAGTCTTGGCAGAGCCAACAATCGGTTTGGATGCCATTTATACTATTTTATTAGGCGGCGTAATTACGATCCTCCTCACATGGCTAGGAGTAAGTCTTGCCATTCACTTTCCTGGGCAGTCTTTTGTCACTTATGCATCTAAACTGGTATCCAAACCCATCGCGGTAGCACTTGCTTTACTTTTTGCCTTGCACGGTATTTTGATTACTTGCTTTGAAGTAAGAGCCATTGCTGAAATATCACATTTATATTTATTTAATCGAACACCAATCGAAGTGATTGGGCTAGCTTTTTTATTAGTAGTTATTTATGCGGTGGCAGGGTCTCGCGTAGCTATTTTTCGCCTAAATGCACTTTTTTTCCCAGTCATTCTTGTAGCTATATTCATACTTGCCGTATTTTCACTTGGATTTACAGATGCTACTAATGCTTATCCCTTTTTTCAAACGGATCTGAACGGCTATTCTTTTGCTACCCTACGAAGCATTTCAACGATCGGCGGCTTTGGGGTATTTGGCTATGTTTTATTTTATGTTTCACTAATCCGCTCACCAAAAAAAACACCCAAAATGGCAATGTATGGTGTAATACTCGTGATTCTACTTCATCTCATCATTTTCACGATGACGCTTCTGGTATTTGGGAATATCACCACTTCCAATTTAATGTTTCCCGTGATCGAACTTGCAAGGGCAATTGAACTACCAGGTGGATTTTTTAATCGGTTTGACTCGTTATTTTTCGTCGTGTGGACAATGGCAATCTTTAACACAACCGTTATGACATATGATCTTGCTGTAATCGTATTCCAATCTGTTTTTAAAAACGCGAAAAAGGAAAAACTTGTTTTCTTACTCGCCCCTATTATTTTTTTCATTAGTGGTTTGCCTAAAAACACTTATGAGCTTGATTATTCCGGAAGAATGTTAAGTTACTTTGGCATTACTCTGGCAACAGGTGTTACGTTGTTGTTATTCGTATTGCACAAAGTCAGAGGGGTGAAATAGGATGCGCATGCGAAAATACTTGGAGATTCTTTCATCTTTATTCGTAATAGTTTTTCTATCTGGTTGTTGGGATAGTGAAGAAATAGAGAATCGCGCGTTTATTCGAGGATCATCAATTGATTTAGCTGAACAAACAACGAAAGATAATCCACAGCTAACTTTGACGCAACAGCTGATCGTACCTGCTGCTATTGGAACTGCAACGACAGGAGGCGGAGAACAACCAGCTTTTCGCAATCTGGCACTTTCGGGTGAAAGTCTCATGCATATTAATAATGAAATATCAAAGCGAGCAAATCGAACGTTGTATGCCCATCATTTAGAGGTACTTTTGTTCTCGGAGGATGTCGTCAAACAACCTGATTTGTTTGAAAAATTACTTGATCTATTCACACGTGAGCAGCAAAACCGAAGAAGTGTCCTCGTTGCAGTAACCAAAGAAAAGGCTAGCTCTTTATTAGATATAGAACCGGAACACATAAAAGTGCCCTCGCAATATATAAGTGAATTGCTAGACAACAAGAAAAGTGCTGAAGTTTCCCCACCACTTCGACTCGGAGATTTACATGAAAAATTGTTTGCGAATGTTAGTTTTGTCATACCGTATCTTGCAATCGTTGATGACAAGAGCATTGAAAATAGTGGTGTTGCTGTGTTTAATACCAATGAACGAGCTGTTATTGGTACATTGGATGGTCCATTAACAATGGGCCGAAATTTTATGACAGGTGATATGGAAGCAGGTAATATGAGGATCTCCATTCAAGATGCAAAGGCGAATATAATGATCGCTAATGTACAAAGCAGCTTGAAATTGACCAATAAGGATAAAAACAATCTAACATTTGAAATAGATGTGAATATTTCTGGCGTAATTTCCGAAACCAATAGCAAAATAAACCCACACACCCATTTAGATTTGTATGCAAAGGGTTTAGAAAAAGAGGTCAAGAAATTGGTAGATAAAACAATCACGAAAGCACAAACAGACTTAAAAACAGATATTTTTAAATTCAATATCTACTTATATGGTCATCATTACAAATTGTGGGAGTCCCTAAAGGATGAGTGGGATACAGGTGCAAACTATTTCGCAAATAGCAAAATCAATGTGACTGTTAATGCCAACATCGAAATGTCAGGTAATACACAGTTCACAACCCAGAAAGAGAAGGGATCATGATGTGGAATTTCATTATAGAACGCATGCCAGGAACATTATCGATTATCTGCACCGTATTAGCTTATCTCATTCCTTATACGGTGTATAAAATTAACAAAACGCTACATAAATATGGCGATCCACCTTGGATGAAGGATGAGAAATAAATCTATAATTTGGATTGACTGTTATTGATGATTATCTTCTAGAAATTGTTCCGTAACTACACATAGATTCTAGGTTCTTGGAGTTAAAAGCAACTATCGGGGACGTTTAATCCCTTATTTCCACTATAATTGACAGTTTGATGCTACTCAGGAATACAAAAAATCCATTATGAAAAAAGTACCAAGTAGCACTCCACTACTTGGTACCTGCACTCCAAATTTATTATGCATTTTCTTGATCTCGTTTACTCTGTTCATAACGTTTTTGTTGTCGATAGCCGTATGTTGCATTGCTTACTAACTCATCATCCTCTAACCCGGCACCAATCGCACCACCTAATGTCGCAACAGAAGTCACAAGCCAAGTCAGATGAAGGTAATCTACAATCGTAACGTTTCCATGCAGGACGGACTGACCACGGAAAAGTTGTTCTGGCACAAAGAGCCTTACTGCTAAGAAAAACAAACCAAATAATATAATGTAATAAAATAGGACTGCGACACTCAAGGTGATCACCGTCGTTGTATTATAGATTCTGCGCATTTTCCGCTTATTCCAATAGCTAGGTTTTTCCCACAAGTGGTGAGCAAGCATAATCCAAAGCACCATACTCCCTAAGGATGTAACCATGAGGAGTATATAACGAGAAGGTTCAAATACAACACTCAGGTTCCATAAAGAAGGAAAAATAAGTCCATACGCACCAGTAGCAAACGCAATTGCGATTACTTTTTTAAACGAAGAAAAGATCTTCCATGGACGATTCGCATGGACCATCCCCAACGTAATTCTCAGCTTACCATTCAACCTAGGGATCACAAAATATTGATAAATCGTATCCTGACTTTGCTTCGTTCTTTTTCTTCGTACAGGTGATAAAACACGAGAAATTTTATGGTTTATTTGCTTAAACATCCCACGCTCCATTTCCTGCATTTGATTGGACTTTTCCATATGTAAGTCCCTTACCATCTGAATAATGGTATCCTTTAATCTCTTTCGCATTGGGAATAGTCCAAATGCAGGAAGAGAAATTTGTGTGACTTTTTCATTCACATTTGAGATTGCTAACACAATATCTTTCTTAGAAAAAACGGGAAGGTCCGTCACACTGATTGCATAATCCCAATTATGCATTTCTTTTGCATGTTTCGCTTCCTCTGATATTTCATCTGCAGTTTCCGCCGCCCCTGTTAACGGGTCCACTATTACCTCAACGTTCCATTCCACGTTGGCATCAATATACTTGTTTAATGCATCTGGAAGTGTTTCTGTTAAACTCCTAGCCACCTTCTCAGGTAATTCCGGAGCCGGCAGTAAACCTACTGTCATCTCTCTCATTAGATTCACCCTTTTATCATTTGACTCTAGATTACTTATTTCCCAATTGGCCAAACATAAAACACCTCAGATGGAAACATGGGGACGGTTCTTGTGTGCACACTTTTGTGTACACAAGAACCGTCCCCATGTTTCCATCATTTACAAATTCTTTATACTCCCTACATAAATGCTTAATATCTTGGGTGTAAGATGATACATGTTTCAACAAATAGTTTCAAAAACATATTTAACGACAAGGGGAATGGATAATGAAAACGAAATTAATGATTTTACTTGGGGTTTTGTTATTGATCGGCTTTATAGCTGGTTGTGGTTCTGAGGACAAAGATAACACAGCAAGTGCTGAAACCGATACAAATGAAAATGCAGAAAATGAAAATACCGACAATAACGCAGCTGAAGAAGAAAATACTGAAGCTGGAAATGAGAACATCGAAACATTGAAGGTGGATTTTGTCCCATCTCGTGACCCAGAAGAAATTGTTACGATGACAGAACCACTTAAAGGACTTTTAAAAGATGAGTTAAGTAAGCTTGGTTATGATGTAGACACAATTGAAATCAATGTTGGAACTACATATGAAGCTGTAGGGGAAGCTCTTTCTGCAGGTACTACGGATGTCGGATTAATCCCTGGTGGTACGTTTGTATTATACGATGACGGTGCAGATGTAATCTTAACTGCCACACGTGCAGCGTTGTCCAATGACTCTGAAAATCCAAAAGATTGGAATGACAATAAACCTACGGAAGGTTCAGAGGATGAACAAGCAACTTACTATCGTAGCCTAATGATCGCTGGCCCTTCTGAAAAAGGCCAAGAACTTGCTAAAAAGATTAACAATGGCGAAGCATTAACGTGGGAAGATCTAAATAGTGCAAACTGGGCTGTACAATCCACATCTTCTTCAGCAGGATATATTTATCCAACACTATGGTTACAAGATAATTTTGAAAAGAGTGTTACAGACTTAGACAATGCTGTTCAATCGAATGGATACGGTGACTCTTTTGCAAAATTAGCAGCACAACAAGTCGATATTGTTGTGGCTTACGCTGATGCACGTCGTGACAATGAAGATAAATGGACAACTGATTTTGAACGTTCCGCTTCGATTTGGGATGAAACAAACGTTATTGGTGTTACGCAACCGATCTATAACGATACCGTTTCTGTAAGTAAAAATTCAGAAACGATGACGGACGATTTAAAAGCTGCTCTTCAAGAAGCATTTATGAACATTGCTCAAACCGATGCAGGAAAAGAAGTCATTAGCGTTTACAGCCATGAAGGCTATCAAAAAGCAACTGCAGCTGATTACGATGGTGAAAGAGACGCACAAGAATTTTTAAAAGGACTTAAGCAATAATTGATTCACTCTTTATTTGTAGATAGGTGATTACATTTAGAAGTGACAGTTCGTTACTAAATAAAAATAAGAACATCATTTTATGGTGATGTTCTTATTTTTTCAATCTATCTTCTAAATAAGTAAGAAAGATTCTAATCATAGATTGGAGTAATACCATGATCGAGTTTATTAATGTTCATAAGATTTATCCAAATGGTACAAAAGCTTTACACAATCTCAACTTATTCATTGACCAAGGTGAGTTCGTTGCAGTTATCGGTTTATCCGGAGCGGGAAAATCAACGCTCATCCGATGTATTAACCGCATGCACGATATTACTGACGGACAACTTTTTGTTGATGGTACGAATATTACCAATCTGAAAGGGAAACAAGTCAGGAATTTACGTAGAAGAATTGGGATGATCTTTCAATCCTTTAATCTAGTTACAAGAATTTCTGTGCTTAATAATGTCCTAGTTTCTTTTGTCCCTGATAATGCCCTATGGCGCAATATCACTGGCCTGTATAAGAAACAACAAAAATAAAGGCATTAGAAGCCTTAGATAAAGTTGGGATTTTAGATAAAGCCTATATTCGTGTCGATCAATTATCCGGAGGACAGCAACAACGTGTAGCACTCGCTCGTACTCTGGCTCAAAACCCTGACATTATTTTAGCAGATGAGCCAATTGCATCCCTAGACCCAGTGACTTCTAAACTAGTAATGGACGATTTTAAACGAATTAATAAGGAGATGAACATCTCTGTCATCATGAATATTCACCATGTCGAGGTTGCTTTGGAATATGCGGATCGAATTATTGGTGTTCGCCAAGGCGAGATCGTCTTTGATGGGCCGTCCTCTAAAGTAACAGATACGATCCTTCATGAGATTTATGGAGGGAACGAAGAAGAATATAAGACGGTCTTCGAGGAGCAACACGTACATGTACAATAAAATTTTTCCACCAAAAAAAATAGTCTTAGCCAACGGAAAAGTAGTAGTAGAAAAGCGCTCGAAAACACCACTCATTCTACTTATTGTCATGATCGCTGTATATTATGCTGCGCAAGCCACTGGTTTTAGCTTTGAAGTAATTTTCAAACGAATACATGAGTTCTTCACTATCATCTTGCAAATGCTCCAACCAAACTGGGGGTACATTAGCGGTATCCTACCTGAACTCATGGTGACGTTAAAGATGTCTTTTTTCGGTTCGGTAATTGGTGCGATTGTTGCGTTACCAGCAGCAGTACTCGCTTCTTCCAATATTATTAAAAATAGAATCCTAGATTCGATATTAAAGACTGTGCTTAGTCTGTTAAGAACGATGCCAACGTTAGTAACAGCATTAATTGCAACGTATGTTTTCGATTTACCTGCTACGGCAGGAACAATCGCAATTTTTCTATTCACCATTTCCTATGTAGGTAAGTTGCTGTATGAAGCAATCGAGAATGTGGACATGGGTCCTTTTGAAGCAATGGAATCGACAGGAATGACAAGAATCCAGGCATTTCGTTATGCAATATTTCCTCAAATACTTCCAGGATATCTGTCTACCTCACTATTTTGCTTTGAAGGAAATGTAAGGTATGCCGCCATTCTTGGTTATGTAGGCGCAGGTGGAATTGGTAACTTGATTAATGAAACGATTGGGTGGCGCGATTATTCAAGCCTAGGCATGATCGTAATCATGTTAGTCCTTACCGTCTATATGATTGAAACCGTTAGTGAGCACTTTAGGAAAAAGTTAATTTAAAGGAGTAGTTCCTAGTATGACGACAGTAGAAAAGCAGTTATTTGCTGCACCACGCCATTATCGTTATTTTCTTACCATCTTAGCAATCGTATGTCTTCTTATTGCTTGGTCCGTAACGGAAGTTAGCTTTGAACTGGATCAGAATGGCATGAAAATTGCATCTAACATTGTAGGTGGCCTTTTACATCCAGATTTGGAATTCCTGTTTAGTTTGACGACAAATGGCGTGTTGTATTTATTATGGGAAACCCTTGCTATTGCTTTACTCGGAACTTTGGTTGGTGCTGTTTTAGCTGTACCATTAGCATTTCTAGCCGCCTCAAATATTGTTCCAAAACCAGCAGCATGGCTTACTCGCTTATTACTTATCTTTATACGTACCATTCCAGCACTTGTGTATGGATTGATGTTTATTCGTGTGACAGGACCAGGTCCGTTTGCAGGTGTATTAACGATTGGGATCACTTCGATTGGGATGTTAGCGAAATTATATGTTGATGCCATTGAGGAATTGGATGTGAAAGTATTAGAATCGATGACTTCTATTGGGTGTACAACCTTTGAAAAAATCCGATTTGGTATTATTCCACAGTTGTTATCAATCTTTTTATCCGTCATGATTTACCGGTTTGACATGAATATGCGTGAAGCTTCGATTTTAGGACTTGTTGGTGCAGGCGGTATTGGAGCACCTCTCATTTTCGCCATGCAAGGCTACAAATGGGAACAAGTTGGCTCAATCCTAATCGGCCTAGTCATCCTAATTTTAATCATCGAACTGCTATCCAATAAAATACGCATGAAGTTAGTAAACGGATAAAAGTAAGCAAGGGGACGGTTCTTGTGTACACAAAAGTGTGTACACAAGAACCGTCCCCTTGTTTCCGTTATAGCTTAAACTGTTCCAACAACGCTTGTAGCTCTTCTGACATGACCTTCAATTCATCTGAAGTAAATACTAATGAATCACTCATCTTAAGCTGTTCTTCTGTTGAAGCAGATACTTCTTCACTAATAGCAGATGATTCCTCCGCAGTTGCACTAACATGCGCAATCGTATCCGACAACTTCTGTTGCGATTCTCTTAATTCATTGATCGAACTAGAAACAAGTTGAATCTTCGAGGTGAAATCACTCATGTTTCTTCCTACATGATTTAAAATTTCATCCGTTTCCTTCGCTTTATTTACTTGTTCTTTAAATACTGGATTAGCCTCTTCTAGCATTTCCAACGTTTTATTGATCTCAACCGTAATAGCATCTACAATGCCACCTACTGCATCAATCGACTGTTTCGATTGTTCAGATAGTTTTCTTATTTCATCCGCTACAACGGCAAAACCTTTACCAGCTTCCCCAGCACGTGCTGCTTCAATTGCTGCGTTTAACGAAAGCAAATTCGTTCGATCTGAGATCTTTTTAAGGATCACCATTACATCAATAATGTTTTTTGTGCTTTCTTTTAGTACGACTGTTCGACCAACAAGAGCAGTTGTTATTTGTTCGCCGCGCTCTGTTTGCTCGACTAGCTCACTCATTTTATCTATCCCTTTGTTACTAACTTCCAATACTTCTTGTGCATATTTTTCCATCGCATCATTGTTACGATAAACATTCTCTACTTCATCATTGATTTGCACTGCTAAATTATTCCCAATTTCCGCTTCCTCTGTTAACGTTGTCGCACCCGTTGCTATTTCTTCTGAAGCTGCAGCAACTTCCTTGGCAGATTGTGAGGTAACTTTTGACACATCTGTTAAATCCGTAGCAGCTTTCAACACTTTGTTCGAAGATTCTTTTGTCTTAACCATCATATCTGAAATCATCTCAAGCATATGATTGAAACTCGTTGTTAGAGAACCAATTTCATCTTTTCGACCCGTTAACTCGGAACGGACTCGTAAATCGCCTGCACTAGCTTCAGACATAAGGTTAGTTAACTCTCCTAATGGGGCACTTATTGATTTAACGATCATTCTTCCAACAAAGAATGCTACGATTACAGAGAATAAAATAATACCAATTGTAATATAAAATATTATTTTCGTATCTTTGGTTAGTTCGCTTGACGAAACAGCCCCAACTAAGTACCAATCAGAGACATTAGAATCATACTGAAATACCAAAAGGTCCCCGGATTCCACTACGTTGCTTTCTGTATCTACATCCATTGCATAATCGTTTTTTGTATTGATCTCTTCATCATTATAAGAAAAGACAATATTATTCTCCCCATCCACCACTTTCACCGTGTTATCACCAAATGATACATTGCTAAATAACTCTTTGAAATATGTCGCATCAATATCAACAGCAATGACATAACTGTTGGCTTGATTAACTGTTAATTTTCTTGCAAAGCTTACGGTAGATTCGTCATTCACACCAGATGTACCAGCCTCGGTACCACCAATCCATACATCTTCCGTTGATTCCTTGGCTTTGCTATACCATTCTGAATTTAAGATACCTTCATCATCTTGATTCACACCAGTGGAAAAGACAATCGAATTTTCGATATGAATTAACTGTATGCCGACATTTGAATCGGTGTATGTAGCTTTGTTTAATTCATCAGCAATACTATTCATGACCTTGATATACTCATAATCACTTAAGTCGTTATTGTACTTAGCAACCGAGCTTAAGTTTGTAAAAAACTCTTCATCCGCCAGCTTTTCTTGGATTAAACTTGTGTACTTGGACAGGGCAAAATCTAATTTATCACCTGCTTGAACAATCGTCTGTGCGCTCGCATCTTCTACCTTCCCCTTAATAATGTTATTTGAGATAACGTAAGAAGACACACCTACAATCGATACAAACACCAAAACCCCAATAATGAACGAGCTTAAGATCTTTGTACCTATAGATTTACCTTTGTTCACCGATGTCGCTTTTGATGCATCTTGTTTTTCTATTTTGAGCTTAGAGAACAAAACTTTTGCTTTTTCTACTATAGGTTTGATATTCGTGCGTTTCTTTACATTCTTTAAATCCCATCGCTTTTTCAACATGTTCCCCCCATTCTGTACATTTTCCTAGAATTAAATAAAAAAATATTAAAGCGCTTTCACAACTCTATAATACTATTTAACTACAATTTCCATCAGGTAACAACAACAACTGACATTTTTTTGTTGCATTTGGGTGTTTTTTAAATAAAATTCAGGCAACTTGGGGCAATTTGTCCTATGTGTGCAACTTCTTAAGGCTTTTCGCATAGTACAACCATTTTTAGGAATAATAAAAAAAAGTAGATTGGGAGGCATTAAGATGAAGCAAAATAAAAAACAAGAACAAAATAAAACCCGAGAACAAGAGAAAACCAAACAAAAAGGATCTGCTCAGGCCGACGGATTTCGTTATGATTATGATGATTCATCTGATATGAACAGGGACCAATAGTGGGAGCCATTTCTTTGACAAAAGGTTTTTGTTCAATGACTACACATTAAACTCTGACCGCTATGCATGATCTCGTCCTAAGAAGGTTAACTTAAAACGGAACCAAGGAGGTGTTTTTTGTGGATACACATGAATTTGTAGAAGAATTTAATGAAAACAAACGAAAGCAAGCAAAAAACAAGAAGCGACAAGGTAACGGACGTCCAAGCAATAAACTACCTAGTAAGAAACATAATGATAGTAATAGTTAAGGTTGTAAAAGGGTGATGGGCTTTCTATCACCCTTTTTATTTTATTACAATGCGTAGCATGTTTTTTGCTTTAGTCACTTGATCGTCGGATCATCTGTGATCGCACTAGGAATAAGCCTTCAGTTCTTGTAAAAGCTGCTGAAACTGATCTGGATCCTCAAACCTACCAGCATGCCAATTAGCCTCGATCCATGCTTTTAATTGATACGGGTCATTAAACACTTCACCTGTTGTATCCGCATCTCGAAGCATATACCTGCCATTGTCCTCATCAATAATTACCTCACACGGCAAAGCACCATCTTTTGCTTGGATCTCAAACTCCACAACATCCACTCCTCGGTCTATATTTTTCCTAGTTTGTATCGAACAGTAGAAAAATACACATAGGGACGGTTCTTTTGTCCACAAAATTGTGGACAAAAGAACCGTCCCCTTGTTTCCATTATGTGAGCTGTTGTTCGGCGAATTCTCGGTAAAGGTCATGTGTTTGGACGAGTTCGCGGTGGGTACCTGTCCCGGTTACTTGGCCTTTTTCGATAAAGATAATCTTATTCGCGTTTACGATCGTTGATAACCGATGGGCAATAATAAAGGTTGTTCGTCCTTCCATCAGCCTTGTGAGAGCCTGCTGTACAATACCCTCCGATTGACTGTCCAAGCTTGCTGTTGCTTCATCCATCATCAATATTTTTGGATCTCTTAAGAACGCCCTGGCGATCGCAATTCGCTGTCTTTGACCACCTGAAAGCTTGACGCCACGCTCTCCCACTTCGGTATCAAGACCTTTCGGAAATTCTTTAATGAACTGATCTGCATAAGCCATTTCCGCTACATTCCAAAGACGCTCATCTGTTATATCCTGACGATCTTCTAGTCCGTAGCATAAATTTTCACGTATCGTTCCAACCATCATCGGACTATCCTGGGAGACATAACCGATTTGACTTCTCCAAGCGTACATAGACAAGTCCTTAATCGGCGTATCTCCGATTAGAATCTCACCCGAGGTTGGCTCATAGAAACGCTCAAGCAGGCCAAACATCGTTGTTTTTCCACCACCACTCGGTCCAGCAAAGGCAACCATTGTTCCTGGTTCCACATCAAAGGACACATGTTGAATCACCGGCTCTTCCTCACTATACGAAAAAGACACATCCTTTACATGAACTACCTGATTAGAGATATCCATTTCAATGCCCTCTTGCCCTACTTCTTCATCCAGTTCCAATATGTCAATAATCCGTTCCGTTGCTCCCGTTGCTTTTTGCAATTGGGTGAAAAACATCGTGAAGGACGTGATCGGAAAAATGATTTGGAAAAGATACAGTAAGAATGCTACTAAAGATCCCGTACTCATCGTGCCATCTTCTACTCGAACTCCGCCATATCCAATGATGACAACAATAACAACCATTACAACCAAATACATTAAAGGAGCAATAAGTGCGAAGATACGACCTTCTCTTAATCCAAATGAAAAGAGTCTATGTATTCCAGCAACACCTTTTTTATCTTCCATTACCTCCGCATTTGAGGCTTTCATCAACCGAATTTCACTGAGTGTTTGTTGGACGCTTCCAGTGAATGAAGCAGTTTCATCCTGTAAACCACGGGAGATCTTTGACATTTTTCTCCCTAACGGTACCATAAAAAGCACCGTGATTGGAACGCTAATTAACATTAACAAAGTCATTTTCCAATCCATGATAAATAGGATCGTCACAGCACCAATAATCGTAATGATACCGGTAATAAATTGAGGGAAATGTTGTGTAATTAAGTCCTTTACTATTCCCGTATCGTTAACGACTCGACTCACTGTTTCCCCACTTGTGTTTGTATCAAAGTAACTGACAGGCATGCGTAAAAGTTTCAACCACATCTTCTCACGTAAACCAGCCACAATTTTTTGACCCGTATAGGCAAGTGCATACATCGATATTCCATCTGTTACCGCTTGTAAAATAAAAACAAGTAAAAAAGCCCCGATCATATAAAAATTCAAGGCATCCATGGAGAATCCATCGACCATTTCCCTTGTTAAAATCGGAATTGAAAGTCCAACAATTGTGGTAAATAACCCACCAATTAATCCGATCGTCAATGCAAGCTTAGGTACCTTTGTTGATAAAATAAGCGAATAAAAGGCTTTCAGCGTATTCTTTTCCGTTTGTTCCATTTGATTAGCTCCTCGTATAAAAAAATGTCGCAACACCTAGCATACTATACGAACCCAAAAGATCAAAAGTTTCGGAAACATGGGGACGGTTCTTGTGTTTCCATTTATGCCTATAGCCTAAACACATTCGCCCGTTTTGCATAGTCTGTATTAAATAGCAGTAAAAGGAGGTTGATACCTATGCCAAAGTATAGAAAGAAACCCATTGTTGTTGAGGCACTAAAACTTACAAGATCAATTACTATTGAAACAAGCGACGGCACTAAAAAGGGGCTTCCAGGAGACTATCTAATTACGGATAAAAACGGAGAACAGTACCTTTGTGAAAGGGATACGTTTGAGGCAGACTTTGAACTTGTAAAAGGGCAAATTGATCTAAAAGAAATGATCCAAAAATCCTTTAGAATTATCAAAACTAAAATTGTGAAACATAGTTAGTCTTGTTATTGCTTAATTCCACGAACAAACAATATTCCAGCTACAACAGTAGCGATTGCTTTGAGCTCTGGATAAACGAACGGATTATATGGATATGGAAACCCTACACCAAACCATAATATCCACCTACTTGTTGGTATAGAAACTAACGCAATAATGATGATGGAAGGGATCAACGCACCCCATCTAATTTCAAATGTTTTGTTATGAAGCAGCCTATCTAATTCTATAAGAATGCCGAATAAAAAATAGATAATTCCTAAAGTTAGACTATAAGAGAATGCTTGATTCATGTTCCCCATATCCACTAATTCGTTGTATCTTGGAAAAATTGCAATTGCGATCCCAAGTAAAGTTATACTTACCATTATTTGAATCATTTTCGTTCTATCCATAAACCACTACTCCTCTCTTGAATAAAATAGTTGAAAATACACCTCATTTACTTTATTTCACTACTATTTGCGTTTTTGGTTAGCTCGCTTTATATCAAAAATACCTATTAATCCGCAAAAAAAAACACCTAAAACTAAAATACCCGTAAGTATCCAGTTATTCCCCCACGATACAATTGCACTACATATGCAACTTATTGCAACAGCAATTGCTCCATACTTCTCTCTCCACCTTACTAATCTTCCCGACTTATTATGACTCAATCACGTTCTCTCCTTTCTTGAACGATTGTTACCCTTTATGAACAAGCCTGAATGATTCAGTCTTTTGTAGTCAAAAGGAATAGGATCTAACTTTCCATATTGCTCATTCCATATTACGGAATGAAAGGAGGTTAGGTTTCTATCAAAGAATGATTGTGTTTTAATCTTTTCAAAGCGATAACACTCATTTGGTCGAACTTGTTCACAATCAAGTAAACCTAATACATCTTCTTCCACCCCTATACTACCAAGCTTAAATTGAAATGTAGTATAGAGCTCAGTCAAAAAGCTATTGAAACAAATTAGGTCTTCATCTCCTATGCCAATTTGATCCCATTCGGGCGCATCATATTCACTTCCATAAAAACAAAAAAATACCAATAGCGCATTGGAAGATATTTGTTCGATCTGTAAATTCGCTTTACGCCTCCCAGCTACATGAACATATAAACGTAAATGCATGGCGTGTATAAATACTGTTTCTGGGTCTTCTATATCATAGGGATAACCATTACTAAACGAATTAATTATCTCGCCAAGTCTTTCTTCTACTATTTCAATTTTGTGATCGAGATTAGACAATTTATCTATTATTGCTTGAATAGCTTCTTTCTTTTCACCATCAAGCTTTAGAACAAAACTCACTTCAAGAAAAGGTCCCCCTTGCAACCATACCAACCTTTATACCTCCCTCATCAAAAAACTTATTCAACTATGAGCTCCCTAAAAAAGTTTTCTAATCTAGGTTCCTTATCAAGCAACACATATTCTATTAACCCCTCACCAACATCATTTCTGTTTACATATATTTTTTCATCTACATAATTGATAACGATAGTTGCGCCATCATTTGTATCTATTACAACTTGCGCCTGTGAAGAAGGAGGAACTTCTTTTGATGCAATTCTGTTTGGTTCATACTGATTAAAGCCATCCACAACATGTATATATTCATCTGTTGGAACCCTTTTTATATCTTGATCCTTTTCCCATACATGAATCGCTTTGACTTGATTCAGTTCAATAGGCTGATGTATAAGTAGACTATCCATGAATGCTCGGTCGCGCTCTCCTGATTGTTGTAACCAAAGCACCCCTGCCACAATAAATACAACAGATAGACTAATATAAACCTTAGCTTTCATTGGTACCTCCTTCTAATAGGAAATCCTTTAAATTAGACTTTTTGTCATCAGAATCAGCTGCATCAAAAAGTAGAAGCAAAATTTATTTGTTTTCTAATTCCTCCACCCGTTTTTCTAGGTCAGTTACCCTTTTATTTAATTCACTATTAGCTGTTTTCATTCGATTAGATACCATTTTAAATAATGAAATGATAAATAGGATAAAGACAATAGCACCTAATAAATATCCGATGATAATCTCCACTACATCACTCCTCTTTATAGTTATTCCGGTCAGGACCAGGTTAACCAAATAATATGTCCAAACTAACAAATATATCGAAGCCAGCTGCGAGGAAACAAATAAGAGCAGTTATTTTTCGTTTTTCTAGAATTTCATTAATCCCCATAACCACAAGTAGTAACCCTAAGATTAATAGTGTATAAGGTATTAGTCCATATTCATCTGTTATTAAACTATAACCTGCTAAGGAGACTACTGTAATTGCTAAGATAACTCTTAGTATTTTCATATAATCACACTTTCATTTGTAGTTTTACAAAATAATATGTTCTTGCATCACATAGTTAAAGTACCATATTTCAATACTAACATAATATTCCAAAAGTTAGCTAAAAGAGAAAGAGGCAATCATTTTTTGATCGCCCCTTCAACGCTAGATATTTAAAATTTGGTTGTATAACTGTTAATTGTAAAACAATGCTTCATCCTCTATTACATCTAACTCTGTTACATCAATATCTTTACTATAAGTAACTTTGATGAACAACTCATCACTGCTTTCACCTTTAAGTAAGGTCACTTTTATTTTACTATTTATTTTCTTATCTATATTTTCATATACATAAGAAGCCTTGGCTTGGCTATACCCTTTGGCATACACATACTCAATCCCGTCTTCTGCGGCATAATTATGTGCAATCTCATCTCCGCTTTGTTTAGCATCATGTAACCAGTTATCGACCTCTGCAGAATAGCCGTTGTCTAATGGTAGGTACTCATAATCAACCAATGATTCCTCCGTTCGCTCAGCATTAGAAATTTGCTGGCACCCAAATAAGAAGAACAGGCATAAACATATACTCAACAGTCCTATTTCTCTTTTTAAAATCATCGATAAACTCCCTTTTCTATAACTTTTATCAATATTACTTAAAGTACAAAACAATCTCCTATTACATAATCTCAGGATCCTCTTCTAAAACCCAAGGTAAAAAAGCATCAATATAAAAGATAATCGCACCGTCTGAAGTATGGCCTTCTTCAAAACCAAGCTTAAAGTAATCTTCATCATTCTTATAGTAAATATCAACAACACTTACACTTGGCTTCTTTAATATCTTTCCAAAAATCCTGTAATCTGCGACATACATATGCTTACTATTTTTAGCTTGGTAAAAGTGACTAACTTCAGCACCCTTTTTAGGATCCAAACCGATATCATCAAACAGCGTCTTCACGATCATAGGAAAATGGTTGGTTGCTAGCGCATAATTTTTGCAGTAAATGCAGTGACAGTGTTCTTCTTCACCGATAAGTGGGAGTTTCTTATAATACGATAGCGTCTTTTCATAATCGATCTCCAATTCATATTCCGCAATCCTTACTGCCTTTATCTTGCATACCTCCTTTATATTTCCTATCAAAACTACTTTTTTTCTTCCAAAATGAGGTTAGCTTCATTTTTGATCATCATTTTCAAATCTTCTTCATCAAATTCTAAAGGCGACTCATCATATTGAAGTTGATCAATCTTTTCACTTATCTCATACCACGCAATTAAATCTTCTGGATATTGAAGGTCTACCACAATCCGAAAAACCTTATAAGCCAAATCAAATATCTCAGAAGTACGCTCGGTTTTTACTATATCGCTTACTAAAAAGGATATATAGGCTCTATCACTTGTCTCCATGGTAGGTTCTTTTATTCCCAGTTCTTTCAAAGCTCTTCTAAAGTAATGTTCTACTTCAAAGATATTTTCATCCGATGACAATGAAGACATAATAGATAGAGATGGTGACGACATATTGCTTTCTATTAAATTGTGTGACCATTTTATATAATCCTCTGAAGAAACAATCCCCGTTTTAATTTTATAAAATAAAGCATTCGTTTCCAACGCAATAAGTCACCCCTTTGTTCCAAATGTTTTAATAAGAAGGTGTATAGATCCTATTCGTACCAATAGAAGTATTTTCACTTCATATAATCCTCAACCAATTCATAACATCTTTCTTCTGTTAGATTTGCTAGCACAATCACATATTCTAAATGTTCTTGCGTACCACCCTTATATTTCAATGATGCTTCCAGTGCACTTTCATCCCTATATTCTAACCAATTCCGCTGTTTTTCTCTTAATTGGTCCATTTCCTCTTGCGGTAGTTGTTCCTCTAACGCACCATATATGTCATTAAGTAATGCATCCCAAGCTTCCCATCTATCGTTTTCTACCTTTTTCAATGCGTATGTCGATGAATCTGTCGCTTCTAATTCTTCTGTTTCTTTTTTAACATCACTTAGTTTCTTCAGGTATTCTTCTTTCAGACTACCTTCACTACTAGAAGGAGATGATCCTTCATCTATTATAGATTCATTGCTTGTTGTATCTATTTTTTCTTTCGTATCACTTTTATCTGCATGGTTGGATTCATTATCCGTACCATCATTAGAAGTTTCATCATTTGTGTGTTGAGTAGCGTTTTTATTTTGCGACTGGTTATCAAACTTAGCACTCGATTCTTCCTGTGTATTGCCACAGGCAGCTAATAAAATGAACAACACCATAGTAAGCATAACAATTAGAATGTCTTTATTTTTTTTCATCATTAGTTCTCCTTTATGTCGTTTAAATTAATGAAAGAAGTCGCAGAATGGTACGTTCTACGACTTCTTTTTAGCTCGTAATACATACATCTATATGTTAACATAATATTCCACAATAACTTTTGAATTTATAAGAAAAAGATCGCCACGAATGACGACCCCAATGTTGCCTTGCGTTAAAGATATTAATGTAAAAATGCCTTGATAACCAGAAATTGCGGACACTTCAAAAGGCTTTCATATTTTTCAGGAGCTTGTAATTTAAACTGCATTGTAGGTTGAGGTTCTATTACTTCTTCAATTAAAAAATACTTTAATGTCTCGTTTAAAATCGAATGAAGTGGTCTTCGGTAAAAGGGAACATCAAATGATTTCCCCTCTTTGTTCCATTTATCAATAATCAATTCAGTATTGAAATAGTTGGGATCTTGGAGTAGTTTGATATCTGAAAATGGATGGTGAACGGAAAACATAAGAATCCCTTGTGGCTTTAAAATTCTTTGAAACTCATCAAAAGTAAAGTTCCAATCCTTTATGTAATGGAGGGTCAATGAACTTATTATGTAATCAAATGTATTATCTTCAAAAGGTAGCTTTGCTTCTAGATCCAGGCAAAAAACATCAGCCTTATCTCCCAAACGCCGCCTCGTAGCAAGAACCATTTCCGGACTAATATCAGTCGCAACTACATTTGCTCCTCGCGAGACTAATTGGAGAGAGTACCATCCAGCCGCACAACCAGCATCAAGAACTTTCATATCCCTAAGATCTTCTGGTATCTGCTCTATCATGGAAGGTCTTTCATATTCACTATTAAACAAACTCTTGGTATCAACCGTGTTTTCATAAATGCTTGCCAATTGGTTGAAAGTTTCCTTCACTCTATCTTTCATACTTCACCTCTTCATTCTTTATATGTACGAAGATGAACTAAGCGTTCCCACATCGACAATTCCTATTTCTATGCTTTCACTTTCTTTTTTCTTGGGAATTGAAGTATTAAAAAGTTTATCCAAGTTATTAGCGGGATAGCAAATATCAAATTATATAACCAAAACCAAAGATCCTAGCTTCATCATCCATACTATAGGCTCTCCACGTTGCTAACACTAAGATCAGTACATTTACACAAAAAGCAGACAGCATACTCAACACTTTATTGTTTTTCTTTTTTAGAATTAGAACAGATAAAATTGTTGAAGCCAATAATGAAAAAGCTATTATAACGTAATACAAATCTGCACCACCTTCGTTTTTAATTAATATGCCTGCCATTTGGTAAATCAGTCACACTGACCTTCGCACACTAGCTCCTGTTTGTTGGTAGCATTTATCGACCTAATTTTCCTTTTCGTTTAACAACTTATCTAATTTTTCTTCAACTCGTTCTAATCGATTATTTTTTTTCTTAGAAATAATAACAAACCATACAATTCCTACAACGATAGCTACTAAAAATAAGAACGAAAACAATGAAAAGATAATATCTCCTATATGTATTCCACCTACCGATGACGCTAAAATCATATTAACTCCCCCTTTTTAATGTAATTGGATTGTTGTATTAACCTGCTTCTTTACTTACAATTTCTTGTTAGTTATTAGCTTTATTTTCTCTACTCAAAAAGATGATGCAATAAGCGTGATCGATCATCAAAAAATTGTTTCATAATCGAATAGTGCTGCGTATCTTCAAGCGTCACTTCATGTAATCCATTCTCAGTGAGTTCAATAATCTTCGAGTTGGGATATGCCATAAGAATAGGTGAATGCGTAGATATAATGAATTGAGAGGATTCATTGACTAAATCATTGATTCTCGCTAATAAAGATAACTGCCTTAAAGGTGACAAAGCAGCTTCTGGTTCATCCAAAATATACAACCCATGACCTCTAAATCGCTCCGTAAATGCAGCAAAAAAAGACTCACCATGGGATTGTTCGTGCAGAGACTTTCCTCCAAAGCCATCAATAATTTTACCGCCACCTGGTTCTTTATCTAATTCTTCAATATTCGTTGCAACGTTATAAAAAGTTTCAGCCCTAAAAAAGAAATGATCCTTTGGTTTATTTCCCCCTTTCACCACGCGTAGATATTGATCTAGCTCTGAATGAGAATCATAACTTGAAAAATTGAAGTTTAATGTACCACCTTCAGGGTTAAATCCTAGAGCTATGGCAATACCTTCAAGCAAAGTAGATTTCCCCATTCCGTTTTCACCAATAATATAGGTAACATTAGGGTGAATTTTTAAATCTCTTAATGTCCTGAAAACCGGAAGTGAAAAAGGAAAAGATTGATCGTTTGGGATTTGATCCCTTTTTAAATAAATCTCTCTAATAAATTGGTTATGATCATTTAGTATCATTTGGTTCATTCCTTACTTTCATATTCAGTATTTTTAACCGTCTTCTTTTTAGAAACTTCATTTTCTCACTCGAATCCTTGTTGCACATTAGCTCCGTTAATTTATGTACACTAATATACAAACATAAGTGTTTTATACTTGAACTCACTATCTCAAGTGTTGATAAGATAAAATTTACATATTTGATAGGCATAGATCAGAGAAAGGATAAATAAAATCGTACTCGGCACCCATTTCGTATATTTCCCTCTGTTTTTGTTCTGTATATATCTATAAAGTAGCCAGTACCAGATAAGAAGTATTATTATGGAGGTTCCAATCATTGGTATGAAACCGAAAAATAATGTTAGAAATACACAATATGCAGTAAAAATACCTGAAAGCAGAAAAACGTTAAACCCAAGATTTTCAGTCGGATGAAATACCCATTTTATCTTATCTGGATTTGTTCTAAGAATGAACCACGTGTAACCAATGAGCCAAAACACACTAAAGGAAAAAGGTGTATATAACACGAATATGTTAATATCGCCCCCAAACCCTGCGCCAAATATCAGAAAAAAAGAAACGAGAGAGAGAAATATCAGAACAATGAAGAAACTAATATGACCTAGCAGTACTTTCACAATAATCACCTCTATCTAGTTTTTTAGCGCTATATACAATAGGAAATGTCAGATAACAGGTTAAATTCGTAACTGAACATACAAAATAAAGAGTAGAGACAACTAATAAAAATGATAGATAATCCCCAAATGATTATTAGACTTAAACGTCTATCTGAAAATTTACCTGTCATAAAAAATGATCCCCTTTGCATAATATCTTAATGTTTAATGTGAATTTCTTCTTCAGCCATCCTTTACTTTAAGATCACAGAATCACAACCCCATTTTAACATAAAATTCCAAAAATTATTTAATCCTTTTAAAAGAATGCCTAAAAAGACATAAACATGGGGACGGTTCTTGCGCACACAAAGTGTGTGCACAAGAACCGTCCCCATGTTTCCATTATTTTGCGTCGGCTAGTGCTTTTTCTGCTAAATCGAAGAATTCTACAACGTGAATAGATACGCCAGAGATTGCATCGGTATGTCCTTCATCTGTTGTGTATTCGATTGCTGTTGGATCTTGTTTTTCAAGTAGGTATGCTTCAGCTTTTTCAGCTTGCACATGCCATTCGTCTTGAGCTCCACCGTTTTCTACCATTCCGTATTCGCCATTAGCAGAAACAGTATCCTTGTCGTCTCCACCATCTTTATGCACACCATCCCAGTCCGCTGCAACGATAGTACCATTAATCACTGTTAGAGAAGCAGTGTATTTCCATCCACTTTTTTCATCAAAACTATCTTGTTCCTCGAAGTAAGCTCCATCTTTGTAAGCGCCCTTATCAACCGGACCGTTTGCTAACGCTTTTTCTGCTAAATCAAAGAATTCTACAACGTGTATCGATACACCCGAGATTGCATCGGTATGTCCTTCATCACTTGTGTATTCAATTGCAGTTGGATCTTGAATCTCAAGCAAGTGTGCTTCTGCTTTTTCAGCTTGCTCATGCCATTCTGCTTGAGCTCCACCTTTTTCAACCATGCCATAATCACCATTAGTAGAAGAAGTCTTTTTGTCATCTCCACCATTTATGTTTGCACCATTCCAGTCAGCTTTTACTATTTCTCCATCTTCCACTTCTAATGTAACAACATATTTCCATCCACTATCTTCTGAGAACCCATCTTCTTGGGCAAAGTAAAGACCATCTTCATACTCTCCAGCTTCCCCGCTTGCTTTGTCGGAACCACTTGCTTCATCGGTATCCGTTCCACAACCTACAATTAAGAATAAAGACATCATTGCAACGAAAGCATAAAATAACCATTTTGTTTTCACGAAAGATTTCCTCCTCATTGTTATTCAAGTTTGTTCATTATTTCACATGTATTATATTACAGAAAGTGTTACAAAACCACATAATGTGAAATCATTCACAAGTATGTCAAATCTTACATTTACTCCATGAATTTCTATTGACAAATTGTGAGCAGAGGGACGGTTCTTTTGTCCACAAAAGAACCGTCCCTCTGCTTACAAAAGAATCCTTTGGTATATAGAAAAATTAATGTTGGTGGATGTTCGAAAAAAAAAAAGGAACTTCGAGTATCCATGACGAAATTCTTTTTATTGTATAAGCATATAAACAAGTTAGGAGTGGAAAATTTGGCTACATGGGTTACTCACTTTAGGATTGCCGAAGCATTTCTAAAAAAAGAGCTTCCAATCTCCAAGAATGATTTTTTGGTTGGTAATATCGGACCAGATTGTGGACTGATCGGAAAGGATGGTAAACCAACTCCTCCAAAAGAAATTACGCATTTCAAGATCGATGGAAAAATTAATGCTGATTCTTTTTACCAACAATATCTCCAAGATGAAAAAGAGCTTTCGCTTCGGGCATTCTCCTATTATCTTGGGTATTACATACATTTGGTGACGGATGAAAAATGGATTGCATTCACGAATCAAAAGAAAAAAGAAAAAGTCTTCCAGGAGATCATAAATACGCCTAACTATACGCCGCTTGTTAAAAGAGATTGGTACGGTTTAGACTTTTTATATCTTAAAAATCATAAGGAGAATATTTTCTGGACTACTTTTCAGCATATCACTGATTTTCCTGAGTACTTAAATTTCTTTCCGAAAGGTCAAACAAATAAACAGATTAAGAACATCACAAACTTCTATCTTAACCACACAGTTTCCAAAGACCACAAATTTATATATTTGACGCCAAATGAGAGCGACGAGTTCGTAGAAAATACAGTACAAGATGTCAATCATGTCTTAAGTCAAAGAATGCCACAACTCGTTTAGGGGAATTTTTGCACAGGCTTTACCTATGAAAGGAGAACACGTTATGCGTAAATCGTTTATTGATCAAGTTCACTATATTAGAATTCCTGTGAGAGACTTAGAACAGTCCACACAATGGTATCAAGATGTATTAGGGCTTCAGGTGTTAACCATTACGGATGACCCTTATGCGATTTTAAAAGTTGGTGAGGGGTCATTTTTACTAATCTTGGTTCCTACGGAAGATGAATCATTTGCCCATTTTACAATTAATCAAGAAGCCGCCTTTAGTATTGGCTTTACTAGTCCAGAGTTAATGAAATTTCATCAACACTTAGCAGAAAATAACGTTAAGGTGGAGGCTATACAAGAAGATAAAGGCCATGCCTATTTCTACTTTTTTGATCCAAATGGGAATAAACTTCAAGTGCACTGGTAAGGTGGGAGATTAAGTCAAATGAATAGTAAGGTGAACATACAAAAAATAGAGGAACTATCATTGCATGCCCTGCCAGCACTAGAAACACAACTTGTGGATGGGTGGATCGTGCGATTTTCTAATGGATACACAAAAAGAGCGAACTCAGTTAATCCTCTTTCCCCTTCAAATGATGAGGTAAAAGAAAAAATAGTAGCGATGAGAAATATGTATCGAACCCAAAATCTAAAGGTTGTGTACAAGCTTACTACCAATGTATTTCCAGAAAACCTGGATGCCATTTTAGAACACGAAGGATATGCATTAGATGGATTAACCAGTGTGCAACTATTACCATTACACGTTGGTACAGCACCCCCTGCGAATAACGCAGTCATCTATAACGACTTTGATGACAAATGGTTTACGGATTTTTGTGCACTAAATAAAGTAAGAGAAACGGACCGGCCTACACTAAAACAGATGCTACAAAGAATCGTTCCGCGCGTTTGCTATGTCACTTTATTTCAGGATAATAAGGAGCCTTTGGCTTGTGGTATGGGCGTTTTAGAGGACGGATACATAGGATTGTTTGATATTGTTACGAATGAAAAGTATAGAAACAAGGGATATGCCCAGCAACTGATTTCTACTATTTTGCATTGGGGTAAGGAACATGGAGCAAAACATGCCTATCTGCAAGTTGTGTTAGATAATCATCCAGCTTTAAACCTTTATTCAAAGTTAGGATTTAAAGAAGCGTATCGATATTGGTATCGAATAGAACGTTAATTCCTACCCAGATAAAAAAAGTGCCTTCCCTCCATTCACAACATGTCAAATCAACACATTATACATAGAGAAAAGGCACTTTTTCAATATTAGACTGACAATAGTTTCTCTAAATGTCTAACCGTTGGCGTTAGATTTACGAGAAAATAGGATTCTCGTAATCTTCTTGCAGGATCACTTTTTTGAATATATGCAGCACTTCCGCTATGCATCATATTGGCATGTACGGCTTTTGATGTTAGATAGGCGATACCTAAACGGATTCTGAGGAGTTTTTCCCAAATAGCGGGAAAGTCCTCTGTCTCGCCTGCAAGTTCGTAGGTTTGCTCGCGTAACGAATTTAGCTCCTGTTCCAAATCATCTGCTTGCACAGGTAAGTAACTGTTACAGCCACCCTGTTTTGTACGAGCACGAAGGATCGACCGAATCGAACTAGCTGTTACCCCAAACCCAAGTGGGATTTGATAGAAAATAAAGGCTGGACGAACTTGTTTAATAAAGGCATCTGCGTTTTCTGCAATCACCCATTTGTCTGGAATAAAGACGTCTTTAAATTGGCAGGCATACGTCGCACTTCCGTTCAAACCAAGATAATCTACTTTTTCCTTTAGGTTCAAACCTTCCGAATCACAACGAACATAAGCCATCACGCGATGACCTTCATTCACTTCTGCTACCATGCCAAACCAGTGGTTCTCACCTAAATTAGAGACAGATGGCAGTGTTCCGGACACGTAATAGCCGCCTTCTGTTCGCGTTGCTTGTAAGTGCAATTTCTCCATGCCACCATAAAATTTCATTGGATTGGATAAACCCGTTCCACCGAGAACCTCCCCTTTTTCTAACTCGGGTAAAATCTCTTCTTTAAGATAAGCATTATCGCTATAGCGCAAATAGGTCATTGAAGCCAATTGACACCACAAGTTAAAGGCAGTTGTCATGCAGTATTTTGCGGTTTCTTCTACAACAGCTATTTCTCTTTTTAGTACGTCATTTACAGGTGCCTGCTTTGAATCATAGAATCCAGCTCGCCCTAATGCTTGCAAATACTCCTTCGCATAATAGGCTTCACTGTCTATTTTTCGTACATAAGGCTTTAATTGATCTTGAATGATCGCTTCTAATGTTTCATTTTGGCTAATTCCTTCTGATATCATATGACTCAACCTCTCCTAGATTTATAACTGTTAAGAAGACACATTTGTGGACAAGAGAACTGTCCCCCTGTTCACGCTACTTTGGACAGGAGAACCACCCGCCATGTTTACGAGGAAATAGGGATGGGGAAAAGGGATGTTCTCTCCCAACCATTGATGATTGGGAGAAAACAAGTTAATTAGTTATTGTCAATTTCCGTAACAGAATCGATTGGTGCTTGCACTGCGTCACGCGCTCTTTTTATAGCTTCTTCATCTGGTGCATCGTAGAAGCATAAGCATTTAGACATATCTTCACATACGTACGTTCTAGAGAAAGAAACCTCAGGAACCTCTGCATAGTGAACAGATTTTTCTTTTTTACGGTTTAGGTAGGCGTCCATTGTAAGGTTTTCTGGTAAGTTCCATTGCACGAGGTAGTTCACTTTATCTGCTTGCTTTTTCACTTCATCTAATTCTTTCCCTACTAATCTTACTTCTTTCACTAATTCAACTGTCACATCAACATCTGCAAGACCAGCATTTATTGCATCTTCATTTTCTCCTTCCAAAATGAAAAATGCTTTTGAAAAGTCCTTCGACACTTGAACCTCGACTACGTTTACTTGCTTTGGTTCTACGGCAGTTTTAATTTCCTCTACTTTGTTCTCAAATTCCGTTTTACTTGATACCCCATTAACCGTTGTTTCGACTAAAAATAAAGCCATGTTTGCTCCACTCCTTGTTTTTGTTTATTTATACTCTCTTATAAGTTATTTTATTATACTTAGTTAAAAATAACAACCAACTATACTTTTTATATTTATGTTATTATGGTCCTATGGAAAAAAAGGAGGACTCTACATGAAAACAACTTACAACTTACCATGTAATATTGCGCAATCATTAAACATAATTGGAGACCGCTGGACGTTATTAATCGCCCATGAAATCTTAAAAGGGAATGTTACATTCAGTGATATCAAAAAAGCACTTGATGGGATATCCTCCAATATTTTGTCAGACCGGTTGAAATACTTAGAACAATGTGGCCTTGTCACGTCAGAGTTATATTCCGATCACCCACCACGCTACCACTACCAGTTGACTGATAGCGGAAAAGATTTAGAGCACGTGTTTCACGCAATACTTTTATGGGGACGAGACCATTTGCAAACATGTTATAAAAAGTTAGTTCATACCGAATGTCAGCATGAGGTAACGATTGCCTACTATTGCCCACACTGTGAAACCAATGTCGATCAGTTATCCGTTGTGGAAGTAGATGAGGAGAAGATTAGTTCCTAACACAAGGTGTGAGGAACTATTTTTTATTCATCCCCGTCTGTCAGGTTGCGGTCCCTTATTTTGACGGTGTAACGCCACCCCACTGCTTCTGAATCCACTTTTCAAAAGCCATAATCAACTTATCTAAAAGTAGTCCACATAAACCGATAAAAATGATCCCTGCTAGCACTAGATCTAATCGAAGTAAATTCCTAGCATCGACAATTAAATAACCTAACCCAGATTGCGCGCCAACCATTTCACCGGAAACAAGGAAAATCCATGCCGTTCCAAGCGCAATATGGAGCCCGTTTGCAATATAAGGAAATGCGGCCGGGAATATTATTTTTGTCATCAACTGCGGTTGTTTGATCTCCAAATTTTCCGCCACTTTTAGATACGTCTTATCTACCTTTTTCACCGCAGAAACCGTTGAAAGTAACACTGGGAAAAATGCTGCAATGAAAATAATTACAATGGCAGGGGCATTACCAATCCCAAACCACAATACAATAAACGGTGCCCAAGCAATTGGTGCAACCGGACGCAATACTTGCACAATTGGGTCGACAATATTCCAAACCCGTTCCATCCGTCCTAAAAATAAACCAAGAACAATCGCGACCACGACCGCAGATAAGTAGCCCGCCGCAAAGCGAAACAGACTTACCTGCAAGTGCACAAACAAGGTACCATCAGCGATTAATGAAATAATGCCTTCTAACACCATCAGTGGTGTCGGAAATAGGTTTTCATTAATCGTTGTTACTAAAATGACCGTTTGCCAAATCGCGATTAAGATCGCAAAACCTATGAAAATATTTAACGTTTTTTTCGCTACACTATTCATCTTAATCACATCGCTTTATCGATTAGAGAATTATCAACGAAATCATCATACGTTGGTGGATTTTCCGAAAGCCCCATTTCAATGATGTATTCTCTTAGCTCTGTATAGGAATCTTCATTAATTTTTAAATCGTCATACGAAATCCATTCTAGTGATAGGTCAAGTACTTCATCATCGACATCTAAATAGTCTTGAATGATCGCGTGTGTTTCCTCATGCCCTGCATCGGCCTCAAGACCTGCTGCTACATACGCATCCACAAACTCCTCAGCCGCTTCTTGCTCTGATTCAATAAATTCACTTCGTAACACTAACGCACAGTCAATCGCATTTTGCCACAAATCATCCTCTTGATAGAGAACTTTTCCGTTCCCGTGTACGACCGATTGCGCACCAAACGGTTCCGCTACCACGTAACCAGCAATTCTACCTTCTGATAACGCTGCAGGCATTTCTGCCGGTGGCATTTCAACAGCGTTGACGTATTCGTAGTCAAAGCCGTTTTGTTTCAAAGCTTGATAGAGTAATATATTGTGTGTCGAAAACTTGTGTGGGATCGCAAACGTTTTACCTTCGAGATCCGCTATTCCCTCAATATCGTTTGCTGTTACAAGCGCGTTCCCATCGCGGTGACCTAGTGCCACTGCTTTGAGGTCTATTCCTTGTTCCTTTGCACGCATCGCAACTGTTACTAATGCTGATGCTCCGTCGATTCTTCCCGTATTTAATGCATCCATTAGATCAGGCCATGAGCCAAATTTCACTAGCTCTAACTCAAAGTTTTCAAAGCCTTCTTCTGCCAAAGCTTCCTCTACATAAAGTGGAACAGCATGCGTAATTGGTAGATACCCAATTTTTACTGTCGGTTTATCTGCTGAACCACTAGCACTATCTTCCCCACAAGCTGTTAAAAGCAGTAGCACAGACACTAGTGCAAAACTTACTATTTTACTCCATCTTCCTTTATTCATTTCTCCTTATCCCCCTTTGTTTAGTTAAATATGAAATCCGATGTTGCTCTTTTCCCCACTAAACTTGAATTCTTCAAGTATTTGTTTACGATAATATTGAAAATTACTATGACTTCTGTCGCGCGGCTTCGATAAATCAATTTTTATTTCACGGTGAATCTCACCAGGATTTTTACTCATCATAAATATTCTGTCAGATAAATAGATTGCCTCATCAATATCATGGGTAACAAGGACAATGGTTGTATGGCTTCTTTCTTGGATCTTTAATAACTCATCCTGCAAATAGTAACGATTAAATGTGTCGAGTGCCGCAAACGGTTCATCCATTAAGATCATATCTGGCTCCGTCACTAACGCACGGGCAATCGCTACACGTTGTTGCATCCCACCAGACATTTCATGCGGGAACTGTTGTCCTTTATTCTCTAAACCTACTAATTCCAAGTACTTAAAAACGCGCTCATTGCGTTCAGATGCAGACATCTTCTGTCCTTCTAAACCTAACTCCACATTCTTAAATACCGTTCTCCATGGCAATAACCCATAATTTTGAAAAAGCATCATGCAGTTCTTACTCGGCTTTTGGACTGTTTTGCCATCAATGGTAACTTCACCAGTTGTCGGCTTTTCAAATCCACCGATAATATTGAGTAACGTACTCTTGCCGCATCCACTTTCCCCTAAGACAGAGACGACTTCATTTCGATCCACATGTAAGGAAATATCGTGTAGTACTTTCTCTTCCGTTCCATTCACATCAAAGGATTTACCTAAGTTACTTACTTGAACAAGCTTATTATCCGGCATATTTATCCACCCCCGCACCATTACGATCCTTCAGTTTATGCAAACCGATTACCTTTAATTCCGATTGACTTACTTTGATTTGGTATTGTAGGTAAGTTTATTATACTTTGTTAAAAATTTCAACTCATTTTTCCAAAAAAAAGCAAGTGGACGGTTCTTGTGTTTCCATTTCTGGAAACACAAGAACCGTCCCCCTGCTTACACCCATGATTAAGTATAAGAATATGGTTCTTTGCCTTGTTCTTTTACCTTTTCTGCTAAATAATTTCGCAAGCGTGCTACCTCTTCTTCATTAGCGGTAGGCCCAAACTTTACTGTTTCTTCGTACTGCGCATGATTGAAAGCTAGATCAGCCTGGACAACTTCTGGTGTTAATCCAGCAAGCTTTAAGTTGTCTCCGATTTCTTTCCCTACTTGGTTTCTTTGTTCTGGAGTTAAACTCATCTTTTCACCTCCCATTTAAGTAATCTTTCCCAACTATTGTTTTCTTACTACTGATTATATTTTTTCACTTATTAAAAACTTGGAGGGGCCAATACTAAATGTTGCGTTGGAAACTCTTATAGGTTGTAGCAAAAACGAGCACAGTAGGAATTGTTTGTAAATTTTTTGAAAGTTACTTGTATTCTTATAAAGACACACATATAATATATCTAAATGATATATATCTTTTTGATAGGTGTTGAGACAATTGAAAAATTATAACGATACAACATATGCACTATTAGGCATATTAACTACCGAATGTAGATCAGGCTATGCGATCAAAAAATTCATTGATACTAGCTTAAATCATTTCTGGAAAATCAGTTATGGCCAGATATATCCTACGTTAAAACTACTTGTAAAAGAAGGATTAGCAGAAGTTCAAGCTTCTACTAGTAAAGGAAAGCAGGATAAAAATGAATATCATCTGACAGAAAAAGGCATAGCAGTATTAAGAAATTGGCTGGAGCAACCAGTCGAACAATTACCTGTCGAACGAAATGAAATCTTGCTTAAATTATTTTTCGGTCGCTATCAGACGGATGAGCAAACTGTAATGCTCCTAAAGCAATATAAACAAAGATTGGAAAGTCGCTACCAAACGTATGTGGCAATTGAACAAAGTATCATCGATCACAATAAAGAGGATGCGGATGCGATGTACTGGTTATTCACCCTGGATTACGGAAAAAGCGTAACGATCGCTGCCATTGATTGGTGCCAGCGTACGCTCGAAAAAGTTAATAAAGAGGAGGATTAGAAATGGCTACCAACATTCATACCGGCCGGTACACAACGGAAAATAAGGATGATATTGTTGTCTTCATCATTGGCATGCGTATTAACAAACGACTTGCTGTACACAAATGGTTGCCCGTTTTCAACGCTATGCCTGGCATGATCAAAGAGCTTTATGTTCATAAAGAGGAATTAGGTTTTTTATCGATGGAAAGCTATTTTGGACTTAGAACAACTGTAATGATCCAATACTGGCGTTCAACCGAAGAACTCATTGCCTATGCAAAAGGCCAGAAGCACTTAACGGCATGGAAAAATTTCAATAAAAAAGTTGGTAACAATGATGCAGTCGGCATCTATCACGAAACGTATCAAGTAAAAAGTGGCAGTTATGAATCGATCTACGGCAATATGCCGACCTATGGGTTAGGAAAAGCATTGGCGATACAACCGGTTACCGCTGATAACCGCAGTGCTAAGAAACGACTTCGTTCTTCCTAAAACCTTTTTATTTAGCTAATAGATGATGGACTTAACTTTGCGCATTACACTATAAAACTAGCAAGACAAAAGGACTAGATTAATCTGGTCTTTTTGTCTTGCTAATCCGGTTTTATTCCACATTTATAACGACATTTCCCCTCTTATGTCCTTTCTCGACATATCTATGCGCTTCGACAATCTCATCAAATGAATAGTATCTGTCAATAACCACTTTCAACTTTCCCATCTCAACAAGTTCTTTTAGAAAATCTAAAGCTTCGGAAGTCTCAGGTGAATTTTGGCCCATTATTAACTTCTTACTACTCGTCAACGATGTCCACAGCATCTGAACGCTAGGCAATGGTTCAGTAACATTTATATAGGTACCATTGTTCTTTAATAATTTTTTACAATCTGAAAAACTGCTCTTGTTCACCGCTTCAAAGATGAAATCATATGTTTCGACGATATTAGAAATATCTTCTGTTGTGTAATCTATTACTTTGTCAGCTCCAAAAGATTTTACTAATTCTAAATTAGAGGTGCTGCAAACACCTGTAACAATCGCACCGAGATATTTGGCAAGTTGAACTGCATAACTACCTACACTTCCAGAAGCACCATAGACTAGAATCGATTGACCACTCTTTATACCGGCCTTTTTAAGAAAATACAATGCTGTTCGAGCTCCAATAGGAATGGCGGCAGCTTCACCAAAAGTTAAATTAGAAGGCTTTATTGCAACAGGCCCATCTTCCTCTAAACACTTATATTCGGCATACGCTCCAAATCCAATCAAGGAAGCTGCAAAAATTTGGTCCCCTTGCTTAAACTTTTTTACATGCTTTCCTACATACTCCACTTCTCCAGCTAATTCCATCCCTAAAATCTCTTTTTTTGGTTTCTTCAAACCAAGCGATACACGTGCAGGTAGCCAAAAAACTGGTGGTAAGGTAAAGCTCCGCGCTCGAATATCTGCTACTGTTACAGTTGTGGCTTTTACTTTAACTAAAATTTCATTCTCTTTCGGAATAGGTTTTTCTACCCGTTTCAACTCAAGAACATCAGGGGGACCGTACCTTTTGTACACAATTGCCTTCATATACCCACCTCAAATTTCATTTTTTCCTTAATCAAATATACGAATATTACGAATAAATAGTCCAATAAATGTACATTAAGGGTAAATCAACTTCAAAGTTGGTTTATAGATAAAAAAGGAGGTGCAATTAGCATACTAATTGCACCTCCTTTTTTGTTATTTAGCCTTACCAACTATTTCATTTATTCCTCTGCATTTTCTTCTGTATTATTATCCTCAGATTCATTATCTTCCGTATCTTCACTACACCCTGTTGCAAATCCAGTGATCATTAACACTGCCAATAAAGTTATGAAACCCTTTTTCATTTTCTTCCACTCTTGCATCGATATTTCCTCCTTTAAATGTAACAATAGTAAACTACATTTCTATCATACTGTAGGAATAGCAATAAAATATCACCGTTACCAATAATTAACAATAACAATGCATTCGCTTTACAATGTTTAAATTGACTTAACTTTATTCAAAAAAATTAAGGAAAGAAGGTCTTGTGTTTACCCCTTCTTATGTAAGTTATGATACATTTTCAATAGCGTAAATATTTTACTAATTCTAAAGCCATTTTTGAGAGAGGTGAAACAGTACAATTGACACTATTACTCTTAGTCATTATTTATTTAGCTTTTATTAGTTTAGGATTACCGGATTCATTGCTAGGCGCTGCCTGGCCTGTGATGCATCTTGACATTGGAGTGCCACTGGAGACAGGGGGAGTCCTGTCTATGACTGCAGCAGTAGGTACGGTTGTTTCGAGTTTAGCTAGTGGTAAAGTAATTAAACGATTTGGTACTGGTAAAGTCACCGTTGTAAGTTGTCTTATGACCGCTATGGCCTTACTGGGTTTTTATTTTGCACCATCGATTCTTTGGATGGTTTTATTTACTATCCCCCTTGGGTTAGGTGCTGGAGCTGTTGATACTGCATTAAACAATTACGTTGCTTTACATTACAAAGCACACCATATGAGTTGGTTACATAGCTTTTGGGGTGTGGGAGCAACCTTAGGTCCCATCATTATGGCACTGTTTATCGCGGGGAAAAATGGCTGGAGGGGTGGATATCTTACTATTGCAGTGATTCAAATGATTTTAGTCGTAATCCTGCTATTATCTTTACCATTATGGAGACGCGTTTCAAAAGAGCAGCATGCGGAGTCAGTGGATACGGAAGCGTTAGTTAGTTCCACTACGGATAATGATTTGAGCCAAGTGAAACCTTTGCAAATCAAAGGTGTGAAATTCGCCATGTTAACCTTTTTGTTCTATTGCGGGGTTGAAACTTCCGTTGGTCTCTGGGGAAGTAGCTTTCTCGTTAATGTGAAAGAGTTACCTGCGGCAGTTGCCGCACAGTGGGTATCCTTTTATTGGGGTGGTTTGACGGTTGGTAGATTTTTAACTGGGTTTATTACTTTTAAAATGAGTAACCGCAACCTAATTCGATCAGGACAAATCATCGCTTTCGTTGGCGGGGCGCTGTTATTATTACCGTTACCTTCGATTGTCTCACTTGTTGGCTTTGTAATGATTGGATTAGGGTTAGCGCCAATATTCCCATGTATGTTACATGAAACACCAGCACGATTTGGTAAGACGCATTCCCAAACCATTATGGGATATCAAATGGCTACAGCATACACTGGTAGCACTCTAATGCCACCACTGCTTGGCTTTATCGCATCCTATACAACCATTGCAATCTTTCCATTCTTTATAGCCATTTACATAGGAATCATGCTACTAAGCACAGAAAGATTAAACAGCATAACAAAGTAAGCAGAGGGACGGTTCTTGTGTTTCCATTTATGGAAACACAAGAACCGTCCCCTCGTTTACGAGAAATGTCCCTCTGCACACTACTACGAGCTATATTTTTGTTGGAATTGAACAATTGCTTCATAATCTTCTTCAAATAGACGACTTAGGCGTAAGTAAATCGGAATTAACTCTGTATAAATTTTCACCTGTTCTTGGTCTGGTTTATGGCTTTCCGTCGTACCAACCATATCCGAAACAACGGTTAGATCATCAATTTCCCCTAAAGCATATAAACCTAGTACCACCGCACCTAGGCAAGAGCTTTCAACACTTTCTGGGATTTGCACTTCCTGATTGAATACATCTGCAAGCATTTGTCTCCAAACAGCAGATTTCGCAAAACCACCTGTAGCATGAATTTTTTCTGGTATGCCAATAATCTCCTCTAAGGCAAGTAATACGGTATAAATATTTAGATTAATCCCTTCTAACACAGCCCGCATCATATGTTCTTTTTTGTGGTGCATGCCTAATCCAAAAAATGAACCTCTTGCATTAGCATTCCACAATGGTGCACGTTCTCCAGCTAGATACGGATGAAAGACTAGACCTTCCGCACCAGCTTTTACTTTGGCAAGTTTTTCAGTGATTAAATCATAAGGATCAGCACCAATTCTTTTCGCTTCTTCTACTTCTTCCCTACAAAGCTCATCACGAAGCCAACGCATCACCATGCCACCATTGTTAACCGGACCACCAATAACCCAGTGATTTTCTGTCAACGCATAACAAAAGATTCTTCCCTTTATATCCGTGACTGGTTGATCGGTTACCGTGCGAATCGCGCCGCTTGTACCGATTGTTAAGGCAACCACACCTGGCTGGATCGCATCTACACCAAGGTTGGAAAGGACGCCGTCATTTGCTCCAATCACAAATGGAACATCTGGATCAATACCTAGTTCCGCTGCTAATTCATCTGATAAGCCATTGATGGTATGTGTAGTTGAAACAAGTGTGGACAGTTTATCTGGAGTGATTCCAGCAACGCGTAATGCTTCTTCATCCCAATCCAATTGTTTGAGATGAAGCATACCTGTCGCCGATGCAATCGAATGATCCACTATATACGCGCCAAACAAACGATGAAAAACATATTCTTTAATCGAAATAAACTTACTTGTTTGCTCAAAAATCCTCGGGTGTTCCTCTTTCAACCAAATAATTTTGGCTAACGGTGACATTGGATGAATCGGCGTTCCTGTGCGCAGATAGATGTCATGTCCATTCCACTCTTCCTTCAATTTCTTTGCCCACGGTTCACTTCGTTGATCTGCCCATGTGATACTTTTCGTTAGTGCCTGGTCATGTTGATCCATAGCAATTAAGCTATGCATTGCCGAACTAAACGAAATCAAAAGTAACTCCTCTTTGTTAATTCCGCTTTTATTTACAGCTTCTCGAATCGAAACTTTAACAGCAGCATAAATTTCTTCTGGGTCTTGTTCTGCTGCACCCGGAACTGGCGTATGTAAAGGGTATTCAACTGCATGCTGACTAACTACTTGCCCTTTGCGATCAAACAAGACTGCCTTTGTACTTGTTGTGCCTATATCGACACCCAATAAGAAGTTTTTCATATGATCCTCCATCTATTTTTGATGCATCTTTTATAGTTTCATTATAAAGGGAAGAAGCGCTCACAAAGAAGCGCTTCTCTTTTTATTTATTATGAAATAAATAATCCTAACACAAGTGCAACCCCTAAACCAACGAAACCAATAATTGTTTCCATTACTGTCCATGTCTTCAATGTATCTTTCACATCAAGGCCAAAATAACGGTTTACTAACCAGAACCCCGAATCGTTTACGTGTGAAAATACAGTTGCTCCAGCTGCAATCGAGATAACAATTAAACCTAAAACCGGACCTTGTAAACCTAGGATGCCAATTACTGGTGAAATTAACCCAGCTGCAGTTACCATCGATACTGTTGCAGAACCTTGCGCAATACGAACGATCGCTGCAATCACAAACGCTAGTAGAATTGGAGGTAACGGTGAGCCTGCCATCATTTCTCCCAATACATCACCAACACCAGAATCAATCAGGACTTGCTTAAATACCCCACCAGCACCTGTAACAAGAATAATGATCCCCGCTGGCTCCAGTGCTTTAGTTGATATATCTTGTACTTCTTGTCTTGAATATCCACGTCTTGTACCTAGGAACGTAAATGTTAATAATGTTGCAATCGTTAATGCAACGATTGGGTTACCGATAAAAGTTGTAAACGCTCGGAAACCATTTTCTTCAGGTAAGATTACTGTCGAAAGCGTATTAATTAAAATTAAAACTAATGGCACCATAATAATAGAAGTAATCATACCGAAGCTTGGTAAATCTTTGTCATACTGTTTTTCTTCAAAGTTCATATAATCTGGAACAGTTGCATGAATTTTTTTAGCAATATATTTACCAAAAATCGGCCCAGCAATAATCATGGACGGAATACCTGCAATGATCCCGAACAAGATAACCCAACCAAGATCTGCACCAATTAAATCTGCTACAGCAATCGGACCTGGGGTTGGCGGAATGTAACTATGTGTTACAGCCAAACCTGCAAGTAAAGGAATGCCGTAATACAGAAGTGATCTACCAGTTTTCTTCGCTAAACCGTACACTAATGGTACTAAGATGATAAAACCTACATCAAAAAATACTGGTATTGCTACTAAGAAACCGGTAATACCTAACGCCCATTGGGACCTGTCTTCACCGAATTTTTTCAGTAGGGTTTGAGCAAGACGCTCAACCCCACCGGAAACTTCTAGCATTTTACCGAACATTGCACCTAAACCAACGACAATCGCAACAAATCCAAGTGTTCCACCCATCCCGTTTTGAACGGATTGAATAACTCCATCAAGTGGCATTCCTGCTGCGATACCTACAAGTAGACTTACTAACATTAATGATACAAAAGCATGAAGCTTTGTACGAATAACTAAAAACAGTAATGTGAAAATCCCCGCTACTGCTACTAAAATTAACATGGTTGCTGACATGACTTTCTCCCCTTAGATGTATTATTATTTGCTTTCTACTGCGTGACCACCAAACTGATTTCTTAAGGCTGCAACCACTTTTCCACTAAACGTGTCCGTTTCCAATGAACGATAACGCATCATTAATGATAAAGCGATAATTGGTGCAGAAGCTTGTAAATCTAATGCAGTTTCCACCGTCCATTTACCTTCACCTGATGAATGCATAACGCCTTTGATCGCATCTAAATTTGCATCTTCTGCGAACGCATCCTCCATTAGCTCCATCAACCATGATCGAATAACCGAACCGTTATTCCATACTTTAGCTACTTTTTCGTAGTCATAATTAAAATCACTTTTTTCTAAAATATCAAAACCTTCAGCGATCGATTGCATCATTCCGTACTCCACGCCGTTATGTACCATTTTTAAGAAGTGACCACTTCCAGGTTTTCCCGTATAAAGATAACCGTTCTCCACGCACGTATTTGAAAAAAGTTTTTCAACATATCGAAAAGCTTCTTCGTTTCCACCGATCATGGTACATGCACCATTTCTTGCACCTTCCATACCGCCACTTGTTCCAATATCCAAGTAGTGGATACCTTGTTCTTTTAGCTTGTCCGCTCGACGAATTGTATCCTTATAATTAGAATTTCCACCATCCATCAAAATGTCGCCGGCTTTAAGGTAACTACTAATCTCTGTTACTACTTTATCTGTTGGCTCCCCTGCTGGTACCATTACCCAGACAACCTTAGGAGTTGGTAACTTAGATACTACATCCTGTAAAGAGTCTGCTGGAATTGCTCCTTTTTGCTCCGCTTCCTTTACAGATGATGGGAAAACGTCATAGGCAACTACTTCATGCCCATGGTCCATTAAATTTTGTGTAAGGTTTAGTCCCATTTTTCCTAAACCAATCATAGCTAGTTTCATATATTTGTCCCCCAGGAAAAATTTTATTTCGTAGACACATTATATAAAAAAATATTATTCGATTGCAATCGTTTTCGAAAAAAATTTTATTTTTTGTAAACGGTTTAAAAAAATATTTCTTTTTATGTCGATTGCGTTTATGATAAATATAATAGATTCCATTTGAGGAGGATAACAGATGACCCCAAAAGGCATGCAACAATGTTTGATGCGAATACGTTCCTACTATCCTACTTTCAGTGAAAAAGAAAAGAAAATTGCTGACTATATATTAGAGAAGCCCGAAAATATTGTACATGGAACAATTAATCAGGTTGCGGATGATCTTGGTGTCGCGGACTCTACTGTTTTTCGTTTTTGTAAGCGCTTAGGATTTAAAGGCTATCAAGCAATGAAAATCATCTTAGCTACTGAACTTGTCGAACCGATGCAAGATATTCATGAGAGAATTCTAGGAACTGATAATGAGATTACCGTAGTTGAAAAGGTGTTTCATTCGAATATGAAAACACTAGAGGACACGTTGAAAGTGCTAGATGAACAGGATTTCGCCTCTACCATTCAAGCAATTTTACAAGCTAGAAAAGTAGAATTCTTTGGCATTGGTGGTTCCAATGTGATTGCACTAGATGCCTATCATAAGCTCATTCGGACAGGTTTACCCGTATTTGCTCAAACCGACACACATATGCAGCACATGTCTGCATCCCAAATGACCGATCAAGATGTCGCTGTCCTGATCTCACACACTGGCGCTACAAAGGATATTTTGAATATTTTAGAAATAGCAAAAGAAAACGGTGTCAAAACCATCGCCATTACTAGCTTTGCGAGATCACAACTAAGCCAGGCTGTTGACATCTCTTTACACACCGTGTCAGAGGAAACAGATTTCCGCTCCGAAGCACTAGCATCAAGGATTGCGCAGTTATCAATTATTGATGCTATCTATGTCAATGTGATGATGGCAAGAAAAGAAGAAGGAAAAGAATCCCTTCGAAAAGTAAGACAAGCTATATCTCTAAAAAGGTTGTAATATGTAAGCAGAGGGACGGTTCTTGTGTTTCCAATTTTGGAAACACAAGAACCGTCCCTCTGCTTACACCCCGATGAATTTTCTCTGTTTATAATAGTCAAAATATACCAATAATAACTAAGGTGTATCACTTTTCATTTTCACTACACAAAAACTTCATTCTTATTTCACAAATCTCACTTATGATTACATACTGTATCGCAATGATCCATCAACAGATGGAATTACTTTTTAGAAGGAGATGATCTTAGGTTGTGAAATTAAAAGCATTTCTCAAACTTACGATCTTACTAGGTTTGTTGAATCTATTTCCCTATTATGTTCCTTCCGTTTCAGCTCAAGGTCATCTTCAAACATTAATTGATGAAACACCTGAAGGCGGTACAGTTACTTTACTGGACCATACGTATGAAGAGGAAATCACTATTTCAAAGCCAGTCACCCTAATCGGATCAGATCATACGGTTATTCGTTCATGCTCTAATCAACCGATTATTCAAGTAGAAAGTGATCACGTACGGCTAGAAAACATTAAGATAGAGCATTGCGAGGATCCTGAACCAAGTATAAGTGAACCAGCAATTTTCGTATCAGGTGATAACATCCACCTTGAAAAACTCCATGTGAATAGCCAGAGTATTGGGATTCAGTTTGACGGCGTAACAAATTCTGTTATTGAAGGTGGAAGTATTACAACAAATGGCACTAGTAATGGGATTGATGTTTGGGAATCATCACAGAACCGAATCCAAGGAGTCCAAATCGAAACTGTGATTGATGGTATATACCTTGAGAGAAGTAGTGATAGTGAGATCTCAGAAAATGATATTCAGTTTGCGAGATATGGGATTCACCTAATGTATTCAGATGATGTACTTATAAAAGAAAATCATTCGTATCAAAATTTCACAGGGGCCATGGTGATGACCTCGACCAACGCAACGATAACTGGAAATACGTTTAGTGAAAATAATCTTAATGTTAATTCACAGGGCCTTTTCCTGTTTGATGCACATCAAGCAACCGTGACAGAAAATACACTAAGTGAAAATCGTATTGGCATTAACATGATCTCTGCTGAGGATAATAGCCTTACGCAAAATGGGATTACTAGCAATTTTATCGGACTGCAATTTAATACCACAAAGGACAACCTTATTTCTGACAACAGTTTCAATGGGAATGTCAATGAACTTCAAGCTGTGAATAGCACAGAAAATGACGTGGAGCGAAACTTTTGGGATTCCTCCATCAAACTTGAAAAACAAAGCGAAGGCGTTAGTATTTTTCCATATCAGGCAGAACCTCTTTATCTCTTATTAACAGAGGATGTCCCTGCGTATCAATTATTTTTTGATTCACCAAGCATGACCGTAATCGAAGCGTTATTTAAAGTACCAAAAGAGACTGTCATGCAAGATGCCTATCCATTAATGCAACCACCGATTACACACGAAGAAGATGGGTTTCAACTATTACCTACTATTCTAAAACTGGTTCTAGGCAGTTGCTTAACCCTTATAGGAATTAAATTATTTACATTTAGGAGGAAACGTATATGAAAATTAGTAAAATATTAGGTCTATTGCTACTTTCCTTTATCCTGTTAGCAGGATGTGGGAATAACGAGGTCGAACCCGTTGCCATTGATGAGTCTACAGATACATGCGCCATCTGTAATATGCAAGTAAAGGATAGTGCGTTTGCTACACAAGTAATCCTTTCCAATGAAAAAGTTCACGTATTTGACGATATTGGTTGTATGTACACGTGGTTTGATGAAAATGAATCAGAGGAAGTCGCAGCACAGTTTGTAAGAGACTACCATACGAAAGAATGGATTGAGGGCGACCAAGCAACCTATGTATTTAATCCATCTATCCAAACACCGATGAGTTACAATGTTGTATCTTTTGAAAGCGCAGAAGATGCAGAGCAATTCATTGCAGAAAACGAAGGCAATTTATTATCGTATGATGACCTGCAAAATCACGCATGGGCAATGAGTATGGATATGGAAGAGCATAGCCATGGAGAAGAGCATGCTGGTGAGGAAGGGCACAGTGGGCACGAAGACCACGCTGATGAAACGGATACAGAAATGGACATGAATCATGATAGTGAAACTAACTCGGACCACGAGGACCATGAATAATTAGTAGGCCTAAGACGGTCACTTTTTGATAAGTAGACCGTCTTCTTTAATTCGCTAAGTAAGGATGGATACGATGAAAACAGCATTTTTTACCGAATGGAGAACGACGCTAAGACAACCATCATCTTTCACCTTTGTGATTCTGTGGACCGTTGTAATTAGCTTGTTATTTTTGCTAAATAGAGGCTTACCACAATTTGACGGTTATACAAATGTGTTGGGTACGATCATCAATTTGCTTTTATATCTTCTCCCTCTTTTTATGTTAATTATTGGATCTTTATCCATTACGAATGAACTAGAAAGTGGTCAATGGGCATTGCTTAGCACCTATCCAATATCCACTTTTCGTTATGTGGTAGGAAAATTTGTTGGGCAACTAGTTGCTCAAATTGCTGTCTTTAGTGTTAGCTATGGCATTAGCATGGTCCTTTGCACGATCTTACAATTTCCCGTCTCCCTAAAATGGATGGTACTCATCTATCTGTTTGCTCTATTTTTGATTAGCTTTTTCTTAGGCATAGGAATTTTAATAGGTACATTTGCCTCTACACGTTGGCAAGCGCTTATGAGTTCTGTTGTTATTTGGTTCATCTTTATTATGATGTGGGCAAGTCTATTAATTGCCATCTTACAATTTGTACCGTATCCACTTATTGCTAACGTGTTAGGAATTACTCTCTTTCTAAATCCAGCTGAATTAGTCCGTGTCTTTTTTGTTGTCCAGTTTGGTGGAGGGGCTGTTTTCGGTCAGGAATTTGATACGTTAGTTACCTTTTTCAAGATGACATTGTCTTTACCAGTTCTTGTGATTTATACCGTTCTTTATCTAGCCACTGTTCTAACCATCGCCGGCTGGAAATTACAAAGGAGGAAGTTGTAATAATGACATTAAAAGTAGAGCATATTTCAAAAAGCTATAAACATAATGAAGCATTATCTCCTTTTTCCTTTGAAACAGGACCTGGTCAGTGTGTTGTCTTATGTGGAGGGAACGGTGCCGGGAAAAGTACGATGATTCAAATCTTAGCTGGCTTATCTACGCCAACTACTGGTAATGTAATGCTGGATGACATTAACCTGGGGCAAGCTCGTGAACACTACGTGGAGCATATTGGCTATATGCCTGATAGTTTCCCTGCACAACCCTTTATATCTGTGCAGGAAATGCTAGCATTCTATGCTTCTTATCGACCGAGCGCTTCTAAAGACCAAGTACCTGCGATTTTGGAGCGCATTGGACTTATGGAGAAAAAAGATGAAATTATAAAGCGACTATCGAAAGGAATGCGGCAACGACTTTTATTTGGTCAGGCACTATTAGGGTCACCCAGACTATTATTAATGGATGAGCCAACAAACGGACTTGATCCCTATTGGATTAACGAATTCGTCCGTATTGTAAAAGAAGTGCAACAAACCGGAACAATTGTTGTCCTGTCCACTCATATGATGGACGTTGCAGCAGACTTAGGTGATACGATTTACTTTATGAAAGAAGGAAAAGTAGTACAAGATTTTAAACGAAGCGAAGATAATGAAAGGACAACATTACAGTTATTAGATTTGCATCGTAATGCATAGTAGGACAGTGGGATAGCTCTTTGTCATAAGGGAGAGGGATTTGCTCTTTCTAATGAAAGAATGACTTGCTCTTTCTAAGGAAAGAGTGACCTTGCTCTTTCCAAACTGGCTACCAACTCAAAAAATGGAAACAAAAGAACCGTCCCCCCGTTTACGAGAATTGGGGGATGGTTATTTTGACTGTGGTTCCTTTTCCTTCTTCTGATTCGATGGTTAGGTCACCTTTGTGTTTTTTTATGATTTGATAGACGATCGATAGGCCGATGCCTGTGCCGCCTTCTTTTCTTGTTCTGGCACTATTTACGCGGTAGAATCGTTCCACTACTTTTGGTAAATCTTCTTTCGGAATACCTGGACCATCATCTTGGATCAGTAATTGTGCTTGATTGTCTTCTTGTGCCAACCCTACCAGTATTTTTTCCCCATTGGGTGTGTACCGAATGGCGTTATCTAGCAGATTACTGACCACTTGTTCTAGTCGATCCGCATCACCACTTACAACGATGTCGTGGTCCACCTCTACTTCAATGGTTACTTGTTTTTGTTTTGCGAATAACTCAAATCGTTCTACAACATCAAGAATAAGTTGCGCATATGGCAAAGGCTCATCTTTCATCGGATAAGAGTCATCCTCTAACTGCGCTAAGTCCAACAGGTCATTGACCAAACGTATTAAACGTGCGACCTCATTATTGATGATCGACAAATAATTCTCTCTACTCTTTTCATCTACAAAATCTTCCTGAAGAACCTCTGTATAACCTTTGATATAGCTTAGTGGCGTCCGAAGTTCATGGGATACATTTTGCAAAAACTCTCTCCGCTTCTGGTCTACTTCCTCGAGCGATGCAGCAAGCGTATTAAACGAGTTAGATAAATTCCCAATTTCATCTTGTTTACTTACTATAATCCGTTTAGAAAAATCACCTTGAGCCATTTGGTAGGAGATTGTTTCCATCTCTTTTAGAGGTTTGATTAAGTGATCTGTCATCTTAAGACCAATCCATGTGATCACAATTAAAAGAACGATGAGAAATATAAATAAAACAAGCCTAATTGATTGAAAAGGCTCCTCCATTGCCGTAAGTGGCATGTAGAGAAAAATAGCCCCTTCTAATTGATCTTCCTGTAATAAAGGAATCGTAACGGCTAATATATCTTGATCAAACCTTGGATGTTGTCTTATAAAAGTAATTTGATCCCCTTCCAACAATTGTTGTCGTTCTTCAAAAGTGATCAAACTTGTATCAGAAAATCCTTCTGCAGGAATACCTGCGCTAAGCATCATTGGATCTTCTGTATATAACACATTTGCATCAGATGTCTGATCTGTCCACGCAACACGTTGTAAAAATTCTTGTTTTGCTTGCGATGTATGGTAAAAGTTCTCGAGCTCCTCCCCTTGCATGACTAAGGTCGCTCTTTGTTTTTCCACGTAAAACTGCTCATATAAAAAATACGTTAGACCTGTTCCGATTACAATCGTACATAAGGCTACAACCATAATCGTTGTCCAAATCTTATGCTTTAATCCAAACATTGAAACAAATCTCAGACCTCGAATTTGTACCCAACTCCCCAAACTGTTTTTATATAATCACTTGCAGTATCTAATTTTAATCGGAGTGTCTTAATATGTGTATCGACGGTTCTAAGCGTTCCAGTACTTTCTAAACCCCAAATCCGATCTAACAATTGCTCTCGTGCAAATACTTGTCCTTTATGATGAATAAAAAACTCCAAGAGATTAAACTCTTTGCGCGTTAGATTTATAATTTTTCCATTAACGGTTACCTTATGCCCTACTAAATCGACGACCAAGTCGCCTATTGAAATGACATCTTGTCTTTGATTATAATTTAATGATCTTCTTAGTAATGCTTCTACGCGCGCAACCAATTCCTTAGGGCTAAACGGCTTCACAATATAGTCATCTGCTCCAATTTTCAACCCGTGAATACGATCTAACTCTTCACTTTTTGCTGTTAGCATAATGATTGGCACATTGGACTTTTCACGAATTTTTTTACAAACCGTAAACCCGTCCACTTCAGGCATCATAATATCTAACACTACTAAATCAAAAACTTGTTGATGATAGAGATCTAGCACTTCTTTTCCATTACCTGCCGTTGTAATAGCAAAGCCAGAACTTTCTAAGTAGGAGGATAATAGCAAAAGCATTTGCTCTTCATCATCCGCGATTAATATCTTATATCTACTCATTGTTTTCACCTAAAATCACTCGATATGGTCCATCCTCTAATTGAACTTTTTTTACTACATGAAAATCTTCTTTATTTATAATCGATAAGGTGTTGCCATCTATGCTCGTGACATATAAATTCGCCTCATCACCATTGATCGCATATGGATTTGCATCGACCTCAACCGAGTCGATTACCGTTCTTTCTTTAACATCCAGTTTTACAACAGTATTGGATCCATGGCAGATTACATAAACAACGTTACTTGAACGGTCACTATAGATAGCAATTGGCATTAATCCAACCTCAATGCGATCTACTTCTTCTCCAGATGTAGGATCATATAAAATAACATATTTGTTAAGTGTCCCATACTCCCCATGTCCACCAATCCACAGATATTCCCCATCAAAAAATACACCGTTCGGGCGGGTCATGATTGAAATGCTGTTTACCACTTTTTCCGCATGTATATCTAGAACAGATACTGTTGCATCCTCGGAATTTACCACGTATAAAAGCTTGCCTGTTGAATCCAACGTCATTGCAATGGGAACATGTCCAACCGGAACATTTGCAATAACATCCCTACTATTTACATCTAAAATCCCAACCGTATGCTCCTCACTATTCGCAAAAAAAAGCAAATTTGCATCTGCTTGATATAACAACTCATTGACACCTATGCCACTTTTATGCAATTCCGATATATGTCCATTTTCTAAATCAAGCAGATGTAAATGCTCAACCTGTTCTCCAGAAGTGACAACAGAATTGGGGCTGATTTTTGCCATAGCTGTTATTCTGTATGGTAACGTGCTCGTTGCTACTTCGAAAGTATCTTCATCAATAAATGACATGATTGGCTCTTTCAAGTGGGAGATCATCACAGAATCATTCATATTATTTGGTATGGATATCTTTTCTTCGTTACATCCATTTAAAAATATAGTAATGACAAGTAAGATCATCGCATGATATTTCTTCATTTTTTCACCATCTTATTTTTGGTCTCTGTTCATCTTGGTGACTAATCGTTTACTTCATTATGTATAGATTCCATACTACTTTGCAACTGTATATGCCTTTCTAGGCATAACATGCATGTCTCGTGCAGTGACATGGGACACGACAAAGTAATTTCCCTCTGTCTTAAATTGTTTTGTGATCGAATAAATACCATCACCCTGATTGGACGCTTCAATCATTTCGTGATCCTCTTGCCCCTCTTTCCAGACTTCAAATATCACTTCATTCGCATCATTCACTTTGTCCTTACCTTGGGTGACTATAGCTTTTATGGTTGTATCCGTATTCACTCGTGGCGTTTCAGGCTCTAGTTCAATTTCCACCTCGACCACCTCACCAAGAAAATCTTCCTTATTTTCCGTTGTGTTATCACAGGCTGCCACTATAAGTATAAAAAGAAACATTACTACTATTGCTCGTTTTAATTTCATTATATCTCCCCCTATCACTTAGCACCCAACATTATAAAACCTAAATGTGAAATAATTATGAAGTCGTAAACAAGGGGACGGTTCTTGCGTTTCCATTTTGGAAACACAAGAACCGTCCCTCTGCTTACACTTATTCTAGTCGTTTTTCAATAAGTTCCGTATAGGACTGATCGAATCCTGTAGGCTCACAGCAAATCAGTTTGGTTTTTGGCATACGATCATGATAATTATCAAGCACATTTTCTATTGTCTTCACAAAACCACCTGCGAATAAAAAGTGTGGAATGACGTAAATCTCATCATACTGATTCATCGCCATTTTTTCTAATTGTTGCTCTATCGATGGTTGTGTCGTTTTTAAATATGCGGTAGAAACATCGGCATCGAAAGGAAGCATCTCTTTCAGTTGGCTAGCTAACTGCTCAAATTCGTGAGGCGCATCTTTATTCCTACTACCATGTGAAATGAGTAGTACCGCTTTTTTATTTGGCAGTTCGCCAATTGCCTCATCCAATCTTGCCTTTAACACATTTACTACAACTTCATCTGCACCTAGTGGCCCTACTTGATCGATATCTATATTAGGATATTGAGAGCATATCTCCGCGATTTCATTCGGAATATCCTCCACAACATGGATACCTGATAGCAATAGAATTGGCACAACCGTGACACGCGTTGCTCCTTTACGAATACAGTCCGTCACTGCATCGGTAATACTCGGTTCTGCTAGCTCTAAAAAAGCATAGGTTTGCACATCTACCGGGATCTGCGGATAGACCATGTCCATAAACTGAATAAATTCTTTATTTCTAGCTTCGGCACGGCTCCCATGTCCTACATAGACAATTGCATCCACTTGCGCTCCTCCTCTAGTGTATGTTCATCAATGAATGCTTTCACAAACGCAGCTACACTTGGAGATGACGGCATGACATCAACTTTCATCCCCAGACCTGCTAATTCCTGTTTTGTATGATTCCCTAAACAACAGGTCGTTAACCCTCTAACTATTTGTTCTGGCTCCAAGTCGCATTTTTCGAGTCCTTCGTGCAATGCATGAACAGAATTGCTACTTGGATAAATCAATGTATCAAAACGGAGTGAATCCATCGTTCTTTGAAAAACCTCGACAGAATTTGGATCAATCTCTTTTATGCTCGTTACGAATATATCATGCTTTGTTTCTATCTTTTCTTCATAAGATAGTTTTTCTTTCACAATTAATCCATTCTCCCCAGCAATAGCATCTACCTTTTCGATTTTTGCTAGCAAACCTCGTTTCTTTAATAATGCTTGAGACTTAACCGACTCTACATAAAACGTAGCCTGAATCGTTCTAATATCTATTTCATTTTCCATAATAATCTCAAAAAAGTCTTCGATTACTTCCGGTGATGAAAAATAAATAGAATTATAAGTTGTTAGCTTAGCTACTTTAGTCTGGTCAATCGGAGCAGGTGTTTTCTTCCATTTCGGAAAATCTATTACCTCTGCACCTTGTTCTTCTAATTGTTGTTTTAACGTACTCTCTTGATTACTTGTTCTCGCTAATAAAATATGACGTCCTACTAACGGTTTATGTTCAAACCAGCTCATTTTGTCACGAACCTTGACGATGTCCCCAACTAAAATAATCGCTGGATTTTGAAACTTAACTGCTTCTGCTTGTTTTGCAATCGTATCTAAACGTCCCTCGAGTTGCTGTTGACGACCGTACGTACCCCACTGCAACAGGATGACAGGTGTATTAGGGGTTTTCCCATGTTGAATCAGGTTTTCACTAATATAAGAGAGATTAGCAATTCCCATATAAAAAGCGATTGTATCAATGCCAACGAGACTTTCAAAGTTAATCACTGGTTTACCATCATTCGCTTTTCCGTGAGCAGTTACCATCGCAAAAGATGTGCCATAATCTCTGTGCGTCACTGGAATTCCGGCATAGATGGGAGCAGCAATTCCAGATGTAATGCCTGGTACGATTTCATAATCAATCCCAGCTTTTTTGAGCTCTTCCGCCTCTTCTCCCACACGTCCAAATACGCCAGGATCTCCACCCTTCAAACGAACAACGACTTTTCCTTCACGTGCTTTTTTCACTAACAGCGCATTAAGCTGCTCTTGACGAAGGAAGTGACGTTTTGGCAATTTCCCACCGAAAATCAATTCACAGTCTGCTTTGGCATAAGCTAATAATTGCGGATTAACTAATCTGTCGTAGATGATTACATCCGCTTTTTCTATTGCTTCTCTTCCTTTTACCGTAATAAGCTTGCTATCCCCTGGTCCCCCACCAACTAAATACACCTTCCCCTGTTTCACCTATCGTCACCCTTCCTGTTGTTATAGTCTTAGAAAAACTTCATCCCGCTCGATTTCTACTTCATAAGTTTTCACTTGGCCTTGGTCAGGCGCTTGTACCTGACCATCGGCTAAAGATATTTTCCAATCATAGACCGGGCAAAACACATAATGCCCACTCACTAAACCTTCGGAAAGCACACCACCTTTTGGATGTGGACTTTTGTCTGCAATCGCATATACTTCACCAGATGTTACTTTGTATAAAGCAATTTTTTCTGAGCCAACGGTTATAGCTACGCCATTACGGACGGGCAAATCCGAGTATTTCGCTACTTTCACCCTTGTTTGTGTTGTCATCTATTCCACCTCTCCTTCTTAATTCGTAACGACTGGACGATAGTATTTTCCTTGGATTTCGTCACTCTCAATCGCTTCTTGCCAAGGTTCGTTATATCTCTCTAGTGTTTGGTCAATACGGCTAATGAGTTCACGTCTTACTTTTTCGTCTTCGATCACGGATTTAATATGGTCTAGCCCCATCCGTTCCACCCACTTCGATGTACGTTCCAAGTAATGTCCTGTTTCACGGTAGTATTGAAGATACGCACTTGCAATGTCCATGACTTCTTCTTTTGTTTTAACTGTATATAGCAAGTCTCCTGCACGAAGATCGGTACCACCGTTTCCTCCTACATAAATCTCCCAACCACCATCAATACCAACAACACCAATATCTTTAATTCCAGATTCGGCACAGTTACGTGGACAAGCAGATACACCCATTTTAAATTTGTGTGGTGTGTCGATTCGTTCAAATTTTTTCTCTAGCTCCATCCCAAGGCCCATAGAATCTTGGGTACCATAACGGCAGAAGCGCGCTCCGACACAAGTTTTTACTGTACGAAGTGTTTTCCCGTACGCATAACCTGACTGCATACCCAACTCTGCCCAAACGCTTGGTAGGTCTTGCTTTTTAATCCCAAACAACCCAATTCGTTGTCCACCAGTAAGTTTGACAAGTGGTACCTCATATTTTGTTGCGACTTCCGCTAACTTTTTCAAATCTTCCGCAGTCGTTACACCTCCATACATACGAGGAACAACAGAGTAAGTGCCATCTTTCTGGATATTCGCGTGCATTTTTTCATTCACTAAACGCGCATCGCGTTCATCTTTATAATCTGCATAAATCATTCCTAGGTAGTAATTAAGTGCAGGGTTACATTTCGAACAACCCTCTTCATTTTTCCAACCTAATACATGCATGACTTCTTTTACGGATGTTAAGCCTTTTTCTTTAATCTCAGCTACGACTTCATCACGGTCTAGCGTCGTACAGCTACAGATCGCATCTTTAGCTGCCGCCCCATCAAAGCTATCACCAAGTGTGTGCTCCAATATCTGACCAATGAGCGGCTTACAACGACCACAAGAACGACCTGCGTTAGTGCATCCTCCGACTTCGTTTACACTTGTGAGATTATGAGCATGAATAGCATCAACAACTGTTTTTTTCGTAACCCCATTGCACCCACAAACAACAACTTCATCCGCCATCGCTGCTACATCATCTTCTTCTGCTTCACCTGCTGCTTGTAGAATAGAAAGGCTCGTCATATCTCGAACATCTTCTTTATTGGATAACATTCTAAATAGTCTTGTGCTTTCTGTTGTTTCCCCGTAAAGCACAGTTCCAACTACATGGTTATCTCGAATGAGTACTTTTTTATAGACACCTTCGAACTCATTATGCACACGGATTGCTTTTGTTTGATCGTCCCCCTCTATTTCACCGGCAGAATATAAATCCACGCCTGCTACTTTTAACTGCGTTCCGGTTACTGAACCTTCATATGGCTCTGTTGGAACATTGGCAAGGCGTTTTGCTAAAACTTTTGCTTGTTCGTATAATGGAGCAACTAGTCCATAAGCGATGCCGCGGTGTTCCGCACATTCTCCGATTGCATAATGATCTTCTATGTTTGTTTCCATAAAATCATTCACGATAATCCCACGGTTTGTTACAATGCCTGCCTGTTGTGCTAATTCCTTATTTGGCACAATACCAACGGCCATTACGACTAGATTGGCTTTTACTTCTGAACCATCTTTAAACCGTAATCCTGTCGCACGTTCATCACCTAACACTTCTACTGTTTGTTTTTCCATCAGGAAGTTAATGCCCTGTTTTTCTAGCTCTTGTTTTAACATCGCACCAGCTGCTGCATCAAGCTGTCTCTCCATTAAATGCGGCATTAGATGGACAACTGATACATTCATGCCGAGATTCTTTAATCCTTTGGCAGCCTCTAACCCCAACAAACCGCCACCAATAACGACCGCATCTTGATATTCCTCCGCACCTTTGATCATCACTTCACAATCACTCACATCACGAAACCCGATAATCCCTTGTTTATCAATGCCTTCTACTGGGATAAAAAATGGAGAGGATCCTGTTGCAAAAATTAATTTGTCATAAGCAACACGTTGCCCTTGATCAGAAATAACTTCTTTATTATCTAGATCTATATCGACCACTGTTTCTCCAGTAAATAATTGTATCTTATTTGTCTCATACCAATCTAATTGGTTTAAGATAATATCCTCAATCGACATATCCCCTTGAAGTACGTTGGATAGTTGGATTCTATTATAATTCGGATGCGGTTCTTTACCGAATATAGTAATTTCATAGGCATCTGGATTTTCTTTTATCAAATCTTCTATTGTTCGCACACCAGCCATACCATTACCAATCATGACTAACTTTTGCTTTGCCACTATGATCACTCCTATTCTATTGAAGTTTTATAAACTATTTAGTTTTATTTATATCCTTATTTTACTTAGAAGTTTAAACAGACATTGTGATCTGCATCACATACCCAAACAAAAATGATCCATGTCTATAAAGTTGTAACAATTTTTTTGGAAACATGGGGACGGTTCTTGCGTTTCCATTTTGGAAACACAAGAACCGTCCCCATGTTTCCTTTTGTATGAAAAGCAGGAAACTTCCCTATACTGAGTAACAAGTTAATTTGTGGAGGTTGAGATATTTAATGTACACATTACATTGGATTTATTTTATCATTATGGCAATTGGGGCTCTATATTTTTATTTATTGAGCAGAAACCCCTCTGGAGTACCTAGATATGAATATGTAATTGCAATCTTTATTCCTTGTTGGTCAGGCACCGCATACATGTCCATTGCTTTGGGACAGGGCTTCTTAGAAATGAATGAAAGAACGATTTACTTTGCAAGATATCTCGATTGGGTTGTCACAACACCATTGCTCTTACTCGCCCTTTCCTTAACAGCAATGTTCTACAAAAAGCAGAAAGATAAGGCTATTATCGGATCACTAATAGGTGCAGATGTGTTTATGATTTTGACAGGTTTAATTGCAGATTTCTCTGAGGGAGCACAGAAATATATTTGGTATAGTCTTGGCGTAATCGCACTTGTTATTATCCTATATATTATTTGGTACCCTCTACGCCAAATAGCAACAACTTCATCTGAGGAGTTAGGGAAACACTATACCCGTACAGCCTTATATCTTACCTTGTTTTGGATTGCTTATCCTACAGTTTGGTTATTGGGACCATCTGGTTTAGGGCTTACGCAAAGCATTGTTGATTTACTAGCTTTTATTATTTTACCTATTTTCTCTAAGGTTGGATTTAGCATTCTAGATCTAGCTGGTCTAAGAAGACTAGGTTTAACTAAAGTTAACGATTCTAACTTAACTTTATAAAAATTTAGGTGTAAGCAAGGGGACGGTTCTCCTGTTTCCATTTATGGAAACGGGAGAACCGTCCCCTTGCTTACAAGATCTGTCCCCCTGTTTACAACCCTTGACGAGGAATCGTATTTTTTATATGATTGTACTATAAATTCATACATCGAAAGCACAAAATGGGGAACACCACCGAAAGGGTGTTAACTCGTTTTGTGCTTTTTTAATGGAAAAATTTAGGAGGTGTAATATACATGAGAGTAAATGGCACTACCGTTACGTTAAAGAATGGACAGACTTTGTATGCATTTTTAACCAGTCAAAATTATGATGTGACAACAATCGCAGTGGAATATAACGGGGAAATTGTTTCAAGAGATACGTATGCTAATGTGCAGCTAAGCGATACTGACACGTTGGAAATCGTCCGATTTGTCGGTGGAGGTTGAGAGATTAATAATAAACAAGTCTAGGAAACACAAGACATCATTCAAAACGAGAGAGGATTTTGACAATATGAGTGACAAGTTAATGATCGGTGGTCGTGAATTTCAATCTAGATTTATTTTAGGTTCGGGGAAATTTTCATTAGAGTTAATCAAAGCAGTTATTGAACATGGAGAGGCTGAAATGGTGACACTTGCTTTACGTCGTGCAAATGCGGGTGGAGAAGAAAATATTTTAGATTACATTCCAAATAACATCACGTTACTACCAAATACATCCGGTGCCAGAAATGCAGAAGAAGCAGTAAGAATTGCTCGTTTATCGAGGGAGCTTGGATGTGGGGAGTTTGTCAAAGTGGAAGTAATGTCTGACTCGAAGTACTTACTACCGGATAACTATGAAACTACGAAAGCAACCGAGATCCTTGCAAAAGAAGGCTTTGTCGTTATGCCATATATGTATCCAGATTTATATGCCGCTCGTTCTTTAGTCGACGCAGGTGCAGCTGCTGTCATGCCTTTAGGGTCTCCAATTGGAAGTAATAAAGGACTCAGCACAAAGGATTTCATTCAAATTCTAGTAGACGAAATTGACTTACCTATCATTGTCGATGCTGGACTCGGTCGCCCGTCTCAAGCATGTGAAGCAATGGAAATGGGAGTTGACGCGATTATGTGTAATACAGCTGTCGCAACAGCAGGCAACGTCGCACTGATGGCGAAAGCATTCAAACAATCGATTGAAGCAGGACGCAATGCTTATCTTGCAGGTTTAGGACGTGTGTTGGAATTTGAAGGGGAAGCATCTAGTCCACTAACAGGATTTTTGGAGGGTTAATGATGGCTAAACGAATCGTAGATCATATGGCGTATCAGGACGGGATGGAAGTTATTGAATCTGACCTTATGGACAAAGTATTAACAGCTATAGGGGAATACGATTATAAGCAATATACGAAGTTTGATGTAGAAAAAGCACTTAGCAAGGAGCATTTATCGCTTGAGGACTATAAAGCCATATTGTCGCCGGCAGCAATGCCTTATTTAGAAGTAATGGCTAGAAAAGCGATGGCAAAAACGAGAAAGCATTTTGGAAATTCGATTTCGCTATTCACACCTTTATACATTGCCAATTACTGTACAAATGAATGTGTTTATTGTGGATTTAAAGCGACGAACAAAATTCAACGTGCGCTTTTATCAATGGAAGATGCAGAAGAAGAGCTAAAGGCCATTGCCGATACGGGACTTAAGGAAATTTTGTTACTTACTGGCGAGTCCCGTTATAAATCAAATGTTCAATATATCGGCGACGTTGTTAAACTAGCAACTAAATATTTCACTACTATCGGGATTGAGATTTATCCGCTTAATACAGATGAATATACCTTCATCCGTGAGTGTGGTGCTGATTTCGTGTCCGTTTACCAAGAAACATACGACACAGATACCTATGCAGAAGTACACAAATGGGGATCGAAACGTAGTTTTCCATATCGCTTTGATGCACAGGAGCGCGCATTAAAAGGTGGATTACGCGGGGTTGCCTTTGGTGCACTACTTGGGTTAGATGATTTTAGAAAGGATGCTTTTGCAGCAGGTTTACATGCTCATCTTGTGCAACAAAAGTATCCACATGCAGAGATCTCGTTCTCCACACCTAGAATTAAACCTTACATTAACAATGCAGATAATAATTCTAAAGATGTGTATGAGAAAGAGCTACTACAAGTGATGCTAGCCTATCGCTTATTCATGCCGTACGCAGGCGTTACGATCTCAACACGTGAAAGAGCAGGATTCCGAGACCAAGTAATCGGAATGGTGGCCAACAAAATGTCTGCTGGCGTAAACGTCGGAGTTGGTGGGCATAGTGATGAGCAACAAGGCGACGAACAGTTTGAGATCTCAGACGAACGTGACGTAAGCGAAATCGACCAAATCATTCGCAGCAAAGGACTACAACCCGTCTACACAGACTATATACGAGTGTAACGTAAACACGGGGACGGTTCTTGTGTTTCCATTTCATAGAATGGAAACGCAAGAACCGTCCCCGTGTTTCTGCTTTTTGTACATTTTGTGTCATTTGCGTTTTAATTTTTTTTAAAGAATCGGTGCTTTTTTGTCCATATTTACGTAAGTTTTATTTATAATAGAATTATAGAGATTAAAATAATTATTGTTTAGTAGTTTCTACTATAAAAACATAATTATTTTCGTCACTTTAACTTGGAGGAGGAACTATATGGACAAGAAAGAGAATGCTAATATTGAAGGTTGCCCATTTCACGGTAGTGCTACGAGTCAGACATCTGGTGGTACGACAAATAGAGATTGGTGGCCAAACGCATTAAACCTGAACATCTTACGTCAGCATGACAAGAAATCAAACCCAATGGGTGAAGACTTTGATTATGTAGAAGAGTTTAAAAAACTAGACTACGATGCATTGAAGCAAGACTTGCATAATCTCATGACAGACAGTCAAGATTGGTGGCCTGCTGATTACGGTCATTATGGTCCATTCTTTATCCGTATGTCTTGGCACGCTGCAGGTACATATCGTACTGGTGACGGCCGAGGTGGTGGTGGTACTGGTTCTCAACGTTTCGCTCCACTTAATAGCTGGCCAGATAACGCTAGCTTAGACAAAGCACGCCGCTTACTATGGCCAATTAAACAAAAGTATGGAAATAAAATTTCTTGGGCTGACTTACTTGTGTTAGCAGGGAATGTTGCGATTGAAGACATGGGATTAAAAACAGTTGGTTTCGGTGCAGGACGCGCAGACATTTGGCATCCAGAAGAAGACGTTTATTGGGGCGCAGAAAAAGAATGGCTAGACGATAAGCGCTATTCAGGTGAACGTGATCTTGAAAATCCACTTGCGGCTGTGCAGATGGGACTTATTTATGTAAACCCAGAAGGTCCAAATGGTAAGCCAGATCCACTTGCTGCTGCTCATGATATTCGTGATACATTTGGTCGTATGGGAATGAACGATGAAGAAACAGTTGCACTAATCGCTGGTGGTCACACCTTTGGTAAGGCACACGGTGCTGGTGATGCTGCTCACGTTGGACCAGAACCAGAAGCTGCTCCAATTGAAGCACAAGGCTTTGGTTGGCAGAGCACATATGGCAGTGGTAAAGGCCGAGATACAATCACTAGTGGCCTTGAAGGCTCTTGGACGCCTAACCCAACCAAATGGGATAATGGTTTCTTTGATATGTTATTCGGATATGAATGGTGGCTAACGAAAAGTCCTGCAGGCGCATGGCAGTGGCTTGCTGTTGATCCTAAAGAGGAGGATCTTGCACCAGACGTAGAAGATCCTTCGAAAAAAGTACAAACCGTGATGTTTACAACAGATTTAGCATTGCGTCATGATCCTGAATATGGAAAAATTTCTCGTCGATTCCATGAAAATCCTGAAGAATTTGCTGATGCATTTGCACGTGCGTGGTTTAAACTTCTTCACCGTGATATGGGACCTAAAGCAAGATACATTGGTCCAGAAGTTCCGGAAGAAGATTTCATATGGCAAGACCCAGTTCCAGCAGGTAATTATGATTTAACAGAAGTAGATGTAGAAAACCTTAAAACACAACTCTTAGATTCAGGACTTACTGTTAGTGAATTAATCACAACAGCATGGGCCTCTGCGAGTACGTTCCGTGGCTCTGATTTCCGTGGTGGCGCTAATGGTGCCCGCATCCGTCTTGCTCCACAAAAAGATTGGGCTGTAAATCAACCAGAACAACTTTCTCGCGTACTAAGCACGCTTGAAGAAATTCAGTCTAATTTTGCTAAAGAAGTTAGCCTTGCTGATTTAATCGTACTTGGTGGAAGTGCTGCAATTGAAAAATCTGCAAAAGATGCTGGCTTTGATGTTACCGTTCCATTTGCACCTGGTCGCGGAGATGCAACACAGGAACAAACAGATGCAGAAGGCTTTGAAGTATTGGAGCCTGTTGCTGATGGATTCCGTAACTACCAGAAACAGCAATATAGTGTAAGCCCAGAAGAACTTCTGATCGACAAAGCTCAACTTCTTGGACTTACTGCACCAGAAATGACTGTACTAATTGGTGGTATGCGTGTACTAGGCACTAACCATGATGGTACAGAACACGGTGTATTCACAGAAAAAGTTGGCACACTTACAAACGATTTCTTTGTTAACTTACTTGATATGGGAATTGAGTGGAAGCCAACTGAAAGTAACCTTTATGTAGGAAGCGACCGCCAAACTGGGGAAGTTGTTCGTACTGCTACAAGAGTAGACCTTGTGTTTGGTTCTAACTCTGTACTTCGCTCTCTTGCAGAAGTATATGCACAAGACGATAACAAAGAAAAATTCGTCCATGACTTTATCGCTGCATGGGTAAAAGTGATGAATGCAGACCGCTTCGACCTAAAACAAACAGAAGCAAAGAAAACAGAACTAGCAGGAAAATAAAAACGTGAACATAGGGACGGTTCTTGTGTTTCCAAATTGGAAACCAAGAACCGTTTTCCTGTTTACTTTAATGTTTTACTTCTGAATAATAATCAAATGTATCCATTGCTAATGTAACACCTTGCGAGAAGGCTGCGCCTCCGCCCAAAGCTGCGCTAATTGCAACGGTCTCCATAATTTCATCCTCCGTTGCACCGTTTTCGACAGCACCTTTCGTATGGTACATAATGCAGTATTCATCTTGTGCATAAATGCTAATGCTTAAAGCCATTAGTTGTTTTTCTTTCTTAGCTATGGCACCATCTTGAAAACAAGCCTCGGTAAAGTCAAAATAACCTTGTGTCATCTTAGGAAGTCTTTCTCTAAACCGAGAACTACCTTCCTTATAGTCTAAAATAGATGCATCAAAATAATTGTGTAATTCATCTGGATTGATATCCATTTTCCATCACCTCTTTTTTTTGCTACATCTTATCTTCTAATATTTAGGATATAAATATACATAAAATTATTTTGTATTCCCTTAAAAACACAAGACCCATCTCCACAACAAAAATTGGAGATTTCTCAGACGAAACGGATTCGTTATAATACCATCCCTGCTTATTTTGATGAAACTTTTCCTCTCTTGAGTCGTATAACAAAATAGAGGAGTTGACCATTCATGAAAAAAATAATATTCTTCCTTGTTTTTTCGATTTCGATATTATTATGGCCAATGTCGGTATTGGCAGTAGATTTTTCGATAGAAAACACACAAATTAACGCCTACTTGCAAGAAAACGGTGATGTGAAAGTGACGGAACAGCATCAATATCAATTTGATGGGGACTTTAATGGGATTACCCGTACACTTCACCAGAAAGAAAACACACCAATTGAGAATGTTCAGGCACACGAAAATAACCAAGCATTAAAAGTGGAGCAGGACAATAATCTATACAAAGTCTATCGCAGTGGTTCGGATGAAAGTATTACTATTGATCTTACATACACCATAAAAAATGGCGTAGATCGTTACTTAGATGTTGCACAATTCTACTGGTCATTTTTCGACAGTACGAATGAATCTACTTATGCAAACATGGATATCTATATTCATCCTCCACAATCAACAGAAGAGGTCATTGCATTTGGATACGATGAAGCACAAAATACTCTTCATTCCGAAGTAGATGGTATAGCCCACTTTGCCTTAGGGAAAGTACAGAGTGGAGAAAACGGCAATATACAAGTTGCATATGATGCGTCTCTTTTCCCAAGCGCTAACATAATAGCAGAGGAAAATAAACGTGATGCTATTATAGCCGAACAAACGGCACTTAAGGAAAAATTGATCGCCTTTGAAAATCGACAAGACCTTTTTAGCAAAATTGCCCCATTTGTGATTGGACTCTTTACCGTTTGTTTAGTAACTGTATTTATTATAGCCTGGAGAAAGAAACGAATGACGTTATGGGAAGTAGACCGAAATACGTTACAAACTTCCTTTTTACCAAAAGAAGAAATGAGCCTACCCGCAACAATTCTCTACATGAGACAAACGGCTGGGAATGGCCCGTTAATTTCAGCAGCTTTAATGGATTTAGTTCGTAAAGGACTCGTAAAGAGAGAAACAGAAAATGAGTTTGTTGTGGTCCACCAAAACACGGATCATGAACACGAAAGCATATTAATCGACTGGCTATTTTATAAGGTCGGTAATAAAGGAAAGTTCTCTACTTCAGACCTTGAAACATATACGAAGAAGAAACTAAATCAATCCTACTACCATAAATATCTTTCAGAATGGTACCAGGCGATCAAAACTGAAATAAAACAAAATCAATTGATGGAGAAGAAACTTGCTATGCGTCTGACAACCGGGATAATTGGCATGTTACTAATTCCGACAGCTATTCTGTTTTTAGTTTATGAGCTTTATTGGTGGATGACTCTATCGTTTTTCCTCAGTTTTTCGTTCTTTGGATTCGCTCTTTTTTACCAACCAAGAACAGAGAAAGGTGTTCGAATCAAACAAGAGTGGCAACAATTTAGCACGAGGTACGCAAATATAGAGGAAAAGCAATGGAATGAATGGATGAGTGACGAACAAATGAAGGCGTTCATTTATGCCATCGGTACTGGTAATAAACAGATGCAGACAAAAAATGAAGCATTCCTAAAAAACATGTCAGCTCAACCTACTACTGATCTTGGTGTGTCATCGAACGATATGGTTATGCTTATGATCCTTTCAGGAACGTTAACCAATCATTTCAATGAAGCAGATCGAACTGTATCTGCAGCAACGATGGATGGAAGTAGCAGTGGCACTGGTGGCGGAACCGGCGTTGGTGGCAGCGGCGGCGGTTCAGGGGCTTTTTAATCAAAACGTGAACGCAGGGACGGTTCTTGTGTTTCCAATTTGGAAACACAAGAACCGTCCCTATGTTTACAACACATACTCTAGTTGTACATCTCTTGGGTCACTTTCATATAGTTCTTTGTTTATTTCTTCTGCTTCTCGGCATCCGATGGAATGGTAAAATTGAATCGTGTCTTCTGCAGAGCCTGCACAAATATATAATCTCTCTGCTTCCCATTGTTTAGCAACTTCCGCCACTAACATAAACAACTTGCTACCAATTCCTTTACCACGTAGTTCTACTGTAATAAATAGTTGGTCTAAAAGAACATACTTGTACTTTTCACCAAATAACTCCCGGTTCATACTCGCAAACCCTACTAGTTTTCGCTCCTGATCAAAAGCACCGATCGCAATGCCGCTATTTTCTATCGTTTCTAGTAATGCTTGATGATGGGCATCATATCCATTCGGCCAACCCTTATCATGATAGTCTATTGCAATTAATTTGCGCTCACCATCTACTTCTCTCCATGCATTTTTTATATATTGCGAGGCGTCGATATCTCTCAACCGGTGACAATCTCCTGCAGTTAATTGACGAAATTCAAAATGCTCCAACCCATTCCCCTCCAAACACCTTACCTATGATTCGCTACTTCTTCACATAGCTCCCACATTTTATCCTGGTTTTCCTGTTGATCCGCATATAAAGGATAGTAGCTAGTCCCTACCAATTGTTTAATCTCCATAAGAAGATTAGGCTTCTTCACACCTCTCACCATTATCTCCTTCTTATCATTCATAAGTTTTCCTGTCATCTCCTTACATGCATCGGACGTACACATGTAAACATAAATCTCCGCCATTTTTTCTGGAGGAGGAAAAAATAGATTTTGTATTCTTGCTATCATTCTCCATTTTGGCGTTACTTTTTGAAGGGTCTCCTTCGACATTTTTGCACCGTTAATTTGCAGCGCATTGACTTTGATACCATATTGCTCAAACTCTTTCGCCATTTTAAATGTAAGTAAAATAAGTGCCATTTTCGACTGACAATACATGTTATACACACTAAATCCCTTTACATTTTCCATCTCACCTATTACTTGATCAAAGTCAATTTGTCGTTTAGGGTCAAAAAAATGCTTGGTTATGCTACTAGAGGCATGTAGGATTCTCGCATCTGATGATTTTTTCAAATGCTCTAGTAGTAATGTAGTCATGAGATAAGGCCCAAAGGTATTTGTAGCAAATGTGAGTTCAATATTGTCTGGACTCAATCGATATGTTGAACCGTGATTGAAATATGCAGCATTGTGGACTAGAACGTCTAACCGCTCATACTTTTCCTTAAATACTGTGCAAAACTGACGAATTGACGCAAAAGAACTCATATCTAGTCTGAGCAAATCAATCCTAGTATTGTTCGATTCCTCTTTAATTTCCTGTTGAACATGCTTACTTTTTTCAAGATCCCGGCAGGCCATAACAACTGAATGGCCCTCTTTTGCAAACATGTGCGCAGCCGTCTTTCCAATTCCTGAATTTGCACCAGTAATTACAACAATCCTCTCTTTGCCCACCCGCATTCACCCTCCAATTATCTATTCAAAAAATATACACTTTCGTTTATTAACCAAGGAGACTATCACACCGGTAGCCTTTTCAATGTTGTAACTCTAATTATATTTTATATCATTTATATGTAATAGCATTATTTTTCATATGTCCAATTCTTGAACTAACTTACACTCTTCTTGTGACAACGGATTCCTCAAAAAAAGGAGTGTTAGTCCCTCTTTCTTCGTTGTAAGCGACTAACACTTAAAAAAATATCTATCTTTTACTCTTTCTTGCTATACTCGACAAGCCTGACATTATATGCAAAACAAAAGATTACATTCGCCATATCTCAACAAGACATCTCAATTATTTCCAAGGAAATATTCTCTTTGACAGATAACATGGTTCAAGGACAATTCTCTCCGTTTAACGAACATCATTATACAAATTACCTTATGTGCTTACGTAAACTCTTCTATATAGAAATAAAATACTATTTGTACAAACGTTTGATCAATAACTCAATTTTCCTGTATGTTTTATAAAACCCCATACAATAATGGCTACTTCATCATCTCATTCGCCTCATATTTTTCCTATGCCCTAAAAATATCTGCATGCATTTCACACACCACAACACTAATAAAAGGCATAATACCGGTCGGATGAATCCACTAAAACTCCAATTTATGAAAGATTCATCCATTATTTGTGTGTTCGTGTAAAGTGAGAACGATAAAATAGCAATCAAATAGATACTCATTCCGATATTCATTTTAAAAGCACGCTTCATCGACTCTCTTTTCTCACTCTTATCATACGTAAACTGTGGCACTTCCGCGTCATTGTCATAAGGCATTGCCCATATTGAGTAATTTAACAAAGATATATTAGAAGAAAACTTGAGCTGCCAACCTAGTTCTTTATGTGTCGAAAAAAAGGAAGGCTGAACTTTGAATTCAAAAGCACACTCATATTTAATCATATTCGCCTCTTTTCTACGAAAGGTGAAAAGAGCAGCTTTAACTTTTTCTAATTCATAGCCTTCTTCAGCCATTCGTTCGAGCCACTCTTTCGTTTCCTCTAAATGGTACATCCACCCTAATTTGATTTTTCGCATCTTTTCACCTTTCTTAATAGGATGTATGCTTGCATCCATTTCCCGAACCTCAAACGAACGATACGATCTAAAAACATATATAGCAAAAGCAGCTAACAAAACATCCACTATGAATAATGGTAAAATTGTCCATAATCCATCTGGCAATATGCTAGTGTTAACTAAAGCGAATGAGATTAAATAGATTGGTATATGGACTGACAGGAGAAAGATCGCGATTAGGCTAAACAGATAGGCATGCAGACGGTTCCGCTTGATCATCGCATCTCTCACAGGATATAGCGTGATATTCGGCTGTTCATTCGAAAGGAACATCCACTTCCCTTCTGCAGCAACTGCATTCCAGCCATTTTTTAATAATGTAGGAGATAATTCGATGTACTTGCCATATTGGATGCGGTACGTAAGATCCTTTTTTTCTCCTCTTTTAAATGTAAACACACGATTCCAAAGATTAAATCCAATAAGATGCCAACCCTGTAGCGCCATTTCTTCTAGCCATCGTTCTGTTTTATCTACCTGGTAACTCCAAAACAACCTTACCTTTTTTATCATTTAAAGTCCTCCTCATAACGCAAGACATTAGCATGTAGTTCTTTTAAACGTCCCATCTCTACTTGCATTAGTTCTTTTCCTAAACTAGTAATTTCATAGATGGTTTTCCGCTTCTCATCCGAATAAATCGTTATGACCTGATCGCGTTGCATTTTTGTCAACGTACCATAAATCGTGCCGGATCCGAGGATAAGACGTCCCTCCGTCATCTCTTCTACTCGTTTTATAATGCCGTATCCATGCCTAGGTTCTGTTAATGATAAAAGGATGTAAAAAGCTGTCTCTGTCATTGGCACGTATTTTTTTATAATTTTGTTCATCGTAACCCTTCCTTTATGTCACGCTATGACATATGTTATATCATTACTATATCACGTCGTGACATAGTTAGCAATAAAAATAAGAGGTATTGTTCAACACAATACCTCCCAATATCCAAATCACTTAACTATTTAGCACTAAGCCTCGCAGTCCCTTCTACTCACAAATTTTATTCTTCATTTAAAACTCTACCCGCAATAACCTGCTTTATGTTCGACAAAAACACTTCCACATCCACCGCTTCTGATTCCTGCTCTCCATACCTTCTTACATGAACAGATTGGTTTTCCATTTCCTTATCACCAACCACGAGGATAAAAGGCACCTTCTTCATCTGTGCCTCTCTTATTTTATAACCCAATTTTTCCTCACGCAGATCTAATTCGACTCGAATCCCCGCTCCCTTAAATCGATCCTTGACTGATTCTGCATACTGTTGATGGACTTCATTGGATACTGCAATCACTTTTACTTGCACTGGTGCAAGCCATACCGGAAATGCTCCTGCATAATGCTCGATTAATATTCCGAGAAAACGGTCAATTGATCCAAATACAGCACGATGAATAATGACTGGTCGCACCTTATTATTTTGCTCATCCACATAAGTAAGATCAAACTTCTCCGGCATTTGAAAATCAAGTTGAACAGTTGCACATTGATGACTTCTTTTTAGAGCATCCTTAATGTGAATATCGATTTTCGGCCCGTAAAACGCACCGCCCCCTTCATTCACTCGATATGCAACGCCTCGTTTTGATAATACTTGCTTTAATGCCCCTTCTGCTTGGTCCCATAAAGCTTCTTCCCCCATATAATCTTCTGGCCTAGTCGAAAGCTCAATATCGTAGTCAAAACCAAAAGTACTGTACACATCATCAATCAGCTTTAGTACAGACATGATTTCATCTTCGATTTGATCTGGCCTAACAAAAAGATGGGCGTCATCCTGGCAAAAAGAACGAACGCGTAACAATCCATTTAATGCACCGCTAAATTCATGACGGTGTACTTGACCAAATTCAGCCATCCGGATTGGTAGCTCTCGGTACGAATGCAACTTATTTTTAAACACCAACATATGACCTGGACAATTCATCGGTTTAAGCGCAAAGCGTTGGTCATCTACATCTGAAAAATACATATTTTCTTTATAATGATCCCAATGACCTGACTGCTCCCAAAGTCGTTGGTTCATCATGAGTGGTGTTCTAACTTCTTGATAATCAAAAGAATGTTGAATTCCCCTTAAAAAAGACTCCAATTCATTTCGAATGATTTGTCCATTTGCCAAGTAAAACGGCATGCCTGGCGCTTCCTCCGAAAACATAAATAACTCAAGTTCATTTCCTAGCTTTCGGTGGTTACGTTTATGCGCTTCCTCTAAGAAATGAAAATACTCCTCTAGTTCCGCTTGTGAAGAGAAAGCAACACCATAAATGCGTTGTAGCACTTTATTGTTGCTATCCCCTCGCCAATAAGCTCCAGACACATGTGTTAATTTGAATGCTTTTAAAAACTTTGTCGACGGTAAGTGTGGCCCACGGCACAAATCAACAAATTCACCCTGTCTGTACACAGTAACAACTTCCTCACTCGGAATATCTTGCAATAATTCAAGCTTTAATGGATCCTTAGCAAAGATTTCTTTCGCTTCGTCTCTTGACACTTCTTCACGCTTGATCATTATATTTTCGGATGCAATCTTTTTCATTTCTTTTTCAATAGCCAAAAGCTCACTCGCTGCAAGTGTTTTTTCCAATTCAACATCATAATAAAAACCATTTTCGATAACGGGTCCCACACCAAAGTGGACGTTTCCGTATATGCGCTTTACGGCTTGCGCAAGTATGTGTGCCGCTGAATGGCGCATGACTTCCACTCCCGCATTTGCCTGTAGATCATAAAACTCAATCGATGCGTCTTCCTGCAAATGATGACTTAGATCCATAGGTGCCCCGTTTACTTTCGCACCGACTGCTTTCTTTTTTAAGCTCGAACTAATCGATCCTGCAACATCTGCGAGTGACACACCCTTTTGATAATTCTGTTCCTTTCCATCCGGAAATTGAACAATAATTTCTTCTTGTTTCATAACTAACACTCCTCTTATTCAAAATAAAAAGCACACCCATCCCTACAAAAGGGACGAGCGTGCTTTTACCCGTGGTTCCACCCAACTTCCCATCAAACAGATTTGTATGATGGCTTCGTTTCAGCTGTATCGTAGCTTCACGGTTCGGAGTACTTTGTTCATCCGGACTGCTCTAAGGTGGTAAGACATGTTTTCGTGTTAGGAAATTTGCAGCCGAGATTTCCCTCTCTGTAAACCGTAAAACATCACTCATGTCCTTATCATTGCATTCACGTATTCATTTTTTTGTATTAAAAAAACACACAAACATCCCTATCAAAGGGACGAGCATGTGTGTTTAAGTCTCGTGGTTCCACCCAACTTCCCGCCAAAAAAAAGTTGACGGCTCATTGTGCTGTATCGTAGCTTTACGGTACTAATTACTTCATTCACTAGTACTACTCAAAGGTGGTAAGTTTATCTTATTAGTTAGGAAGATCCCAGCACCCTTCCCTCTCTGTAAACCGTATAGAAAAACTCATGTCCTTCTCATCGCGTTCCATTTTAAATTATTAATAAATATAATGAAAACTATTTATAAAGTCAACTCTTTTTTAAAAGTTTCCTTTCTTTGACTTTTTCACAACAGTACAATAAAATGTTTATCATGGATTATTGACCAATAAGTCACCTTATTGACCAATCGGTTACAACACAGAAAGGAGGTTCCTCATTGAGCAAAAAACTAGAATTAAAAGAAACTGCACAACGTATTTTTTCCGAAAACGGCTATCATCTTACTTCTATTCAACAACTCGCAAAAGAAACAGGTATGTCAAAAGGTGCCTTTTATAATCATTTTGATTCGAAAGAACAGTTGTTTACAGAACTAATTAAAGATCATCATGCCGCTATATTCACTTATCACAATGACAGTTCTGACCATACTTCACACAAACAATTACTTCAGAAACAAATAGAAACAGAACTTGGACTCGCACACAAAAATCGTTCTTTTCTATTAACCGTATTCAAAGAGTTTCCATCGAAAAAAGGAAATGACATGACGGAATTAATGGAAAAGTTTCGAACCGATTTATTGCGGATGCATAAACAATTGCTAGAAGCAGCTTATGGTGACGCAATTGACTTACTAGCATGTGACCTTACCGTAATTCTCGAAGGTATGATGAAGGAATACATGGGACTCATCATTTTTTACGATTTAAAAATATCCACCGTAGATGTAAGTAAGTTTATTATCTCAAGTCTCGACGCTCTAGTTGCAGCAAGACAACACTTACAACCAATTCTCAAAGAATCATCTTTGTTTAATACAGAAAAATTACATGAGCCTTTGGATCATGAAGTACTAGAGAAGCTATTTAGTGAGCTTGTCATAGCAGTGAATAGCTTGAATATACCCGATGATCAAATAAAGAAATATCAAGATGCTGTCAGGAAACTACAAGAATTAGAAAAAACTGATGAAGCTGATCCATACTTGGTTGAAGCACTTTTACATTACTTAAAACAAGAACAAGAATTAAGGTCTATCATAGATCAACTAGAAAAAATGATTTTTTGAAGATGGGGGAGAATCTAGTTTATGGGGGAACAAATAAACAATTTTGATAAAGAAAATTTAAAAACCGGTCCGATGCTGGCCGTTTTGCTTATTGGTGCATTTGTTGGTATTCTAAACGAAACATTACTAGCAACTGCACTGCCATCCATTATGGATGACTTAGGGGTTACGGAAAACAAAGTACAGTGGCTCACTACTGCCTTTCTATTAACAAATGGGGTAATGATTCCGATTTCCGCTTTTTTAATTGAGCGTTTTACTACGAGAAAACTATTCTTAACTGCTTTTAGTATATTTGGGCTTGGAACATTTATCAGTTCGATCGCACATGTATTTCCTGTACTTTTAGCAGGTAGAATCGTCCAGGCAACTGGTTCAGGCATTATGCTTCCGTTGATGATGACGGTTATTTTAACAGTTATCCCTAAAGAGCGTCGAGGTCGCGCGATGGGTATGGCCGGAATCGTCATTTCATTTGGCCCTGCAATCGGTCCTACACTCTCCGGTCTAATCATAGAATTCTTCCATTGGCGCGCATTGTTCTATGTTGTGTTGCCGATCGTTGTGTTAACGGTTGTGTTGGCCTTTTTCTACGTTAAAAATGTAACCAGAGTAACGAAGCCAAAAATTGATATTCTATCAATCCTGCTATCTTCTTTCGGATTTGGTGGTTTACTATATGGATTTAGTACTGCTGGTGAACACGGTTGGGAAGATAAAATCGTGGTCATTTCGATCATTGCTGGTGCAGTGATATTAGCTTTATTTATCTGGCGTCAATTGAAACTAGCTACACCATTACTACAATTTAAAGTTTTTAAGTTTAACATTTTTACACTTGCCTTAATTATTACAATGATTGTAATGATGTCGATGATCGGTGCAGAAATGGTGTTGCCGATGTACATGCAAACATTAAGAGGCTTCTCTGCATTAGAATCAGGATTAATGTTACTTCCAGGTGCGATTGTCATGGGGATCATGTCGCCAATTACAGGCATGTTATTCGATAAATTTGGAGCAAGAAAATTAGCAGTACCTGGTTTAGCGATCGTAGCCGTCACAACTTTTGTGTTCACCAATTTATCCATGGATACATCATTTGCATTTATGACAACCATCTACGCCATTCGAATGTTTGGCCTCGCGATGGCTATGATGCCAGTCATGACTGCCGGTTTAAACCAAATACCGGATGCTTGGCACGCGCACGGATCCGCCATGGCTAACACGTTACAGCAGGTTGCCGGTTCAATCGGTACCGCCATTTTATTCACGATCTTAACCACAAGTATGAGTAATTACAAGCCTGACCTTTCTATTTTAGCGGGGCTAAGTGAAAAAGAAGCAGAATTGCAAGTCGCCAATAACGCCATGCTACACGGCTATAATAGCGCCTTCTTATTCGCTTCGATTTTATCACTCGTCGGCATGGTCATTGCGCTTTTTGTTACAGAAAAAGCAGAACAAAAAGCCGCTAAGATGGAAAAAGCAACATAAAACATTTTGTTAGAAAAACATAGGAAATAGCATATTAATTAACAGACCAAATCACATATTTTTAACACCCCTTTTCGTATCAAATCAATTAATAAATTTATCCATAGTTGCTAAAAGGGGTGTTATTTAGTGTGTTAAAACTAATGTTAAATATATACGATAATAAAAACAGACAACTAAAAGGGAGTTTTACTATAAGTGAAGAAGGTCACAATATTGCAAAAGAAAAAAGACAGTTATGATGCTTTTGCTTTCTTACTGTCTGCTTAATCTCTCTATTTCAGATTCAACTTTATAAACTCTTTTATTCCATACTTCGCTTTTGTCATAACATGTTCAGTAATTTTCTCTGTATAAGTCCCTAAACTTTCAATCAAGTTTTGCTGTAACTTTTGTTGCCCTACTTCTAACCTTGCTTGTTCCGTTTTTAGTTCACCAATGTCCGTCTTTATGTCTTTCAGCTCACTTATACCTGACCTTTTAATTAAACAATGAAGGTACTTTGTCAGTATCTTTGCTTGTTCAACATTCCTGTTTCGAAAACTACATCTAAAAACCCTTTCTGAATAGTAGTTAGTGTTGTTCCAGTAATGGGTGCTTAGTGGAATAAGAGTAGAACTATTTGTTAGTTAAAATACACTCTTGGATAAGTTTTTAGATGTTCATAATCAATTAACTCACCATCTGCACTTACTACAATTATATCTTCACCATAAGTAATATGGGCACGATAAAAAGGTTTTACTTTTAATGTGAGTTCATATGCTCCACCTACACCATATAACTGCTTTATCTTTAGTATCTCCGTATCATATGAATCCCACCTAAGACCTTCTGGTGCATCTTCGTCATCTTTATAAATTTCAAATATTGCTTTATCAATTGGCTCTCGTAAGCTATTGATTAGTGCATACTTAAGTGTTTCGCATAACTCCGTATCAGCTTCATTTATCGTTTGTGAAAATGCTGGAGTGTCATAGCTTACTAAAATCATTGTTAAAGTAAGGATTGCAGTTAACTTTTTCATAATTTTCACCTCAGTTTAGTATCTGAACCTAAACTGGTCTTATTCAAGTATCTGGCCGTTACTTTAAGTGTATTACTTGACAATACTTCTTAAATTTTCATAAAAAAACATCATAGCCAACAATTCAGAGCCATGATGTTTATTGGTTTATATATTTAAAGTTTCTAGCATTGTGGATGATTCGAACGACTTCTACTGCATCATTATTAATTCGATAAATTATCCTGTAGTTAGATAATACTTTTTCTCTAATCTTTTCATCTTTCAGTTCTGAAACAATCCGACCAGAATTAGGGAAAACAGCAGTAGTTTCAATTGCATCCATAATTTTTCTTGCAAACATCCTTGCGTACTCTTCGGAGTCTTCAGCAATATAGGTACAAATGTTATCTAAATCTTTTACAGCAGATTCTGCCCATCTTAATTCAGCCATTTCCCTAACTTCTCCTTAACTACTTCATGAGAAACATATTTTTGTGCATCCAGTTCTTTAATTCCTTTTTCTATTTTCTTTCTTATATAAAGTTCTTGCATGATATCATCGAGGGTTACACTTTCCGGTAAATCCCTAATTAGTTTAATTACTTCTTCTTTCGTGCTCATGTGTTATACCTCCTTTTTAAGGTGTTATATAAATTATTATATTACACTTCATTCTTTATAACATTAATATTTAGACAAAGTGCCAACCGTTAAGCTTTCCTTGCTCGTAATTCATCCGTTAGTGATAATCTAACTAATACTTATTTTTTCTTTTAAGTACGAATAACTCATACCACACAATACAGAAAACAGTCACAAAACCTTATTATGATATAACTTGGAACTTTAGGTAAATCCAACATATATCATAAGTACTAGTGCAATATTAGTTAGAATTGCTTCTAAATAACCCCTTCTTCTATCTGTTCTTCTGTTTGACATACTATCCCCCTTTTTCCGAGTCTAAATAAATTCAATAAAAATTAATTCTTATCAGATACTATGTTCTTAATTGTATATAAGTCACTATTTCCTGCCAGTTACTTTAAGATCAACACTTCACAATCTCACTTAATTGTATCACTAAATGGTAAAGTTCTACCAAAAAACAAGAAAAAACAGACCCAAGATTCGGTCTGCTAATCTCCTTGGTATTTAATTTGTTAATTAACATGCTAATTATATAAATTAGGAAAAGGAGTTTTCTTCAATACTAATTACAATTATCTCCCTCTCAATCGAACCCGTCACTGTGTATCTAGGAATTTTTTTCTCCTCTACTTAATGAACATCCTTATCCACATACTTCCCATGGTCCGGAACTGCAATCCGATCAAAATCACGTGCTAGTTGCGCTAGACTGTTTGTTAATTGTTCTCCAGACATCGGTTTTCCATGTCCTGTAACCGCAACAGACGGCTTTAACGCTTCTAATTTATCGACTGATTCCTTTGCTGCTTTCCAGTCTGTTGTTAAATATCTAGGCGGACCGTTTATTTCCTGTTCTTGTGTTAATACTTTATAAAGAGAATCCTGTTTAACTGTTACAAATGCGTCTCCTACAATTAATGCCCGATCTTTTTCCCTAAACAGAGAAACATGTCCAGGCGTGTGACCAGGTGTATGCACCCACTTAAAATCTGGCATATGAGGGATGGACCCATCTGAAGGTAGCTTTTCAATACTACTTCCTAAATCGATCGGTTCGTTTGGAAATAGCGGTGACATTTTCGCTACCATCCCACCTTCCACCGTTGGATCTGGCTCAGCGTAACTCTTTTTCCCCGTTAAGTAAGGTAACTCCAATTCATGGGCATAAACAGGAACGTCCCAGCGGCGTACTAACTCAATAATAGCACCAACATGATCAAAGTGACCATGTGTTAAGATGATTGCCTTTGGACGACTATCCGGCCCAAACCGATCTTCTACTGCGGCAATGATCTCCTCCGCTTGATTAGGCATTCCCGCATCTACTAAAACAAAAGCATCTCTAGTTGCCCCCACTAACATAATATTAACGATTTGAACGGTATAACTGAACAAGTCTGGTAAAACCTCGATCCCAACACCACTTCCAATAGAGGTTGCAGGAATAAATTTATAATCATCACCATAATGCATATCTTTATCCATCTAAATCCTCCTTCGTTTACCGCACACACCTTTATTCTATCTCCTATCAAAATAAATATTATCGGGTATGTATTTTTGTCTTAAAGATAATAAGTAAAAGCATAGCCTAGGTCCAGTGGTTATGCGAAGTTTCTACGTTCTAGTAGCTCCACTTCCCTTAACTGCATTTGACATTGGCACGCTTGTTGTTTATTATGTTTAATATATTCAATACAAACTAAACAAACTGAACGAAAGAGGTGAAAGCTTTGTCTAACGAGTCTCAGTCCGTAGAACAAGCCAGAGATATGATGATTAGTGCGATTGCACAATCGATGGTGATTTATGGTGTCACCCCTTCAGTGGGACGGATCTACGGTGTGCTTTATTTTTCACAAGAACCATTAACGCTTGATGAGATAAAAGACCAAGTAGCTATGAGTAAAGCAAGTGTCAGCAATGGTATGCGCGAACTATTAGAGACCGATATGGTTACGAAAGTTTGGAAAAAAGGCGATCGTAAAGACCACTATGTTGCAGAAAAGGACTACTTGCGAAACTTTCTTACTTTCTATATTAAAAAAATACGTCAGGAACGCAGTTTAATCATGAAGGCAACTGAACAAGTAGAACCGATACTCGAAGAAATTGTACAAGACACAACAACAGATTCACAAGTAAGAGAAAAAGCAAAACAAGATCTAACACTCATTAAAGATTCCTACGAGTATTTTGATTGGACCATGCGACTTGCCAACTCCATGGAGTCCGGAGAGATATTCGAATTTTTACCAAAACAAGCAAACAAAAAGGAGACATAACAACATGAACAGACAGAATACCGCACTGGTACTCATTGATCTCCAAAAGGAAAGTAATTTTGGACTTGAGCAAATGGAGCAAGTAGTATCCAATGCACGAGATCTGATTAATGGATTTAGAGAACAAAACATCCCGATTATATACACGCGTCAAATAAACCGAGAAGATGGCGTAGGGCTTTCCTTAGGAGAACCTTTAAACGAGGATGGCTCACCATTTTACTACAACACAGCAAACGAAAGCATCGAAATCTTAGATGAGATCAAGCCAGAAGACGGGGACATTGTTATCGATAAGTATCGTTGGAGTGCTTTTCACGAAACAAGTCTTGACCTTACACTAAGAAGCCTCAACGTCGAACATGTTGTCATTGGTGGCGTGGTAACGGATGGATGTTTATTAACATCTGTATTTGATGCCTATTTCAGAGATTATAAAATCCACCTCATCAAAGACATATGCGCTGCCTCCAATACTGGCTCGCACATGGCCGCTATGATGATGATGGCAAATTGGATATACAATCTTAACATATATGACACAACCAACATCCTCAACCGTATAAACGGGGAAGCATTCGATGTCTGGAAATCAGAAGCCGTAGATTCACTACAATATACGCCAGATACTATGCAAGAGGTATTTAATAAATTAAACAACTAGAAAAGGGGACAACGATGATGAAAAAGTTTTTATTCGCAATTATAACTGTAGTATTATTAACGCTAGTCGCTTGTGGTAATGAGGAAAATAATACGACTGAAAATGAAAATACCGACAACACTACAACAGATGAACAAACAAATAATGAAGGATCAGATGAAAAAGGTACGCTTGTTTTTGGACAAACTCCTTGGTCAAGTACTGCACCACCAACACAGATTGCAAAACAGATATTGGAAGAACAAGGCTATGAGGTAGAAGTACAACACGTTTCCCAACCGATGATTTGGGAAGGAATGAAAAACGAAGAGATTGATTTCTTCATGGATGCATGGTTACCATATACGGAAGCGCCAAGATGGGAAGAGTTCCAAGATGATCTAGTAAAAGTAGCTACAAGTTATGAAAATGCAAATCTAGGTTGGGTCGTACCTTCTTACGTGGAGGAAAATTCAATTGAAGATTTGAAAGCAAATGCAGATAAATATGATGGCGAAGTAATTACGATCTCGGAAGGTGCAGGGATTGTAGAACTTTCCAAAGAATTAATGGAGGGCGAAAAGCTAGAGGACCAAGGCTTTGAGTTAAAACCTTCTAGTGAGGGCGCAATGATTTCTGTGGTACAAGGTAAAATTGATAACCAAGATCCAGTTGTTTTCACTGCTTGGAGACCACACTCTATCTTTGCGCGTAACGATTTGAAATTCTTAGAAGGTCAAGACGACTACTTCCAAGCTGATAACGTCTATGTGTTATCTTATAAAGGCATTGAAGAAACACATCCTGAGGCGTATGAAATCTTATCGAACTGGAGTATTTCTATCGCCGAACTAGAAGCGATGATCAGTGAGAACGAAGATAACGGTACATCTTTCGAAGATTTAGCAGCAGAGTGGATTGAAAACAACCGCGATAAAGTAGATGAAATGATTGGTGAATAATTAATTGATATGAAGATGAAACAATACTTTTTATTCTAGCAAAGATGACTCATCAAGGGTCATCTTTTTTTATGTGAATTATTGTTGCTCATGATTGCATACTCGGACAATCATAGTCCATAGTTGACCCCTCCTCGGACAAGAACAGAAGGATATTCATAGTTACTGTCCGTAGTAGTCCGTAATTAATCCTACCTCAGGTTAAAGTAAAAAAGGCATACAAAAACGGGGTATCGTCCTAGACAATACCCCGTTTTTGTACGTATAAGTACACATGCATTTGCGTAAATAGCTTATTTCAAGAAACTAATAGCCTGATTCACTACTTTTTTGTCTTTAGCACTAATCTTTTGTGGTTTTTTTGGAGATGACGGCGTTACATTTGTTTCGTCCCCAACTGTTACAATTTGAAGATAAAAAGGTATTGTCTTCTTATCTCCATTTAAAAGCCCCTGAAGAATTTTAACCTTCTCTACCGATCCAGACATAATTCCGTTATAATCCCACTGAATTTTGTTCTTATATTTCTTATCGAGCGATTCTTTAATCGCCAATGCTTCAGAAACAGCCTCTCCAGCAGTTTTAAATAACGAATTCTTACGAAGCAGACTTTTCTTCGCAAAACCATCTCCAACTTTAGCTTGGTATAATACGTTTGACATATTGTCATCCTTCCTGTGTGACCTACCCTCCTAAGTGGTGATTATTACCACCAAACGACCTAAAGGGTAAATCCCTTACTCTTCATTGTACATGTTATTACCAACAATTACTACCTTATGCCGAAAATCGGTGTATAAGAACCATTATTATGGATATGTTGGTCCGTAAATTGAAGTTAAACTATATGCATCTCTGATAAGATGAAAAACGTCAAACCTCTCACAAAAAGTGGAATAATATGTTAAAATTGCACCAAGGGGGGAAGGGATCGTGAATAATGAATTTACGGTCAAAGATATTATTTTCAATGATGACGTTTATAAAAAAAGTAAAAAGATTATTGGTTTTTTGTTTGGGATTACAGTACTTGTCATACAATCGATATTTAGTGAGAACGTATTAATTCCATTTTTCCAAATTACTTTTATTGTCTTGATTACTTTTATTGTTTTGAAATTATTCATCTATAATATGGCTGAAGGAAAAAAAGTGGCTATAAGTGATCCTTTCTTAATCCTATTTTGTATTGGTATGTTGTATTTCATCGAGGTAATGTCTTAATCGCTATAAATAAAGAATTACATATAAAAAATAGGAGCTGTTAAAAACAACTCCCTTTGTTTAAGTTACATCGACTAGCCATTTGCCTTCACAACACCTAAGAACTCTTCAAAGGTAATTTCTCTTTCAAACATTTCAGTAGCTACTTCATTGCCAACATATCTCAAATGCCACGGCTCATACGTGTAACCAGTGATATGCTGCTTATCTTCCGGATACCGCACGACAAATCCATATTTATGTGCATTTGCTTTTACCCATTTTCCTTCTTCCGTTTCGCCGAATCGTTGAATTAAGCCAAAGTTAACGGATCTACTCGTAACATCCATCGTTAACCCTGTCTGGTGTTCACTTTCACCGGGTCTTGCGCTAAACTGATTGGCGTACGCTTCCCCGTGTTGATTGGCATTATAATTAAAAATTATATCCTGTCGATCAAAAGAACGGTAGCCAGACACAGCATATAACGTTATTTCTTCCTTGGATGCAGCCGCAAACATATTCTCTAAAGCTTGTGCGGCAATTTGTCTCATCTGTTTTTTTGGCAAATCTTCTTCAAATGAAAAATCCACATCAGGGATTACTAACTCTTCAGGTACATAGTCTGCCGGAAGCTTGTGTGTCTTGTTTACTAAAATTAATTTTCCTTCTTGTTGTATTTGTTTGGGTGAATAGACTACTTCTTCATTCGTATGTTGATCATCACCAGCTTCCTCTTGCTCTTGGTCCGGTTCCTCTTGGTCCTCTTCCTCTGGCTGATCTGGTACATCTTCATCAACATGGTCTTCTTCAAAGTCTAGCTTGATATCTTGAATGACCCATCCATCTTGTTTTTGGGTAAAAGTCATATAGAAATAATAGCTGCCTCGTAATGCATCTTCATCTTCTTGGGAAACATAGTACTCCCCGTCTTCATTCTCGCCGAATTCATACGGAACTTCTTCCTGTAATAACACTGGTCCCTCTTTAGGGATCAGATAAAGGTTGCCATTCTCTTCTTTATAATATAAATCTACATATTCTTTTGCGAGTGCTTGATCTGCATACTTCGTTACATCTTCTATGAGTTCATCCTTACTAGCATAGTTTTTGACTTTTTGATCATCATCAGTTGCTTGGACAATACTCTCTCTGAATCCTTGATTTAGACGTTCAATTTCAGCTTTTTCTAATGTATTGTCTTGATCTTGGTCATCCTCTTCTCCTGAATCAGACTGTCCGTTTTGATGATCCGTAGACTGATCTTGATCTGCATTTTTCTGATCGTCTGAAGGCGGTTCTTCATTGCCACCCGAACAGCCACCTAAAGTAACAATTAGGAAGCACAGTATAAATACAACTTGCCCTATTCGCAATGCAATTCATCCTTTCTAAGTCGGCATTCTTATTATTCTTCTTATTTCTTCTCCCATACTTAGACGGATGAAAATCATTATAATTACACTACACGCAAGAATAGTCATAAAACGCATATAATAAGCATTGTGGTAAAACTTTCCTCAACGTATAATGGACATATATTCCTAAAAAAAGTTGTTTCATACTCTTCTAGATCTCACATCTTGTTATCAAAAAGACAAGGGGAATCATTACGATGGAAAATAGGAAGAGAAACAAATTAAGGAACTTTATCTTAACGATCTTGATTGGGGGCGCCATTGGTTTTTTGATCGGCATATTAACTGCGATGATAGAAGTCCCTCCGGAATACATGATACTTCCATGGTATAGCAATGTTTTTATTGTACTAATACTTTATATTTTAGCAGTTGGCATTCATGAGCTTGGCCATGCTTTTAGCTTTTCGAAAAATGGGATAAAAATGAGGGCTATTTTTATTACCGTGTTTCTTTTTATTAAAGAGAATGGGCGGTGGAAATTAAAGCTCCGACCTAATAATGTCACGTTAATAGGTGGTATAGCCATCCCAGATGTGGAAGTAGTAAAAAACAACGAAGACATCGATCGACTTCAAAAAACGTATGCCAAGGCAATTCTTGCAGGACCCTTAGCGAGTATATCTTTATGGGGTGTACTCACGATTCTTTCTGTGCTTTTGATGGTGCTCTCGCCTGAAGTAATATCATCTATCTCATTTACAGTGGCTGCAGCCATCACGTTTATCACAATGTTTTTATTAGGATCTTGCTTTGTGAAGAGCGAAGTAGCAATTGGTGATTTTCCTGCGTATGAACTCGCCAAGCGTAATCGCTTTTTTGTTGCCATGCAGTTATACCAATATTCCCTTTTCTCAACTGATTACGAAACCGTTCGAGCTGGGAACACTTTTTTGAGACGCATGTTAATCGAAGGTCTTGAGACAAAATTAGAGGAAAAGGATATACATATTTACACCCTTGGTCTGATTGATCAATTGGTTACCGAATATTTATCAGACACGTTGAAGGAGCTTCCACAGGTTGTTTGGAATTATATCGATTTTCTTACGGAAGACCAGGAACGCCTTGCCAAATTACAAAGCACCGAGCTATCACTTGGGGTATACTTTCACATCATTCAGTTATTATATACCCGAAAAGAGACGAAGGAAAAAGCAATACACTTTTATACAACCATAAAAAACGAACTAAAACCCTCAACAACTATGCGTATTTATTTACTAAAACAAACAGAACACGCGCTAGGACTTCATGACAATTCGGCATTTCTAAATGACAAAAATAATATATGTATTTCACCTGCCCATGGCATTTGGAAAAACTTTGATGGTTATTTTGATGATGAATTAAAATTAAATCAGGATCGTAGTGCCATTCAAGCATTGTAATATAAGGAGTACACGTCAGTCCCACCTTAGTTAGTGGTGGACGCTCAAAATTTGCTAGCACGCGAATATACAACAAAATGCGTAAGCCCATCTTTTGGACTTACGCATTTAAAAATATTAGCTATACAATTTCACTAACGATGCTGCACCGATTACGCCAGCCGTATTGCCTAACTCCGCTAATTTTATTTTTGTTGTTGTCTTAATAGGAGGAAACGCGTATTTTTGGAAATACGCTTCCACACCTTTAATTAGCATTTCACCCGCAGCCGATACACCGCCACCTATGACAATTGTATTCGGATGTAAAATGTTTGCGATGTTAGCAGATGCTAAGCCTAAGTAAAAATAAAATTTATCGACAACTATTTTTGCTAGTGGATCTTCCGCTTTTGCTTGATCGAACACTGTTTTAGCCGTCACTTCTTGTCCATCATCGATCAGTGCTTTTAATTCGGAATCGCCTGCATACTCTTCAGCAAAATCTTTTGCTAGGCGGACAACACCTGTAGCGCTAGCGACTGTCTCTAAACAACCGACATTTCCACATGTGCATGCATAGCCAGTCGGATCAACATTTAAATGGCCTACTTCACCTGCAGCACTAATCCCATGAACCAGATTACCTTCTGAAACAATGCCACCGCCAACGCCAGTACCAAGTGTAATAAGAACAACATTGCTATTCCCATCACCGGCACCTTTCCATTGTTCTCCTAGCGCTGCTACATTTGCATCATTATCGAGAAAGAACGGAATGCCAAGAGCCGCTTCCATTTGCTGTTTCACAGGCTGCAACGTACGCCAATTCAAATTATAGGCGCCAATAACGGTACCATTCTCTATGTCCACTGAGCCCGGGGAACCCATTCCAATTCCTAAAAAATCTTCCGAAGATAGCCCATATAAATTAAATCGCTCCTTAATTGAATCCAAAATAGTAGGGACGATATTATTCCCTTCCTCACTGATATCCGTGTCAATATTCCACTGTTGTTGCAGTTCGCCTTCTTCTGTCAAAATTGCAAATTTTACTGTTGTTCCACCTAAATCTATCCCAAGTAATTTTTTCATGTTCTCCCTCCCACAAACGAATTCGATTATTTATTATTAATTCACCTTTTTAAATATTGTTCTATGATTAAAATCGCTCTACGAATACTTTCTTAATAAAGCTATCATACGACGAAATGACTATCAATTACTTTCACCATATTATTTAAGAATTATTTGTGTACGGTAAACCACCTCACAACAATATACTACATACAAAGACGAATCTATCCTTATCAGACAGATTCGTCTTGTGATTCTTAGTCAAACCAAACCATTTTAGAACATTTCCTTTAACATCTTCTTTGCTCGAAATAAACGCGTTTTTACTGTTGATAGTTTAATATTTAGTTGAAGCTCTATTTCTTTGAGCGACATGTCCTTGTAATAATAAAGGATGATGACTTCTTCATATTTCGAAGGTAATTGCCTTAGTTTGCATCTGAGTTCTGCACGCTCACTATTACTTAGCACCTCAGATTCTGGCGTAGTTAATGCTTCATCATGAAAAATTTCCAGATCTTCCTGAAGCAAGTCCCGGTGACGATAGCCTTTTCGCAGGAAATCCAAGCAATGATTAATGGCAACTCGATTCATCCAGGAGTGAAAAGAGCAATCACCATGAAACTTATCACGCTTTAAGTAGCATTTAACAAGAATCTCATGGGCGAGATCTTCCGCTAAATAGGTATCTTTCACATAGGATAGTGCAAGTCTGTACACCTTGTTTTTGTATTCCTCATATAGCTCGTTAATTTTTTGTTCGCTTGTATATCGATCGATACTCGCTAGAAAAATGGAGCTATTCACTTTTGTTTCCATTTAATATCTCCTCTTTCTAGAAAGTCTGATGCCTACACAATTACATTTCTACCTTAAAAATATTTCATGTACATATAAATCGAAACTATCTAATTCTAACGAATCTTTAAGCACTATTTCTCCCTCAAAAAGTGGGTCACCCGATTTTAAGTCTGAAACAGTTATTGCAGCATTTGTACTTGCATTCATATAGGAATCGACAGCATAAAGTTTATCGTCATTTACTGTAATCATTGGTGTTAACACATTCCCATTTTCATCGTTTGACATTGGAATACGAAGTAACTGACCGTTTTTTTCATTTTCTAAATCAAACGGCGTTACTATAAATTCTTGCCCTTCTGCTCTCGTGAAATAAATATTAGATCCATCATAAAAGCTCAGTTGATTCTCCATTAAATCTAAGTCTGGCACATCAATTACTTCTGATTCTTTTGTTGCTAGATTGTAAGTAATAATTTCTTTATTCATCACTTCAAAGTCAGATGATTCTGGATGGTCGCTCTCTATTTCTTTTGTCGTTAGAAAGACAAGACGTTCATTGGCTTTGGTAGGATCAGTCTCAATTAGCTCCGCATTTATATAGAGATCTTTTTCTCCCTCTTCTTTAGGAAACTGAATAATAGATTCATGATGCGTAATATGTTGATCAGCTAGATCTATCGTGTACACATGTTTTTCATCATGGTATTCCTCATAATTTGGCATCATGTTTTGGGTAATAAGATGTAGCTCATCTCCAACGACCTGTACATCTTCCACAAAAATATGAGACAATACCCCACTGTCTGGAACCTCCACCGTAAAGGTGTTTGTATTCCCATCTTTTTTATTTAGGACAGAGATACTAAATGTAAAATCACTCGCCTTTAAAGAACCTCTTTTATAATCTACATCTGCATAGGCAAGAAACGATTCGTCTTCAAAAAACACGTCCGCCCAGGCATTCTTACCTCGCATAAAAGAACGATATTGCTCCTGCAAGTCTTTAATCAAAGTTGGAGGTTGTCCGATAATCTGATCAATTAAAGACCGACTATTATATTTAGAACCATTCGTAGATATTTTTAAATTTGTGCTCACATAGCTCGCGGAAGATGTATCCGCATAGGAACCATCCAACACTAAAGGCTTTATCTCACTTGCATCACCGCTTTGTTTTTGGATAACAAATTCTGGATACTGTTCTGCTGACGTTGCAGCGTTTACAAAGAAGGTTCCCAGACTAAGCACAATGACAGCAATGATTGCAGTAGATTTCCAATACTTTTTCATTTTTACACACTCCTTATACGGTGATCTTTTTCTTCAGTAAGAATCCACTCGTCCATATGGATCCTGCAAATATAATTAATCCCATTACAATCTCTAGCAGAAACAATTCAAGTGGGTAGAAAAAATGATCCACAACAAATTCTTGCAAAAGCAGCGGGGAAATAAACAGCACTACTGCAACCGCACCGTACAAAACAGCAGCGAAAATACCTTTCCACTTGAAGCTTCTCTCGAATAATATCCCAGTAAAAAGAATGCTGACAGCTAGCAAGCCCGCTCCATAATATAAGATTAGTTCCAATAAGCTTCCTGGAATAATGATACTAATTTCAGGCATGCTACTGACAACTTCTCTCACACCCATGTCATTTCGGAAATCACTCGGTACCATTCCTTTAAAGATTAGCAACTCGATCGGTAAAAGAATAAGTTGAAACGCTACGAAACCAAGTGTCATGACCATGATCGTGGTAATCTTTGCAAAGAAAATAGTTAATCTAGATGTAGGGAGCATTAACAATCGGTAAACAAATGTGTTTCTTCCAAACCAATCACGGTACCAAATTAGAAAAATGTAAAATGCTACACCTGCGATACAGAGCGCAATTGGCCCGAGGAACCAGACACTTCTTACCACCTGTATAAAACTCATTTGATTAAACATTTCAAGAAATTCTGCTATTGACATCATTTCTTCATACATTTTTTCATTCGCCATGTTCAAATATTTCCTTGCCTCCACTATCACTCCTACAATCTGCACGATTAATGTAATCCCTAGTAACACAGTAAATAACTTCGACACTCGATTGATTTCAAAATTAGCGAGTTTTATGTAATTTTTCATCGAACATACACCTCTCTCATCACATCAATGACAGACTTCCCTTCGTTCTCACGTGCTTCTTCCGCATTGAATTCTTTGGTAACCATGCCATCATCGAGTAAGACAACTTTATCAATTAAGTGTTCAATATCCCCTACTTCATGCGTCGTAATAATAACACCTCTGTTTTCAATCAGATGACTCGTGAAAACATTGGCAATCTCCTCACGACTAAACATATCGATGCCTGAAAATGGTTCATCCATTAATACATAGTCCACATCAAGGGCCAAGCCAAGCAACAGATTAACCTTTGCGGAATTCCCCTTTGATAAAGAAGCAATTCGATCATTTGGCTTTAATTTGAAAAAGCTAAGTAGTTCAGTGGCACGCTCTTGGTTCCAAGACGCATAAAAGTCATGCATAAACTCCATCGACTCCGCTATTGTCATCTGTGGTAGCATCGTAATCGCATCAGGAATAAAAGTAATTTTCTCAAATGTATTTTCCTTTAACGGTTCTCCATCTATTAAAATCTGACCTTTATGGATCGGGGTAAGTGCCATAATTGCATTTAAAATAGTTGTCTTTCCAACTCCATTTATTCCAATTAAGCAAGTAATTTCACCTTTATTGGCTGTAAAAGACACGCCTTTTAATATCTTCTTCCGACCGAATTTCTTTTCAACCTCTTTTACTTCAATCATGCTTATGCCTCCTTGTCCTCATCCTTACTGGTGTACTTTACCTTAACCAAATCGAGTAACTCTTCGACTGGTACATTTATGGAACGAACTGAAGCTACAAACGTATCGACAGCTTCTACTAACAGTTCTTCTCTCACCTTACCTAATATTGCTTGATCCGTTGTAATTTTACTTGGAAGATTCCTCTCTGTATAAATCAATCCCTGTTCCTCCATTTCCTTATACGCTCGTTGTGCGGTGTTAGGGTTCACTTTCATCCTATTCGCCAACTCCCGTCTCGATGGTATTTCCTCACCAGGCTCCAATTTACCAATTGCAATTTGTTCTTTAAAATACCGAACAATTTGCAAATAAACTGGATCTCGATTATTTAGTTTTATATTCATCGAAACATCTCCTATAAGACCTAATAAAATTCTCTTTTTAAAGTGTGTGTATTAAGTAGTTCATACACCTCATGTGTATTATATGGTTAATACACTTTAATTGTCAATCTTGGTTTTTATTTTATGAAGGCATGAATCTAATGATTAGGATAGAAGAAAGAGGATCACACGCTTTATTCAGAGTTTTTATATATCTTCATTTAACTCATACATTGTATTTACTAGGACTTAATATTTAATTGTTATGATGGACTTACTACCAATAAGGGGGCAGTGAAAATGAATGTTCGTGCAATATTTATTGATATGGATGGTACACTTCTAACAGCCTCAAACAACATTTCCCGCCGAAATAAAGAAGCCATTTATCAACTTATTAATCAGGGAGTAAAAGTTTTTCTAGCAACTGGTCGTCACTATGAGGTGACAGCTCCTTACCATAAAGAAATTGGATTACGTACCCCGATGATCTGTCTAAATGGCGCAGCAATTCATGATGCAGTGACTGGAAGAGTGATGCAAATGACACCTGTTCGAATAGACGAGCAACGGCTTCATGCTCTAACCGCTGAAAGTCCTTGTAACGTTATTGTTCATACAGCTAATGGTATCTATTGTAAGGAAACAAGTGAGGAAATAGACTATTGGACAGAAGTTGGTCAAATTTCTCCACGTTATATTGGAGATCTAAGAAAAGCAAATTATCATGATGTTCTTAAATATAGTGTACGAACAGGCACCCCAAGTCCGGAATTATCCTCCTTGTTTAACAATGAAGCTGCGGTTATTGATTGGAATGACGGGTTCGAAATCCTTGCTCCTAGCATTTCTAAATGGTCTGCGATACCGAGACTAACTCGTGCATTTGGAATAAATCCAAATGAAATAGTCACTATAGGCGATGGTCCGAACGATGTCGAAATGCTTCGTCAAGCAGGTACTGGTGTAGCCATGGGTAACGCTAGTAACGCAGTTAAGTCAGCAGCAGACTTTGTTACAGGACACCATGAGAATGATGGGGTAGCGGAGTTTATTGAACGATATCTCCTTAAATCATATGAACCCTTCGCGATTTAGTTCTTTAATATAGATGTATGGACGGTTTTCATTTATGTCATATACGAGTAGGCTACCTTCGAATTGAAACTGAAAAAGGAACTTGGATGAATGCTCCAAATTCCTTTTTCTATGTTATGCACTTAACCAGCTCACCTATTAAAAGGCAAGATCTCTGAATGTACAACCTTCTCATCTTCTACGATTAATTCATATGTCGTTTCCGTATCATCCTGTACGACGATTACCTCGTAAATAGTAGCTTCTTCTGAAACTCCAGCTCTTGCTTTCATATTTTCTGATATGTGTTCAACCACGTAATCACCTTCTATAACCGTGTCCAAGTGAGGCTCGACTATATTTTTTTCAAGGTCACCACCTACATTAAAACCTGGTAGTACCAAAATTAGAATAAGAATGGATAACGGCAGTGCAATAAGGATAAATATCTTAAGATCAAATTTCTTTTTCTTTCCTGTGCTCAAGTGTTAACCCCCTTAGTAATAGTTAAGGAAATACCCCTTTATAAGAATATACGTATGAATCCAGTAAATAGTTTCACTTCTACAATTTGCCACCCATATTGTCTCCTACTCACATCTGCCTATTTTCTTCATAGGATAGTTCCGTAGACTCTATATTCCTAGGTAAAGGAGATAGATAAAAATGGAACTAACCTTAGCACATTGGCTATATTTATCCGGAACGTTAATTATCATTTTAACGATGTTATTTAGACAAAATGTCGTTGTTCCAGCATTAGTAATGAGTTTTTTCGTCGCATGGTCCTTCACCGGGTCTTTTCTAGACGGCGTTCACGCTATTTTTAATGCAAACTTAACAGCAGCCACTGAGTTATTTAATATCTTTTTAATCATTGCGATTATGACCGCGTTACTACGTTCGATTCAGTCGATTGGTGCGGATGAACAAATGGTCAAACCGTTCCAAAAGATCATGAGCACTGGTACTTTATCATTTTGGGTACTTGTTGTAGTCACATACTTTTTATCGCTATTCTTTTGGCCAGCGCCGGCAGTGCCACTAATTGGTGCACTTCTCATTCCGGTTGCAATTCAAGCTGGTCTTTCACCTATGGGTGCTGCAGTTGCAATTTCACTTTCTGGTCACGGGATGGCATTATCCTCCGATTTTATTTTAAAAGTTGCACCAGAGTTAACGGCTTCTAGTAGTAGTGCGTTGGAAGCTAGCGCAATTGGGGAGCAAACACTTATCCTATCCCTTGTTGCCGGCGCCGTTTCCTTAACGATTGCTTATCTAATGTTCCGTAAATCAATTCGAAAACCATCGAAACAAAACCTTACGGAATGGGAAGAAAGTGGAGACGATGATCTAAAATTGAAATCAGACGACAACGAGGTTAAAAAAGGTAAATACAGTCCCGTTTTTGCATTTCTTGTACCTTCCGTCTTTCTCGTAATTGTTGCTTATGTTGTCTTAACTACTTTTTCTGATGCTTTACCAGCAATGGAAGATGGCGCAGGCTCTTCTCTAGTGGGTGGTACAGCAGTCATTTTAATCATTGTGATGTCACTGTTCCGCAACTACAAAGAAACATTACAAGAAGTGAGTGACCATATCGTAAACGGCTTTGTGTTTGCCTTTAAAGTTATGGGGCTTGTAATCCCTGTTGCAGCCTTTTTCTTTATCGGTAGCGGTGAACTTGCAGGTCAGATCTTTGGAACAGATCCAGATACAACTCCTGCATTTTTATTCGACTTAGTACAGGAAGGTCAGGGCTATATTCCAGATAACGCCTTTTTCACAGCGTTAGGTATCTTAGTTTTAGGGATGGTATCTGGTCTTGATGGATCCGGTTTCTCAGCTCTGCCACTCATTGGTTCCTTGTCAGAAGCATTAGCCGCTTCAACAGGAATAGACCCAACAACACTTGCATCGATTGGTCAAATTGGTGCCATTTGGGTAGGTGGCGGTACACTTGTCGCATGGTCTCCAATCGTTGCGATCGCAGGTTTCGCCAAAATTTCAGTCATTGACTTAGTACGAAAAAGCTTTATCCCAGTCGTTACCGGACTATTAGCTACCATGATCTTCGCACTACTATTCTTCTAAAAAGGAAGCAGGGGGACGGTTCTTGCGTTTCCAAAATTGGAAACACAAGAACCGTCCCCCTGCTCACATCTCAGACACTCCACAGTTTTTGAATAATTGCTTTTTGTTCGACGGCATTTACCTTTTGTGTAAGTAGACTTACTGATACATAACATAAGAATGATAGGATCACTGGTATGACTACTGCGTGCATGCCAAACGGGTTCGTATACACGCTATAAAGTAGAATATAACTGGATACGCCAATGATAATCGATGCTAGCGCCCCATAGGCATTTCCCTTTTTCCAATACAATCCCATAATAATCGGCCAAATAAATGCAGCTTCTAAGCCACCAAATGCAAATAAATTTAGCCATATCAACAAGTCTGGCGGATCTATCGCCATAAATAGTACCAATACACCCACCGTTGTCGTAACTGCTCCACTTAGCACCCGAATTCTTTTCTCATCGGCATCTGGTTTTACGTAGTTGATATAAATATCTTTTACGATCGACGAGCTAACGACCAACAACAACGAATCAACCGTAGACATAATAGCAGCTAGTGGTGCAGCAAGTAGGATGCCTGCAATCCAGTTCGGTAGCACATCCATCGCTAGCAACGGAATTACTTTATCCGCTTCTTCAATTCCCGGCAATACGGCCCGTCCAAAGACACCTGTTAGATGCATTCCGAGCATGATGATCCCAACAGTCACTGTTCCAATAATCAGTGCCTTATGAAGTGACTTAGAGTCACGGTATGACATGGCACGTACGGCTACTTGCGGCAATCCGACGACACCAACACCAACGAGAATCCAAAAAGAAGAAATATATAATGGCGTTAACGAACCATCAGCTCCATATGGTGTGATCAGGTTAGGATTTTCGGACACGAGTTCTGCCATAATGTTCGAGATCCCGCCACCAGCCACGATTGTCGCAATTAAAATGACAAGCGTTCCAACAAACATGATGACACCTTGTATGGCATCTGTAATAACCACGGCACGAAAACCACCAAATATAACATATAATAATAGCGTAATAGAAAAAATAAGAATAGCGGTCGTGTACGATAAACCCGTAATCGATTCAATTAAACGTGCGCCTCCAACCCATTGTGCTGCCATTGCTGAAAATAAGAAAATCACAATGCTAAATGCACTAAGAATCACTACCCATTTACTTCGGTATCGTTCCTTTAAAAAGTCGATCAACGTTATTGCGTTTATTTTTCTCGACATGATCGCAAATTTTTTCCCGAGAATAGAAAGTGTAAAATAACCCGTCACTAGTTGTGACATAGAGAGCAGCACCCAGGCCAGTCCAATCGAATAGGCAGCTCCAGGTCCACCTAAGAAACTACTACCACTTCCGTAAGTTGCGACCATCGTCATCGCTAAAATAAATCCACCGAGGCTCCTGCTACCTATAAAGTACTCATGCAAAAAAGTATTCGTGCTTTTTACAAACCTTGCTGCATATAATCCAATTAATATAATAATAAGTAAAAAGATAAGCAAAGGGATGATTACCGGCAAGTTCATAGGTCATCTCCCCCTTCATGATTAAGGGGAATATCTTTAAAGCCTTTTTTCACCATAAGGATGACAACACCAATAATGACGACGGTTCCGACGATACAGCTATAGAAAAACCATGCTGGCAACCCAAATATATAAGTATATGTATCGACTGGCTTCGATCCCAAACCATAAGCAAAGCCAAACCACCATATAAAGTTGATCACTGCAACACCGCATCCAATAAGCGCTTCCCGGTTTGCAATCTTGAACCTTGGATCTTCTTTAAAATCTGTATAGCGATCCTTCACTCTATCACCTCATTATCCATATCACAATCACTAGCAATCTATATTATTATAGTAGCCTTTACACAATTGTACCAATGAAACTATCTGTGTGCGTAGGAAAACTCGACATTATCCAGAATTTTTAGAAAAAAGGATTATATTATCACTTTATCTTTTGTAGTTGAATAGGATATAATATACAATATAAATAAGGGGGAATATCTTCAAAATGGCAACCAAACAAAGGAGTATCTCCAAACTTTATAGGAAATTAGTCACATCTAATGAGATGAAGGCATTTCTTATCTTTGAAAAATGTGATGAATCAACAAAAGAAATACTTAAGAAGAAGCTTTCGGAAGCTGATTCAAATCAAGCAAAAAACATATTAAACAAAATTCAAAATGTATAAGACCGTCACAAGTTGACTGTCTTATTTTTTTGTCTTTTATCGGATGATATATTCAGATTTTCGCATCTAGCTCTTCCATAAATAACACGAAAAAGGAAGGCGAATAACCTTCCTTTTTATCTATTTACCTTTATGTAATTTTTAAAGATCGTATGTAGTGATTTCATGACGAACCCAATTAAGCTATTTCCACTTCCAGACCTCTACTTTTTAACTCTTTCTCTAGTAAATCAATAAATTCTTTATCTAGATTTAGCTCGATCCCCTTTTTGTAACTATCAAATAATTGCTTATCTGATAAAGAATGCATGATTTGCCTCCTCTTATGTTCATTGTATTATACTAATTCCACAATTTATTATATTTAAACATGTGAGGCTCATAATAGCACTAAAGTCTTAATTACACTAGATGACGGGGTAAGATGGAACCCCCCCCATCATACCCCGTCATCGTTATAACAGTTCTATCCTGGTAGCATTTTAATAAGCGCCGTAGCCACCTACAAAAGAAGTTCCAACAATAATTAGAAGAATAAACAACACGACAATTAACGCAAAGCCTGATCCATTACCATATCCTGCACTCATCAATTTTGCCTCCTTTCAACTGTTATAGTAGTATCTTATTAATATTCGGCTGAAACGGAAGGGACAAATGCGGATATTTAAGGAGTTTTTTAGAACATTTCGTGCATTAGAACTAGGCCTATCTGTTTGGCGATACCTTAGCGGCCTCTGCTCTTTCTAAGAATATATGTAATATCCAATATCCATACACGACATTGTTTATAGATAAAATACCAATCACCCATAGTGGTAATCCATCTATCCTAAATCGGTCAACAAAAGTCCATATTAAATATATATAAATGCAAAACCTGATCATATTTAAACCTATAGATCCTTTTGAAAAAAATAGTAATCTCCATGAAAATACTTTTTCACTAAACGTTCTACTTGATAAAAAATAAACAAGTATATAGAAGAGAACATTAAACAAAAATAAAAAAATTGGAGCAAAAATCATTGCAAGCCCTGCACCTGCAACATTATCAATCTCAGGATTTTCTCCTATACGAATAACAATTACTTCATACTGCTTATATAATGCGTAACAAGATAGAAAGGAGATAATTAGACACGTATATATTTCGTTTGTTTGTTATCTTCACTGTTCCACCTCTTCATAGGTTTATTATTTCATAAATTGCTAAGGGTATATATAAATAAACATCTCAAAATAAAGGAAAGATATAGCTCCAAGGATACTATAGCACAATAATTGATATTCTGAGTTGGGACTTATGAAGTCAAAGTGAACGATGAAAAACAGGTGCACTATCAGAGGCTATTATCTATATATGGACATTTTTCAAACATTCATTATGCCAAGATTATTCTATCTATTTTACTAGTATAATAACCGTAACAACTTTAATAAATAGGAGAGTTTATCATGTATGTCGTTATGAATGAACATTTCGTTCCAAAAGAAGAAAAACAACAAAAAGCTAGCCGATATGCACAAAGCCCAGAAAGAATGAAAGATGTTCCTGGATGTTTGGAGTTTATGTTCTTGAATGAAGAGAATGACGGGAAACAGATTGTCTATACGAAGTGGGAATCAAAGGAAGCATATTTAGCCTGGCGTGAAGGTGAAGGATATCACACATCCCATGCGCAACGCTTAAGAACTAAGGTAGAAAAGCCGGGTGTTTTTAATGAGATTCATCAATATGAAGTTGTGCATCATTATACTGAAAACGCTTGAAAAAGGTAGTTGAGTTTTCTTTTTTCAAAAAGCAAGATGAGCTCGCCTACCTGTGTAACTTTTATAGGTAGGCGAGCTTTTATTCTCCTCGACATTATATTGGAGTCTATTTGCTCAATAATATCTAACATAGTGCCTTGTAACTCGTTCCTACGTCGAACCTGTTCGTTATTTAGTATAGGAGCTTATAATCTGCTCGCATGTTTGTACGGTTTGACTCGTATAACAAAAAAAAAAACGACATTCCAACGATTTTTATCGCTAGAATGTCGCTATATTACAGTTTATAAGATACCGGTGGACCGAACTCGACGTTATACACACAATTATTATATTCATTAAGTGCCTTATCGATAATCTCCTGTATTCCCTTTGCTTCATTTTCGGTTAACTCATTTTTGTTAGCTTTCATCCTATTATAGAGTTTAAAAGCAGATTTTATATTCAACAATAATTTTAATTCCTCTTTCCTAAAAGCAAAAGTGATATCCAGCTTCGTCCGGTTAAATTCTTCCTCATCTTGTATTTCAACAACCCTAACAAAGTTTCTTGTTATTGGTCCAACTTGATTAATACCTAAAACCACAAATTCTTTGAAGTTTTCGCCCTCAAAAAACATCTCTTCTATCAATTTTTTTAATTCTATTAACATTTCCTTTGTTTTCTCATTCTTACTGTTATCCTTTAATTTCCCCTCTAAGTTCTCAATCTCTTCATTTCTAAACTGAATTTCACCTTCATACTGATTAATTAATTGATCATTATCTGTTCGAACGATTAATTTGAGGTAGCGGCTCTGTTCATCTTTTAAACGATCAATTTCCTTAGTAATCTCAGCACTCTCACTCAACCCTGCCTCAATTTCTTTAATCATATCAGAAAAGGTCTGCTTATACATATTTAGAAAAGTGTCTTTGTTAAGCACTTCTGTTATTGAATCATGAATCAATTGATCAACCCAATCTATCCTCAGACCCCGTTTATTTGTACAGTAAGGTTTCCCTTTTGTTTTATATCCTCCACATACATAGTAGTCGAACTTATTCCCAGAACCATTCCTTTTTGGCCCATGGTAATACTTATGCCCACATGAAGAACATTGTAATATTCCACTTAAGAATTGATTACCACTTACTCGCTTGTCTAAATTCTCTGGATTAGATCGATTTCGCTTTTTCATTAATTTTTGTACCGATAAGTATTGTTGTTTTGAAATAATCGGTGGGTGATTATTTTCAACAATTATCCACTCTTCTTCATCAGTTTTTTTCTTTTTTGTGCGGCTAATATTTTTGCGTTTCGAATATACATAATCTCCTGTATAATGTACGTTTTTTAAGATAGACTGAAGTGTTCCAACAGAGTAGTCATCTCTACCAAGAAAGGCATTCTTATTTAAATAATTTCTAATTTTGATTATTCCATCTCCGTTTATATATCTATCAAAAATGAGTTTTACTACTTCTGCTTCTTCTTCCTTAATAACAAATTTTTGATTATCTTCATTTAAAACATAACCAAAAGGGGGAATGCCCCCTAAAAATTGACCACGAAGTGCCTTATTACGCATGTTGTCTCGAACATTTTCAGCTATTTGTTCACGCTGAAGCTGAGCTACAGCACCGATTATATTAATTAAAAATTTCCCATACATTGTATCAGTTCTTAGAAACTCCTCGGTACAAGATACAAAATCAACTTTATGCTCCTCAAGAACGACTAAATACTTATTTAAATCCAGAACATCTCGCGCAAATCTACTAAGACTATATACAATAACCGCATCAACATCTTTATTTGTCCTTATTTCATGAAACATTTTTTGGAAATCAGGGCGATCGTCTGTCCCACCACTATAATCTAAGTCTTCAAAAACATTAATAATCTCATAACCTTTTTGCTCACAATATCTTTTGATATGCTCCATCTGGGTTTGAGGACTCTCTTTATCCCGAAATCTAGCATTTTCACTTTTTGATTTTTCTCTCCCCAATCTAGAAACTCTTATGTATGCTAATGCCTTTTTTTTGTTATTCAATTTTACTCCCCCTTATTTTAGATGTTATTATAACGGGCCAAAAGGAAAAGGACGAGTCATGCATACTTAAAACAAGTAGACTATATTACCCTCTCAAAAAAACTATTTAAATTGTAAATACGGTATAATTGTCTAAAATGGGTTTAGAAGTTTTATTAAGGAATGGTTAAAAATATTAGTGGAGGAAATCAAATATGTACATTTTAATCATAACGAATTCGATGGACCTCACTGTCGATAGTATTATCCATCAATTCAGTGATACAGTTAGTTTTTTTCGTTTTAATACTGATAAATTTAATGACTATGAAATAAAGGTCACTAATGAAGATACAGTTATTTCAAATACAATCTCAAACGTTTCAATTAATATTAATGATTGTCATGGGGTTTATTATAGAAAGATTACTTTACCAGATCTTCAAGGATTTGATGCTAAATATAGAAATTTAATGTACAAAGAAATGATGGCTATAATAGAAGGAATAGCAGAAAATGCTGGAAAAGTAGCATTAACAAGACCTTCAATTCTTAAAAAGGCCGATAACAAGATTGTTCAAATACATGTTGCAAAAGAAGTTGGTTTTACCGTTCCACCCTCTCTACTAACCAATTCAAATAATTCTGCACGAGAATTTGTAGCATCTCAAGAAAGCTCAATTGTAAAACCTATATCGGTCGGAAGAATAAATACAAGCCAGACCGTTAATTTCATTCAAACCAATATAGTCAAAGATACAGGATACATCGAAGGACTTGAATTTTCACCGGCCTATTTTCAAACATATGTGGAGAAAGATTATGAAGTACGATTAACCATTGTGTACGGTGAATGTTTTGGTGTTAAAGTGGAATCTTCGAATAATGTTGACTGGCGTAAAAAAGATGCCAAGGTACACTACAGTAAAATTAAAGTTCCAGAGGATATTGAGATGAAATGTTATGAAATGATGGACAAGCTCAACATACATTTTGCTGCATTTGATTTCATTGTAAATAAACAAAAATATATCTTCTTAGAACTAAATGCAAATGGTCAGTGGCAATGGCTTGAGGAGAAACTAAATCTAGGTATTTCAGATAAAATTGTGGAGTACTTAACTGGAGAAGATAAGAATGAGAAGTAAGATACTATTATTCCTTTGCAAGATTTTATCGTATAGTCCCATTTTAAGAATATCCGATGATTTGCGTTTTGGCGAAGTTCAAGAAAGTTCCCTAGGGCGATTAAGGATTTCTTTCCTAAGTTTTAATTTGGGTAAGAGAATCATTCATTTAATTACTTTTTGTACTAAAACTAAGGAAATAAAAATCTCAAAAATAATTAACTTAGAGGAAGTGTGTAATTATCCCAACGATGAAGCAGATGCAGCTTACGATACCTATAAGTTGGAACTTGAGACAGTTAGTGATGATAAAGTTTTAATTCACAAAGAAGCACTCATGTACAAGATTAACCAGTTGGAAGGCACAAAGAATAAGACATTTAATAAATATGTTGCTTACATAGCAATAATTGCTTTGATTTTGCCACTATACGGGACACAATTGGGGAAACTTCATAATCTCACAGGTGATTATAAGCTATTATTTTTAGTTACTCTCGTCTATGTTCTAATTAATTTACTCTTATTTTTCAATGACTTTATGAAAGTCAGAGGATATAATAGAACCCTATTTAGCTCAATCCGGAACTCAGATACTCCATTGAAAGAACTTACCGAGTTACTGTATTACGAGTGGCACACTATTAAAAGTGAAAGTAATTTTCAAGTCACTTTAATTAAAAATATAGAAAAGTATATGATATGGTTTGTTATAATTAGCGTTTTGCTTCTTGCTTCTCATACTGCTGAACAACATATTTCAAAAGTACACAGTAGTATAGATATAGAAACAAACAGTTCACCATCGACCCTTATCCATTTAACTGAGTCCCCGTCTAATGGTAATTTTCTGAAGATTAATGATTTAGAGCTTACTAACCTAAAAGATCGATTGCTATACAGCAATATTGATAAGCTAATAATATTGTATAATGAAGAAACTTCTAGTTCCTCAGCGTTAGTGAAATTCCTAGATATGTATAATAAGGGGTCTGCTGATATAATAGAATTAAGAGATACTAACACGCAAATGATTTCAGTTATAGTAATTGAGGAGGATTAGATGAAGAAGCCGTATATTAGCCTATATGCTGAAGAGTACCCAATACAAGAAGATATTACCTTGGTTTATGACCATTTGACTCAAGTGAATTACTTGGATAAAGAAAAAACAATACACGCTGCATTTTTTGGACCTCGCGATAAATCAATTGAAACAAGAGTTATTGAAAATAATGATGCTGATGAAAGTTATGCAGGGCCTAATACTACAAGAGAAACTGCTACCTTAGAAGACACTGATGAAGACAACTATCAATTTTTTGAACCAGATACAACTAAACTTAGTGAAACTGTAGAAAACGGAGACGACATTGAATGTCAACTCGGTCCACCCACTACTAGACAAACTTTTGTAGTAGAAAATGATGATGAAGATGAAATGCTAATGGGCCCTGACTCTACTCGTATTACTAAGACATTGGAAGCTAGTGATCCGGATGAGTATCCCATATTATAGATTTTTTATGAACACAGTTTACGATTAACCATTATAAAATGAACCATAGATTATCAATGTAGTATGATGGCTTTATTTTTAGAATTGTTATTAGCAGAGCGGGGTCAGACCACGAATCCTATCTCCTTCATCTGGAAATGGTCAACCTCCCATCTGCTTTATATAGTTATATTATCAAAGGCTATTAGCCGTAATCAAAAAAGTAATTGCTATAGTCGATCGTTATAAAAAGAGTCGTAAGGGTGAGAATCGGAAAAATAAATGCAAATGTAACACCTCACGATTCAATTCTAACCAAACCATTTTTTAATCAATCTTTTTAAACAGCCATTCCCTGTTCTTTCATTTGTACAATCACATTTGTCACCAATATTAGTAAATCATACTCATAATCATCATCACTAAATTCTAATTCATCTGGTAAGTTTCTTTGTCCTCTTTTCAAATTAAACTCTACTGAAGGCGCACCTTGCTTAAAGATTATTTCTACTGATGATTCATTGGTATTAATATCAGTAATAACAATCTCCTCTATATAATACTTCACCAAGTTTTTTATGGTCCCAAAAGAAAATGTCTGCAGGAATTCTATGTTATAAATACTGTCGTCTAGAACTTCGAAAATTTGGCTATAACTAGGTAAATCTCCTTTAAGAAATTTTATATTATTCCTGTGTACCTGATCTTCTAATGTAGAAATTTGTTTATTAATCTTGCTTACCCTTTCTTTATAATCATCAGTAAGAATGTTTACTTTCTGACTTATTTCATCTCTAATTACATTTAAATAAATATTTTTCTCCTTGATTAAATCCTGAATCTTTTTATGAGTAAATCTGTCATTTTCCAAACTAATATTGATTCTTTCCAAAACCTTATCATATTCTCTCCTATAGAGATCCTTAAACACCTCTGGATCAAACACTTCTAAAATAGTTTGTAACACTATAGTTTCAAGTTGAATCTTCCTTACCTTTTTATGAGGACATTTTTTATTACTACACATGTAGTAATAGTAATCCCCATAATTCCGTGTGCTAGATGAAACGTAATAATGACTTCCACAACAACTACACTTGACCAGACCTGTTAATAATTTTTGTCCCTTAGTTGGCTTCTTATCTTCAACTTTATTTTTTACGATCCTTCTTTTAACCCTTTCTTTTTGAACAAGATCAAATGTTTCTCGTGAAATTATTGGGGGATGATTGTTATTAATTACTACCCAATTTTCTTGATCAACCTTTCTCTTTTTTCTATCTCCATTTGGGTTATTTTTTCTTTTTCCATACTCATACTTTCCAGTGTATTTTTCATTTGTTAATATTGTGGCTATCGAACTCTCATTTAGTTTCATTTCTGACTTAGCACGTGCTGATTTTATCTCTTCGGTAATTTGGGTAGGATTCTTGCCATCCATGTAACTATTAAAAATATACCTTACAATCTCTGCCTTCTCCTCAACAATCTCATACTTCCCATTTTCCCTATTTAAACTGTACCCGTACGGGACTTTCCCTCCCATATGTTTTCCCTGCCTTGATTTTAGCATCATTGCGCTTCGAACCACTTCAGCATTTTGCTCACGTTGCAGCTCTGCAACAGAACCAAGAATGTTAATCATAAAGCCTCGGGCCGAACCTGATAGTTCACAAAATGGCTCCATAACAGATAAAAAGTCAATATCAAGTTTATCTAGTATTTTAAGATACTTCTTTAAGTCTGTAAGATTTCTAGAAAATCTACTTAGATTATAAACAATTACAGCATCAATTTCTTTATGATGTTTCTCCAAATGTGCAAACATTAAGTTAAAGTCTGGTCTATTATCATTTCCTCCACTGTAATTTTTGTCAACGAATGTTTCTACTATTTCGTAATTTTTCCGCTCGCAATAACCTTCAATTTCATATATTTGGGCGTCAATACTTATTTTTTCATGGAAATTAGGCCCCATTTCACTAGTTCTACCATAAATAACTGCATTTTTCATAAAAGATTCCTCCCTTTTTTCAGGAAGGGATGTAGTGTGATTATTTTAGTGTGAAGGCACCCTCCTTATAATTTTTTATATGGTAAAATGATTACCTTTTTCTGTTATTCTCCGCTATAATGTGGAAATCTCATAACATTCCCACGGCTTTTCACCTTAATAAAATCTGAATTTATCCTTATTACATCTTTACTAACAGGCTGCATTATAGCGTACCATAAAATACAATCTGAATCTTCTTCGTCAAAAATCTCAGCAAGCACATAAACAAGTTCACCTTCATCGAACCAAACATCGAGACCTGCCACATTTATTCCAAAACTGCCTGTAATTTCTCCAATATGGTAACTGTTCATTTTGTTATCCAGCACAATTCCCCCTTCATTATAAAGAGTGGTAAGGTTTTTTACTTGGCAAACCTCTCCATTCATTTTTAGATTTAAGCATTTAGAATTTAGTACTGAAAGATCAATAAGCGTAATTTCCTTCTCATTAATTATTTTCAAAAAGGAAAGGAGTTCCTCACTATCTCTACTCAATTCATAGAGATGGTGAACAATAATACAATCTGCTTCACCCTTGATAATGTAATCAATAAGCGTACCGCCACCAACTCTCGAAATTAAAGGTGATAAACCGCTAGAACCCCTATCTTCTATAATTTCTTCTATTAATATTCCTTGTTTTGTACAGTAAGTTGCTATATCTTCTTTTCTTAATTGAACAATATCCTCAGTGTTTAATTCTAACGATGCTGTTCTAATATAACCAACTGCTGTTCTTAATGGTTTTAACATTTTTATCATCCTCCCTTTTGATAGAAAGGGATGTGTTATAAAGTAATAGTATCAATGCACCCTTTAAATCTATTTTGTTTGTGTTATCGTTAATTAAATCCGTGACTCTTTATCATTATGTGGCAGCTATCTTTTAAGCTGCCACCCTATGTCTGCTATTTCTTTTTCGAGTTTTTCTCTTAACTTAGGGTCCATAATTGGCCTAAGTTTCTCCCACATAAGTAACTCAACAACTTCAATATTATGTTTTAAAAAAAATGCCCTTAATTGCTCCCATTCCTCTTCCTCTACACAATCCGTTAGATCACTGACCAGAAAGAAGTCAATGTTATTTGAATTCATCTCAACGAAATTCAGCATTTCTTTCCCAGCGTAACCATTTCTAATCGGGTTATGAAACTCATAATCTACAATATCCTCAAACAAATTAAGGAGTTTGATATCATGGACTCTGCAAAAATCTTGAATTTTGTTTTTAGTTCTGTTTACATTATTTTGGTCAGATTGTTCTTTTACTGTCATAACATAAGCAATTGCTTTACTCATTTTGCCACCCTCATTCTTTTCTTGCCTCCAGAAGTCTCCATAACCATTAATTTTCCGAAAGCATAAAGGAGTAATATATCAATGTCATTTCTCCTATCTAAATCATTGTGCATTTGAATTTGTGCAATTCTTGGTTCTTTTGGAGAAGAGCAAACATCCTCATACACCTTAACCAATTCCCACCCATTTTGATCACACACAGTTTTGAAACTTTCCATAACAAATTTGTGGTATGGGTGATTCCTGCTTTCTTGCTTTACACTTACATATCCAATGACTTTTTTCACTTGCCCGCACCCCCAATAATGATTTCAATTAGTTCGTCAATTTGATTGTCTAATGGTCCAACATTATTCCAACGCATTTCCTCTGAATACATTGGCTTATCATGCACAAGAAAAACATCGATACCACGTTCCTGACTGATGAATATGATTAGTTCTTCGGCAGCAAAAGATTCCTTGGTAATAGGGTTTTCTATATCGTCATCGATAAAGAAGAAACCAAGAAATTCTTTATTGTTTTCCTGACAATGATTTTTTACCTCATCACATAATGAGCCAATTAGTTCATTGTCTGATTTCTTGAAGTCAGCCAATACAAAACCCACTGCCTTTTTAATGTTCTTTTTTGTTGATGCCTCGTTTTCCAAATACTCTATTAAGCCTTCCTTATTTATCCCTAGGTTCAGAGTTTGGTCAGTTTCCAGTTCTTCATGAGGTGTTTGATCTTTATCATGAATAATATAGATTTCAACTCCATATTCTCTGCTTGCTAATCTATACATTTCTTCACCTATTTCTTCTGATGGAAAACGATTTTCTAATGGATCTTCTCGAAAAACGAATTCTGTAAAGTATTGTTCCTTTGCCTTACTAAGTTCTAAAATCTCTTTACACTTCTTGAAGATGGTTATTTTATTTGATTTTTCGGGGTCATATATTACTAATCCCATTGCTTTTTTAAACATCGTTCATTACCTCCTTTTAATTAAGGGTAGCTGTTCTCATGAAAGCCACCCTATTAAATACATGATTAAGCGTTCATAATATTGTGGATAAAAAGTTCTTTCGCTACTGCTTCACCTATTTCCATATCCTCCATAAAGACAAAGTCAATTTCGTCAGGTCCATAAATTACATACTTTCCGTAACAAAATATGATTGTCACTTCTGCAGAACTTTTACCATCTTTCATTTCTTGAAGTAGTCTTCTGGATGCCTTTTTAGGGCTAGCATTTTGAGTAACTTTATCTTGATAAACATCGATCAATTCCCAATTTTTTTGTTCACAAATTTCCTTCATACCCTCTATTACTAACTTATTTAATAGACTGTTTGTAATGTCTTTTCGTACTTTTATATATCCAACGGCCTTTTTCATTCAATCTCCCCCTTGTTTAAGTTTGCTATTTTATTTGCTCTTACCAAAGCGCTGGGTAAGAGCAAAATGTTTGATAAGTTTCTTAAAGTTTTTTTCAACTTCCTCTTCACAAGAAATTAACCTTGTGGTACTATATGTGTAACCAAGAAATTATCAATCTGATAATAAGGTTATATAGATACCGCAAATATCTATATAATTTCAAGTTGACCATCTGGTGACATAATCATATAGCGACCTAACGCAAAGTTAATGAGATAGTCACCCTTATTCTTTTTTCTTATAAGTTTACAAAGTTCTTTAGTAGGTTGCGGTTTACTTTCATCAGAAAATCTATCTTCATAGACTTTTACTAGTTTTAAATTTTTATGTTTACAAATTTCCTCAAATCCTTTAAAGATTTGTTGATAATACTCATGATTGCTTTCGGCAAATTCCTTTTCTACTAAAAAGTAACCGAATGCTTTAGTTTGCTTTTTCAAAGCATCTCCTCCTCTTTTATAGTTGTGAATGTGACCCCTCATTTTGTCTCTCTACTTTCTTAACCTTCTTCAATCATTTTTGAGAAATAAGTCTCAATCTCATCGACTTTATCATGTTTCTCTAACCAAGCGTATGTTTGATCATAATTTAGTAGACTAATAGTTTCAATTCCCCATGTTTCGTTTCCGTTAGACTCACTATATTTAGTAAGCGGTCCTCCTTGAGCATGTAAGAAGAATTGCCCTGATATAGTCAAATATAGATCCTCATATAGATGGTTAAAATCAGTAGAAGGTAACTCATTACTATACTCAGCAATTAATTTTGCCTTCTTGGTATCATAAATTTTACCCTTAATAATTTTCCTCATTTTGAACACCTCCTATCTAAAATTTTAATCAACAATTCAACATCATTTTCAAGTTGCTGCTGATTGATAAGAAGTATATTACACCTTTCTTTTGTTTGACAACCCCTGAAAGCGCGCCTAAATTCGTAGATAAAAACATTTTTTTCCATATTAGAAGTATTAATATGTCTTTTTTTAAAATGGATTGCTTATATATCAACCTTCTTTCTGATTTATCAATGTGCCTTTTTCTAATAAATTTTTTTCAAAAAAAATTTTATGAAATTCGTAGATAAAAACATTTTCTTCCATTTTTCCTGTTCATATTGCTAAATTTGCGACATCAATTTCTAGAAGCACCCACCTTAACGATCAATATTAAACATCCATACCGGTCCTCTTAAATCTTAAAAAAGACTATTTTCGCCCTTCTGGGACCATTATGGGCAAATTAAATTAAATGTTAACCCTTTTTGGGCGTCCTCTATTTTATTCTTTTTTTATATGCCTAAGATGATAATAAACCCTTTATGTATAGGGGGGGCTTCTGTGAAAAAAATGATTGCACCCGAAAAAAATGAAAAAAATGAACAATTAGTATTCATTATTAACTGTTTTAATAATCACTAATAGTTTTTATGATTATAATAGTTATAATGAAAATAATGATTGCTACTTATTAAAATGCAGCCAGCTTTTTTGATAAGCTGGCTGCATTTATTTCCCTTACTTCATAAGTTCTATCAATTCCTTTTGTGAAAATGATATGTATTCCGCACCCACCACTGGTAGATTACTTAAAATAAGAACTTTTGCTGGATATCTATTTACTCTCGCTCGTCCAATTGCCTGTAGCAATTGGCTTTCTACAAGGTAGAATTGGACTTCTTTTAACAGAGTGTCACTGCTGTACGTAGTAAAGTAGAATCGTAAACCGTTTCTTTCAACAGGTATGTATTCCATTCTACTTTCCTCTAGACCCATGCGGTAGCCTAAGGCCACACTTATTAATAGATATGCAATTGGATTAAGATGTGGGGTTCCAATTACAGTTATATTCTCCCCTTTTAAATCATCTATTCCCTCGGTATTACCGAAATATATCTCTTCTTTCTTCTCATAATTAAAGAAATCTTTGTATGTAATTACCTCACTGTTTGGGTTATATCGTTTCATAAGGTTTTCAGCCAGCCGCTGTAGCACTTGTTGGTTTTCCTTGATTGTGTATCTACTAAAACTCTTTGATGTCACCTGTAGCATACTACCCTTTGGCTCTACAAATCCTAAATCAACAAACTTTACTTCTTCGCCAAACACTAGTTTAGATATTTGTTCGTTAATAGTGGCGCTTAATATAATTGTCTTTTTACTCGAAGGAAGTTGATTCCTTTGGATAAAGTATATGTAATCTGTATTGTTATTTTTTTTCTTAAGGAAATAATCACAATTTAGAAACCCCAAAACATTTGAACTGATGGTTGATTCCTCTACAATGGTTTGTTCAAGTTCTCTTACCGATGGCAATAAAAACGATGACCGTTCTTGAACTATGTCATATGGTGCGTTCATTATCATATGCTGTAATGTACGGATGACTTCCTTATTCCCTTCATTATCCTGCAACTTTGTAAAAGCAAATACAAGATCAGACACCTTCATATGAGAGATAGGGAATAGATTAGGTATCGGGTCCTCATCAAAAATAACCGTTGAGTTTGAATTATCATTTGTAAAAATGGAGCGCTGATGAGTGGTAAGCAGCAACTCCTCTTTTGCAGATTTCACCTTTTCCAAATCGTTAAGAAACCTAGATATTTCCTCGTTTTCATTCGAAATTTTCCTTAAAAATTTATTGACGGTCTTATATGCACCGATATTATAGAGATGGTCAATTTTATCGGAGAATGGTTCTTCCAACAAAGGTAATTCTGGGACTTTTAGATGCTCAATACTTTTAGCATTTAAACGCTGGGACACTTCTTCTTTCAATTTATGAGTAGGGAACGCAATGCTGAAACTATTTTCTTGTGCGAGGTTAACAATTGCTTCTGTTTTACCCAGACCCGTTGGTGCTTTAATTACATAGACACCTTGGTCCTTATTATACATAATGTCCTCCAAGACCTCTTCTAATTTCTTATATACTTCGTCAACTTCTCGAAATTGAGGTTCTTGCAGTACTTGCACACTTCCCCTTGGCAGTTTACCTTGCTCTATCATATTGTTCGAGTGGATACATTCGTCAGCAAAAGGACAGTAAGTATCGCATCTTGTTGGTGTATAATTCATTTTCTTAATCTGGTTCATCATTAATGACCACTCTTCTTTTTTGTTAAGATAATCCTTTCGGGAGTTAATGATATCTATTACTTTCGATTTTCCTCCCTCAATATTTAACAAATTGGTCATTAGCCCGAACATTTCATGATGATACAACCAATAATCTCCTGAAATCCCTTTCCGATAAAGTTTGCATCTTTTCTTTAGATTTTCAAAAGGAAAGTTTCGTATCAGTTTCACTTCATGTTCACGAAAAAACTTGTGTTCATGTGTAAAACTTTTATCATCTTGAAAAGAATCCCTAGAGAACACCAAGTAATATGAATAATGACTATTTTTTGCACGCGTACTATAGTAATTAATAGTATTGGTGCGGTTTTCTGTCTTAGATATGTACAAAGAATTATTATCGCTAATCGGCAAGTCTTTCTCTTCAGCCTTCTTATAATGAGGATATCCTCTATGAAGTGCCAGTCCTGATGCCTTGCAGAATTTCTTCATTTCCCTTGTTGCATTTGAGCCAGACTTTATCTTGTGTACTACCGCATCTAAAATCTGCGGAACGCTAACAATTCCACGATGGACAAATTCAATTTTCATCCCTCCGAAAAGAATCCTCGCTGCGTCATTAGCATTTTTGTCTGATGAAGGAAACAGGGTTGTTAATGCGGTTTGAATGACATTCCTAACTCGTAAATCCTGAATTTCTTCATCCAAAATAAACACTATGCGAAATTTTTGGTGTTCTTCCGTATGACTAAAAGTTGAATAAATGAAGGTAGGTGTCACTTTCCATTCCGCACTAAGTTTGATTGCCTCACCGATCCGTAATCCTGAATCTATATCCAATGCGAAGACCTGCTGACTTTTCCAACTTTGATTTAACCTCTGCCCATCACTAAATAGAGCCGGTGTAAAAGATCTAGCATTTGGAACTGTTACACTATTCATTAATTCCTCAATGGATAAGTTAACAGAGTTACTGGCAATCCTTTCTGAAATCTGCATGACCTCATTCTTTTTTGGTTTTTTATTAAAACCCACTTGATCCAAACAAACACTAATTTTTTCTTCTAAAATATTTTTCTCTTTAACCATCGTATCCCTCCTCTCTATAAGGAGGAGTATGGTATTTTTGTTAGTAGTCTAATGAAATTCTCTGATTTTTCTTCTTTATCAACTCCTCTTAACAATTAATTCAATGGTTACAGCTACATATTATGTGACCTAAAATTCCTTTTCAAATTTTTAGCGTAAGTATTTCATGATATATGTTTACATTTTAAAGGACTTTGGACTCTAAAATTGAATCATGATGATGAAAAACCCTTAAAAACCTTACTAAAGAAAGGAAAGGAGAATGTCGTAGAAAAACGTCGTGGAATTACTATTCCACGTAATAAAAGACTTGATTTTGATTATTTTCAATATCCAAATCGGCTATTAACTCAAGAAAATTTTGTCGTGGAATAAATTAACCTAAAAACGAGGTGATTCTGTGTTAGACACATATCTTCAAGAAGGACTAAGGGGAAAATCCCAACAAACGATAAAAACTTATACTTTCTGCCTATATCAATTCAGCACATGGCTAGATGGTGCTGGCACAAGTTTAGAAGATTACTCTCGAACTGATGTGCAACAATATGTAGATTATCTTGTCAGCAAGAGATATGCAGCTACCACGATCAACAAACATTGGAGTTCGATAAAACATTTTAGTCGATGGGCTAAAAAAGAAGAAAACATTGAGGACATATCTGTAATCTCTCCACCCAATCTGTTAAATGAAGCACCGAAATCGCTTAACCGGAATGAAGTGAACAAGATCATTCGTGAGATTGATCGTTCTGGAAACGTTAGAGACTTTGCAATTGCTCAGGTACTAATAAACACTGGAATGCGATTAAATGAATTAGTACACCTTGATTGTAGAGACATAGAAATTACTGACCGAAAAGGGTCCGTAACCATAAGGTACGGAAAAGGTAATAAAGAACGGAAAATTCCTTTATCTCCTGAGACTAGGAGAGCTCTCCAAAAATATTTAGAATTTCGTGAGGACCAGCATGGGGCATTGTTTCTTTCAAACAGGAATAAACGAATTTCTGAACGAACTGTTCAACATATTTTCCAAAAATATGATATTAATGTACATGCTTTCAGACACACATTCATTACAAAACTTGTAAGAAATGGGGAGGACTTTAGCGTTGTCCAAGCATTATCTGGCCACGCAAATGCAGATATGGTTATGCGGTATGCTGCTCCTAATGAAGAAGATAAAACGGAGGCAGTTACAAAATTATGGTTGACGGATTAATTACAACACTTAAATATTATGATCACATTCCTTAGTATAAAAGAGCTACTTTAATTGTAGCTCTTTCCTTTGATTACAGCCAAAAGAATATACCATCTGTGCTATGTTTTTTACCAGCAGTTGCCACGAAATACACCAAAGGCTATCACCCTGTTTACCAATAGAAGAACGACAACGATTTTAAAATAATAAAGCCTAACTTCTAGTAAAGGAGGATTAGGCTTTGGTCTTCCGCAACTCATGCCAATTGTGTAATAACATTTTTTATTGAACAGTACAACCATACTGTTCAGCAAATCACTCTGAACTTCTTCTACAATCGCCCTATGGAAGTTTGAATTCGTTATATTTATTAATTAATCCAGCTACTATAGACTTATGGGAAACAAAGAATGTCATAAAGTATATACTTTTCAAGTCTATATACTTAACTTTCATCCTACTCTGTCAAATGGCATTTTTAATAGATGCACTCCAATTGTAAACCTATTCCGTATAAACATTCATTGATTGCTATGGTATTTTACTGATTACTGCTAATTCATAAATTTTTTCATCTAAAAATTTAATTGAGGATACTTCACAACATTATACTTACTGTATAAATTATGTACCTGCTTGTTTTTACATTTACTAGTAAATTAACCACTATTGTATGATTATTGATCTAATGATATAACTATATTTAAGTAATCTTTTAACTGGGGGAAAAATGAAGTGGGGAAGTTATTAGGTAATAGTATTCTGCATCGCTTTATTTTAAGTAATCGTTTTTTCTTATTCTTAATCATTCTGTTATTAATTGGAATAAATATCCTAGTTTATCAAGAAATTTCTTTCATATTTACTCCTATAGAGGTATTATTTAAAACTGTTTTATTACCTATTATGATGGCAACTGTTTGTTATTATTTAATTAGTCCATTAATTAATTACTTAGAAAGATATAACATCAAAAGAGTATATTCTATAACCTTTATATTTTTACTTATTATCGGAGTATTTTCTATCATTATTATCTCCGTAATACCTTTGTTATGATGCTAGAATAGTTTCATGGACACACCTTAGTTAAGTTTCTATAGATTTGTTACACTATATAGAAGAAAGGTTGTGTCCGTATGGGAAACAAAAATACAGGCAAAAAATATAATGAAGATTTTAAAAAAATGATAGTAGATCTTTATAATTCTGGAAGTTCAGCTAAAGACTTAAGCAGCGAATATGGCGTATCTGAAGTAACTATTTATGCATGGATTAAGAAGTTCTCTCCGATTAAAACAGAAGATGGTGACACTGTTACAGCTGATGAAATTGCTAAGATGAAAAAGCAAATGCTTAAGCTGCAGGAGGAGAATGACATTTTAAAAAAGGCTATGGCCATATTCGCGAAGAAGTAACACTTGCTGAACTAACCACTGTCATCGATGCTCATAAAGATGATCACTCTGTTAAACAAATGTGTGATGTTTTAGGTGTGTCCAAAAGCACGTACTATCAAACGAAAAAGCATGTGGAGTCTAATCGTGATCGTGAAAATAGAGAAATAACTGAGCGTATAAAGGATATTCATGCAGAAAGTAAACAGCGTTATGGAGCACATAAAATCTATGAATCTCTAAAAAAAGAAGGCTATAACGTAAGTATCAAGCGTGTACAGCGCCTAATGAAAAAGGCTGGTATCCGTTCTATCATTGTTAAGAAATTTAGACCTACACCAAGCAAAGAAACAGTAATTGAAAGAGACAATATATTAAAACAAGACTTTAACACCACAAATATAAATCAAAAGTGGGTTGGAGACATTACGTACATTAACACGTTAAGAGATGGTTGGTGTTACTTAGCTTCTGTGATGGATTTACACACGAAGAAGATTATTGGTTATGCTTTCTCACGCTCGATGACAACAGAATTAGTATTAAAGGCTTTGGACAATGCTTATATCACACAACAACCCAATGATGGAGTAGTGTTTCACTCTGACTTGGGATCACAATATACCAGTGAAGATTT
>NZ_JAOALK010000044.1 GCF_025154055.1 Aquibacillus koreensis
CTCTCCATAAAGTGTTTGAGTGTTAACTCATTCAAAAAACTAGCTTTTTTCTTGCTTGACATAAATGATTGTTTTGTTCAGTTTTCAAAGATCAAATTTTAAGTTGTCGTTTTTGGCGACAAGATATATCATAACACAACATATCACTATCGTCAACAACTTTTTTGAATGTTTTTTTGATAGATAATTCATATAAGCTGACAACAAAAAATAATATAGCATATCCTATTTCAAATATCAACAGGATTTCGTAAAAAAGCATGAAAATATACTATACCAACTATTAAGATAGAAGGTATAGTTATGATATTCATATGTTCTACTCCGCTACAACTACTGATTCTCTAACTTTTTCGGTATGTACTTCAAACATTCTCTTTCACTTGCTACTCTTTGAAACAGTTGAAATAATGATTTATATCTTACAGCCATCGCTTTTTTTACAGTTTGATCGATCCGCTTATCTTCTATATCTAATAACAGTTCTTCTAATTCTCTTTTAATTAAGTATTCCAATTCTTTCTGTTCATTATTATTAACTAGTAGACCTAACATTCTATCACTCCTATAAATATGTACTTCTATCCTTCCCATTTACCACATTTTTATTAGTATTAAAACAACTCTTCCTATCATATTGGCGAAAACCAATCATAAAATATAGCAAGTCCCAAAAGGAGGAAAAGATATGCAACACTTTTTTGTTTTTAATATGAAGAGAAGAAGAAAATCCACTCTGATTGTGCTCGCCGCACTATTTACAGCTATATTTTTATGGGTTGAAACAGAGAGCTCATTCTCTGTCTTCTCATCCAAAGAAAACCCAGTTGCTCTAAGTAAAGGAAGTGAGGAAGACAGTAATATCTCCCTCACCTTTAATATCACATGGGGAAACGAGATGGTTGAGCCTATACTGGAAAAACTAAAACAACATGATGTACAAGCTACTTTTTTTATAAGCGGAGAATGGGCAGAGCGTCACCCTGAGTTAGTGAAGAAAATTGAAGAAAACAAACATGAAATTGGAATGATGGGGTATCGTTACAAAAGCTATATTCAGCAGGAAAAAGAACAAATTAGGAAGGATTTAGCTAAGGCAAACGAAATCTTCGGCAAACTCGGTTATTCAGACACAAAGATTTTCAGAACTCCGAGTGGCCAGTTTAACAACGAAGTATTAAGTTTGTTAGAACAACGTGGATATGAAGTGATCCATTGGAGTGTAAACCCCGAAGACTGGAGAAATCCTGGAGAACAATTAATCATCGACCGTGTTATGAAACAGACCTCTAACGGAGATATTATACTACTTCATGCTTCCGATTCCGTAAAACAAACGCACAAAGCATTAGATACTATCTTACCCGGACTAAAAAACAAAGGGTTTACATTTGTAAATATATCAGAGATGATTTCACGCGCACATTCTGAATCAGATGAGGTCGATTGATCATTAGAAAAACTCGCATTCGCTCGTCCTTTAGCGAATGTGTTAGCTTTTCTTATACTTGGTACATTAAATTTTTCGCTACGCCGAAAGACTTCCCAGCAAAAATTTATTCTTTCCTAATGTATAACAATAAACAAAAGACAGTCCTTTAACAGGAACTGTCTTTTCTTTTTTTCCTTATAACTATTTCTTAGGAGCAATCGCAGGTTTTTCTGTAAGACGATGTAATATTAGAAGTTGATATGTATTACACAACAATAAAGGAACAATCATTAACCAGGCGTAGTCCCCACCACTTGTTCTTAACCCAGGTACCCATTCAATAGAAGTTACCACTACCATAAAAAACAAGGCAGGTACAAACGCTGTTCTATTTGTCTCTTTTGCTTTTATACCAGCAACAATCCAACTGTACACGAATATAGTTAAAGCAACCAAAATGTATATGACTAAAGAAGGATCACTTTCCGTAGCATTTATAAACCTAAAATATACAAGATCAAACAAAGTGAATAAGATTAACACAACCTGAATTGGTGTCCAAAAACCCTTAAACATCCCTAACCCAAATTGATTAATGGTTAAATATGCAAAGAAACCCATCTGACTTATTAAACTAAATACAAACCCTAAGGCCGCAAAAAATACAACAAGACCAAACACCTCAAACAAATCAAAGGGTTGTAAAAATTCTTTATAGGCATCAGCTTTTACAAAAAAGCTTGTAATCAATGTTGAAGCTGCTCCAATTAATAACGTAGAAAAAAATAACCTTACAATATTCCGGCTTTTCACGAGAAGTCCTCCTAATTAAATAATACAATAATAGTCGTCTTTTCGTATTTTACCATGAAAAATAGCTTTTTTCGCTTCTCTGATACATATTTTTTTGCTTGATTCTCATATTAAAGGTAAGAAACACCTTGAAAGGAGTTGTTCCCTTTTGAATAAGCGAATGACCATTATATTCATTTCTTTCTCCTTTCTTATGCTTACCTCATGTGGAGGTGGCGGTGGTGGCGCTGCAAGTGGAGAAGAAAGCAACTACGAAACAACCAAGCAAATGGTTACTGACATATTGAAAACAGATGAAGGAAAGAAAGCGATGACAGATGTGCTTTCTGACGAAGAGATGCAAAAAACATATGTGATTGAATCAAAGATCGTGGAACAAGCCGTTACCGATGCACTCACATCTGATAAAGGTAAGGAATATTGGACAAAGATGTTTGAAGATCCTAAATTCGTAGAATCTTTCGCTAAGGCTTTACAAGGCCAACAAGAAGATGTAATAAAAGGCCTCATGAGTGACTCTGAATATCAAAAGAAAATGATTGAATTACTTGCGAACCCGGAGATGGAGCAGCAAATTGTCACCGTCCTAAAAGGACAGCAATTTCGAGAACATCTTGAAAAAACAATTCAAGAAACATTGGATTCACCAATGTACAAAGCCAAACTGACAGACATCATTTTAAAAGCTGCGGAAGAGATGAAGCCTCAACAGTCTGGCGGGGAATCCGGCGGCGGGGAATCTGGCGGTGAGTCCGGCGGGAGTTCAGGGGAAGGATCAGAGGAAGAGTCTGGTGGAGAATCTGGTGGTAGTGAATAAATAATAAAAAGGGAGCTAATTTTTAAGTTAGCTCCCTTTTTATTATTCAAACTTTGCAATAACCTTTGCCGCTATATTTCTATATTCTATGCCATTTGGGTGATCTTCTTGGTACACAGAAGGCGCAAAAACGTCTTCTTCCTCATACGGTTGTTGTAAGGAAAGTTGGCCTATTACATCGGTTTTTAATGCTTCAGCAAGCTTCTCTCCACCACCACGTCCAAACACATATTCTTTTTCACCAGTTAACTGACTCTCAAAATAAGCCATGTTCTCAATGACTCCTAATATTTCATGGTCAGTTGTCAGCGCCATTTGTCCAGCTCTCGCCGCTACAAAAGCAGCCGTTGGATGTGGTGTAGTCACAATAACTTCTTTAGATGAAGGAATCATATTATGCACATCTAATGCAACATCCCCTGTACCTGGTGGTAAATCTAACAATAAATAGTCTAGGTCTCCCCATTCAACTTCTTTAAAGAAGCTTGTCAACATTTTACCCAAACGAGGGCCACGCCATATGACTGGTGAATTATCTTCTACAAAAAATCCCATTGATATGATCTTTACACCGAATCTTTCTACCGGAATAATTTTATTTCCCTTTAATGCAGGGCGTTGTTCTACACCCATCATATCCGGAATACTAAATCCGTAGATGTCAGCATCTATGATCCCAACTTTTTTCCCAAGTCGTGCTAATGCTACTGCCAAGTTTACGGTGACAGTTGACTTTCCAACTCCACCTTTCCCACTAGCAACAGCTATAAATTTCGTTCCCGTATCTCCACCTAATAAAGAGGTATCCTTTTCACTTGTTGGTTGAAATTTGGCAATAACCTCTTCGGGAAGCTGGTTAAATCTTAAGCCGACCGTAGCCGCTCCACCTTGTTTTAATTTATTAACAATGTCTTGTTGTAGTTGCATTTGTTCAGCTGTATTTGTTTTCGCGATCGCTAACTTTACACTTACATGATTTTTTTCTTCTTTTATTTTGATTTCTTCTATTCCGTTCGTTTCTTCAAATGTCTTATGAAGAAATGGATCTTTTAATGTATTTAGCAGTTCCTTTACTTTATCTTGTGTAAGCAAGATTGTCACCATCCCTTAATCAAACTTCTATATCATTTAGTATAACATAACTATATTATTTACTAAGTGATATGAATCATAAGGAATTATTCAACATCTTCCGTTTGGTAACGAAGGATGCCTTCATATATGCTTGCAGCCATTTTCCTTTGGTATTCTTCCGTCTTTAATAGCTCTCTTTCATGTGCATTGGATAGAAAACCAATTTCAACGAGTACACCTGGTAAACCCGCATGTTTTAATAAAAACATGCCATTTAAAGCAAGTGCCTCTCTATTTGTATTTTCTAAGTTTCGTTTGATTTCTGCTTGGAGTTTTTTAGCTAATAACTCACTATGCTCTAATGAAGGGTAATAAAATGTCTGCGCTCCGCTCCACTTTTTAGAGGGTAATGCATTTAGATGCACACTTATAAAGAAATCTGGATTTTTATCTTTAATAAATTCTAATCTATTTTTAAGGTCTTCTGATTTCCTCCGCGATAATCCCTTAGTCCCTTCAGCTGCTAAATCCTGATCGACTTCTCTCGTCAAGTAAACAAGTGCCCCCGCCTGTTGCAAGTAATCTCTTAACATGTTTGTTACATCCAGTGCAATATCCTTCTCTAAGGTACCATCTGCTCCTACAGCACCACCATCTACTCCTCCATGGCCAGGGTCTAACACGATTACCTTACCGGATAGCGGCAGTGACCATGATTCCCATGAACTTGTTGATTTTTGAATTGGATATTGAACCAAAATCACCAAAATAAAAGCTCCAGCAAGCCATGATGCTACCTTTACTACTCGGCTCATACGTATCCCCTCCACTTATACTCCTGTTTTCCACTATATGGGACAAGTGGTGGTTTTATGACTGTATGAGGATAGGTTGTCTTAATTTAGTTCTTTTGTATATTCCAGTGTTAATGTAGTGAACTAATTTCTATAGAGTGCGTAATTACTTTACTGTCCATTGTTGGATTATTGAGCATTTGAACATAAATCAACTCCACCCCCGGTTGGAGTTTTTATTAGCTTAAGATTCACTCTTTGACGCGTTCGAATAATCCCCTTGCTTACGCTTTAGCTCAAGTCTCGCTCTCTGACGCGTTCGAATGCACCACTTTTCTTACAGCTTACCTTATCGTTCCAAAAATAACTGTACACTTTATATCAAAAACATCAGTTTGCTACAGTTAACATTACAACCATCAAAAAAACCTCTGACCAAAATGGCCAGAGGTTTTGACATACAAATATTAACGTTTTGAGAACTGAGGTGCACGACGAGCGCCTTTAAGACCGTATTTCTTACGTTCTTTCATACGAGCGTCACGAGTTAGGTATCCTTCACGCTTAAGAGCTGCGCGATATTCTGGATCTGCTTCTAACAATGCACGAGCAACGCCATGACGAATTGCACCAGCTTGACCAGTGAATCCTCCACCATCAACGTTTACTAATACATCGTAGCTACCTTCTGTTTCAGTGATAGCTAATGGTTGTTTAATGATTGTACGAAGTGTTTCGTACGGGAAGTAATCTTCCGCATCACGTTTATTTACAATGATACGTCCAGTACCTGGTACTAAACGTACACGAGCTGTTGAACTTTTACGGCGTCCGGTTCCGTAGTATTGTACTTGTGCCACTATTCATTACCTCCTTTTATTATCCGCGAAGCTCGTAAGCTTCTGGTTTTTGTGCTTGGTGTGTATGTTCTGCGCCTCTGAATACGTGCAATTTCTTACCCATTTTACGACCAAGAGGTCCTTTTGGAAGCATACCTTTGATAGTAAGTTCAAGCATTTGCTCTGAGTAGTTTGTACGCATTTCGCCAGCTGTACGTGCTTTTAAACCACCTGGGTGATTTGAATGACGGTAGTACATTTTGTCGCTTAATTTTTTACCTGTTAATTCAATTTTTTCAGCGTTAACGATGATTACGTGATCACCAGTATCAACATGTGGTGTGTACGTTGGTTTATGCTTTCCACGAAGGATGGAAGCTACTTCACTAGCTAAACGACCTAGTGTTTGACCTTCAGCATCCACAACAAGCCACTTACGTTCAATATTATTTTCATTTGCCATGAAAGTTGTGCGCATGATCAATTACCCTCCTGTATTACGAATTCTTTTTAATTTGTAGCACTTGAGCAACAAGCTCAAATATGCTATTTCGACCTATATTCTACACAATTAACTTTCCGGGGCTAATCGTGGTATAGAAAATAAAATGCCATAAATCATCATATAATATATAAGACCCAAAGTCAATAGAATGTTACACCAGGACCCGTTGTTTTTTTGACTCTATATTCATCTACTTATTATAGACAACATTCCATAGATATAATCCTTGAGATGGGGCAGTTTTCCCTGCCTTCCCACGATCCATTGCCTCAATAATTTTTTTTATGTCATCAGGTTTTCGCATGCCTGTTCCGATCTCTATCAATGTTCCTACTAATATTCGCACCATATTGTATAAAAAGCCACTACCTCGAAAGACGAATACCAGATTATCACCTTCTTTAAAACACGACGCATGAAAGATTGTACGCACCTTTTCACCCTTTACACCAGTTTTAGCTGCACAAAAAGAACTAAAATCGTGTTCACCCTCTAGTTGCTTACAAGCTTCCAAAACTGCATTTATATCAATTTCTCTAGGATAATAATAGGTGTAATTCCTCCGAAAAATATCTTTTTCACTCGAATTTAAAACAAAATATCGGTACTCTTTCTCCTGTACGTCAAATCGTGCATGGAAGTCATTACCTGCGACACTTGCTTCTTTTACATAAATGTCGTCCGGCAAAAGAGCATTTAGAGCCCTTTTCCAGTTTTGCTCAGGGATTGCTAAGGGTGTATCGAAATGAAAGACCTGACCTATTGCATGAACACCCGCATCCGTTCTCCCAGAAGCAGTTATACGAACCTCATCGCCTTTATGAATTTTTTTAAGTGCAGACTCTATTTCTTCCTGGATCGTTCGACCGTTAGGCTGTATTTGATATCCTGCATAATTCGTCCCATCATAACTAATCTTACATTTGATTCGTGTCATGACATGTCCCTTTCTTTATGCTCTTGTTAGAAATAAACAAAAAATCACCACTGCAAAAAATAAAAATGTCCATCGGTCCCGGCTTTCTATTTTCAGCTCACGCAGTTTTGTTCGACCTTCTCCACCTTGATATCCACGAGCCTCCATTGCCATCGCTAAATCTTCTGCCCTTTTAAAAGCACTTACAAATAATGGTACTAACAACGGTACGATGGCTTGCATTCGCTCTTTTATTGGACCAGATTTAAAATCGACTCCTCTGGATGCTTGCGCTTTAGATATCTTTTCTGTTTCCTGTAGTAAAGTTGGGATAAATCGTAAGGATATAGACATCATTAATGCTAACTCATGTACAGGAAACTTTATTTTCTTTAAAGGTTGAAGTAAACGCTCAATTGCATCCGTTATTTCGATTGGCGTTGTCGTCAACGTTAGCATGGAGGTTACTAGAATTAACAAGAAAAATCGAAGTGATATCGAAATCCCTTGAATTAGTGCACCAGAATATATAGGAAAGGAGAAGATGGTAAATAAAACATCCCCTTCCCTCGTCATGATGAGGTGCAGGAAAAAAGTAAAAACAATAAGTAACCACACAGGCGTTAAACCTTTAGCGATGTACTCTAGCTTGATCCTCGTAGCAAATGCACAACCAAAACTAAATAATACAAGTAACCCATAGCTTGCTACTGAATTTGCAAAAAAAACAAAAATCACAAAAAAGAAAATCACAATAATTTTTGTTCGAGGGTCCAGGCGGTGAATAATCGAATTGCCCGGGACATATTGACCAATAATGATATTATTCAAGTCGATCAGCTCCCCTCAGTACCTCTCTTAACTCGGAAGCTAACTGTTCAATGGATTGCCCGTGATAAGGTAAGCGAATCCCAAACTTTTCTTCAACTTTAAATAAGAACTGAATGATTTCAGGTACATCTAATTGGACTTGTTGCAGTTCTTTCTGTTTTAAAAATAAATCAGCAGGTGGACCTTCCATGTATTTTGTTCCTTGATCTAAAATGATAACATGATCTGCATATTGCAGCGCATCATCCATACTGTGGGTGACAAGCACGGTTGTAAGTTCATTCTTTTGGTGCAATTGATAAAACATGTTCATCATATCCTTTTGCCCACGCGGATCAAGTCCAGCAGTTGGCTCATCCAAAACAAGGACTTCTGGATTCATTGCGAGTACTCCAGCAATCGCAACTCTTCTCATTTGACCACCACTTAAATCAAATGGAGACTTTTCTAATAACGATTCTGGCAATTGGACTGCAGAAAGTGAATCTAGAATACGCTTATTCACTTCCTCCTGATTTACACCAAAATTTTTAGGTCCAAACCCTATATCCTTTTCCACTGTTTCTTCAAACAATTGATGTTCAGGATATTGGAATACAACCCCCACTCGCTTCCTTAAATCTTTTATGTTTTTGATCTTTTTATCACTAACTAGTTTATAGTCACCAACTGTCACTTCACCCTCTGTAGGTTTAAGAAGCCCATTCAAATGTTGAATAACGGTTGATTTGCCTGAACCCGTATGTCCTACAATTGCAACAAAGGACCCAGATTTAATCCGAAAAGAAAGGTCGTGAAATGCTTGGTGTTCGAATGGAGTATTTGGCATATAGGTGAAGGTTACATTTTCAAATGATATGTCCATAATTCCTCTAATAACTCCTCATGGTTAAGTGGTTGTTTATCTATAGTAATTCCTAATTGCGATAATTCTTCAGAAAGCTTTACCACAAATGGTAAGTCTAAGCCGATAGCCTGTAAGTCTTTTGTCTTTTTAAAGATTTCTCTTGGTGTAGCTTCATCCCATACTTCTCCTTGATTCATTACAATAACACGGTCTGCTTGAATAATTTCATGAAGGTCATGGGTAATGGTTATTAAAGATAGGCGATCCTGTTCGATAATGTCGTGCATTGTCTTCATGATCTCACTACGTCCATGTGGATCTAACATTGCGGTAGCCTCATCGAGTATCATAACGTCTGGTGAAATGGCCATTACGCCAGCAATAGCCACCCGCTGTTTTTGCCCACCAGATAAACGATGTGGCTCTTGAAACATATACGCTTCCATCCCTACTTTGGCCAAACTATCTTGAATTTTGGTAAGCATGATCTCCCTTGGAACGCCTCTGTTTTCGAGCCCAAATGCAACATCATCTCTCACTGTCGTGCCAACAAATTGATTATCTGGGTTTTGAAAGACCATACCAACTTTTTTCCTAACATCCCATATTGTATCAGCATTAACGAGCATGCCATCCACATAGATTTCCCCTTGTTGCGGAAAAAGCAGACCATTAATTAATTTTGCAATAGTAGATTTACCGGAGCCATTGTGTCCAATAATGGCAATCCACTCATTTGTTTGTATCCTAAAGCTAACATTCTTTAATACCCACGGTTGATCTTCTTCATATCGAAAATAAACATTTTTAAACTCTATAAAAGCAGTAGTCACGTTATTCACCTCAAAACCATTTGTCTATTATTTCCCCGGTAATGATGGATATTTTAATCAATCTACATCTCACACATTAACATCACAGGAAGTTCTGTAATAGGATAATCCACTCATTATCTATCACATGCTATATCTTCCCTGAGTGGTTGTCTATGCTGTTTGCTTGAAATTCCAATTTTTTATTTTGGTTAGCACAAGGCTTTCCACTTAAGCTAACCAAAATAAAAAAGGGCCTGGATTCACCTCATAGAAGAAGTTCTGTCCTGCCCTTCAAGCCATAATCGTACTTTATACTAGTTCTATAACCGCCATTTCTGCTCCGTCACCTTTACGTGGTCCTAACTTAAGTACACGTGTATAACCACCTTGACGCTCATCATAACGAGCAGCGATATCACTAAATAATTTTTGCACAGCATCTTCATTTTCGTTCGCTTCAGCATTGTATAAGAATGCTGCTGCTTGACGACGGGCATGAAGATCGCCACGCTTACCTAGTGTAATCATTTTTTCAACAACTGAACGAAGCTCTTTCGCTTTTGCCTCTGTAGTTTCAATACGTTCATGAATAATTAAATCAGTGGCAAGGCCTCTTAGTAGAGCCATACGTTGATCTGTTGTACGACCTAATTTTCTAGCCATGAGTTATCCCTCCCTTTTCCGGAATATCTAAAGGTGTCTAGTGATTAATCGTCTTTACGTAATCCTAGTCCTAAATCTTCTAATTTATGTTTTACTTCTTCGAGAGATTTACGTCCTAAGTTACGAACCTTCATCATGTCTTCTTCAGACTTGTGTGCAAGCTCTTGTACCGTATTAATACCAGCACGTTTCAAGCAATTATATGAGCGCACAGACAAATCAAGTTCTTCAATAGTCATCTCTAGAACTTTTTCTTTTTGATCTTCTTCTTTTTCGATCATAATTTCAGCATTTTGGGCTTCATCAGTTAGACCGACAAAGATATTTAAGTGTTCCGAATAAATCTTTGCACCTAATGACACAGCTTCTTCAGGTCTTATGCTGCCATCTGTCCAAACATCCAGCGTTAATTTATCAAAGTTAGTAATTTGCCCTACGCGGGTGTTTTCTACTTGATAAGTTACTCGGGATACTGGTGTAAAGATAGAATCAACAGGAACAACACCAATCGGCTGATCATCATGGTTGTTAGCATCAGCTGGGCGATAACCACGACCGCGTTCAGCTGTTATCTTCATATGCAAATGTGCATTTGCTCCTAAAGTAGCAATGTGAAGATCTGGATTTAAGATTTCTACATCACTATCATAGGTAATATCCGCAGCTGTCACTTTTCCTTCTCCCTGTACATCAATCTCTAACACTTTCTCTTCATCAGAATAGATTTTTAGTGCTAGTTTTTTAAGATTAAGGATAATAGTTGTAACATCTTCCACGACTCCGTCAATAGTTGAGAATTCATGAAGTGCTCCATCTATCTGTACAGATGTCACAGCAGCACCTGGCAGTGAAGATAACAGAATACGACGCAAGGAGTTACCTAATGTAGTACCATATCCACGCTCAAGTGGTTCTACGACGAACTTACCAAAAGTAGCATCATCACTGATCTCTACCGTCTCAATCTTTGGTTTTTCAATTTCGATCATTTGTTAAAACCCTCCTTCAAAACGTCGAAACCTCGGTTAGACACTTAGTCTAACCGAAATTCCTCAAGTAGGCAGTTCCCGTTCCTGCACTATGCAATTTCGTATTATTCTGTCATATGCGATGCTGTATTCGAGGGTTCAAAACTTCGGTACATTATCCTTGGTTTTGCCCCTATTTCTTTTAGCTATCATAACCCATTATAGACAGGCTGACAAATTATATACGGATAAATTATACACGACGACGTTTTGGTGGGCGACAACCATTGTGAGGAACTGGTGTTACATCAACAATGGCAGTAACTTCTATACCTGCTGCTTGAAGTGAACGAATGGCTGCTTCACGTCCGGCACCAGGTCCCTTAACTGTTACTTCTAAAGTTTTCACACCGTGTTCTTGCGCTGATTTAGCTGCTGCTTCTGCTGCCATTTGTGCTGCAAATGGAGTTGATTTACGTGAACCTTTAAATCCAAGCGCTCCCGCACTGCTCCAGCTAATAGCATTACCTTGAACATCAGTAATTGTAACGATTGTATTATTAAATGTTGAGCGAATATGTGCGATGCCAGTGTCAATATTCTTTTTCACTCTTTTTTTACGCGTATTTGTTCTACGTGCCATTAATTAACTAACCTCCTTTAGCTTATTTTTTCTTGTTAGCCATTGTTTTACGTGGACCTTTACGTGTACGAGAGTTGTTTTTCGTTTTTTGTCCTCGTACTGGTAAACCTCTACGGTGACGAACTCCACGATAAGAACCGATTTCGATTAGACGTTTAATGTTTAGTGAAACCTCACGACGAAGATCACCTTCAACTGTGTACTTTTCGATAGCTGTACGAATTCTACCTAACTCATCTTCTGTTAGGTCACGAACACGCGTATCTTCAGAAACTCCAGCTTCGTTTAACACTTCTTTAGCAGTAGCTTTCCCAATACCATATACATAAGTAAGAGAAATAACTACACGCTTTTCACGAGGAATATCAATACCTGAAATACGTGCCATTAATGCATTGCACCTCCTTGTTAATTATCCTTGTTTTTGTTTATGCTTAGGGTTTTCGCAAATCACCATAACTTTTCCCTTACGGCGAATAACCTTACACTTTTCGCATATTGGTTTTACAGATGGTCTTACCTTCATCTCATCCATACCTCCTCTTGTATCGGAGCATTCAATTATTTGTATCGGTACGTAATACGCCCTCTTGATAAATCATATGGAGAAAGTTCAACCGTTACTTTATCTCCAGGTAAAATTCGAATGAAGTGCATGCGAATCTTCCCAGAAACGTGAGCTAATACGGTATGACCATTCTCTAATTCGACTTTAAACATAGCATTAGGTAACGTGTCAGTGACAGTACCTTCTACTTCAATTGCATCGTCTTTCGCCATCGAGTTGATCTCCCTTCTTCAAATCAGTCACTACTTCATTGACAAATTTTGATATAGCAAAACGCAGCTTGCCATTTGTTACGCGACCAGTTTCTAGAAGGCTGTTTTGGACTTCCGGAGAAATATAATCCATTTGCTCAATATGGTGTAGATTCTTTTTCTTTGGTCGATCAAATTTTCTCTTTTCTCCATCGGCAAGCAACACAAAACGATCATCTACAACATCTATGACAATTGCATATTGGCCAGCTTCTCGTCCTTGTAATATCTGAACAACTTGACCTATTCGCGGACTCGACTCCGTATCATTCAACCAAGATCACCTTCACTTAGGCTATTGTTAATATTTCGTAACCTTCTTCTGTAATGGCAATTGTATGTTCAAAATGAGCACACTTTTTTCCATCTCGGGTGACAACCGTCCAATTATCAGCAAGCGTCTTAACAAAACGGCTCCCTGCATTTACCATTGGTTCAATGGCAAGGACCATACCATTTTTCAGTAGTGGACCCTTATTAGGTGGACCATAATGTGGAATAGTTGGATCTTCATGTAGTTGTCGTCCAACTCCATGACCAGCATATTCTCTAACAATACTATACCCTTTCGGTTCCACATAGCTTTGAATGGCATGTGATATATTTGAAAGGCGGACACCTGGTTTTGCTTCTTCAATACCTTGATAAAGAGCAGACTCTGTTACTTCTAGTAAATGATTTATATCATCATCAATCGTTCCTACAGCATAAGTCCATGCAGAATCTCCATGGTATCCCTTATACTTAGCACCGATATCAATACTGATAATATCACCGTTATTAAGCTTGCGGTTACCTGGAATTCCATGTACCAATTCTTCATTAACGGATGCGCAAATACTACCACGGAAACCATTATAACCTTTAAAAGATGGAATTGCATCCATACTACGAATAAACTTCTCAGCAATGTTATCCAATTCTTTTGTCGTAATGCCAGGCTCGATATGTTGCTTTAGTTCCTTATGTGTAAGGGCAACGATCTTCCCTGCCGTACGCATTATTTCAATTTCACGTGGTGTTTTGCAATAAATCATTACACTAAGTCTCCGAGTTTATCATCGATATCCTGAAAAACTTTATCTATTTCTTGAGAACCATTAATGGAGACAAGATATCCTTTGTCACGGTAATAATCTAGCATAGGTTGTGTTTGTTCTAAATTAACTTCAAGACGCTTAGAAACCGTTTCTGGTTGGTCATCTTTACGTTGAATTAAAGCAGAACCATCTTTATCACAAACACCTTCCTGTTCAGGAGGATTAAATTCATTATGATAGGTTGCACCACATGTTGGACAGATACGGCGTCCTGTTAATCGCTCAACAAGTTGCTCCATCGGTACATCTACATGTAGAACATAATCTAAGGATTTACTCATATCCATTAGAAGATCATCTAGAGCTTTTGCTTGTGCAATCGTTCTAGGAAAACCATCTAACAAAAACCCTTTTTCACAATCATCTTTGCTTAATCTTTCCCTAACAATACCTATTGTAACCTCATCTGGCACAAGTTCACCTTGATCCATAAATGATTTAGCTTTGGTTCCAAGTTCCGTTCCTTCTTTAATAGCTAAACGGAACATATCTCCAGTTGAGATATGAGGGATTTGGTACTTTTCTACAATCTTTTCAGCTTGTGTACCTTTACCCGCTCCTGGAAGACCCATTAGGATTAAATTCACCGAATTTCCCCTCGCTCTCGTACATCATCTACTTATCAGCTTATATCAAATTCTATTTAATAAAACCTTTATAGTGACGTTTAACTAATTGACTTTCTAACTGTTTCATCGTTTGTAGTGCAACACCAACAACGATTAGCAAGCTAGTTCCACCGATTTGTACCGATTGAGGTAAGCCTGCAAGATCACCTAAGATAAGTGGTAACACCGAAACAGCAGCTAGAAAGATAGACCCAACGAACGTTAGACGATACATAACACGAGTAAGATACGTTTCCGTATTTTTACCAGGTCGTATCCCTGGGATATATCCATTTTGTTTCTTAAGGTTTTCTGCCATTTGTTCAGGGTTTACTTGAACAAATGTGTAGAAATATGTGAAAGCAATAATAAGTGCAACATAGATTACCATACCTATTGGTCTTGTATAATCAAAAATGTTATTAATTGTTGCAGCTACGTCATTACCTTCAAAGAAACCAGCAACAGTTCTTGGTGCAATAATAAATGATATTGCAAAAATAACTGGGATAACCCCTGCAGCATTTACTTTTAGAGGTAAATGTGTAGAGTGTCCACCTACTGGGGAACGATTTACTACTTTTTTAGCATATTGAATAGGAATTTTACGTAATGCTTGTTGTATGAAGATAACTCCAACAACAACTGCAAGAACAACTAAGATAATCAAAGCCACAATTACGATATTGATGAATAGTTCATCTCCAACGTTTCCACCAAAGTATTGCTCATATAACTGATTAACACCATTAGGGATTGCAGCAGCAATACCCGCGAAGATAAGAATAGAAATTCCATTTCCAACACCATGCGCAGTAATTTGCTCACCAAGCCACATCAAGAATGCAGTACCGCTCGTTAATACAAGCGCAATTACTGCAAACTTTCCAATGCCTGGATTTTCAATTAATTGACCACCAGTCATCGCATTGAATCCTACAGACATTGCACAAGCTTGGATGAAAGCTAATACGATCGTAGCGTATCTAGTGAATTGAGCTAACTTTCGTCGACCCATCTCACCTTGTTTTTTCCACTCCGAAAACTTTTGTACAACATCCATCTGCAACAATTGCATGATGATGGACGCTGTAATGTAAGGCATAATCCCCATCGCAAAAATAGAGAAGTTTTGCAATGCTCCGCCTCCAAATGTATTTAAGAAACCAAACACACTCTGGTCATTCATAAAGTCAATTGCTTCTTTATCAGAAAATGGCACTGGTATAAAAGTACCTAATCGAAAGACAATTAACATCAATAACGTAAAGATAATTTTATTTCTAATGTCACCCACGCGCATAAAATTGGAGATTGTACGGAACATTAAATCACCTCAGTTTGACCGCCCGCTGCTTCTATTGCTTCTTTAGCAGAAGCAGAGAATTTTTGAGCTTTAACGGTAAGTTTCTTTTCGATTTTACCATTGCCAAGAACTTTAATGCCGGCTTTTAACTTACTTACAACGCCAGTTTCAATTAAAAGCTCAGGTGTTACTTCTGTGCCTTCTTCAAATTTATTCAAAGCATCTAAATTAACGATCGCAAATTCTGTACGGTGAATGTTTGTAAAACCACGTTTTGGTAAACGTTGGAATAAAGGCATTTGACCACCTTCAAAACCAGGGCGTACGCCTCCACCTGAACGAGAATTTTGACCTTTATGTCCACGTCCAGAAGTCTTACCATTACCTGATGACATTCCTCGACCAACACGGTTACGTTCTTTGCGAGCTTGTGATGGCTTTAATTCATGAAGTTTCATGCGAGCACCTCCTCTTTGCACTTACTATTTTATACTTCTTTGACCGCTACTAAATGTGATACTTTATTAATCATACCTCTTACAGCAGGAGTATCTTCACGGACTACTGATTGACGAATTTTGTTTAAACCAAGTGTTTTAACAGTAGCTTTCTGAACTTCAGATCTACCAATAACACTGCGTGTGAGGGTAATTTCTAACTTTTTAGCCATTTGATTTCCCTCCCTTATCCTAACAGTTCTTCTACTGATTTACCACGTAATTTAGCTACATCTTCTGCACGTTTTAAGTCGTTTAAACCGTTCATTGTAGCACGAACCATGTTAATTGGCGTGTTTGATCCTAATGATTTAGAAAGGATATCACCAACACCAGCAAGCTCAAGTACAGCACGAACAGGTCCACCAGCGATTACCCCAGTACCTTCAGATGCAGGCTTCAATAGAATGCTTCCAGCACCGAAGCCACCAGTGATTTCGTGTGGAATTGTCGTACCAACGATTGGTACATTAATTAAGTTTTTCTTTGCATCATCAATAGCTTTTTTAATAGCATCTGGTACCTCTTGCGCTTTACCAGTACCAAATCCTACATGGCCGTTTTTGTCTCCAACTACTACAAGTGCAGCGAAACGGAAACGACGTCCACCTTTTACTACTTTAGCAACACGATTGATCGTAACTACGCGTTCTTCTAGATCCAATTTGTTCGGGTCAATGTTTGTACGCAAAATATGTCCCTCCTTTTACGATTAAAATTCAAGACCTGCCTCACGGGCAGCATCTGCTAATGCTTTTACACGTCCATGATATAAATATCCTCCGCGGTCAAATACCACGTTTTTGTGTCCATTTGCTTGCGCACGAGTAGCGATTAATTCGCCAACTTTTTGTGCTGCTTCAAGGTTGTTTGTAGAATCAAGATTCACTTCTTTATCTACAGTTGAAGCGCTAGCCAATGTTGTGTTATTTACATCATCGATAAGTTGTGCATAGATGTGTTTATTTGAACGGAATACGTTTAGACGTGGACGTTCCGGTGTACCAGTAAGTTTCTTACGAACACGTTGATGTCTTTTCTTACGCACTACGTTTTTATCTGGCTTAGTGATCATCTAGGTCACTCCTTTCTGTTCCCTGACTAAACAGCTTTACTTAGCTGTTTTACCTTCTTTACGACGTACATATTCACCTTCATAACGAATACCTTTTCCTTTATAAGGCTCAGGTGGACGAATGGCTCTAATGTTTGCAGCAACTGCTCCAACCAATTCTTTATCAATACCTTTTACAATTACTTTCGTGTTTGCAGGTACTTCAATTTCGATACCATCACGTTGTTCTACTTCTACCGGGTGAGAATATCCTGCACTAATTACAATTTTGTTACCTTGTTTTTGCGCACGGTAACCAACACCTTGGATTTCAAGCGTTTTTTCGTATCCTTTGTGCACGCCTTCTACCATGTTGCCGATTAAGCTACGAGTAGTTCCGTGTAAGGCACGGTGTTCTTTATTATCGCTTGGACGTTCAACTGTAAGAACGTTATCTTCGATTTTAATAGTCATATCATCATGGAACTTACGAGTAAGTTCGCCTTTAGGTCCCTTTACTGTTACAGTGTTACCATCTAATTTGATTTCAACACCTTCAGGGATTTCTAGAATACTTTTACCAATACGAGACATTCAGGGCACCTCCTATCTTGTCAATATAAATTACCAAATATATGCTAGCACTTCGCCGCCGATCGCTTGCTCACGTGCCTCTTTATCAGATAATACACCTTTAGAAGTTGATACGATAGCAATACCTAAACCGTTCAATACTTTTGGTATTTCATCAGCTTTTGCGTAAACACGCAAACCAGGCTTACTAATACGTTTCAAACCAGTGATTACTCTTTCTTCATTCACACCGTATTTAAGGAAAATGCGAAGTACACCTTGCTTGTTGTCTTCTACATACTCATAATCGCGAACAAAACCTTCACGCTTAAGAATATCAGCAATCTCTTTCTTCACTTTTGATGCAGGAAGTTCAAGCTTCTCATGGCGTACCATGTTTGCATTACGAATACGTGTAAGCATATCTGCAATTGGATCTGTCATAACCATAATTATTTACCTCCTTCCCTAATAGGGGATTACCAGCTTGCTTTTTTAACACCAGGAATTTGACCTTTATAGGCAAGTTCACGGAAACAAATACGGCAAAGTTTAAATTTACGTAACACTGAATGAGGACGACCACAGCGTTCACAACGTGTATATTCTTGTACTTTAAACTTTTGTGTACGTTTTTGTTTCGCAATCATAGATTTCTTAGCCACAATTTTCCCTCCTTTTATCAGCTCTGACGCTTATTTTTGGAAAGGCATGCCAAGTTGAGTTAACAATTCGCGTGCTTCTTCGTCGGTATTAGCTGTAGTAACAATAACGATATCCATACCACGAACTTTACTTACTTGATCATAATTTATTTCTGGGAAAATCAATTGTTCTTTAACACCTAGCGTGTAGTTTCCACGACCGTCAAATGCTTTTTTCGAGATACCACGGAAGTCACGTACACGTGGTAGGGAAACATCAACAAGTTTTTGTAGGAACTCATACATACGCTCTCCGCGAAGGGTTACTTTCGCGCCAATTGGCATTCCTTCACGTAAACGGAAACCAGCAATTGATTTTTTCGCTTTTGTTACCATTGGTTGTTGTCCAGAGATTGCAGCTAGCTCTTCTACAGCGTTATCTAGTGCTTTAGAGTTTTGTACTGCATCACCAACACCCATGTTAATTACTATTTTTTCAACTTTAGGAACTTCCATAACTGAACTATAATTAAATTTTTCAACTAAAGATGAAACGATATCAGATTGATATTTATTTTTTAGTTCGTTCATCGAGTAGCCCTCCTTTCGCCGCTAATTTATTTATCTAACGCTTCACCGGATTTCTTAGCGATACGAACTTTTTTACCGTCACGTACTTCATAACCAACACGAGTTGGTTCGCCAGATTTCGGATCAATCGGCAATACATTAGAAACATGAATAGGTGCTTCAAAGTTAAGAATTCCACCTTGTGGGTTTTCTTGTGATGGTTTCGCGTGTTTTTTCACAACGTTAACACCTTCAACAAGAACACGTTCTTTCTTCGGGTAAGCAGCTAATACTGTACCTTCTTTGCCTTTATCTTTACCAGATAACACCTTTACTTTATCACCTTTTTTTACATGCATGCTATGCGCACCTCCTTACAAGGCTTATCATTACGAGCTTTATAGTACTTCTGGAGCTAGAGATACGATTTTCATAAACTTCGCATCACGTAATTCACGTGCAACCGGTCCAAAGATACGAGTACCTCTTGGGCTTTTATCTTCACGTACAATTACAGCAGCATTTTCGTCAAACTTGATGTATGAACCGTCTTTTCTTCTCATACCACTTTTCGTACGTACGATTACAGCTCTTACAACCTCACCTTTTTTGACAACGCCTCCAGGTGTTGCTTCTTTCACCGTACAAACGATTACGTCACCAATATTTGCAGTCTTACGACCAGATCCACCAAGTACTTTAATAGTTAGTACTTCACGAGCACCAGAGTTGTCTGCAACTTTTAAACGAGACTCTTGTTGAATCATACTGTGTTACCTCCCTTCGGAATCCTTCCGACCGAACTTAGTTAAATAATAACAGCTTCTTCTACAACTTCAACTAAACGGAAACGCTTCGTTGCTGATAGCGGACGAGTTTCCATGATACGAACGATATCACCAGTTTTAGCTTGGTTGTTTTCATCATGTGTTTTGAACTTCTTTGAATACTTAACACGTTTTCCATAAAGCTTATGGAATTTATACGTCTCAACTAATACTGTGATGGTTTTGTCCATCTTGTCAGATACTACACGACCAGTGTAAACCTTACGATTATTACGCTCACTCATTTTGAGGGTAACCTCCTCTCGTTATCAGTTATTTACGCTTAATTCTCTTTCACGAACAACAGTTTTCATGCGTGCAATTGATTTGCGAACTTCACGAAGACGTGCCGTGTTTTCCAATTGACCTGTAGCTAACTGGAAACGCAAGTTGAATAGTTCTTCTTTTAATGCTTTAACTTTTTGTTCAATTTCGGCAGTGGTTAGTTCTCTAATTTCATTAGCCTTCATTGATTTCACCACCAATTTCTTCGCGTTTTACAAATTTAGTTTTAACCGGTAATTTATGAGAAGCTAGACGTAAAGCTTCACGTGCTACTTCTTCAGAAACTCCTGCGATTTCAAACATAATTTTGCCTGGTTTTACAACTGCTACCCATCCTTCTGGAGCACCTTTACCGGAACCCATACGAACTTCTAGAGGCTTAGCTGTATATGGTTTGTCTGGGAAGATTTTGATCCAAACTTTACCACCACGTTTCATATAACGTGTCATTGCAATACGAGCAGCCTCAATTTGACGACTAGTAATCCAAGAAGCTTCAACCGCTTGTAATCCATATTCACCAAAAGCTATTGTAGTTCCACCTTTAGCTTTACCATTCATTTTTCCACGATGTTGCTTACGATGTTTTACACGTTTAGGCATTAACATAATGCGTGCCCCCTTCCTTACTTTTTGTTTTTAGTTGGAAGGACTTCTCCACGATAGATCCACACTTTAACACCAAGTTTACCGTAAGTAGTGTCTGCTTCAGCAGTACCGTAATCGATATCTGCACGCAATGTGTGTAGTGGTACAGTTCCTTCACTATAATGTTCAGCACGAGCGATATCAGCGCCACCTAGACGACCTGATACTTGTGTACGAATACCTTTTGCTCCAGCGCGCATTGCACGTTGAATTGTTTGTTTCTGTGCACGACGGAATGAAACACGGTTTTCTAATTGACGAGCGATATTTTCAGCTACTAATTTAGCATCAATATCAGCTTTCTTAACTTCTACGATATTAATGTGAATTCTCTTACCTGTTAGGGCATTTAGAGATTTACGAAGCGCTTCTACTTCAGATCCACCTTTACCGATTACCATACCTGGTTTAGCTGTTGAGATAGAGATATTCACACGGTTAGCTGCACGTTCGATTTCGATCTTAGAAACAGCGGCATCTTTTAAACGTTGCTCGATGTATTCACGGATCTTGATATCTTCATGCAATAAGTCTGCATAGTCTTTGCCAGCGTACCATTTTGATTCCCAATCACGGATAACGCCAACACGAAGTCCTATTGGATTAACTTTTTGACCCACAGATTATCCCTCCTTCTTTTCTGATACAACCACAGTAATGTGGCTAGTTCTTTTATTAATTTGGCTTGCACGACCCATCGCACGTGGACGGAAACGTTTCATTGTGATACCTTCGTTCACAAATGCTTCGGATATATACAAGTTATCTGTATTCATTTCATAATTGTGCTCTGCATTCGCGATAGCAGAATTTAGTAATTTTTCAACAACTGGCGATGCACCACGTTGTGTGTGCTTTAATATCGCAATTGCTTCTCCTACATTTTTTCCTCGAATTAAATCTATTACCAAACGAACTTTACGAGGAGCTATACGAACAGATTTTGCAACAGCTTTAGCTTGCATCAAGAGTGCCTCCTCTCATTTAGCGTTTTGTTTTCTTGTCATCGCCTGCGTGCCCTTTATACGTTCGGGTTGGCGCGAATTCACCTAGTTTATGTCCTACCATATCTTCCGTAACATATACTGGTACGTGTTTACGACCATCATATACAGCGATAGTGTGACCAACAAAGTGAGGGAAAATTGTAGAACGACGAGACCAAGTTTTAACAACTTGTTTTTTGTTATCTTCGTTCAACTTTTCAACTTTCTTCATCAAATGGTCATCTGCGAAAGGTCCTTTTTTCAAACTACGACCCATACATAAGCCTCCCTTCGCGATTGTCAGACGGGCTTATATCCCCGTCGTTCAACCCCGTTATTTTTTACGTTTACGTACAATAAATTTATCAGTTGATTTATTACGTTTACGTGTTTTGTAACCAAGTGTCGGTTTACCCCAAGGTGACATTGGTGATTTACGTCCGATTGGAGCGCGTCCTTCACCACCACCGTGTGGGTGATCGTTAGGGTTCATTACAGAACCACGAACAGTCGGGCGTTTACCCATCCAACGTGAACGTCCTGCTTTACCAACGTTGATTAATTCATGTTCCAAGTTACCTACTTGACCTACAGTAGCACGGCAAGTTCCAAGAACTAAACGTACCTCTCCAGATGATAGACGAACTAGAACGTATTTATCTTCACGACCTAGGATTTGAGCTTGAGAACCAGCTGAACGAGCTAATTGTCCACCGCGTCCTGGTTTTAATTCGATGTTGTGGATGATTGTACCTACTGGAATACTTGCAAGTGGAAGTGCATTACCTAATTTGATGTCTGCATTTTCACCAGAAATAATTTCAGTACCTACTTGTAATCCTTTTGGTGCTAAGATATAACGCTTTTCACCATCTGCATAGTTGATTAGCGCAATGTTAGCTGTGCGGTTTGGATCGTATTCGATTGTAGCAACGCGTCCTGGTATTCCATCTTTGTCACGTTTGAAATCGATGATACGATACTTACGTTTGTGTCCACCGCCTTGATGACGAACAGTTAATTTACCCTGATTGTTACGACCGCCACGTTTACTTAACGGAGCAAGTAGGGATTTTTCTGGTTGATCAGTTGTGATTTCAGCAAAATCAGAAACTGACATACCACGTCTACCATTAGAAGTTGGTTTATACTTCTTAATCGCCATCTGTTTTCCCTCCTTCATAAATCAATTTTTTATTTAAACACCTTCAAAGAACTCTAGCTCTTTGCTGTCTTCAGATAGTTTTACAATCGCTTTTTTGCGATCTGCGCGGAAACCGCCATATCTACCCATACGTTTGAATTTACCTTTTTTGTTTAAAGTATTTACTTGCTCTACTTTAACACCGAAGATTGTTTCAACAGCGTTTTTGATTTCAGTTTTGTTTGCTTTCGTACTTACTTCGAAAGTGTACTTCTTTTCTGCCATTAAGTCAGCAGAATGTTCTGTAATAACTGGGCGCTTAATAATATCACGAGGATCTTTCATTATGCAAGCACCTCCCCTGCTTTTTCAGCTGCATCTTTTGTCAAGATCAACTTGTCATGCGTAAGCAAGTCTAGTACATTTACTTCACTTACTGTTAATACCTTTACGTTAGGTAGGTTGTTTGCAGAACGCATTACTACCTCATCTTTATCAGCAGTAACGATTACCGCTTTTTCTTCTACCTTTAATGAAGCTAATAGATTAACAACTTGCTTTGTTTTCGGCGCATCGAAAGCTAATGCTTCAAGAACATAGATGCTTTCTTCTTGCACTTTTGAAGATAAAGCAGATTTAAGAGCTAATCTACGAACTTTCTTAGGTAGTTTATAGCTATAGCTGCGTGGTGTTGGACCAAACACTGTTCCACCGCCTACCCACTGAGGTGAACGAATAGAACCTTGACGTGCGCGTCCAGTACCTTTTTGGCGCCATGGTTTACGACCGCCTCCACGTACTTCAGAACGACCTTTTACAGCGTGTGTTCCTTGACGTAATGAAGCGCGTTGCATAACTACCGCATCATGTAATACATGCTCATTTGGCTCGATACCAAATACAGCATCATTTAATTCTACATCGCCTACTTGCGATCCGCTTTGGTTAAATAGTGCTACTTTAGGCATGACATATCCTCCCTTCGAATTGTGATTAGTTAGCCTTTACTGCACTCGTAATTTTAACGAATGATTTCTTCGCTCCAGGTACATTACCTTTGATAAGTAAAAGGTTACGTTCTGTATCGACTTTTACTACTTCTAGGTTTTGGATAGTGATTTGTTCTCCACCCATTTGTCCTGGTAGGTTTTTACCTTTGAATACACGCATTGGGTCAATAACACCCATTGAACCTGGTCTTCTATGGTAACGAGAACCGTGACTCATTGGTCCACGTGATTGGTTGTGACGCTTGATAGAACCCTGGAAACCTTTACCTTTTGAAGTTCCTGTTACGTCAATTACATCTCCTGCTTGAAATACCTCTACGCTTATTTCTTGACCTAATTCATATTCATCAAGATTAGCGTTACGGATTTCACGAACGAAGCGCTTAGCTTTTGTGTTCGCTTTTGCAGCATGGCCTTGTTCAGGCTTATTTGAACGCGATTCCTTAAGATCAGCAAAACCTAATTGGATCGCTTCATAACCATCGTTGTCTAACGTTCTTTTTTGAAGAACTACGTTAGGTTCAGCTTCGATTACTGTTACTGGGATTAACTCGCCTTCTTCTGAGAAAAGCTGAGTCATGCCGACTTTACGTCCTAAGATTCCTTTCGTCATCCGTTACACCTCCTAGAGTGTTAATTTATAATTATAGTTTTATTTCTATATCTACACCAGATGGTAAGTCCAAACGCATTAACGAATCAACTGTTTGTGGTGTAGGGCTCACAATGTCAATTAGACGTTTGTGTGTGCGCATCTCAAATTGCTCACGAGAATCTTTGTATTTGTGTACCGCACGTAGGATTGTATAGATAGATTTTTCAGTTGGAAGTGGGATTGGACCCGATACACTCGCACCTGAACGTTTCGCTGTATCTACAATCTTTTCTGCAGACTGATCTAGGATTCTGTGATCATATGCTTTTAAACGAATTCTTATTTTCTCTTTTGCCATTACTTTCCCTCCTTTATCGCCCATTTTATAATAGACATTCTCCGCGAAAATTCCTTGACACCCTCGCCATGGCAAAGGGGCCGGGTGTGCCAACAACCTTCCGCATCATCGCCTGTTTTATGACCAACATTACTCATTATATAGAATAACTGTGATCAATGCAACCATAATTTTCATTGAATAAAAATATTTATCGCACTTTTGCTATTATACAAGAAACAGTTGTACTATTTCAACCTATTATAGGTGTTTTCTTATTTTACCATTTATTCTATGTGTTGGTTTTTACCATGTGCCCAACTTTGCGTTAGTTCTATTGTTTAACAACCTGAATACGTATCATAATAGATGAACTGTTTCCTTCTATAAGAATACACAAATCTATTGTTGTTTAAACCAAGGTTAGATGATTTAGAGGAATAATGGTGAATTGCTAAGCTTTCTAATACGTGATGATTCGTTAACTATCTTTCGTAGTTAACTAAGCTATTATTACTGCAATAATCGAGTGTAATTGAACAAGTTTCTTTAGAATTAACTCTAACGCGTTCGAAAGCTCTATTTTCTAACGCGTTAATTCTGGGTGCAATCTCTGACGCGTTCGAATCCATCTCTTTCTAACACGTTAATTCTGGGTGCATTCCCTGACGCGTTCGAATCCACCTCTTTCTAACACGTTAATTCTTTGTGCAATCTCTGACGCGTTTGAATCCACCTCTTTCTAACACGTTAATTCTGGGTGCAATCTCTGACGCGTTCGAATTCATCTCTTTCTAACACGTTAATTCTTTGTGCAATCTCTGACGCGTTCGAATCCATCTCTTTCTAACACGCTAATTCTGCGTGCACCCTCTGAAGCGTTCGATCCCTCCTCTTTCTATCGCGTTATTTCTGAGTCGCTCCCTGACGCGTTAATCTTAATTCAACAAATGCGTTTCGAAAATAACTTCACACTTTATATCAATTCTGCTTTAAAGAATTTATTGAACACAAAAAAACAGGCAACGATTTTATCGTTACCTGTTTTACTTTTTAATTATTCAACGATTGTAGCAACAACGCCAGCGCCTACTGTACGTCCACCTTCACGAATAGAGAACTTAGTTCCGTCTTCGATCGCGATTGGAGAGATAAGATCTACTGTCATTTCAACGTTATCTCCAGGCATAACCATTTCTACACCTTCAGGAAGGTTAACTACACCAGTTACGTCAGTTGTACGGAAGTAGAACTGAGGACGGTAGTTACCGAAGAATGGAGTGTGACGTCCACCTTCTTCTTTAGATAGAACATAAACTTCTGCTTTGAACTTTGTGTGTGGAGTGATTGTTCCTGGCTTAGCAAGAACTTGTCCACGGTTGATGTCATCACGTGATACACCACGAAGTAGTGCACCGATGTTGTCACCAGCTTCTGCATAGTCAAGAAGTTTACGGAACATTTCAACACCTGTAATAACTGTTTTCTTAGGAGCTTCAGTGAAACCGATGATGTCGATTTCGTCCCCAACTTTAACTACTCCACGCTCAACACGTCCAGTAGCAACAGTACCACGACCAGTGATTGAGAATACGTCCTCAACTGGCATCATGAATGGCTTTTCAGTGTCACGATCTGGTCTTGGGATATACTCATCAACTGCATCCATTAGTTCATAGATTGCATTTACATATTGCTCTTCGCCTTCAAGCGCTTTAAGAGCAGAACCTTTAACTACTGGTACGTCATCACCTGGGAAGTCGTACTCAGAAAGAAGGTCACGAACTTCCATTTCAACTAGCTCAAGAAGTTCTTCGTCATCAACCATATCACATTTGTTTAGGAATACTACGATTGCAGGTACACCTACTTGACGTGATAATAGGATGTGCTCACGAGTTTGTGGCATTGGACCGTCAGCAGCTGATACTACTAGAATCGCTCCGTCCATTTGTGCAGCACCAGTGATCATGTTTTTAACATAGTCAGCGTGTCCTGGGCAGTCAACGTGTGCATAGTGACGGTTGTCAGTTTCATACTCAACGTGTGCAGTAGAGATTGTGATTCCACGCTCTCTTTCTTCTGGTGCACCATCGATTTGATCATATGCACGCGCTTCACCGATACCATACTTGTTGAAAAGTACAGTTGTGATTGCAGCAGTTAAAGTTGTTTTACCATGGTCAACGTGTCCAATTGTACCAATATTAACGTGGTCCTTGGAACGGTCAAATTTTGCTTTACCCATTTATATTTCCTCCTTCAGTTAAGTAAAAGTTTTTTATTATTTAAATGTATCTTCAGCTTAGAAGCGATATAATCATATTGTTTCTAAGCTTACAATACAAGTTATACTTTAGAATGGTGAAAAAATCAATTATTCACCTGCATTTTTCTTAATAATTTCTTCAGTAATGCTCTTTGGAGTCTCTTCATAGTGATCAAAGTGCATTGTGTAAGTTCCACGTCCTTGTGTGTTAGAACGTAGAGCAGTTGCGTAACCGAACATTTCAGCTAGTGGTACAAAAGCTTTAACAACTTGTGCAGTTCCACGTGCTTCCATACCTTCTACGCGTCCACGACGAGATGTTACGTCACCCATGATATCACCCATATATTCTTCAGGGATAACAACTTCTACTTTCATCATTGGTTCAAGTAGAACTGGGTTACATTTGTTTTTAGCTGCTTTAAGCGCCATAGACGCAGCAACTTTAAACGCCATTTCGTTTGAGTCAACATCGTGATAGCTTCCATCATATAATGTTGCTTTCACGTCAACTAGTGGATAACCTGCGATTACACCATTTTGCATCGCTTCTTTAACACCGGCTTCTACAGATGGGATGTATTCTCTTGGTACAACACCACCGACAACCGCGTTAACAAATTCAAATCCAGCACCTTCTTCGTTTGGTTCAAATTTAATCCAAACGTGTCCGAATTGTCCACGACCACCTGATTGACGTACGAATTTACCTTCCACTTCCGCAGAACCACGGAATGTTTCACGGTAAGATACTTGTGGAGCACCTACGTTAGCTTCCACTTTAAATTCACGTCTCATACGGTCAACGATGATATCTAGGTGAAGTTCACCCATACCTGAGATAATCGTTTGGCCAGTTTCTGGGTTTGTTTCTGTTTTGAATGTTGGATCTTCTTCTGCTAGTTTACCTAATGCTACAGACATTTTATCTTGGTCTGCTTTTGACTTAGGTTCGATAGCTACAGAAATAACTGGTTCAGGGAATTCCATAGATTCAAGGATAACTAGGTTTTTCTCGTCACATAGAGTGTCACCAGTACTAGTATCTTTTAAACCTACAGCACCAGCGATATCGCCAGCATAAACTTCAGAAATTTCCTCACGAGAGTTTGCGTGCATTTGTAGGATACGACCTACACGTTCACGTTTGTCTTTCGTTGAGTTTTTAACATATGAACCAGCTTTTAATGTACCAGAGTACACACGGAAGAATGTTAACTTACCAACGAATGGATCTGTCGCAACTTTAAATGCTAAAGCTGAGAAAGGCTCTTCGTCAGATGACTTACGTGTTACTTTTTCTTCTGTATCTGGAATTGTACCTTCAATTGGAGGTACATCAGTTGGTGCTGGTAGGTAATCGATAACACCATCGATTAATAGCTGAACACCTTTGTTTTTAAATGCAGAACCACAGAATACAGGGTAGAATTCTACTGTTAAAGTTGCATGACGTACAGCAGCCTTTAACTCATCATTAGAAATCTCTTCACCCTCTAAATATTTCATCATTAATTCTTCATCAAACTCAGCTACAGCTTCTATTAGATTAGTTCTGTACTCTTCTGCTTGATCTTTCATATCATCAGGAATAGGACGTGCTTCTGCACGAGTTCCTAAGTCATCCAAGTAAAAGAATGCTTCCATTGTGATCAGGTCAATAATTCCTTCGAAATCATCTTCCGCACCAATTGGAAGTTGTACCGGGTGCGCATTTGCACCTAAACGGTCTCCTAATGTACCAACAGAGTACAAGAAGTCTGCACCGATTTTATCCATTTTGTTAACGAACACGATACGTGGTACACCATAAGTTGTAGCTTGACGCCAAACAGTTTCTGTTTGTGGTTCAACACCAGATTGCGCATCAAGTACAGCTACAGAACCATCAAGTACACGCAGCGAACGTTCTACCTCAACAGTGAAGTCCACGTGTCCTGGTGTGTCAATGATGTTAATGCGGTGACCTTTCCATTGAGCTGTTGTTGCAGCAGACGTGATTGTAATACCACGTTCTTGCTCTTGCTCCATCCAGTCCATTTGTGAAGCACCTTCGTGTGTTTCTCCAATTTTATGGATACGTCCTGTATAGAAAAGAATACGCTCGGTTGCTGTCGTTTTACCAGCATCAATGTGTGCCATGATTCCGATATTACGTGTCTTTTCCAAGGAGAATTCTCTAGGCATGCATATTTCTCCTTCCTATTAGTAAGTTTAGTTGTTTGATAATAATAAACGTAAACGACTTCTAACTAATGTGTAGCCTACGATATGTAGGTTAAGCCAATCCTCGATGCAACAGGAATGTCACGCCCGAGGTTCAACTTAAACTTTAGCAAGAAGCCTGTGCTTTTCTTATTACCAACGGTAATGAGCAAACGCTTTGTTCGCTTCTGCCATTTTGTGCATATCTTCTCTTTTCTTAACTGCTGCACCTGTATTATTTGAAGCATCTAGAATTTCATTTGCTAAACGCTCTTCCATTGTTTTTTCTCCACGAAGACGTGAATAGTTAACAATGTAACGTAGGCCTAATGCTTGACGACGCTCTGGGCGTACCTCTACTGGTACTTGGTAGTTTGAACCACCAACACGGCGAGCACGAACTTCTAATACTGGCATTACGTTCTTCATTGCTTGTTCAAAAACCTCCATTGGTTCTTGACCACTGCGTTCTTTAACAAGTTCGAATGCTGAATAAAGTATTTTTTGTGCTTTTCCTCTTTGTCCATCAACCATAATTTGATTGATTAGACGAGTTACAAGCTTAGAATTGTGTAACGGATCTGGTAAGACATCACGTTTTGCTACTGGTCCTTTACGTGGCATATGTCCCCCTCCTTCCTTTTCGTTGTTTTATGAAACAGTTTTATTATTTTTTCGGTCTTTTTGTACCGTATTTAGAACGTCCTTGCGCACGTCCTTCAACACCGGCTGTATCAAGTGCACCACGAACGATGTGGTAACGCACACCTGGTAAGTCTTTTACACGTCCTCCACGGATTAGAACAACACTGTGCTCTTGTAGGTTGTGTCCAATTCCCGGGATATAAGCTGTTACCTCAATTCCATTAGTCAAACGCACACGCGCATATTTACGCAATGCAGAGTTTGGTTTCTTTGGAGTTAATGTACCAACACGTGTACAAACACCACGTTTTTGCGGAGATGATTGGTTAGTTAGAGATTTTTTAAAGCTATTGTATCCTTTGTTAAGTGCTGGTGAGTCAGATTTTCTACCTTTACTCACACGGCCTTTACGTACTAACTGATTAATTGTAGGCATGTTTTTTCCTCCTTTCAGTAATAAAAATGTAATACCACATATCCAGGTGGTTCATATTTAAGCAAAAAACAAAGTTTTCATGAATATGTCATCCACCAAAACTTTATCGCTTTATCGCCACCGTCGCTGTACCTACATCTATGCCACATGCTTTACCAAGTCTTTTCATAGAATCAACTCGGACACACGGGATATTCATTTCTGCTGCAAGACGCGACACCTTACTAGTTATATGCTGATCAGCATCGTCAGCAATAACCACTTCATTTGCTTCGCCATTCTTAATGGCTTTTATCGTTTGTTTGGTTCCAATGATCAAACCATTTTTCACCTGTGCCACTTTTTCATAAGACATCTTATATCCTCCAAAGCAACAAGATTAACGGAAGCACCTTGAATATAGTATCATCCTATAATTTTAAAGTCAACATAAAATTATAGTTTCTCTATTATTCATTTGTGAGATTCAAGGTACTTCCTAACTTTCACCTTGTTTAAACTATATAAATTTAATAGGTTATTTCTTCGGTAAATGAATCTTCCGTTACCGGCTCAATCACTTCTTCTGTTTCTGCTGTGATTTTACGGTATTTTTGCATACCTGTCCCAGCAGGAACGAGCTTACCAATAATTACATTCTCTTTCAATCCAAGTAACTCATCACGTTTACCTTTAATTGCAGCATCCGTTAACACACGTGTTGTCTCCTGGAATGATGCAGCAGATAAGAATGAATCTGTCTCAAGAGAAGCTTTTGTAATACCAAGCAAGACTGGTCTTGCAGTAGCTGGTTGTTCTCCATCATGCAATACTCTTCTGTTAGCTTCTCTGAACTGATGGATTTCAAGTAGAGAACCAGGTAGTACTTCTGTATCTCCAGCATCGGAAACACGCACTTTACGAAGCATTTGTCTTACCATAACTTCGACGTGCTTATCTCCAATTTCAACCCCTTGCATACGATAAACTTTCTGTACTTCTTTTAGCAAGTAGGATTGAACGCCATCAATACCTTGGATTTTCAGAAGTTCTTTCGGATCAATTGAACCTTCTGTTAGAGCTTGCCCCGCAACGATATGGTCACCGATATTCACTTTAATACGCGCACCATATGGAGCTGTATAAGATCTGTTTTCCACATCACCTTGGATGACAACCTCTTGCTTATCTTTAACTTCATTGATGTCTTGCACGATCCCTTTAATTTCTGAGATAACCGCTTGCCCTTTCGGATTACGCGCCTCAAAAATCTCTTGGATACGTGGTAGACCTTGGGTAATATCACTACCTGCAACCCCACCAGTGTGGAATGTACGCATTGTAAGCTGTGTACCTGGCTCACCGATAGATTGAGCTGCGATAATACCAACCGCTTCCCCAACTTCGACTTCTTCACCAGTCGCTAGGTTACGGCCATAACATTTTTTACATGAACCATGTTTGGTATTACATGTAAAGACAGTTCGAATCAAGACTTTTTCAATACCAGATTCAACAATCTGTTTCGCGATATCTTCTGTAATTACCTCATTTTTACTTACAAGCACTTCATCAGACTCTGGATGACGTACAGATTGGAATGCAGTACGACCTATTAGACGATCGATTAATGGTTCAATCATTTCTGTGCCTTCTGTAATTGCTTGAACAGTTAAGCCACGATCTGTACCACAGTCTTCTTCACGAATAATAACATCTTGCGCTACGTCTACTAAACGACGAGTCAAGTAACCTGAGTCAGCCGTTTTAAGGGCCGTATCGGCAAGACCTTTACGCGCACCGTGCGTTGAAATAAAGTACTCTAGAACTGTTAAACCTTCACGGAAACTTGATTTGATCGGTAATTCAATAATTCTACCAGCCGGGTTGGCCATTAGACCACGCATACCTGCAAGCTGCGTAAAGTTAGATGCGTTACCACGAGCACCCGAATCACTCATCATGAAGATTGGGTTTCTAGGATTAAGTGTTTTCATTAATTTTTCTTGAATAACATCTTTTGCTTGAGACCAGATAGAGATAACACGATCATAGCGCTCCTCATCCGTGATTAGACCACGACGGAACTGCTTTAATACTTTATCTACTTTTTCCTGCGCCTCTTCTAAGATTTCTTGTTTCTCGGCTAATACAACGATATCAGATACACCAACAGTTATACCGGCTTTTGTAGAGTATTTAAACCCTAGATCTTTCATACGGTCTAACATTTTTGATGTTTCACTGATTTTGAAGCGTTTAAACACCTCTGCAATGATATCTCCTAAGATTCCTTTCTTGAAAGGTAAAATAGTTTCGCGTTCTGCAAAAGCTTCTTTTACATTTGTTCCTTTTTCAATGAAATACTTCTCAGGTGTACGCACCTCAAGGTTTTCTTGCGTTGGTTCGTTCATGTATGGGAATGACTTTGGTAACATATCGTTAAAAATTAACTTACCAACAGTCGTTAGTAACAATTGCCCCATTTGTTCATCGGTAAAGTTTTCTTTACCTAGATTCGAAGCTTGAACGGCAATTCTTGTATGCAAGTGAACATAGCCACTTTGATATGCAATTACTGCCTCATTTAAATCTTTGAAAACCATACCTTCTCCGACAGCATCTTTTCGTTCCATCGTTAAGTAATAGTTTCCTAATACCATATCCTGTGATGGTGTAACTACAGGCTTACCATCCTTAGGGTTTAGAATGTTTTGCGCCGCTAACATTAAAATACGAGCTTCTGCTTGCGCTTCTGCAGAAAGCGGAACGTGAACAGCCATTTGGTCTCCATCAAAGTCTGCGTTATACGCTGTACATACTAGAGGGTGTAAACGGATTGCTCGACCCTCTACTAGAGTAGGTTCAAATGCTTGAATACCTAATCTGTGAAGCGTTGGAGCACGGTTTAACAGAACTGGATGCTCTTCAATTACTTCTTCTAAAACATCCCAAACTTCTGGATGTAGTCTTTCAATTTTACGTTTAGCGGATTTAATGTTGTGTGCTAAACCTTTTTCAACTAGCTCTTTCATGATAAACGGTTTGAATAACTCGACAGCCATCTCTTTTGGTAAACCACACTGATACATTTTCAAGTGAGGTCCAACAACGATTACCGAACGACCTGAGTAATCTACACGTTTACCAAGTAAGTTTTGACGGAAACGACCTTGTTTCCCTTTTAACATATGTGATAAAGACTTTAATGGACGGTTCCCCGGACCAGTTACAGGGCGACCACGACGTCCGTTATCTATTAACGCATCTACTGCCTCTTGTAGCATACGTTTTTCGTTTTGAACGATAATGCTTGGCGCACCTAAGTCTAATAATCTTTTCAAACGATTGTTACGGTTAATAACACGACGATATAAATCGTTTAAGTCAGATGTTGCAAAGCGTCCACCATCTAATTGCACCATTGGTCTTAATTCTGGTGGAATGATCGGTAAGACGTCTAAAATCATCCAAGAAGGGGCATTACCAGAGTTACGGAATGCTTCAAGTACTTCTAGACGTTTTATTGCACGAGTTCTACGTTGACCTTGAGCAGTCTTTAGTTCTTCTCTCAACAACTCTACTTCTTTCTCAAGATCAATATCATGTAAAAGCTTCTTGATTGCCTCTGCTCCCATTTGAGCTTGGAATGATTGGCCATACTTATCACGGTATGCTCTATATTCCTTTTCCGACAATAATTGCTTTTTCTCTAAGGCAGTATCTCCTGAGTCAGTCACAATGTAAGCAGCAAAATAGATAACTTCCTCTAATGCTCTTGGGGACATATCTAATACGAGACCCATTCGACTTGGGATACCTTTAAAATACCAAATATGAGAGACAGGGGCAGCTAACTCTATATGCCCCATACGCTCACGACGAACTTTTGCTTTTGTTACTTCTACACCACATCGGTCACAGACAACACCTTTGTAGCGAACTCGCTTATATTTACCACAATGACATTCCCAGTCTTTTTGTGGACCAAAAATTCTTTCGCAGAACAAGCCATCTTTTTCTGGCTTTAACGTACGATAGTTAATTGTTTCCGGCTTCTTCACCTCACCAAATGACCACGAACGAATCTTATCAGGTGAAGCTAAACCTATTTTCATAAACTCAAAATTATTTACATCGATCAAGGGGCCTACCTCCCTTTTAGTCTCCGGGTTTTACCCTAAGCAAGAACAATTACGCTTTATTTTCTTCTACTTCTAAATTGAATTTATCTGCAGATTGCGCGTCATCTTCCTCGACATCACGCAAATCAATTTCTTGCTCATCACCAGAAAGCATTTTTACATCCATACCCAAACTTTGTAGTTCCTTAATCAATACTTTGAACGATTCAGGAATACCTGGTTCTGGAACATTGTCACCTTTGACAATTGCTTCATATGTTTTCACACGACCTACAACATCATCAGATTTAACAGTAAGAATTTCTTGCAGGGTATAAGCTGCTCCATACGCTTCAAGAGCCCATACTTCCATCTCACCGAAACGCTGACCACCAAATTGTGCTTTACCACCTAGTGGTTGTTGTGTTACTAGAGAATATGGTCCAGTAGAACGAGCGTGTAATTTGTCATCTACCATGTGTGCTAGTTTAATCATGTACATGACTCCGACAGACACACGGTTATCAAACGGCTCTCCGGATCTACCGTCGTAAAGAACGGTTTTCGCATCTCGCGCCATACCTGCTTCTTGGATTGTTTCCCATACATCTTCTTCTCTTGCTCCATCAAATACTGGTGAAGCAACATGGATACCAAGTTGTCTAGCTGCCATACCTAAATGTAGCTCTAACACTTGCCCGATGTTCATACGAGAAGGTACCCCTAGTGGGTTAAGCATGATATCAATCGGTGTTCCGTCTGGCAAGAACGGCATATCTTCTTCAGGTAAAATTTTAGATATAACACCCTTGTTACCGTGTCTACCTGCCATTTTATCCCCTTCAGAGATTTTACGTTTTTGCACGATGTAAGCACGAACTAATTGGTTAACACCTGGTGGTAGTTCATCGCCATCTTCACGATTGAAGATTTTCACATCCAAGACAATTCCACCTGCACCATGTGGTACACGTAAAGATGTATCTCTTACTTCTCTTGCTTTTTCTCCAAAGATCGCATGAAGTAGGCGCTCTTCGGCAGATAGCTCTGTTACCCCTTTTGGTGTTACTTTACCAACGAGTAAATCTCCGTCACTAACCTCAGCCCCAACACGGATAATCCCTCTCTCATCAAGGTTACGCAATGCGTCTTCCCCAACGTTTGGAATATCTCTCGTGATTTCTTCAGGTCCGAGTTTCGTGTCACGAGCTTCTGACTCATACTCTTCAATATGAATAGAAGTATAAACATCATCTTTTACTAATCTTTCGCTCATGATGATGGCATCCTCGTAGTTGTAACCTTCCCACGTCATGAAACCAACAAGGACGTTTTGACCAAGAGCTAGCTCTCCGTCTTCCATCGAAGGTCCATCTGCAAGAATTTCGCCTGGTACTACACGGTCACCAACACTAACGATTGGACGTTGGTTATAACAAGTTCCTTGGTTAGAACGAATAAACTTTTGAAGGCGGTAACGATCTAGGTCACCTTTCACTTCATTTCCATCAACATCTGATATGCGTCTTATTAGAATTTCTTTCGCTTCTACACGTTCAACGATACCTGGATTTCTATTTATAACTGCCGCACCTGAGTCTTTACCTGATACGTATTCCATACCAGTACCAACAATTGGCGCTCTCGGTTGTAGTAAAGGTACAGCTTGACGTTGCATGTTCGCACCCATTAACGCACGGTTGGAGTCATCATTTTCTAAGAACGGAATACATGCCGTCGCCGCAGATACAACCTGCTTTGGCGATACATCCATATAGTCGATACGTTCTCTACTTACGATTGTGTTCTCCCCACGGAAACGCGCGATAACTTCATCATCAATAAATGAACCATCTTCTGCTAAACGGGCATTCGCTTGGGCAACTACATAGTTATCTTCTTCATCAGCTGTTAGGTAATCATAGTTATCTGTTACTTTACCAGTCTCCGGATCAACACGGCGATACGGCGTTTCAATAAAGCCAAACTTATTTACCTTTGCATAAGATGATAAAGAGTTGATCAAGCCAATGTTTGGTCCCTCTGGCGTTTCAATCGGACACATACGACCATAGTGCGAGTAGTGTACGTCACGAACTTCAAAACCAGCTCGTTCACGCGTTAGACCACCTGGCCCTAATGCAGATAAACGACGTTTATGTGTTAATTCCGCCAATGGATTTGTTTGATCCATAAACTGCGATAACTGGGAGCTACCAAAGAACTCTTTAATTGATGCAATAACAGGACGAATATTGATTAGTTGTTGCGGCGTAATAGATGAAGTGTCCTGAATTGACATACGCTCACGGACAACACGTTCCATCCTTGAAAGCCCAATACGGAATTGGTTTTGCAGCAATTCACCAACCGAACGCAAACGACGATTACCTAAATGGTCAATGTCATCTGTGTCCCCTACCTGATGCAATATGTTAAAGAAATAACTAATTGCAGCAAGTATATCTGCTGGAGCAATGTTTTTTACACTATCATCTACATTAGCATTACCAATAACATTTAATGTTCTTTCACCTTCAGGATCAGTTGGATCGATGATTTTAATAGACTGTATTTTAATTGGGTCTTCTAAAACCCCTTCATGCGGCTCTAGTAAACCTTCTCCAAAACTATTTTCTCCCGCATCTAGATATGGTAGAACCTTATCTAGTAAGCGTCTATCTAACTTATCTCCTTTTTGAGCAATAACTTCACCTGTTTCAGGATCCGCTAACGTCTCAGCCAAGACTTGGTTGAATAGTCGGTTTTTTATGTGTAATTTCTTGTTGATTTTATATCGACCTACATGCGCTAGGTCATAACGCTTTGGATCAAAGAAACGAGATACAAGCAAACTTTTCGCATTGTCTACCGTTGGTGGTTCACCAGGGCGTAAGCGCTCATAAATCTCTAAGAGTGCTTTTTCGCTTGTTTCCGTATTATCTTTATCTAGCGTATTTTTTAAGTATTCATTTTCACCGATAAGATCAATAATCTCTTGATCGTTACCAAAACCAAGTGCTCGAAGTAATACTGTAATAGGTAGTTTTCGCGTACGGTCGATACGTACATGCACAACATCTTTGGCATCCGTCTCAAACTCTAACCACGCACCACGATTTGGAATAACCGTTGCGGTATATCCTCTTTTACCATTTTTGTCGACTTTCGCACTAAAATAAACACTCGGTGAACGGACAAGCTGCGATACGATTACACGTTCCGCACCATTGATCACGAATGTACCTGTGTCTGTCATTAGTGGGAAATCACCCATAAACACTTCTTGCTCTTTCACTTCGCCTGTTTCGTTATTTAACAAACGAACCTTCACACGAAGCGGAGCATTGTACGTTACATCTCTTTCTTTTGATTCATCTACTGGATACTTCGGTTCACCTAAACTGTAATCTACAAATTCAAGTGACAGATTACCCGCAAAATCCTCAATTGGAGAAATGTCTTGAAACATCTCTCTCAAACCTTCCTCTAAAAACCATTGATAGGAAGCGGTTTGAATCTCGATAAGATTCGGTAATTCTAGTACTTCACTAATACGTGCATAACTTCTGCGTTGGCGGTGTCGTCCATACTGAACTAGTTGACCTGTCAACTGATTCACCCCTCAAATCAAGAATAAAAGAACCTAGTTTTCGCTAAAGGAATCTTTAGCGAATCTGTTAACACTGATTAAACATACATTTCTATCATCCATTATTGACTTTAGCATCGGACGATGTATAATTTAATAAGTGCAAACTGTTCGGAAACATACCGAACAAACTTGCGAAACCTTACCCTTTTCACAAGCTTATATAATTGCATCCACTAAAAAGTGAATGTTATTAACATGATGGAAGAACAATAGGAATCCTTCATACTAAAACCAAACATGAATACGGAATAACACTTTATAAAAATTCAATTTTCATTTATAATATTCCCCATATTGATTTTTTTCGATTTCACTATTATCCCCTAATACATATAAAAATATACTCCAAAACTATAAAAAACGGCTCATCAAAAGGAGATAATTAAAAAACTAAAATTTCCCCTTGACAGACGAAGTCGCCTATTGGCATTTTTCAATACTATCACAAACAAAAATCAGAGTCAATATATTTCAAGCGTTTCTCACTGCGAGATTATATTTCTATGAGGCTTTTGTCGCTCGTATAATATAGTATCCCTTATTCTTCGCAACAACTTCAACCTCTCCGAATAGTTCCTCAAGTTTGGTTATAGCAGATGGTGCTCCTTGTTTCTTTTGAATAACTATCCATAAAGTTCCGCCAGGTAGTAAAGCCTCAAAGCTTTCATCAAACATTTGATAGATTACTTTTTTCCCGGCACGTATGGGAGGATTCGTTAGTATGGCTGAGAAGTTTCTATGTTGGAAGGATTGTAGCCGATCACTTATCTGGAACTCTACATTTTGAATATCGTTTTGCTTAGCGTTATTCTCAGCAAGAGCTAGTGCTCTTTCATTTATATCCGCGAGAACAACCTTACGATCTGGAAAGGATTTTGCTATTGATAATCCGATTGGTCCATATCCGCAACCAAGATCTAATATCTCCCCATCAATAATCGGCTCTGCGAAAGAATCAATTAAAGTTCTCGAACCGAAATCAACTTCACCTTTGGAAAATACACCTTGATCGGTAGTAAACGTGAGCATAAAGCCTCTTAATTCAAACGACCACGTTTTCGGATTACTTTTCGATTGGGGCTGTTTCGTAAAATATTGCTCAGACATATGTTTACACCTACTTTATGCGTAATGATTAACCTTCTAATGATCTTGAGCATTTTTTCAACATCTCTTCGAAGTACACGTTAGCTCAAAAAGTTACTTATGTATCGGGAAGCACCCCTATTCAAAAGCTACTCATCTATCTATCATGCCCTTTTTCATTACTGATATAAGCAAAGCTCGCCTTCAAAAAGGCGAGCTTCATTTATCAAACTTAAATTACTTAACTGCTACAGAAGCACCAGCTTCTTCAAGTTTAGCTTTCATTTCTTCTGCTTCTTCTTTAGATACGCCTTCTTTGATTGCTCCAGGAGCGTTATCTACAAGATCCTTAGCATCTTTAAGACCTAAGCCAGTGATTTCACGTACTGCTTTAACAACTTTAATTTTAGAAGCTCCAGCACTTTCAAGAACTACATCAAATTCAGTTTGCTCTTCAGCAGCTTCAGCGCCACCAGCACCAGCTACAGCTACAGGTGCAGCAGCAGTTACTCCAAATTCTTCTTCAATTGCTTTTACAAGATCGTTTAACTCAAGAACTGTCATTTCTTTAATTGCTTCAATGATTTGATCTTTAGACATGTTATTTCCTCCTAATATTTGTTTTTAATATGTGATTCGAAATTATTGATTCCTTACTTATATTGACGTTCACACGAACCTACTAACAGTAGGTTGCGCTATGCTATCAATAAACTATTATGCACCTTGCTCTTCTTTTTGCTCTGCAATAGCTTTCGTTGCGTAAGCGAAGTTACGAACTGGAGCTTGAAGAACACTAAGCAACATAGAAAGTAGACCTTCGTAATTTGGTAGATCTGCAAGTTCTTTAATTTGTTCAAGACTTACAACGTTACCTTCAATTACGCCACCTTTAATTTCTAGCGCTTCGTGATTCTTAGCAAAGCCATTTAAGATCTTTGCAGGAGCTACTACATCTTCGTTACTGAACGCAATAGCTGTTGGTCCTACTAGTACGTCATCTAAACCTGTAAGTTCAGCAGCTTCAGTCGCACGGCGTGTCATCGTATTTTTATATACTTTGAATTCCACACCAGCTTCACGCAGTTGATTACGAAGCTCAGTTACTTCAGAAACGTCAAGTCCACGGTAATCTACAACGATTGTAGATTTACTTTCGCGGAACTTGTCAGCAATCTCAGTTACAATTTGTTTTTTCTGCTCGATAATCTTAGACATTGTTCCACCTCCTATTGACTATTCATTATACCGTTCACCTGAGCGTGTTCATTAGCAAACGTGGCATTAGCCATGCTCTAATAGAAAACCCCCATGCAGACATGGAGGTTTTGGGAATACTTGAGATAGTCTTTTTCGCGAGAGATCTATCGTCTTATATTACACACCTCGGCAGGAAATTAAGCCGTTTGGCACCTACTGTCTACGGTATAACTTATTAAATTCATATATCTTAAAAAGAATAACCCATTATGATAGAGCGATACTTTTTAACAACATTGATTATTATAGCTAACTGAATCTATAAAGTCAACAGTTAATTTATTTTGCCGCTCCAGCAACATCAACCTTAACACCAGGGCCCATTGTTGAAGTTACAGCAGCATTCTTCATGTAAACACCTTTAGCAGCTTGTGGTTTAACTTTTACTAAAGTTTCAACAAGCGCTTCGAAGTTTTCAATCAATTTATCCAATTCAAATGACGCTTTACCAATTGGAACGTGGATATTAGATTGTCTATCTACACGGTATTCTACTTTACCAGCTTTGATTTCATTAATCGCTTTTTCAACTTCAAATGTTACTGTACCAGTTTTAGGGTTTGGCATAAGTCCTTTAGGTCCTAATACACGACCAAGTTTACCAACTTCAGCCATCATGTCAGGAGTTGCAACGATCACATCAAACTCAAACCAACCTTGGTTGATTTTGTTGATTAGTTCTTGATCTCCAACGTAGTCAGCTCCAGCAGCTTCCGCTTCTTTCGCTTTTTCACCTTTAGCAAATACTAAAACTGTTTGTGTTTTACCAGTACCATGTGGAAGAACCATTGCTCCACGGATCTGTTGGTCCGCTTTCTTAGGGTCTACTCCTAGACGGAAAGCAGCTTCGATTGTTTCATCAAACTTTGCTGTTGCGTTTTTCTTTACTAATTCTAATGCTTCTCTAGCATCATATGCTTTTGTACGATCAACAAGTTTTAAAGCTTCTTGTTGCTTTTTTGTTTTTTTAGCCATTTTATATTTCCTCCTTATGTGGTTTTAACGGATATACCTCCCACTTATTAAAGCGGATCACTTTCACACGTACGACACGTGCACCCCTTTACATGACAAAGGTTGCGATGAGGAAATGAATCATCACTCCACCACCGCAACCTCCCCCTTCATCAAAACAACGCGGGTGGGATTAGTCTTCGATAACGATACCCATACTACGCGCAGTTCCTTCAACCATACGCATAGCTGCTTCAACATCAGCAGCGTTTAGGTCAGGCATTTTTGTTTCAGCAATTTCTTTTACTTTGTCACGCTTTAACGTCGCAACTTTTTTGCTGTTTGGTTCACCTGAACCACTTTCGATTCCTGCTGCTTTCTTAAGTAGAACTGCAGCTGGCGGAGTTTTTGTGATAAATGTAAATGAACGGTCTTCAAAAACCGTAATTTCTACCGGAATAATCATACCTGCTTGATCTGAGGTACGAGCGTTAAATTCCTTACAGAATCCCATGATGTTAACACCTGCTTGACCTAATGCTGGTCCAACTGGTGGTGCTGGGTTTGCTTTCCCTGCTGGGATTTGAAGTTTTACAACCTTAATAACTTTTTTAGCCACGAGACACACCTCCTTAAGTCCGTGATGTGGTAATAGGGCTGTCTGCCCTCCCACTCATTTCATATGCTAATTAAACCTTATACTCGAGGCATAAAGAACATAAGAATTTTAGCATCTTTACAACAAAATTGCAAGTAGCGTTTAATATTTTTTAAAAAGTGCCTACCAATCGAAATGATCTACAGTTTTTGAATTTGAGAAAAGTCTAATTCAACCGGAGTTTCTCGACCAAACATATTAACATGAACCTTAACTTTATGTTTATCCACATCAATATGTTCAATTGTACCCGTAAAGTTATTAAACGGACCATCTGTCACACGTACCGTTTCTTTCATCTCGAAGTCAATTTCTGTAACAGGCTCGTCCATTCCCATACGTTTTAGGATTACTTCAACTTCTTCATCTAAGAGAGGGGTAGGTTTAGATCCTGATCCTGTTGAACCAACAAATCCAGTGACACCCGGCGTATTACGTACAACATACCAAGAATCATCTGTCATCACCATTTCTGCTAACACATAACCAGGAAATACTTTCTTCTTCGCTGTTTTCTTCTTACCATTTTTAATTTCTGTTTCTTCGTCTTCTGGTACTAACACACGGAAGATCTTATCTTCCATCCCCATCGACTCTAATCTTTTCTCTAAATTCGCTTTCACTTTGTTTTCATACCCTGAATAAGTATGAACGACAAACCATTGTTTTTCCATAAATCAGGACAAATCTGCCCTTCCCTCCCTTGTTAAATGCTTCACTCTGCTCTTCCGCCGGATACAGTACATATCTATTTATGTTTGTGCAGAACAACTATATTTACCTTCACGATTTAAACGTTACCGTTAATCGTTTGATTCCATTTAAAAAACCCGTAAGACGGGTTTTTTGTAAAATCTATTATTATTATTATAGCATAAAATTCCAATTATTATTCAAAAAACAAATTAAGAATTGCAGTAATCCCTTGGTCTATCAGTCCAAAAAACACAGCGACAAAAGCAACTGTCGCTACAACAGTTATGGTATAACGAGTTAGTTCACGTCCACGAGGCCATGATACTTTTTTCATTTCTCTTGAAACATTTTTAAAGAAAGTTAAAATATTCACAGGTCGAACCCCCAAACTTCTGCCGATCGGCTTCTTACTTTGTTTCACGATGTAACGTATAAGTCCCGCATTTCTTACAAAATTTACGCACTTCTAATCTTTCTGTAGAAGATACATTTTTATTTGTACTGTAATTTCTGCTTAAACATTCTGCACAAGCTAGTACAACTTTTTTTGCCATCTATGACACACCCCTAACCAAGGGTTTTCACTCCTACTAATGTAGCATGGTTACATTAGCCTGTCAACGCATGTTTTATAAGGTGATTTCACTTATTTCTAAATATCGCTCCAACTTCCGCTTTACGCGTTGCAATGCGTTATCAATAGACTTTACATGTCGATTCAATTCAACAGAAATCTCTTGATAGGTACGGCCATCTAGATATAACGATAACACTTGTCTTTCTAATTCGCTTAACAATTCCGACATTTTTATCTCCATATCACCAAACTTTTCTCTATTCACAATTAATTCTTGTGGATCAATTGTTTTAGAGCCAGCAATCACATCTAGTAATGTACGATCTGATTCCTCATCATAAATTGGTTTGTCTAGTGATACATAAGAGTTAAGCGGGATATGTTTTTGCCTTGTTGCTGTTTTAATTGCTGTAATAATTTGTCGGGTAACACACAATTCAGCAAAAGCCTTAAAGGAAGAAAGCTTGTCCCCCTTATAATCTCGAATTGCTTTATAAAGTCCGATCATGCCTTCTTGCACAATATCTTCACGGTCTGCACCAACTAAGAAATACGTCCGTGCTTTTGCCCGAACAAAATTTCTATACTTATTAATTAAGTAGTCCAATGCCTGGCTATGCCCGCGGTGAACCAGATCAATCAATTGGTCATCCTCAAGAACTTCCAGCTCTAAATCTTGTATGTTTATTTTCTTGTCCGTGGTGTTCACATGGACTCCCCCCGACGATTTTGCCGTCAATATATAAAAATATTATACAGGAAGCGCTTTACCATCGTCAACAACACATCTGACGCTTTCTCTCAAGCTCACCCATAATATGTCTTATTTTTCAAAATTATTTGTCACCTCGACGCCATTTTTCAAATATTTCAAGCACATCTTTTTTTATCGGTATTTTTATTTGTGACTGCATCTTTTTATGTGTCTCTATGTCTTCTTCTACTTCTTTTTCAATATTTCTCGTTTCAATATACAATTCTCTCGCCGACTTTCGGAGGGCCCCCTGTGCAAAAATGGTTCGTTGTTCTGTATAATCTGATGTCGCTACATAAACTTGGGTCTTCACATTCTTTAACTTCTTCACTAATCTTTCAATACATTCATCAGCAGTTTCATTTTCTTTTGTATATATAACCTCAACTTTATAATTCGTCTGTTTCGTCTCAAGCCCTCTTACGTGATACGCATCGAAAACAATGATTACTCTGTGTCCACGATAAGCCTGATACTCTGCCATTTTTTCGATTAGTATATTTCTTGCTTGTTCAAAATCATGGTCTTTTAATTTTTTTAATTCTTCCCAATCACCAATAATGTTGTATCCATCAACCAATAGCACAACCATGGGTCAATCACCCATGGGATGCCGTTTTCTATATACTTCATACATTAACAAACCTGCCGCTACGGATGCATTTAAGGATGAAACCTTTCCTTGCATTGCCAAACGTACGGTCCAATCACACTTTTCCTTCACTAAACGGCTCATTCCTTTTCCTTCGTTACCGATTACTAAAGCTAAAGCTGTTTTCCCATCGAGTTGACGGTAATCCTCTGTTCCTTCCGCTTCCGTACCGACGACCCACACATTTTTGTCCTTTAACTCATCGATGGTGCTTGCAATATTGGTAACCCTAACAACAGGTATGTACTCAATTGCTCCTGCTGACGTTTTTGCAACCGTAGCAGTCAAACCAACTGATCTTCTTTTCGGGATAATAACACCGTGAACCCCCGTTGCATCGGCAGTTCGTAAAATAGAGCCTAGATTATGCGGGTCTTCTATCTCATCTAAAATCATAAAAAATGGTGCTTCTTGCCTTTCTTCCGCTATAGCAAATATATCATCTAACGTACTATATTCATAAGCCGCAACTGATGCAGCCAGCCCTTGATGGTTACCTGGTACTAACTGGTCCAATTTTTGCTTTGGAACACGTTGAATTACGATGCCACTGGACTTGGCTAAACCTTGAATTTTATTAAAAGCTTGGGCTTGTAACTGGTCCGATGCAAAAAGTTTATTGATAGGTCGTCCAGATCTTAACGCTTCTATTACTGGGTTCTTTCCTACAATCCATTCTTCACTCACTTGTCTCATCTCCTTTCTCTACATAGTTGATTGCCTTTTCAATCAGTTCATCTAGTCGCTCTTTTCTTCCATCCAAGTACAAGTAGCCTAATAACGCTTCAAATCCCGTGCTATAACGATACGTTTGAACGTCAGTGTTTTTGGGGACAGAACCCGATTTAGCATTTCTGCCCCTCCGCACAACACTTTGTTCTTCCTCTGTAAGAATCTCTAGCCTTAACCAATGTAAAATAACTTTCGCTTGCGATTTTCCAGAGACAAATTGAATGGCTAACCGATGTAAGTCATTCACCTTTAAATTTCCTTTTTGCACGATATGCTCCCTTACATAGATCTCATATATAGCATCACCTATATAAGCAAGTGCTAAACTTTTCATCTGCTTTACATCTACAGCCATTTGTTTAGCCTCTTTTCCATCGCGTACCTTGAGGAGTGTCTTCTAAGATGATGTTTCTTTCTTTTAAATCATCTCTTATTTGGTCCGCTAAAGCAAAGTCTCTGTTTTTTCTTGCATCTATTCTCTGTTGAATTAAGTCCTCAATCTCTTCATCAAGTAATTCTGCATCTTCGTTAAATTGAATCCCAAGCACTTCCAATAAAGAATCATACGTATCTTTAAAATTTTGGATCACTTGCTCAGAAGTGTGACTAGACTGAAGATACACATTAACATCTCTGGTCATATCAAACAGCACAGCAATAGCATTTGCAGTATTAAAATCATCATCCATTTCGTCTATGAATTTCTGTTTATACTCCGCTATTTTAGTCATCCATTGTTCGTCATCATTCGTTAAATTGGTACTAGATTGTTTCCTGTGCTCTAAGTTTTGATAGGCATTTTTTAACCGATCCAAACTATTTTGTGCACTTTCCAATAAAGAATCACTAAAGTTGATTGGGTTATGGTAATGCACACTTAACATAAAGAAACGCAATACTTGTGGATCATGCTGTTTAATTAAGTCATGAGCTAACACAAAATTACCTAAGGATTTAGACATTTTTTCATTATCAATATTAATATAACCGTTATGCATCCAATAATTTGCGAATGCTTTTCCATTACCCGCTTCTGATTGTGCAATTTCATTTTCATGGTGGGGGAATGTTAAATCTTGACCCCCAGCATGAATATCGATTGTTTCACCTAGATACTTTTTGGCCATGGCAGAGCACTCAATATGCCAACCAGGTCTCCCTTTGCCCCAAGGTGTATCCCACGCAATTTCACCTGGCTTCGCCTGTTTCCATAATGCGAAATCCAATGGGTCTTCTTTCTTTTCACCGACCTGTATTCTTGCGCCAGATCTTAAATCGTCAATAGACTGGTGCGAGAGTTTTCCATACCCCTCAAACGACCTTGTTTTATAATATACATCACCGTCTGATTCATAGGCATGACCTTTATCTAATAATGTTTGAATAAATGCAATAATATCATCCATTGTGTCCGTTACTCTTGGATGATGCACAGCTTCTTTCACACCAAGCGCACCTACATCCTCCATATACGCGTCAATAAACCGCTCAGCAACAGCACCAACTTCTTCTCCCAACTCTTTCGCTGCGTTAATGATCTTGTCATCAACATCTGTAAAATTGAGTACATACTTTACCTCATATCCACGATACTCTAAAAACCTCCGAACGGTGTCAAAAACAATCGCTGGTCGAGCATTCCCAATATGAATATAGTTATAGACTGTAGGTCCGCATACATACATGCGCACCTTGCCTTCTTCAATCGTCTTAAATGGCTCTTTTTTCCTCGTTAACGTGTTATAAATTCGAACGGTCATGGTATCTACTCCTTTAGCTCACTTAGCTCTTTTTGTAAACGTTCAATTTCACCTTGCATTTCCTTGAGAAGTTCTGATACAGGGTCAGGTAGTTTATGATGGTCAAGATCCTTTCTTACTCTTTGACCATTTTGGATAACAACCCTTCCTGGGATACCTACGACAGTAGAATGATCTGGCACATCATGTAAAACTACGGAACCCGCTCCAACTTTGGAACTCTCACCTATTGTAATGGAACCTAGCACTTTTGCACCTGTAGCAATGAGGGCATTATCCTTAATTGTTGGGTGACGCTTGCCCTTTTCTTTTCCTGTACCGCCCAATGTAACCCCCTGAAATATCGTTACATTGTCACCAATCTCGCAGGTTTCACCAATCACTACTCCCATTCCATGGTCAATGAAGAATCGCTTGCCAATGACAGCACCAGGGTGAATTTCTATTCCCGTCAGAAAACGACTAATTTGCGAGATCACACGCGCAATAAAAAAGAATTTCTTTTTGTAAAATAGATGTGCAATTCTGTGTGACCATATGGCATGAAGCCCTGAATAAGTAAGCATTACTTCAAAATAAGTTCGCGCAGCAGGATCTTGATCAAAAATAACATCAATATCTTGTTTTAATAGTTTAAACATCTTAGAATAGAACCTCCCTTCCCATACAATTCTTGTCTTAGTATTTCCGAAAAAATGTATAGCAATTAGAAATGTGTGTAACGTGTCTGATTCCATAGAACATTTTTAACGTACAAAAAAAGCGCCTCTATGTTGTTAAACACAGAGACGCTTCACGCGCGGTTCCACTCTGTTTGGAGAAAATCCCCCAACTCTAAGCTCTTTATAACGGTAAAGTAAACCGCCTTTGCTTACTATTTTCAGCAAAGGACTCTGAGGTGCATTTCAAAAGAAGGATACTTTGAGTCACTCGCAGCCTTTGGTGACCCTCTCTGTGTAAGCTCTATTCTTCCTACTTATCCTCATCTTCGTTCCTATATTTAACTAATTTATCTTTTTATGATTTGTAATAATACTATATTACATTTCCACTTATTTGTGAAATGTTTTCGTTGGTGTATTTAACCAATTTTGTTCAAAACGGAAGCTAATCTAGTTTGAACTACATCTAATCCAAGTAAATGAATAGCGTTTGGCAATTCAGGACCATGCACCTCACCAGTAGTCGCTACACGAATTGGCATAAATAGCTTTTTGCCCTTTTGTTTCGTTTCTTTCTGCGTTGCTTTGATTTGAGCTTTAATAGATTCTGGTGTAAACTCTTCTGCTTCTGCCAGTTTATCGGAGAAAACTTTTAACACTTCCGGTACTTGTTCTTCGTTTAACACTGTCATTGCTTCTTCTGAATAATCAATTTCCTCTTTGAAGAACAAATCTGTTAACTCGACTATTTCTGCACCGTAGCTCAATTGCTCTTTATATAAGCTAATCAATTCAATAGCCCACGCACGTTTCTCTTCATCCATATCTTCTGGCAAACGCTCTGCTTGTACTAAATGAGGCAAGCTCAAAGCTACTACTTCTTCTAGTTCTGCCGCCTTAATATATTGATTGTTCATCCACTTCAGTTTTGCCGGATCAAAAATAGCTGGGGAAGTAGATAAACGTTCTGGATCAAACATGTCAATGAATTGTTGTTGTGTAAATATTTCTTCTTCACCAACAGGTGACCAACCAAGTAAAGAAATAAAGTTAAATAACGCTTCTGGAAGGTAACCTAAATTCTTATACTGTTCGATAAACTGAAGAATGTGCTCATCACGTTTACTTAACTTCTTTCTATTTTCATTTAATATTAACGTCATATGTCCGTATTGTGGTGCTTCCCAACCAAACGATTCAAAAATCATCATCTGTTTTGGTGTATTAGAGATATGCTCTTCTCCTCTAAGTACGTGAGAAATCTTCATCAGATGATCGTCAATTGCAACAGCAAAGTTGTAGGTTGGAATGCCGTTTTTCTTCACCATTACCCAATCACCAAAATCACCAGATTCAAACGTAATTTTATCTCTTACAATATCTTGAAACGCATAGGTCTTGTTGGCAGGGACACGAAAACGAATACTTGGTTTTCTACCTTCCCCTTCAAATTGACTGATTTGATCGTCTGTTAAATCGCGATGTGCTCCAGAATATTTTGGAACTTGTCCATTTGCTTTTTGTTGTTCACGTTCTTGCTCTAGTTCTTCTTCTGTCATGTAGCATTTATAAGCAAGGCCACGCTCTAACAACTCATCAACGTACTTTTGGTATAGATCAAGACGCTCCATTTGACGATACGGACCGTAGTCTCCGCCAATGTCAGCACCTTCATCCCACTCTATGCCTAGCCACTTTAAGTAGTTTAACTGGCTTTCTTCACCACCAACAACATTTCGCTTTTCATCCGTATCTTCCGTGCGAATAATAAATTTTCCACCTAAATGTTTCGCGTATAAATAATTAAATAGTGCTGTTCTAGCATTTCCTATATGTAAATGTCCTGTTGGACTTGGTGCATAACGCACGCGTACTTCGTTTGTCATCCTTATACCCCTTTCAATCCTGTCCGATCTATTTGTTAGTATACTATCATTTTTCTTTGTGATTTCCTAAGCCTTTTGCAACAAAACAACCGCTTGTGCTGCAATTCCTTCTTCACGTCCAGTGAAACCTAACTTTTCTGTTGTCGTTGCTTTAACGTTAATTTGCTCTACCTCTACTTCAAGTATGCGCGCAATATTTTCTCTTATATCCATAATATGTGGTGCCATCTTTGGTTTTTGTGCAATTACTGTACAGTCCATATTACCAAGGGAATACCCCTTTTGTTTTACGATATTCCAAACATGTTGAAGTAATTTAGCTGAATCCGCATCCTTAAAGTTAGGGTCTGTGTCAGGAAAGTGCTTGCCGATATCCCCTTCCCCAATAGCGCCTAAACAGGCATCTGCGATTGTATGTAACAATACATCCGCATCTGAATGGCCTAATAATCCTTTGGCAAACGGAATATGAATACCACCAATAATACACGGTCGTCCTTCTACAAGTTGATGTACATCAAAGCCTTGTCCAATTCGAAACATGTTATATCTCCTTTATTCCACTCTTTAAGATAGAATGCGCTCGTTCCAAATCTTCTGGAGTAGTTAGTTTTATATTTTGATAACTCCCCTCTACAATCTGAACTGGATAACCCAGCTTTTCTACGAGTGAAGCATCATCCGTACCGATAAACGCTTCGTCTAGTGCTGATTTATGGGCTTTATATATAAGATCAAACTGAAATGCTTGCGGTGTTTGTGCAGCCCATAGCACCGATCGATCTAAGGTAGTTAATTTTTCGCCGTTTCGTTCTTTGATTGTATCAGTTACCGGCACTGCTAGAAGTGCCGCTTGTTTTTGACTAGCGACTTCCGCAAGCTTATGTAAGTGATCACGCGTTACAAAGGGTCTTGCACCATCATGAATGAACACGAGACTTTCAGGATCATTGATAGAACGAAGCCCCTTAAACACACTCTCTTGCCTTTCAGCGCCTCCTTCAACAATACAGATGTCCTTCTGCAATGAAAAACCGTCGACTAGCTGTTCAATTCTTTGTTTTTCCCTACTATTTACTACAAGTACAATGGACTTACACCACGCATCTTTCGCAAATACTTGTAATGTATGTATAATTAACGGTTGATCTACTAGCGTAATAAACTGCTTATTCTCACCAGCATTCATCCGCTTGCCTTGACCAGCAGCTAATACAATTGCGATATATTCAATCATAAATAATCCATCCTAAGCATAAGATCTATTTGTGCATACTTGTACATATCAATGACACGACTTAGCTAATAATTTATACTTTCTAAACGTAAAACAAAAGCGATAACAACTTGTTATCACTTTTTGTTTACCTTTATAAGTTATACCCTTTTCACAGTGCTTTTTCAAGTAATTTTGGTTTAGCAAATATCATTCTTCCTGCTGAAGTTTGCAAGACACTTGTTATTAACACTTCAATTGTTTTACCGATGTAGTCTTTTCCTTCTTCTACAACGATCATCGTACCATCGTCAAGGTAAGCAACACCTTGGTTTTGCTCCTTACCATCTTTAATGACCTGTACTGTTAATTCTTCACCAGGTAATACTACCGGTTTAACAGCATTGGCAAGATCGTTAATATTAAGTACTTGAACATTTTGAAATTCACAGACCTTATTTAAGTTAAAGTCGTTGGTTACTACAATACCATTGATGACTTTGGCTAGCTTCACCAATTTACTATCCACTTCCGATATTTCTTCGAAGTCACCTTCCCAAATTTCTACATTTACAGGAAGATCCTTTTGCATTCTATTCAATACATCTAGACCTCTCCGACCTCGATTACGTTTCAACACATCGGAAGAGTCAGCGATATGTTGAAGTTCCTCTAATACAAACTGCGGAATAAGTACAGTTCCTTCTAGAAAACTAGTTTGACATATGTCTGCAATTCGACCGTCAATGACGACACTAGTATCTAATATTTTCACCTTTGGAAGTTCTAGAGCATTGTCCTCATCATCAAACTCCGAGGCTTTCTTTTTATCTTTTTTCGCTATCATTAGTAAATTCAGAAATTCATCTCGTCGTTTGAAACCAACCTGAAAACCAAAATAACCTAATAGAGCGGTTAGAAAGATTGGTACCACTTGGGATACAAATACAATATTTAGATCTTGGATCGCAGCATTAAGGAAATAAGCAATCGCAAGCCCAATTATAATTCCTAAACTACCAAACAAAAGGTCTCCAACCGGAGCTTTAATTAATGTTTCCTCAAACCATAAAAAGAAATTGACAATGTAATCCACAAACCAAAATGTTAATGAAAATAAGATAAGTGCGCCTAAAACTAGACCAACAGAATGAGCAACATACTGTGCGTCTAACCAGCTACCACTAGTAAAACTTATCAAGCTTATCAAATCTGGAATATATAAATATCCAGCGGTACCACCTGCAATAATAATAAATAACTGCACGATTCTTTTTAGCACCACGGTCACCTCCTAACCATTATTATTTCCATTTTTATAATTATTAACCGATATAAGTACAAAATTCTATTAATTTAAACTAACACAATTACTAGTGTCCGTCAAATTGTCAAATTTTAAATTTTAACACAATACTAAACCCAAGTCAATTTTTGTAGTTCTTTAGATATGTCTGTCGATAAATAGTTGCTCCTGAATTCTATTTAGACCATTTTTAATTTTTTCTGCTCTTACCTCTCCAATACCATTTACTTTTACAAGACGCTCAGATGGTGCTTTGGCGATTTCGTCTAATGTTCCAAAGTCTTTCACCAAATAGTCAATAATTAACGTTGGAAGCCTTGGAATCTTATGCAGAATACGGTAGCCCCTTGGATAGATGATCTCTTCCATATTTGCATTTAGCCCATACCCTAGCAGTTTTACAACCTTGGAATCATCCATTACTTCAATCTGTGCAACTTCTTTTACTTTTTTTAATACCTTATGATAATCCATGTCTTCAGGAACACAATAATCTTTAATGAGTAACATCGCTTCATCCTCTATATTTGACACCAATTCCGTTAATTGAAGTTGAATAAGTCTACCTTCCGTTCCCAATTCATTTACATAGGACAAAATCTCTGATTTTATACGAAGCACCATTTTAATTCGATGAATGACTTGAATCACATCCGTAAGTGTCACGGAGTCTTCAAATTCTAATGCGCCTAAATTCGTAATTCCCTGGTCTAATACTAGTTTGTATTTTTCTAGCGTTTGTAGTGCTTGATTTGCTTTTGTCAGAATAACTCCTATATCCTTGAGTGCATATCGGATATTTCCTTTATAGAGTGTAATCACGTTTCTTCTTTCAGAGATAGCAATTACTAGATTTCCCGTTTGCTTCGCTACCCTTTCGGCAGTGCGGTGTCGCATCCCGGTTTCTTTCGATGGTATGGATGGATCGGGTATTAGTTGAACATTGGCAAATAGAATAGACGAGCCATCTCCATTTAGAATGATTGCACCATCCATCTTCGCTAATTCATATAAACTAGCTGAAGAGAAAGGGGAATGAATTGCAAAACCTCCATCAACAATACTTTCCATATCTGCGTTATAACCAACAACAATTAATCCGCCTGTTTTTGCACGAAGAACATTTTCTATTCCTGATCGTATTGGCGTGCCAGGGGCGATGAACCTTAACATATCTCCTATGATTGTATATTCTTGTTGCTGCCTTTCCATTTATCTTCCTCCTAAAGCCGCTTTTAGTGCATCATGCACTGTATTCACACCAACTACCTCTATCCCTTCTGGCACCTTCCACCCTTCTATATTTCTCTGTGGAATAATCGCACGTTTAAAACCGAGCTTTGCCGCTTCTTGTACGCGTTGCTCTATTCGTGAAACTCTCCTGATTTCTCCTGTTAATCCAACTTCTCCAATTAACACATCATCAGGATTTGATGGTTCATCTTTAAAGCTAGAGGCAATGCTTATGGCGATAGCTAGATCAATGGCAGGTTCATCTAACTTAACCCCACCTGCGACTTTCACATAGGCATCTTGGTTCTGAAGTAATAATCCAACTCTTTTTTCTAGCACCGCCATCAAAAGTGGTACGCGGTTGTGGTCAATTCCTGTTGCCATTCTTCTCGGGTTTCCATAGCTTGTGGGAGAAATAAGGGACTGTATTTCTACTAATACTGGCCTACTTCCTTCCATCGAGGCAACTACAGTCGATCCTGCTGCACCTTGGGAACGCTCCTCTAAAAATATTTCTGAAGGATTCATTACCTCACGTAGACCTTCTTCTTTCATTTCAAAAATACCCATTTCGTTTGTACTTCCAAACCTGTTTTTTACTCCTCGTAAGATTCGAAACGTATGATGACGTTCCCCTTCGAAGTACAAAACAGCGTCCACCATATGTTCTAGTAAGCGTGGACCTGCAATGGAACCTTCTTTTGTCACATGCCCAACAATAAAAATTGGAATATTCTTTCCTTTAGCTATGCGCATTAACTCACTTGTACATTCACGAACTTGTGAAACACTTCCGGGTGCACTTGTGACTTCCTCACGAAAAATCGTTTGAATAGAGTCGATTACAATAAAATCTGGTTCTATCTTTTCTATCTGATTGGAAATTTCGAGCAAATTTGTCTCAGCTAAAACAAACAAGCTATCAGCAGTTACCCCTAATCGGTCTGCTCTAAGCTTTGTTTGACGTGTTGATTCTTCCCCCGAGATATACAATACTTTTAATTTCTTACTCGCTAATTGGTTAGAAACTTGTAATAAAAGTGTAGATTTCCCGATCCCTGGATCTCCACCTATCAATACTAATGAACCAGCAACAATTCCTCCACCTAATACACGGTTAAACTCGGTCATGTTCGTGGTAATACGCGGCTCTTCTTTTGATTGGATACTTGTGATACTTTCAGGCTTTGATTGAAAAGATTGCGCTGTTCCCATTATATGTCTGGATGATTGCTGTGATGCTACCATTTCTTCCACCATAGTATTCCACTTACTACACCCAGGACATTTTCCCATCCATTTGGGTGACTCATAGCCACATTCCTGGCAGACAAAAACTGTTTTCTTTTTCGCCAAACGAATCGCTCCTTACATCTATGTCTATTTTATACGAATAAAATGACAGACAAGTTACACATATCTATCATTTTGTTTAAGTTTTTTACTCTTTTTATGATTTGGCTTATTGCGTGTTTGTTGTAAAATGCGACGTAACTATAGTAGCCGCTAATCTATGTTCGATGTTGGCGGCTATGGGATCCGTTATTTGTCCGAAATCTTCGTTTATATTATTTTAGCGGCTACCAGATCCCTTATTTGCCCTGATTTCATTGATTACCTGGGCATTTTGCTAAAATAACGTACTGTATAGCCGCTTAGATTTTAAATCGGCCTAAAACAGGAAAATAAGGTCTCTCATAGCCGCTCAGAATTCTAAGGAAATCTTGGCGGTCATGAGATCCGTTATTTGCCCTAATTGCATTGATTTCGATAGCATTTTGTTAAAATAGCGTACCGTATGACCGCTCAGATTCAATATCGGTCAAAAAGAGGGGAATAAGGTCTCACATAGCCGCTTGCGTTGTATGAACTCATTATTTTTGCGTTACGACGCAGTCTATAGAAAAACCGGCATTAAAGTAAAGGTCATGCTTTTCTAGCTCTATCATATCAAAATAGAAAAAAATCGAAAGGCAGGACCTTTCGATTTTTAACGTATTGGAGTCAGTAAAATCTTTTTATTAGGGCGTAGATATAGCAAATTGATCTTCCGCATCAATATCAATTTTGATTTTCTGACCTTTTTTAATCGTTTCTTTTAAAAGTGATTCAGACAGTAAGTCTTCCACGTTCTTTTGAATGGAACGACGCAACGGTCTCGCTCCATATTCTGGGTCAAAACCTTCATCGGCAATTTTCGTGATGGCTTTATCCGACAGTTCGAAATCTATTTCTTGTTCTTTTAATCGTTTCTGTAACTGATCTACCATTAACGTAACGATATCTTTCATATGTTTTTTTTCAAGTGAATGGAAGACAATTGTTTCATCAATTCTATTTAGAAATTCAGGTCTAAACGCTTTTTTCAATTCACCTATTACCTTAGAGCGCATACCTTTGTAGTCTTCTTCTTCGTCACCTAAATTAAAGCCAACATATTTGTTGCTTTTTAGCTCACTTGCACCTACGTTAGAAGTCATAATTAAGATCGTATTTCTAAAGTCAACCACTCTACCTTTTGAGTCAGTCAATCTACCATCCTCTAGTACTTGTAGCAAGATATTAAATACTTCTGGGTGTGCTTTTTCTACCTCATCAAGCAAGATAACAGAATAAGGCTTTCTTCTTACCTTTTCCGTTAATTGGCCACCCTCATCATAACCTACATACCCCGGAGGTGAACCCACTAAACGTGAAGTAGAATGTTTTTCCATATATTCAGACATATCAATTCGGATCATGGAATCTTCATCACCAAACATAGACTCTGCAAGTGCACGTGCTAATTCTGTTTTACCAACACCGGTTGGTCCTAAGAAGATAAATGAACCAATTGGCCTTTTTGGATCTTTTAGTCCTGCTCTTGCACGACGGATTGCTTTTGCTACTGCTTTGACAGCTTCGTCTTGACCAATAACTCGATCATGCAAAATATCTTCCATATTTAGTAATCGTTCACTCTCATCCTTGGTTAGGGATGATACTGGTACTCCAGTCCATGTGGAGACGACGCTTGCGATATCCTCCACTAATACTTCTGAGCTTTCTTGCCCTTGCTTTTCTTTCCACTCGTCTTTTGTTTTTTCTAATTCTTCTCGTAAGCGTTGTTCACTATCTCTTAGTGAAGCAGCTTTTTCAAATTCCTGACTTTGAACAGCAGCATCTTTTTCTTTCCGTACCTCTTCTAACTTCTGTTCCAATTCTTTAAGGTTTGGTGGCGCTGTATAAGAACGTAAGCGAACTTTTGAACCCGCCTCATCAATTAAGTCAATTGCCTTATCAGGTAAGAATCGATCGGTAATGTATCGATCAGAAAGCTTAGCAGCTGCATCAATGGCATCATCTGTAATGGTTACGCGGTGGTGTGCCTCATAGCGATCTCGGAGTCCTTTTAATATTTGAATCGTTTCTTCCATCGTTGGTTCATCTACTTGAATTGGTTGGAATCTACGTTCTAAGGCTGCATCCTTTTCGATATACTTACGGTACTCATCTAACGTTGTAGCACCTATACATTGCAGTTCACCACGCGCAAGGGACGGCTTTAGTATATTGGATGCATCAATTGCACCCTCTGCTCCACCTGCTCCAATTAATGTGTGTAATTCATCGATAAATAAAATGATATTTCCTGCTTGGCGAATTTCCTCCATTACCTTTTTCAGGCGATCTTCAAATTCACCACGATATTTCGTTCCGGCAACTACCGTACCCATATCTAGTGTCATTACGCGCTTATCACGCAATATTTCAGGAATCTCATTATTAACAATTTGTTGGGCTAACCCTTCTGCTACCGCTGTTTTACCAACACCAGGTTCACCAATCAATACAGGATTATTTTTGGTACGACGACTAAGTACTTGAATAACACGCTCGATTTCTTTCTCACGACCAATAACAGGATCGATATTACCCTCTTTGGCGATTGCAGTTAAATCTCTAGCCAGTGAATCTAATGTTGGTGTATTAGCTGCTGCTTGACCGCCTCTACCATGCTGACCTGCTGTAGACTCATTACTACCCAGTAATTGAAGCACCTGCTGACGTGCTTTATTAAGACTAACTCCAAGGTTGTTTAGTACACGAGCAGCTACACCTTCTCCTTCACGAATTAGACCTAATAAAATGTGTTCCGTGCCAACATAAGAATGGCCAAGTTTACGTGCTTCATCCATGGAAAGTTCAATTACTTTTTTTGCTCGAGGTGTGTAATGAATCGTTTGAGACATCTTTTGTCCCTTACCAATCAACTGTTCTACCTCTTGTTGAATTTTTTCTGTTTCAAGGCCAAGTGTATTTAATGCTTTTGCTGCAATTCCTTCGCCTTCACTTACTAATCCTAGCAAGATATGTTCCGTTCCAATATTGTTATGTCCAAGTCTAACAGCTTCCTCTTGCGAAAGTGCTAGAACTTTTTGCGCTCGTTCTGTAAATCTACCAAACATCATAAACGCATTCCTCCTAATATGAATTTTCTAAGTTTAGTCGTTCTCTTATTAACGATGCTCTTAGTACATCTCTATCTTGAGGAGATAATGATTCTTTTGCATATTGTTGTAAGAATCCAGGTTGCGTCAATATCATTAACTCATTCAATATCGTTCTAGACACATTGGTGATATACCCCATATCAATACCTAACCTAACATCGGATAGGCATTTAGCAGTCTCTTTAGATTCTATGATACGACTGTGCTCTAATACACCATAAGACCTAAAAATTCTATCTTCCAATTGAACTGCTCGTTGGTCGCCTAACATTTGCCTTGCCTTTCTTTCCTGTTCTATAAGCTTCTGTACGACACTTTTTAGGTCATTTATAATATCATTTTCCGATCTACCAAGCGTAACTTGGTTCGAAATTTGAAAAATATTGCCCAATGCTTCGCTACCTTCGCCGTAAATACCGCGCACTACAAGACCAAGTTGATTAATCGCTGGAATCATGCGGTTAATTTTCTGTGTAATAGCAAGAGCTGGTAAATGCATCATAACCGATGCACGGAGACCTGTTCCCACATTGGTTGGACAACTAGTCAAATACCCTCTGTTTTCATCAAATGCAAAATCAATTTTCTCCTCTAACCAATCATCCATTTCAAATGCATGTTCTAAGGCTTGTTCTAATTGAAATCCAGGAAAATATAATTGCACACGAAGATGATCTTCTTCATTCACCATGATTGAAACCTGTTCATTCTCAGAAATTAATACAGCACCTAAATCAGACTTCTCTGCTAGATGAGGACTAATTAAATGTTTCTCTACAAGAACGCGCTTTTCAATTGTTTTCAAATCAATCATTTTTACAAACTCTAGGTCATGATAGTTTTTAAAGGATTTTTGTTGAAAGTTATTTTTCATCATCGCTAATATTTCTTCCAACTCATCTTTATTTGCAATAATAGGGAAAGGGATGTCTTCAAAGTTTCTAGCTAGTCGAATCCTACTACTCATTACAATATCACTATCAGGTCCTTCTTCTTTCATCCATGGGCTAATTGCCTCATTCATAAACTTCTCTAGCGACATTACCACTCCCCCTCCCCTTGATCATGGTTTAGGTGTCTTTCGAGCGCTTTAATTTCATCTCTTGTATGAGCGGCTTTTTCAAACTCCTCATTCTTAATCAGTTGTTGTAGTTCCTTTTTTAAGTCCAGTAGCTGTTTCCTTTGATGTATATCAGTCCCTTTACGTTTAGGGATTTTACCATCATGTGTCGTGTTTCCACTATGCACTCGTCTAAATATCGGGTTTAACCGATCTGAAAACGTATGATAGCATGATGCACATCCAAACTTTCCTACATGCGTAAACTCTTCGTAAGTCATGCCACATTTGCTACACTTCAATGTTTTTTCTGGGGTAAAACTACTTTGCTTTTGTTCATTTAAAGACGAGGATTCAAAATTAAATAACCCCGAAAGAAGATCGTGCAATGAATAAGCTTCTTCCTCATAAGATACATACCCTTTTTCCTTAGCACACTGTTCACATACGTGAATCTCTGTTTTATCCCCATTAATTACTTTAGTAAAATGCAATGTAGCTGGACGTTCATGGCATTCTTGACACTCCATGTTCTAACCTCCTCACACCACTCAGTATTTTAAAGCAGTTAACATCGCAGTCATAATTCTAGACCTTATTTCATCACGAACAGGTAATTGAAATGCTAAGGTACTTCGATCTATAGCACTCACCATTATTCTTGCTTCCCGTTTTGTAATGATTTCTTCCTCTAGCAACCTTTCTAAAATATCTATAGTAGCTTGCTGGGTAACACTAGGTTGAATCATCTCTATAATTTCATCAATTAATTTTGCCTTATCTTCATTTGTGATCCTAGTAATACGTATATACCCGCCGCCACCACGTTTACTTTCTACTAAGTATCCTCTTTCAACGGTGAATCTAGTATTAATTACATAATTAATCTGAGAAGGAACGCATTCAAAACGATCAGCAATCTCACTTCTTTTTATTTCAATTGCTTTATGATTCGTGTTTTGTATGACTTTTTTTAAATACGTTTCGATGACATCTGTTATATTACTCACTCACCTTCCTCCTCTCTTCTTGACTTTGACTATATTTGACTATACATATATTATACTCCTCTTAAACGTAGTTGCAAATAAATAACTATCTATATTCTTACCTCTGTAAAAAAAAATAAAACCTAAAACCGCAATATATATTTCGCCAATTGATGACAACGACAAGCCTGCTATTGGATTTCAGTAACCTGTATGACATGTTCAATTTTTGAAATATAATCATACAATTGTAAATCGTCAATATGTGTTCCATTATCCAACTGAATAAGTATATTACGGTTTACACCCGAGTCCTTTTCCACTTCTAACTTCCTTATTTTCGTATCAAACTGATCTAACACTTTAAGTAAGTCGCCCATATTCATATCAGGTCCAATTAATATTTGAAATGAAATCTTTCCTCTACCTTTATGGAATCGCAATTCAAATTTGTTTAAAAAAACCAAGCTTAGTAAAATAACCAATGTTGTAAATAGTGCCTCCCCATACATACCAACACCAACTACTAATCCTAAACCCGCAACTGCCCATATTGATGCTGCCGTAGTTAATCCCCGAATGGTCATACCATTTACGATAATTGTACCAGCTCCAAGAAAGCCAATCCCGCTGATTACATAGGAAGGAATCCTTGCTGGATCAAAACGAACATTATCATAGTTATTGATAAATTCTTCAAATCCATATAAAGATAGAAGCATCATTAAACAAGAGCCTACTCCAACTAAAATATGCGTACGGAATCCTGCAGAATGATTTTTAAGCTCGCGTTCAAAACCTATGAGTCCTGATAATACCAGCGCAACAAGAATTCTAGAGGCAATCAGTCTAAACTGTTCATCAAAAACATATGTGGTTAAAAAATCCATTAAAATATCCCCCTATAACAACTATTTTACTATTCCCTATTTAGATAAGTATTAACATCTTATATGTATTATTAATATTTATGAAGAAAAACCAATGATCTTGTTTCATAATTAATTCTATTTTAAAAATGTATAGAGTAACTAAATATTTTATTTTAAACTAGTGAGAAAGATTTGTACAATAATAGGGAAGGATTAAGGAGGAACCTCATTTAAACGAATGAGTATAGGAGAGAGTGGTAGAATGGTGAACTCTATTGATGTTTTTAATAACTATTTATACCTCCTTTTCATATAATTACAGAAAAACCCTTAAGAAATTTAATTTCTTAAGGGTTTTATTTTGCCTAGCGACGTCCTACTCTCACAGGGGCAATGCCCCAACTACCATCGGCGCTGAAGAGCTTAACTGCTGTGTTCGGCATGGGAACAGGTGTGACCTCTTCGCTATTGCCACTAGACCAATATTCAGGATGTAATACCCTGAAAACTAGATAAGAATTTGAACAAGAAACAAACATGGTTATTAAATTTAGTTAAGTCCTCGATCTATTAGTATTCGTCAGCTGCACGTGTCACCACGCTTCCACCTCGAACCTATCAACCTCATCGTCTCTGA
>NZ_JAOALK010000045.1 GCF_025154055.1 Aquibacillus koreensis
GTTGCAGAGTTAGAAAAATCAAGTGGAGCTAGAGAATTAGCAAATGCATTGGATGCAGCTGGTGAAGCAAAAGAACAAGCAGCGAAGGCTCAAGAACGTTTTGCAAAAGCAGGAGGAGAAGAAACAGCGGATGAGAACCAATCGGTAGTGGAAGCTCTAAATAATCTGGAAGCAGAACTTACAAAAGACCCACAAAACACCGAAGCAATTGTTGAAGCAACGAAAGCGTTGAAAGAAGAAGTTGCAGAGTTAGAAAAAGCAAGTGTAGCGAGAGAATTAGCGAATGCTATAACAGGCGCTGAAAAAGCAAAAGAACAAGCACTAGCAAGTCAAGAACAGTACATTTCTTCAGGAGGTAGCCAATCATCGCAAGGTTATCAAAAAGTAGAGGCTGAGAAGCAAAAGCTAGAAGCTGCGATACTAGCTAATCCAAAGCAAGTGGAGCTAATAAAGGTTACGACAGAATCTTTGAATGAGTTAACAAAAACGCTAGATAAAGAAGCTAGTAAGCTTATGAGAGAATATTTTGTAAACGAAATAAGTAAGTTACAAGATGTTCAGGGCATGAGAGACATCAATGAAGAAATTGAGCAAGCAAACATGAATTTAGGTGACAAAGGCGCTGTCTACCGTCAGTTTGTTGATAAAGTCTTGACTGAAGATAGTATTGTTTTTGCAGGTGCGGGAGATGTTCAGATCGTTAAGGAAGCAATAGGTCGATCTGATAAAGAAACAGAAGCAAAACAAGAAAAATATGTTGCTTTAGCTGAAAAGGCAGTTGGAGAAGTTTCCGTTGCGGATGCGCCGACAAAAACGGCTAAGTTTCAGAAAGAAGCAAATATAGAGACTGCAAGAGTTATAGATCAAGTATCAAATAAAAATGAGAAAGATCGATTGACAAACTTGCAAGAACTATATGTAGATACATTATCATTGACTAGAGATAATGCATTTACCTTTAAAGACGGCGACACTTGGGAAAGTGTCACATCTAATTTTATCGTATTAGCAAAAGGTGCATATGGAACTTCGATTTCATGGGAATCTAGTAAAGAAAATGTTGTTAACATTACAGAAGATTTAGCGAAAACTACGAGACAAGCTAAAGATCAGTCTGTCATTTTAACAGCAGATGTAACTAGAGCAAACCAACAATTAGAGAAAACATTTTTACTAATCATAAAAAGAAACAATGTTGGTGCCAAGAAAATGGAAACGACTTATAGACAAGCTAATGTGGAGACGGGGTCCGTATCCAATAATCCAGAAGCGATCCAACGAATTAATTTGTATGGATTAAACAGCAATACGATTCAAAATAGAATTGATAAACTAATCATTACAGATGCTATATTGCCAAATGCGACTTCGGACAAAGTAACCTTTTATTTACCAGATGATTCGAATAGTATTGCTGATGAACTTGCGGTAGAAGTTCCGCTTCAGACACTGGAAAAAATCAATGGTGATATGAATGTGAAAACGGACCAAGCAACACTAATATTAGGGTCTGACATGATAAAAGCTATGCAACAAGCAGGGATTGATTTATTTTTCCACATCGTTCCAATAAGAAATCAAGAGGAAAGACAAGAAGTAGTCAATAGAGTGAATGATAGCGAATTAATTCGTTCTGCTGTTCAAGATGTACTTGGTGAAGAAGCGATAGCGAACGTATTAGGTACACCAAAAGAAATTGAAACAAACTATGCTGGATATAGAACAGAAGTAATTCTACCATTAGATGATGTCCTTTATGAGGGGATAGATTTATCCATGTTACGTGTATTTATCGAACATAGTGATGGGGATTTGGAAGTGGTAGAAGGCGAACTCATCTATGAAGATGGACTTGTTACTGGTCTTAAGTTCGTTATCGATAAGTTTAGTACTTTCACAATCTTTGAGATAGCAAAAGAAGACAAAGCACCTGAGAATGAGGAACCACCTGTAGTTGAAGGTCCTGCTGTTCCAGTTGAAAGTCCGGAAAAGCCAGAGGTAACCCCAACGGTTCCGGTTGAAAATTCTAAAGGTGAAGAATCTGATTTGAAAGAAGAACAAGATGACTCTGCAGAGGAAGTAATGGATGAAAATGAAGTAGTAGAGAAAACAACTGACAACTCTCAAAAGATGCCAGAAACAGCTACAAACATGTATAATCATTTATTACTAGGCACACTAACCATTATCGCAAGTATCATGTTATTCATAATTGCCAACCGAAGAAAAAAGCATAATTAGATTGGAAACACGGGGACGGTTCTTGTGTTCACGAAATGAGAAATGATTCCGCTGTCCAACAAAATAACTATCGAAAAGAGAGAGGTATCCATACACTTCTCTCTTTTTTGCTCTCCATTTTGGAAACACAAGAACCGTCCCCATGCTTCCATTTTGTTTGTAAAAAATATGAAATTTGGACAAATTGTGACATGTTTTATGGTACAATATTCCTGTGTGTCTGCTTATCTTAACTAGGTCTATGTGAATGAATTATTGTTGGAAATTATCATTTTTTTACATATTAACTATCTGTTTGTTCATAAAGATAAGTGGTACGAATCATTTTATAAAGGGAGAGGTAAAGTATGCATTGTACTCAATGTGGTGCTCGTAATGAGCAGGATGCAAGATTTTGTGCGGAATGTGGTGCGAAAATGGCATCAGTGGAAACGATTCAACAACAGGCAGCAGGGCAAGATTTTTCCGAGCCAGTTCAACCGACACAAGGACAAACGGTGGAAAGCCAACCAAATGAATTTTTAGAAAAAAGTAAAGAAATTGCTATTGATTTGTTTGCATTTGCAAAAAGAAGTTTTGTTGCCCCAATGCAAGCAAGCAGGAAAGTTACAAAGGACGATATGGTTAGTGGGATTATTGTTCATGTTCTTTTTGCTTTCTTCTTACCGTTATTTACTTATATTTCTGCAGTAGGTTTTGCGAAGGACATGTATGGTGAAATGTACGGTGGTGTGGGTTTACCATTTGGTTCATTTGTTTTCAAGCCATTTTTCTTCTTATTATTATACTTAGCACTGTATGCAGCGGTCGTATTTGGTGTTTCAAAAATGATGAAGTCGAATGTAAGTTACATAGAAGTGGTGACGCGTTTTGCTGCTTTTACAATTCTTCCTGCATCATTGTTAGTAGTTGCTATCTTATTTTCTTTAATGTCAGCAAATGTATTTAGTATGATCCTGTTCGGAGCTGCAATTGGTCTATTCTTTGTATCAAGTGTAGCGTTAGTCTTTTCTGTAAAAGAAGAAAATACAGGTGGACTTGATGTGTTTTATGGCTTAATCATTACTAATATTGCAATCTATATTATCTTTTTAGTAATTGGCGATAGTATTGCTGGTAACATCATCAATCAGTTAGAAAATATGCCATATGGTGGGCTATATTAATCTTGTAAAATAGGCATCCATTCGGGTGTCTATTTCTCTTTGCAAAAAACATTAGACTTAAAGGGGAAAAGTATAATGAAATTTTGTACGAATTGCGGTAACAAGCTCGATGCCAATGCAAAATTTTGTACGAATTGTGGAAAACAGTTAAAAGTCGTTCCACAAGATGAACAAACAGAACAAGAATCTATTAATCATGTGCAGTCCGAGCAGGATGAGCAAGTGAGTGAAACCAGTGCAGAGCAGGAGTCGGGAGAAGATTATGCATCTGAAGCTGGTGAAGAAGTTTCGTCCGAAGAAAAATATGCGGATGAGCCCAATGTAGAAGATGCTGATGAAACAAGCGTAACAGATGCTCATAGAAATGATGCGATAAATCAAGGTGAGTTTACTAATGAAAATCCGGAGCTTCAAGCTAGTAATATAGCACATTCTAATCAGACTACAAATGGTACGCATGGGTCTGGGTCTGAACAAAAAAAGATGAATCAACAAAGAAGCAAGCAGACGAATCAACATAAAGAAGGTAGAAAGAAATCACTATTCGTAACGCTTTTACTTTCTATAGGTATTCCACTAATTGTTTTAATCGGTGTTGGCGTTGGAGGGTATTTTGTAGGTAAAAGTCAAACAGCTCCAGAAAAAGTGGTCGAGCATTTTCAAACAGCAATTGAGGATGAAAATATCAGTGATGTGCAGAGCCTAATCCAAACAGAATCGGATTCCATAACGATGACGGAATCCGAAATAGAGGAAATGGTTACATATTTAGCTGATAACCCTGACAAATTGAATGATCTTATTGACATGCTACATGAAGGAATAACTAACGGTAATGTGGCTAAAGCAGCCGATGATTCAAATCAGCTTCTTTCTTTAGATAAAGCAGGCAAAAAGTATTATTTCTTTGATGATTATCGTATGAAAATTCATCCAATCCAGTTGCATGTGAGCGCGAATTTTGTTGGGACAGAAATCTATGTTAATAACACGCTTGTCGATACAACAGGAGACGACCCGTTAACGATCGAGGTAACCCCTGGGATTTATGATATTCGTGCTGTTTATAATGGAGAGTATGGTGATTTTGAAAATGAATTAGCCATTAACACATTTGAACATGATGGAACGAGTATTGAAACAGAAGTGAAGTTTGATGGGCATTATGTAACTTTTTCATCTAATAATTCAGAAAGTACGTTGTATTTGAACGGTGAAGCTTTAGGGAAGGTTGCTGACGTTGAAGAGTATGGTCCGGTTGCAACAAATGGTTCGATGAACTTTCACACTTCCTTTACTTACCCTTGGGGAGAAGTAGCTTCCGATACAGTTAGTATCAATGGGACGGACATCGAAACAGTTGAACTTAATCTTACTCCTGTAAATGACCAGCTTGCAGATGAAATCATGTTCACGATTAATGAGCATTTAAAAGAATATGTAATAGCATATGATAATTTGGATCCGAGTGCCTTTACTTATATGAAAAGTGAAGATTATTTGGAAAAAATGACAGATAACTTTGATTCGTTAGAGTCAGACAACTACCGATGGAAAGGTGGTGCGGTAGGTACCGAATATGACTTAGGTAGCATTACGTTATCAGAAGATGGTTCTTATACCGCTAATATCATTGTAGAAATTGCGTTTGATTCAGCTTTTTATAAAGTAGATGGTGACTTAAGTGACTTTCCAAATGAATACTCTGCTTTTACTTGGGATTATGAACTTGCGTATAGTGAACAAGAAGAGCAATGGTTTATTACAAATAGTAAAGAAGTTGATAAATTCAAAACGAATGATCGCAAGGAGTTTGACTTTTCTTCTGATCCGGACTATTCCACAGGTGTAGAGGAGAGTGCTAGCTCTGGTGGCAACAATGCTAGTGGGTTTGATTTTACAATTGATAGCCAATCTGAGTTAGAACAAGTGTTGAAAGACGCGATGAATGATGGTGATCTAGGACCATTTTCAAAAAGTATGCTAAACAAGGATATGGATTATGTAGTTGATACGTTCGGAGAGCCACATGATTACTATAATGCGTCGTGTACAGAGTGTGATGATTACGATGTTGCTTATTATGGTGATTACGGGATCGATATCTTATACGATACGATTCGGGTGTGGGTTCAAACCGATGCGACAAGGTCAGAAATCGCAAACATAATTGGCGAACCAACGGGTGAAGACTTAGGGATGTACGAATTAATCTTATACGAAAACGCAACACACCCACTCTCTGCGCGCTACGACATCTACTCCAAACCAGACAGAGCAAGAGTGTACTTTTTATACTAAAGAATGGAAACAGGGGGACGGTTCTTGTGTTCACGATTTGAGGTAGAAGTAGCTTGAATTGTGAAGAAGGCGACTTTTCTGGTTTTGGAAACGGGAGAACCGTCCCTGTGTTCACGATAAAAGAGAAAGAAGCATGGGTGCTGACCCATGCTTCTTTTTCTTTTTCTTAATATCTTCGAAAAGCTAACTTTAACGTGCTTTTGTTCTCACTTGATTTTCCAATTACTTTAGCGAATACCTTTTGGAAGAGAGCTTCAATAGCAGGGTATTCTTCTTCTGAGATTGGATCTACTTTCGCCAACGTGCCATCCTCCACGATACCTTCCACGATCACATATCGATCTTCTTGCGTGTCTTCTCGCTCGAGTGCCATAAATTGGCGGTTGTAACGTACGAAATTACAGATTACTGCGTATTTCACTAGCGTATCTGGTTGGTTAGGATCGCCAACCTGAATTGTTGCCGGTGCGTCAAAAATCGGTCTATCTAATCCATGCTTTTTACGTTTATAGTCGTTCAAATCAATTACGTGATTCTTCTCTGACATCATAAACTCTCCTCGCTTTCTGGATTAGTCGTACATACATGCTTGCGGTCTAACTAGAAGGTGGAGAAGGCTTAACTTATTATACCATCTACTTTTGAAATAACCTAACGCTGTTGGGAAAATAGGGGAGATGCTCCGGGTCAAACGATTGGTAGGGAGATTTTTATGTTTGTGTTTTGGAAACAGAAGAACCGTCCCCATGTTTCCAATGTGCTTTTTTCTACAATTTTTTTAAAATCCCCCTCAAATTATGACAGTCTTTTCGTATTATTAGTAGATAGATATTTTAATACTGACAAAGGCAAAGCCGCTTAAAGGTGGTGACGCAAAGCTATAGGGGCTAAGAGTGAATGTTTACTTATGCTAGCCAGCTGCCGTATTACGATACGGGAACATTTTGAAGAGGAGAGAGAAAAATGAAAATGTACCGAAAGCACATGTTTACGACAAGTTTAGTTTTGGCAGGGGGGTTATTTTTTTCTACCTCTACCTATGCAGCGGTGGATACGAATCAAGTAGAAGAGCTAATTGATTCGACAGTAGAAGAAACAGAACAATCTGGAGGGCTAACACCGGACAACCTGTTTTATTTCTTGGATAAAGCAGCAGAGAACATACAGCTATTTTTCACAGTTGATAATGAAAAAGAATCAGATCTATTACTTTCTTTTTTAAATGAGCGTTTAGCTGAAACTAGTGATCTATTAGTAGAAGAAGATAAAGAAGAATATATTACGGATTTAATCGAGGAATATGTCGATACATTAGAAGAAGCACAGGAAATGGTTTCAGAAGTTATAACAGATGAAGAGGTTGTTGAAGAAGTAAAAGAGGAGCTTTCGGAGAAATTAGAAGACTCTACTACCTTACCAGATGATATCGAAGAGGAAGTGGATGAAGAACAGAAAGCAGTACTAGATGAAAAAAGACAAGAAGCATATATTGTGGCTAATGTAGTGAAAGACATTGAACTTGAAACGGTGAAAGACTTACGAGAAAAAGGATTTGGATTTGGCGAAATTGTTAAAATCGTGACTTTTGCTGAGGAAAGTGGTAAATCACAAGATGAAATCATCGCGCTATTAGAAGAAGGAAAAGGTTATGGTGAGATTGCCAAGGAATTAGGCTTCCACCCTTCACAAATTATGAAAAAAGTAGTAAATAAGAAACAAAAGGACTTAGAAGAAAAAGTAAAAGAGGCAGAAGAAGCTGGGGATGAAGAAGCATTAGCGTTGCTCACAGCTTCTATAGACAAAGTGGAGCAAAATATAATAGATTTCAAGCTAACGGAAGAGCTAGCGGAAATTGATGAAGAATATAGCGAAGAATTGCTAGAAATTGAGGAAGAGTTAGCCGAAGAATTACAAGATATTGAAGAAGAACTAAATGAAGAATTGGCTGAAATTGAGAAAGCTTTGGCAGATGGAGAACTGACGCAAGAAGAGGCTGATGAAAAAATCCTTGCGCTTAGAGCAGAAGCGGAAAGAAAGATGAACGTGGTCAAACAAGAGGCGTCAGAAGAAACGATTGAATTACAAGAAGAAGCAGAAGAGGAAAAGAATGAGGTAAGAGAAGAAGCGACTGAAGAACGCGACGAAGAGGAAGAATCTGAAGGTAAAAAAGAGGAAGATGAAGACGAAGAAAGAGAAGAAGATGAAAATAAAGAAGATGAAGAATCAGAAGATAAAGATGAAGATAAAGAACACGAAGATAAAAAAGACAATGAAGTAGCAAAAGAACAAGCGAAAAAGCAAGCTGAAAAAGAGCGAGAAGAAAAGAAAAAGGCTGGAGAAAAAGAAAGAGAAGCAGCGAAAAAGCAAGCTGAAAAAGAGCGAGAAGAAAAGAAAAAGGCAGAAGAGAAAGCAAGAGAAGCAGCGAAAAAGCAGGCTGAAAAAGAACGTGAAGAGAAAGAAAAAGAAGATGAAAAGGCGAAAGAAGCGGCTGAAAAAGAACGTGAGAAAAAGAAAGAAAGAGAAGAAAAGGCAAAAGAGAAGGCTGAAGAAGCCAAAGAAAAAGAACGTGGTAAGAAGGAAAAAGGAGAAAAAGAAGACAAGGAACACAAGAAAGACAAAGAAGAAGAACGAGATGACGATTAATATTGTTTAAATAAGGAGGAGCCCGATCATAGGGCTCCTTATTCTGATAGGAACAAAGCTATTAATCTAACCAATTAATGGATACACTTTACCCCTGATATAAAAGAAAGTATGCTTAAATTAATGTCTGTTTGCTAGAGGGGGATAAAATGCGAGACTCAGAAGTTGCAAAACATATACGCTTAGCAGCCAGTGGAGATGAACTAGCAAGAGAGAGGCTAATCACCCATTATAAAGCTTATGTCATCAATGTAGTTGGACAGGTTTGTAAACGATATATTTCATGGAGTGATGAAGAATCTAGCATCGGTTTGATCGCATTGAATCGCGCAATTGATACATACGAGATGGATGCGAAAAAATCGTTCCTAAATTATGTGTATTTGCTCGTTAAAAGAGAATTAATCGACTATTTTAGGCGAGAAAGTAAAACGAAGCATATCCCAATCGAGGTTGAGTCAACAGACGATGAGTCTAGTATTAACCTATATGAATCAGAAAAGTCTATGGATTCCTATCACCAAACGGTTCAAAAAACAGAATTGGTAGAGGAGATCCTAGAATTTAGTCAAATACTTCATACATTTGGTATACAGTTGGAAGAGCTAGAGCACGTTTCTCCCACTCACCAAAAAACGAAGGCAATGCTTTTGGAGATAGCAGATGTTTTTATCCAATCCCCAGAATTAGTAGACTTTTTTCTGAAAAAGAAACGTTTCCCTACAACAACTTTTGTAAAGCAATTCGGATATCGACGAAAGACAGTGGAGAGACATAGAAAATATATCATCGGCCTTATTATTGTAAAGTTGCACCCTGAATGGAGACAACTATCAGCGTACATTCATGTACCGTCTGAAAGCGAGGGAAAAGTATGAAATCAACTATATATAATGGAATAGTTGTCAAAGTAACCGAAGAATCGATCATTATTTTGTGTGAAGGTGGAATGTTTAAGAATGTTCCACGACCGACCGATGAGGTCCCTAAAATCGGTGATACTTACACATATGTGGAGAAAAAGGGTTACTCGTTTAGAGGTGCAAAATATATAACATTAGCATCGGTGATCTGTTTAGCAATCATTACTTATTATGTTAGTTCTCTTTTTACAAACGAAGAAGATGCCTATCTTTTTGCAATGGATATAAACCCAAGCTTGGAGATTTATACAGATGATGATTTTCGAGTTACACATATGGAGTTTTTGAATGAAGATGGTCGAACAGTAATAGATACGCTTTCGAAAGAAAAACGGCACATCGATGAGGTTTTAGATGATATTATTCAAATTTCAGTAGAAAAGCGATACCTGAATCAAACGAAAAAAGGACTGGTTGCTTTAACCGTTGTTCCGCTAAAAGAACCGAGTAATTTCGAAACGGAAAAAGTGAAGCGGAGTGTGGAGAAGTCAGTCTTGAACCGTTCGATCAGTGCTGATGTATCCGTTAAAAGTGGGACGAAGGATTTGGTGCAGCAATCGCACAATGAAAACTTATCAATTAATAAGTATAGTATGTATAAAGAACTTGAAGAAAAACAAGTGGATGTAACGGTAGAGGAAGTAAGAGATCATTCAATGGGGTCGGTTTTAGAGCGGGTAAGTAGATTGGAAGAACAGGATGTAGAAGATGGAAAAGAAGTTCGAAATAAACGTGAGACATCTTCTGAAAATAAACCTGAAATGCCAAGCAAAGATAAATCTAAAACCGCAGAGCATACGGACGAAAATCAAAGTAATGATCAACAAGCAAAGCCTGCTTCGGGTAAAGAAACACCAAACAGGCCGGTTACAAATAAAGACAAAGCAAAGGATAAGTTTGAGAAGGTAAAAGAAAAGGCTGAGAAGGAACAGGAAAAGAAAGAGAATTTAGAAGAAAAGGGAAGAGAAGCAGCGGAGAAGGAACGGGAAAAGAAAAAGAAAGCAGAAGAAAAGGCGAGAGAAGAAGAGGAGAAGGAACAAGAAGTGAGGAAGAAAGCAGAAAGGGAAAGAGAAGCAGCGGAGAAGGAACAAGAAGAGAATAAGAGAGCAGAAGAAAGAGAGAGAGAAGAAGCAGGAAAGCCACAGGGAAATAATACTCAAGAAAAAGAGAAAGGTGAACCTGAAAAAAAGCCTGAATCAACTGAGAAAGAGCGAGAAGAAGAAAATGAGCAAGGTAATAAAGAACATGGACGGCCATAGGTGCTACTGAGAAAACGTATAATGTTGTGACAGATTTTTTAGTTAGAGAGGATTTAATCTATGAAAAGATATTTCATCTTATTTATCATAATTACCTTCATAGCTGGTTGTGGTAAGAGTAGTGAAACGAGTACCGATATAAAGACTATTAGTGATATGGCTGAAAAACGATCTATATTAATAGCAAAAGGGTTTGATGTCGCTTTATTTCAAGATGATGTGGTAGAAATCGATGATGAAGTATCGGATGCTCCGGAGCCTAAGGAGATTGAGCAAGAAGAGAAGAAAATCACAACTGCATCAAATGATGATGATTCCTTGGAAAAAGTAGTGGTGGAAACACCGGTAAAAGAACCTGTTTCGCCGAAAAAAGAGGATAAACCAAAAGAACCGGTAAACGAAACAAATGAATCGAAAGACCAAGATAAGGATTCTGATCAGGCTAATCAAGAACCAAAGACAACAGAAACAGAACTTACAGAGGAAGTTGAAAAAGCCGAACCAGCAAAAGAAAAATCTCATCAAGTTAATGCTTTTGAGCAAAAAGTGGTTGCATTAACGAATAAGGAAAGAGAGAAGCATGGATTGGCAGCATTGAAGATCGATATGGCACTAAGTAAAGTATCGCGGCTAAAGTCTGAGGATATGCAACAAAACAATTACTTTTCCCATGATAGCCCAACATACGGATCACCATTTGATATGATGAATCAATTTGGTATTTCATACCGGGTCGCAGCGGAGAATATAGCATACGGTCAGACAACACCAGAACAGGTCGTCACAGCTTGGATGAATAGCGAAGGCCATCGTAAAAACATCCTTAGAGAAAACATCACCCACATTGGCGTAGGCTATGTAGCCACCGGCCATTACTGGACCCAACAATTCATCGGAAAATAAAAATGGAAACATGGGGACGGTTCTCCTGTTTCCATTTTTGTTTTTAGTAGTGCAGTAGTTAGTCTAACTTCGATAAAGATACTGCTCTGAAATCCTTGGTTACCTCTTATAATGTGGAAGGAATCGATTATTAAAATCACATACTAATCTAGCATTATCCCACAACCACAAAAAGGAATTTTACATCAAGCATACTGAATGAAAGACGCTCCTAGCCGATTCTTTTTTACAAATCCATCAATAAGTGGGGAACAATATGTCGAATCAAGCCCACATCGTTCAAACACATCTACTTCTACTTATCTTTGCCTTTCTTCCAGCCTTGTAAAATTTTAATACTCTATCACACCACGTCAGGCTTACAACGGCGCGTTATTAGACCCAAGATATCAATTTCCTTATTTTTAAAAACTGTTGACAGGAAAATAGAGGTTGTTCTATACTCCAATGGAAAGCGCTTTCTATCCTTGTGATACAAATGTTTGTTTTATTTTTTTGATGATTATCGAAACCGGTTTCGATGTCGAATTATTGTGTTTTTTGTATAGTTAAAGTGAGTTGATGATAATCTCATACTCATGATTAAACCACTACTTCATTTGGCTTTTTTCAGCATGAAGATAAGCAACCTCAGGTCGAATGATCTCAACTCGAAAACTCTCTATTCATCCTAGATTTACATGATTAGCACCCCAAGTGACTTCACAGTTTTTCACACATACTTAGTGCAGTTTATTAGAATTAGTCTATTTCATTGGGAGGGGAAGTTTTTGTATAAAAAATGGATAAGCATTTTTTTAGTGACGTTATTAGTTTTATCTAATTTCAATCTACCAATATCGTCTGCAAACACCACATCGAACGAAGAAACCACAGATACCTTATATGTGAAGAACATGGGAGAAACAAGAGAATTAAGCCCTATGAAAGGAACGGAAGCATCACCCGATTTGATACCGTTGTCAAAAGAGCCTGTTGAATATGTAATTGAAAACGTGAATGGCAACTACAAAGGGGATGGAAATGGTCAAGTACAGCTTTATGTAAATGGACTTGCAACTGGATCCGCTGTCCATGCAAAAGTCTCTTATGATTTTAACGGGGATGGTAATTGGGACCGTACAGAAATCACCCAAGATTATATGCCAACGGATGGGAATATTAATCCTGGAGATTATGAAGCTTTTACAAGGGAGCTCTTTTCAGAAAATGATGCACAACAAGCACATCAAACTTTTACAAATGGAAGGATATCTCTTCGCGTTTGGGTAGAACTTGGTACTGGGGATATGGAATTAAAAGTGAATGCCCCAGAGGAAGCATCCCATATTGTTCTTCCTTATGAACTAGAAAATAGCGGTGCCGCGCCAGATGAACCTGATACAGAGGATCCTGGTACTGGTGAAAAACCTAGTGAAGATCCAGTCACCATTCCTGATGAACACTACGAGGATTGGGAACTACTCTGGAATGATGAGTTTGATGGCACTGCAGTAGATAATACAAAATGGGGTTTCCAAAATGGAACTGGTGCAGAATATGGCCTTGATGGCTGGGGAAATGATGAGCAACAATACTATCAAGAAGAGAATGCAACTGTGGATGATGGCAAGCTAATAATTGAAGCAAAAAAAGAAACGGTAGGGAACAAACCTTATACATCCACTAGACTATTTACAGCACCTACTTTCGCTAAAAAATACGGTAAATTTGAAGCTGCTATTAAACTACCAAAAGGAGACGGTCTCTGGCCTGCATTTTGGATGATGCCAAAAGATAGTGTTTATGGAGAGTGGGCTAGCTCAGGTGAGATCGACATCATGGAAGCTCGCGGTAGAATCCCTAATGAAATAGGCGGAACCATTCATTATGGTGGGAATTGGCCGAACAATACCTTCTCCGGCGGTGCATATGAGTTTGAGGAAGGCGATGATATAACAAATTATCACGTTTACTCAGTTGAATGGGAACCTGGGGAAATCCGTTGGTATGTAGACGGCGAACTTTATCATACGGAAACAAAATGGGATAGTATTGGGGCAAACCAACCTGCTAAATACGCTTTCCCTGCACCATTTGATCAGGAGTTTTATATTATTCTAAACCTAGCTGTAGGTGGAACTTTTGACGGAGGTCGTACACCTGATGATGCTGACTTACCTGCACAAATGGAAGTCGACTACGTACGTGTGTATGAGCTAACAGGAAGAGACTACAAAGAGGCTGTTGAGCCTGTTGTGGAAAAGGAAGATTTACCGGGTGACGCAAAACAACCAACAGCAGATGGCAACTTAATTTATGACACAGCTTACGAACAAGGCTTTACAGAAATTACGACAGACACAGAACCACTCGACACAACTTATTGGAACTTTGCTCATATTAGTACATTTGGTGGGGATGGATCAATTTCAACTGAAGCGTTGGGTGGCACTACTTTTGCAAAAGTAGATATAACGCAACCAGGTAGCCAGACTCATTCGATACAGCTACTTCAAAATGTAACTTTAGGTGTTGGTCGACAATACAAAGTGAGTTTTGATGCGAAAGCAGACGGCAACCGAAATATAAACGTAAAATTAGGTGGCGGTGCGTCTCGTGGTTGGGGTGTGTACTCCGGTAATGAAACATTTGCCCTAACCAATGAAGTCGATTCCTATGAATTCTCATTCCAAATGACAGACGAAACAGATCCTTTAGCACGTCTAGAAATGAATTTAGGCACGAATGCAAATACGGTTTGGATTGGGAATGTACGTGTGGAAGAGGTCGAGGTATCGACTGATCCATTTAATGAAAACGTACCTAAAGAACCGCTTGGTAATGGTAACCATGTATATAATGGCACGTTTGACGTCGGTGCAATGGATCGCATGACCTATTGGGATTTCACTACGGATGGTGCAAACGCTGACGCAACTGTTGATCCAGATTCTAGAGAACTTCACATAAACATGACAGAAGGTGGAGCAGATCAAAATCAGGTGATGCTTACGCAAACAGGCATCAATCTTTTACAGGATAATGATTATGAGTTAACATTTGATGGCGCAGCTGACGCGAATCGTGACTTAAAAGTTCAACTAATCAGTCAAGACGGAGCGACGATATACGGAGAACAGACGATCAATCTAACTACGTCCATGTCTACCCATAGTTTTTCCTTTGCAATGAGTGAGGAAACTGACATAAATGGTCAACTCGTATTTTTGTTAGGTGGAAATAACAGTAACGTGACGCTCGATAATATCGAGTTGATTCGGACTACCGATAATATCGACTATTCTGATATAGATATATTCCCTCTTGATAACGGTGATTTTTCTGACGGATTAACGGCATGGGAATCTTATTTCCATAATGATGGGGCTGCTGGAAATACAGCCGTTGACAATGAAGCTTCTGTCACCTCCGTCACAAATGTCGGTAACGAACCATGGAGTATTCAATTATTCCAAGCAGGCATGGATTTTTCGAAGAGCATTGACTATATTCTGTCCTTTGATGCAAAATCTACGCAGAACAGAACGATTGGTGCAGTATTAGAAAATACTAGCTACACCAGATATGTGGATGAAGCTGTGGAGCTTTCAAACGAGATGCAGACCTATAGTTTTGAATTTGAAATGCCGAATGACGATGCTGCAGATCTTAAATTTTTGTTAGGTAATATCGATGGATCCAATACGATTGGCAACCATGATATTGTCATCGACAACGTTGTACTAGAGGTGAAAAATGCTCCGTATAAACGGGCGCCTAGCATTGCTGGTGACACGACTGATGCTATGATCGGTCAACCAATCGAACTTACGTTTAACGATGATCAAGCGTGGAGAGATAAAATTACTGCGATAAAAATGGATGACCAGGCAATAGATGCCGCGGACTATCAAATAGAATCAGGAAAGCTTACTTTAGCTGCTGATTTATTTACAAAAGCAGCACTTTACAAAATTGTTATAGAAGCGGAAGGCTATGCATCCGCTATAGTGGAGCAAAATGTGAATGCTGGAGACGGCAATCTCATTCGCAATGGTGATTTTGCTAACGGTACACAAAGCTGGAGTTCATGGTCAGGCGAGGGAGGTTCTTCTACCTTTAGCGTTTCAGAAGGAGCTGCACAAGTAGACATTAATGCATTAGGTGCATTCGACTATGCGAATCAGTTCTTCCAAGATGGGCTTGATTTAGAAGCCGGGAAAGAATATGAACTAAGCTTTAATGCAAGTTCCTCTATGGAAAGACCGGTACTTGTAGAATTACATGGGCAGGGAAGTGAACGATTAAACTTCCAGTTCACAGAAGATACACAAGCATTTACACATACATTTATTGCAACAAGTGACACGAAGAAATTAAATTTCTTGTTAGGTGATGTAGTAAATGGAGACGTAACTACCCCGAGTGAAGCACACACGGTTACTTTTGATGATTTTGTGCTTAAAGAAGTAGTTGAGGAAGAACCGGATAAAAACTGGGTGGAAATAGGTGAGAACCTTATTCTAGATGGTACTTTTGATACTACAACGGAATTTGGTAATGGTGACAATCCAGTAGAAGGTTGGAACATCCATAATCAAGGCGATTTTGAAGCTTGGGCAGGTCTTGCCAACTTCCTTGTGGAGGATGGTGAGTTGAATGTAACGGTTGAGCAAGTAGGATGGGCATGGTGGCAGATTCAGTTATTCCAAAACATGCAAGTACCAGCAGGCACATACAAGTTGTCCTTTGATGCGCAGTCTGAGCATACACGCCCAATTTCTGTTGAACTAGCAGGAAATGATTTAAAAACCTTTACAATTAGCAATACCATGAAAAATTATCAAGCCATTTTGGAAGTATCAGAAACAGGTGAAAAACAACTCATATTTGGATTAGGCAGGGGTGCGAATGATCCTGAGCTTCAAACACCGTATTCCATGATTTTTGATAATATTAAACTAGTAGAAGTTGAAGAGGATGCAGGCCCTGGTGACCCAGGCACCGAAGATCCAGGTACAGAAGATCCAGGCACAGAGGATCCAGGTACAGAAGATCCAGGCACAGAGGATCCAGGTACAGAGGATCCAGGTACAGAGGATCCAGGCACGGAAGATCCAGGTACAGAAGATCCGGGAACTGAGGATCCAGGCACAGAGGATCCGGGAACTGAGGATCCAGGTACAGAAGATCCGGGAACTGAGGATCCAGGTACAGAGGATCCAGGAACTGAAGATCAAGGTACAGAGGATCCAGGCACAGAGGATCCGGGAACTGAGGATCCAGGACCTGAGGATCCAGGACCTGAGGATCCAGGTACAGAGGATCCAGGCACAGAGGATCCGGGAACTGAGGATCCAGGTACAGAGGATCCAGGCACCGATAAACAAGGGGAGAATGATGACGAACTTCCGGATACAGCATCACCGATCTACAACCTGTTATTACTAGGAACAATACTTTTAGTAATTGGTGGAGTTGCTTGGAGATTTAGATTTAAAAGAAGTTAAAGTTATCGCAGTAAAAAGCACTTAGACAAATTGGAGTGACCTAACTAAATGAGACAGAGGAAAAAGCACCCCCTGAGTCGTATATAAATTAAACGACTACTGGAGGTGCTTTTCTCATGGGAGAAAATAAAAATGTTTATTCTGAAGAGGTTAAAAGGAAAGTCATTGAAATGAAGTTGTCTAAAAAATATACCAATAAACAGATTATGGAGAAGTGCGGTATACGTAACGTTAGTCAAATCAAAAGATGGATGAAATGGTTTCGTGATGGGGAGGAACACCGACTGTCGCAACCCATTGGTAAACAATATTCCTTTGGGAAAGGTCCTGAGGAGCTAAGTGAAATAGACCAATTAAAACGGCAAGTTAAGCATCTAAAAATTAAAAATGAAATCTTAAAAAAGTACCAGGAAATCGAAGGGAGTTGGTACCAGAAGTAGTAATAGAGCTAGTGGAGTCATTAAAGGAAGTTTATGCGGTATCGATGATATGTGATTGTATTGGAGTCCCTAGATCTACTTACTATCGTTGGCTTCAAAAGTCATGGGAACCGACTGAGCTAGAACAACAAATAATCGATATTTGTAAAACCCTAAAATACAGAGTTGGACATAGAATGGTTAAAAAAATATTAAAAGAGGATCATCATATTTCTGTAAATAGGTTAACTGTGCAAAGAATCATGCAAAAATACAACATCCAATGTCGAGTCAAACCTAAAAGAAAATCAAAAATTGCTGGTGAAAGTAAATGTATCGTTCCAAATTTGTTGGAACAGAATTTTAAAGCAGATAGACCTAACCAAAAGTGGGTTACAGATATAACATACTTGAATTTTGGAGAGTCAACGATGTATTTATCATCCATCATGGATTTGTACAATAATGAAATTGTTGCTTATCGAGTTAGTCATAACCAAGAAGTAGATCTAGTGCTAGAAACATTGAAAGCAGCTTGTAATGGGCGAGAAACGAAAGGACTGATACTTCACAGTGACCAGGGATCGCAATACACTTCGTATGCTTTTCAAGAGTTAGCTGAAGAAAAAGGCATTATCACAAGCATGTCCCGCAAAGGCAATTGCTTTGATAATGCCGTCATTGAATCCTTCCACTCCACCATAAAGTCGGAAGAATTCTACACACACCAAAAGGCGCGTCTTACAAACTCTATTGTACTAGAAAAAGTCGAATCTTACATGTATTATTACAACTATATACGACCGTTTTCAAAATTAAACTGCCTTTCCCCTGTTCAATTCAGGGCAAAGGCAGCATAGGTGCTTTTTCTTGTCTCATATTACTAGGTCAGTTCA
>NZ_JAOALK010000046.1 GCF_025154055.1 Aquibacillus koreensis
TAGAGGGTCTTTTTTATTTGAAAGTGATAAAAAATATTAAATTCTAATGTGTTTTATGAATTAGGGGTAAGTCGTAGACTTTTTCACTGGTCTCGAACCGTCCCCATGTTCACAAGAACTGTCCCTATGTTTCTATTCATCTTATTGGTGGTTGTTTCATAGATATATAGTGGAGGGGTTGGACAAGGGTCTGGTCCGAAGTTTGTTTTGTATGAAGGGTGAGAGATGTGAAAAAAATAATTGGTAGTATTTTTATAATTGTGGTTATTTGTATAGGTTTTATTATAGCTAAAGACGACTCCTTTTCGATTGATAAGGTACACATCCACGCACATATTGCTACAGATGGGACCGTTCATGTGGAAGAACTGTATCACTATGCTTTTGACGATACAAACAATAAAATCATACGTACAATGCCTTCAACCGCAGAAAACTTGCAAGCATTTACTGTACCTAATGGAATGAAAGCACCAAGCATAGACACCGACAACCTGGATCCATTGGAAGTAGAAAAAATACATGATGCTTACCATATCAATCTCCAGCATACAACAGATGCAACGAAACGAATCATATATAGCTATACAGTAAAAGAAGCCGTTACCAAATACGAGGACATTGCAGATTTTCGTTATAACTTTTTCAATAACAGTAACTATGCAAGGCTTAATAATGTAACGGTTAGTCTCTCTAGACCACAAGCTACATTGCCAGAGAAATCTTTTATCTATTTTCACTCAAAAAATCAACCAAGCACTCTACAAACAAACAATATACTCCAATATTCCTATGACTCTGTATTACCGTCTAGATCCCATGATTTCCGTTTCCTTTTTCCAGCAACTGAATTAGTCGACCGTCCGACTGACGTTGATAAAAAAATGAAGCGAAAGCTATTTGCTTCAGAAAGCTCTTTACAATGGCGCTACCAAAACATCGAAGAAAACTTTAATAAGGCAATCCCATTCCTAGTCATTGGGATCCTTTTCACCATAATTATTGGGACTTGTCTCTTTTATTTTCATCCCAATAGAAAGAAGAGCCAACTGGCACAGCAAGAGTTGCTTACTCTTCTAGAAAAGTCAGACCCCTTGATTGTTTCTTACATCCATAAGGAAGGGAAATTTGACGATAAAGATTTAATCGCAGGCTTATTTTCCTTACATGATCGAGGACTGGTCACAATGACCGAAGTGCCTTCTGAACTGAATCTAGGGACAACCTTTCGTTTTACCTGGAAAAGATCACGTGAGAAGTTGCAAGAAAGTGACCAATATGTGAAGGACTGGTTGTTTACACAAGAGGACAAATATGGTTCTTACTTTCTTCTGGAATCTTTCGTCAATCCTGATGAAGCAACTACCCGTTCCGCAAAAAGAAAGTCACGCAAACAGTACAAGAAACGGTTACGCGAATGGTTCCAACTTGTGGAGGAGCAACCTGGTTTTAAAGAGAACCGCAAAACATATATTTCCTACTATTTATTTACTTCCATGCTTTTATTTTTCACAATTGGCATGTTCATCTACTTGTTGTTCCATAGTGTTTGGCCTAGAGAAATGCAATTCACGTGGACAATAATTATTACACTACTAGGATGTCTAATCGTCTGGGAAAAATATGATAGATTGCTAGTGGGGATATTCTTTGCTGTAATAGGACTTCTAGCTATTTTTATAACGATTTCAATTGCATCAATCCTATTCTTATTGCTTCTTATCGTTGCTGGTGGTTTTGCATTTATAACGCCAAGTACTTACTGGAACGCGGAGAACAGCTTCCTTCCATTTGCAATAAAACATGCTCGAAAAGAATTCCGAAAACAACGATATCCAATGGGAAACACACCAAAAACGATACAAAAACAACTGCAAATCGCAATCATAGTAGAACAAGAAGACGGCTTCGCGCACCAATGTCTCGCTGTGCCGCAAAGCCTATTAACAAACGGCCAATACCCCATGCTCCACAACCCAAACATCACAGCATTTACGTTTATGGAAACAGGGGGACGGTTCTTGCGTTTCCATTTGTGATAGCAGAAGTAAGAAGTACGTAGAGGGACGGTTCTTGCGTTTCCGTGGACAGGAGAAGAAAGAAATCTCGTCCCACGATGGTTTTGGATTAATATGTATAGAAAAAATACTAGAGGATTATGAAGGGAAGAAAACCATTAAGAACATAAAGAAAAAGTATGCATTCTATGATATTGTTTAATCGCCAAACCAAACAATAAAAAAGAGAGAGCATACTTTTATGAAATTTATTCTAACACGAAAAACAACAAAATTACATAACCAATATTTTACTCCACTTACCTTCCAACTCAAAATACAGCTAAAACTACTGGAAAACAACGATTTTCTATCCATATAGAAAGATAGATTGGATAACATTACCTTTGAAGATGACCATGGTTAAGAGTGGGCATTTTCACTAGGAACATCAAATGTCACTCATTCTCTCCCATCACCATTCAAGCATGCTTCTTTCCCTTTTTTCTGCAATGTTGTACTCTTAGAGTAGTGGGTAACTTTATTAATTAGGAGTGATCTGATGAGATATCGTCGTTTAGGAAGGTCAGGATTAAAAGTAAGTGAAGTAAGTTTAGGTAGCTGGTTAACATACGGTGCTTCTACCGAAAAAGACAGCGCTATCAAAACAATAGAAACCGCTTATGATTTAGGTATAAATTCGTTTGACACCGCCAATGTGTATGCAACTGGGGAGTCTGAAAAAGTCGTGGGAGAAGCATTAAGACCCTATGATCGCGAATCCTATGTTTTAGCGACAAAAGTATTTTGGCCGATGGGTGAAGGTCCTAATGATCGTGGCCTTTCTAGAAAGCATGTATTCGAACAATTACATGCTAGCTTAAAACGTCTAGGTGAAGACTACGTGGATATCTATTATTGCCATCGTTACGATCCAAAAACACCTGTAGAAGAAACACTGCGAACAATTGATGATATGGTTCGTCAAGGGAAAATTCTCTACGCTGGTGTTAGTGAATGGACAGCGCAACAAATCCAAGAAGCATTAGGAACTGCTGATAAATTCTTATTGGACAAGATTGTCGTTAACCAACCACAATACAATATGTTCCACCGTTATATTGAGGATGAAGTTTTGCCTATTAGCGAGAAGAATGGGATTAGTCAAATTGTATTTTCTCCACTTGCGCAAGGAGTACTTACAGGAAAGTATAGTTTGAATAATCGCAAAGCTGCTGGTAGTCGTGCTACTGATCCAAACGCAAATATGTTTATGGATCAATTCCTGAATGATGAAGTACTAGCAAAAGTGGAGAAGTTACAGGATGTTGCAAAGGACTTAGAGATCTCACTGTCTCAACTAGCAATTGCTTGGATCCTGCGTCAACCAGGTGTAGCAAGTACACTTGTAGGTTCTACGAAACCAGAACAAATCATTGAAAATGCAAAAGGATCTGAAGTAGATCTATCCGCAGAAGTGATTGAAAAAATAGAAGGAATATTGAGCTAATATGGAAACGGGGGGACGGTTCTTGTGTGTACAGTACACATAAGAACCGTCCCTCTGCATTTTTATAGTTCACACTTACGGAATCATGGGTGCTATCTTTGTTTCAACAGTCTTCTCAACTCATAATTATGGTAAAATCCAAGTAGTACAAAAGACCTTATTATATAGGGGAGGGAGAGATTGTATGAGAGTCATCATTTTCAGTATATTATTCACCATACTTCTATCCATAGGCAATTGTACCAGCGCAACGAGTTGGGGAAAAGTCCCACCAGATAAAGTTCGTGATCGTGCAGATGTAATCGTGGTTGGAGAATTTAACTTTGCCGGTGAAACAGCTGATGGGGAATTTATATTCTATGGGCAGGAATTCAATGTAGATTACGTTTATAAAGGGGAGAATGTATCAAAAGATCTGATCGTTGGGATTGATATGCTTGATGGTGGATGGGAGCAAGAGTTTCAACAAAAAGGTGGGAAGTTTCTTTTGCTTTTGGAGTATAAACCCGAATATGGTGATTTTCCTGTGCCAGTAGCTGGACCAAACGGGATGATTCGTGTGATAAATGGGGAAGTTTCAGAGGAAGAAAAACACAAGAACCATTACAATAAATTCTTAGATGAAAATACCCCCTTTTACGTAATACTCGATGGCAAAACCGAACGTAATATTGTACTTCTTATCTTTATAACAATTAGTGGAACAATACTTATTGTAGGAAACAAGATGTTTAAAAAGTATAGCCGGAAGAAAACGTGAACATGGGGACGGTTCCCCCGTTCACAAAATGTACAAACAGATAATCATGATACCATTCTCCCTCACAATCATGAATAGTGTAATCAGAAGAACCGTCCCCATGTTCACGAGAACTGTCCCTCTGTTTCCGAATTCACTCGGTTATCCCATGAGCACGGTTTTTGCTTTGTCGCTCATTTTTTCTGGTGTCCATGCTGGTTTCCATACGAGTTGGACGTCTACTTTTCCTACTTCGTCTAGAAAGTAGATGGCACTTTCTACACCTCCAACAATGCTATCGTGCAGTGGGCAACCTGGCGTGGTTAATGTCATCGTTACTATTACATCATTATTCTCCTTCACATCCACCTTGTAAATAAGTCCAAGGTCAACAATATTTATCCCAAGTTCTGGATCAATCACTTCGTAAAGCACTTCTGTTACTTTTTCTACTAAACCCAATCCATTCCCCTCCTTTCTATTTTTTTACCACAAGAACGATCGAAACAAAATACCCAATAGATGCGATTAGCATGACCACTAAAAAGAATGTAACAGCAAAGCTTAATTGAGGGATACCAAAGATCGCCAATCCAAGCGTACCAACTGTAAATACGCCAAAGAGTATGACGCCAAGTTTTTCATTAATCATGTCCTTTAGTAATGGTACATTTGCCTTTCCGACCTGATTCGAATATTTAAATGTCCACCATAAAAACGGAACAATTTTATACAGATATCCTAGAATGCTGAACATCACCCAACAGACAATGTATAAAAAGATAAGCCAACTCCAAACATGTTCGTCCTGCACTCCGAACATGCGCAAAATAACAATAGCCGTATGAATAAGCCAACCATACCCAATCGCTAGTAACGAAAAAACAAATGGACGATCGAGCCCTTTCTTCAGACGCTTGTTTAAAATTTCACGTATATCTAGACAAAAGCATGTAAAACCAACCCACAATAAACCCCATCCAACACTAGCAAGCGCTCCAAAATCTGTCCAAAAGGAAACGAGCAAAACGGCAAGGCCTAAAATATAACTGACAAAAGCAACGCCAGAGCCCTTCATACTGAAACCGTGACTTAAACTGAACATCGGAACGAGTTTATAAGAAAAACCAAAGATTAATAGCGTGAACCAGCCTGCTACTCCTAGCAAAATATGAGAATGTAGGATCGCACTATAATTGAATGATGTCCCGAACGCAATACTTGCTGCCAAAACTAACCCTGCACTAATGGTGATCAAGAAACATAGAAGTGCGGCCATAACAAATGAGGTAAGAATCGTTTTCTCTTCCTGTTTTTTTAGCGTCATGATCATTTGAAATAAGAATAATAGAATACCAATAATGAGAATGATAGCTCCATATACAGTAAGGTTTATTTTCCAACCTAGTAGAACAGAAAACACAATAATGCCAACTGCTGTGATGACAAATTGGATAAAACCAAGTTTCTCACTCCAAATCGGCGTAAGAAAGGCAACCGGCACTAACTGATACATCGCTCCCATAATGACCATCACTACCCATCCCAATAATAGAAAATGAGCACCCATTAACACTTCTGGTATTCGAAATGCTCCACTTGTTAGTGCCCCACTGTTCATTAAAAAGATGAACTGTGCAACCACAAATGCAACGAGTCCAAAGAAGATAAAGGAAAGAGGGAGCTTAATGTTTGTTTCCGTTTTTTTGTTGACACGTAAACCATCCATTAAGCCACCCCGTGTTTGGTGATGGTAATTGCAAAACTTCCATCTTCTTGTTCCTTCACTTCGTATTTATGCCCTTGATCATCTAGTTCCGGAAACAAAAACATCGGTCTACGGTCATTAATAATGGTCAGCTGTTGCCCAGATTCCAAATCTTCTAAGGCAGATAGCGTTCGCATCATTGGCTGCGGCGGTTGTAAACCTCGATTATCTAAAATCATCATGCCTCTTCATCCGCTTTCGTAAAAGTAATCTTCCATTGTTTTGTCTCGATTCGCTCCGATTCATGTGTAAACCCCTTTTTCCCTAACGCTTTGAAAAGAGGAAAAGGATTAAACGGCGCATGTAAAATAAACTGCCCGCCAGGTTGTACCGCTTCAGCTGCCTCCATTATTTTCTTAAAAGGCTCCATCCCCTTTTTTATATCATCTCTTACATCGACTTCGTTCAATGTCTTATTTTCACTCATTAAAGCCACCTCCAAAACGTTATACTCCTATGATAATCATTATCAATTACTTATGAAGTGACCCAAATCACTTAACGAAAAGAAACATAGAGTTGGAAACAGGGGGACGTACCTCGGAAACACGGGGACGGTTCTTCCGTTTCCAACAGAAGAACCGTCCAGAGGGAATAAAATCTTAAAAACAAAAAAGGCTTAACCCAAGGTACTTTCCTACCTCAGATTAAGCCCTATTTAGTCAGGTTAAATTAGGACGCAAAAGAACCGTCCCCTCGTTCACGTTCTGCATTGTCCACAATTGCTTTTTGTTGCCATTTTTTGCTACGCCAACGCAGAAACATGAGTGTGCCTCGTAACCATTCGTCGATAATAATGGCGATGGTAACCCCAATCAGTCCATAGCCTAAAGGAATTCCGAGTAGATATGCAACCGGCACACTTACACCCCACATGGAAAGAATCCCTATCATAACCGGGAATCTCGCATCCCCAGCTGCACGAAGCGAGCTAATAATAACTAGATTAAACGTTCGGCCTGGCTCTAACACAACACCTAGGAATAAGATAATTGCACCTAAAGCAATAATCTCTGCATCCTGCGTAAAGAAACCAAGTAGAAATTCGCCAGCAAATGCAATCGTGCTTCCAGCAACTAATGCTACCACGATTGAAATTTTTAACCCACGATACATTTGTCTGTTTGCTTCCTCAATCTTACCAGCGCCAATGAGTTGACCAATCATTATTTGCATCCCTTTTGAAACCGCAAACGAGAAAATGGTCATAAAGTTCATGATATTTTGTGTGTACACTCTAGTCGCGAGAGCATTTGCACCTAGCAACGTTATAAAAAACGTAATCGTAAGCTGGCTTAAATTATGAGATAAATGCTCTCCAGCAGCTGGCACACCAATACCCAATATCTTTTTCACGTATTCTTTCTTTAACTTGAAGTAATCCTCTACTTTGATCTTGATGGTTGTACGTTGATATAGCATGACTAATAATACAATCATAGCTAGCGCACGACATACTGCGGTAGAAATCGCTACCCCCATTACCCCAAGTTGTGGGACACCAAGCGCACCGAAAATAAATAAATAGTTTCCAAATATGTTCAGGATATTCATCCCAAGTGCAACGTACATAACATCTTTTGTTAAGCCCTGCGCTTGGAGAACAGAGAAGATCGTAACCACCATTGCTTGTGTAAACAGCGTACCACCAACGATCAACATATATATATATTGGCATATTCCATTAGATCAGGTGCTAAGTTAAACATGTTTAAGAACGGGTGGCGGAAAATTACCACCGCAGCACTGATTACTATTCCAAACAACAAATTAAGCACTAAAGCGTTTGCAATTGTGATGCTGACGTCCTTTAGTTTCCACGCACCATAGAATTGAGCTACGACAACACCTGAACCCATTGCAGTAAAATTAAATAGGACAAAGGTGAACATCATAATTTGGTTTACAACACCGATTGCTGCTACCGCATCGTCGGAAATAAAGCTAAGCATAAATATATCTGAGATATTTAAAAACGTTTGCAAAAATACTTCAATAAAAATCGGCCACGTAATCGAAAAAAGCGTAACCTTCTTCAACGTTGACTGATTATCTAATGCCTTACTCATTGACCTTTCCCCACTTCACTATACGTGACTCGCCCATGATGACTGTATTCACTTTTTTGTCTCTCCTCTATTGTTCTACACAAAATTTATACTACTACTCTAGAATGCTACCATAATACATTCAACAGTAGTACACTTTTCCCTCTGTAAATAGAACCCAACTATATTTTTCAAAGGATTATCTATAGGATGAAGGGGGTAAATGGGGGAGTGTATGTAAACAGAGGGACAGATCTTGGAAGCATGGGGACGGTTCTCCCGTTTCCAAAATGTCTTTACAATCTAATGTTGTGAACAGGAGAACCGTCCCCACGTGTACAAGGTCTGTCCCTCCGTTCACGCCATACCGCGCCATACCGTGCCGCGCCGCACTTCACACCTGTTCTCCTGTGTTAGCTCCAAGAAGTTATGTATAATTCAATCCAGTTGTCGAAGGAAATGGAATAGGGAAAGCATCGACAGTTTCCTGTTGAAGCCGCTTCACTTTAGGATTATCTGGCTCTGGGTCAAACAAAAGCGAGACGAATTGATTTGGGCTTACCATTGTTGTGACCGTTTCTGTTGCTACCTCAACATGCTCGTCCATTGCATTAACCTTTAACTGAATAGGTCCTCCATACTTCTCCTTGTTCACATATGGATAAAGTTGTTGTAACAAGCGTTCAGCATGTACTACCTTTATCGTCCCTTGATTCTGCTTCGTCTCTACCGGCCGTCCTTTTAGTCTAGCTTTTAACTCAATGTCATACCATGGTACATCTATTCCTATCCCCTCTAATGCATACGCTTTCACCGCATAGTCCAACATATCCACTATATCCTGGGCATCACCAGCCCATTCAATTGCAGTTGCATTATTATCGTAATCACCTAAAGAAACCTCATTCGGCAAACCTACAGTAATAAAACCAGAAACGATGCCCGCTCTCTCTATGACTATTATTTTTTGTTCAAGCTTTCTGTAATTTGCATAGGCCTTTGCTTCCAATAAAACTGCTAAATCAGACACACTTTGATCAAAAGCAACTTTCCGCTCTGAAGCTAACCTCGCAATCGATAACAGATCCGCTCCACCCATCTCGCGAATAGTATAAGTTGATGGTGAATCCGCATGCTGAGCATTCCCACCAGAATAGGAGTAGCGAAAAAATTGGCCAAACGGATAACAATCCACCTTTCGATATAAAGGTCGATCACCAGATACAAGTAAAAGCGATGCATCCGTTGTTTGAAGGAAAGCATCGATCTCCTCTAACATCTTAGTCGCAATCCCTTGTCCCTGATAATCCGGGTCAGTACAGACCGATCCTAGCGCATAGAGACTGATCCCAGCATCACCAACTCGCACTGTAAAAGGAACAAGTCCCATAAATGCGACCAGTTTCCCTTCCGCAAATGCACCAAACGAGTGATTATATTTATTTCTAGAAAACATGAATGGAAATGCAACATGCATAGACCCCTGTCCTGGATTATTAAACGTCTGATTCGACAAGTTGATCGCAGCTTCCAAATCGTCTGGTTGAATTTTCCTTATCACAACCATTAAATCACCTCATTTTATTAATACCAATATAATAATCAGGAGAACCGTCCCCATGTTCACGAGGTCTGTCCCCCTGTTTCCACCAGATCCTGCTTTAGTTTGTATGTTTTTTTAGCACGTCTACGAGGCCGTGGTTGATTTTACAGTTTTTTAATGCAAAAGATGCCATAATGTCATCAATCTTTTCTTCTGATAATCCTTTAAATAGTTTCACGTACGCTGGTTGAATCAGGGCACCAGTATAGACTGTTAGAACAGATTGCGAGAGTGCCGCCACATTGTATGCATGGTTTAGATCATCATCACCAATTACTTTTTCCAAATGCTTAGCTAGCTCGTCTACATGCCACCTCGCTTTCATCCCTGGTAGCCAAATCATCCAATCATCCGTGTTAAGCTTATGTTTCATTTCAACAATTGAAGCAATCCGCTGCATATACTCAGATTCTGGATCGAGCATCGCTAACCCCATAACACCTACATCCTTATACGTCCACGTCGTCCAATGTGCACCGAACTCTTCAAAAATACTAATCTGATCATCCATCGCTCGTAGTCTGTCTGGTATCTCTTGTTCTGGTCCATTGTAGACAGAGCCAAATTCCCCTACCCACAGGGGCACCTTGTGTTTCTGCGCGTAGACTGACCCTTGATGATCAGTAAAAACTTGCCGTTGTTTGTCTCGGTCCCAATAAAGTCCACTATCGATGCGGGCCGTTTTTGCATCTGCAATACCTGGATACGGTCCAGGTCCAAACCCTGCGGCAGTATAATTGTGACTGCTGTAAACTAGATTGTCAGCGAATGGTGCTTCCATTCCGTCAAAGAACTTAGAATAGTTGTCGCCTTCTAGAATAATAATGTGATCGGGGTCAATTTTACGAATCGCTTCTACCGCACGCCGATTTACGCGGTTAAGTCGTTCCCAATCTGCCTTGTAGTTGTTGAAAAAAGTATGTGGGTAATCTCCATGAGGTGTATTGGAGCAAGGTTCATTCATTAAATTATAGCCAGCGACTACCGCTCTATTTTTATAACGTCGTGCAAATTCCTCCCATAACGCAACAAAACGATCTTGATACGTTTTATCATGCCAAAACAAGCTCTGCCTATGGTCATTATCAGAGTGCCAATGGGTATTCTGCCAACCCTGCACTGCATGAAGGTCAAAAATAATGTAGACACCGTGTTTTTCGCACAAGTCTACAATTGCGTCTAGCTTTTGGAATCCTTCTTCCTTGTACACAAACGGATTCTCGTCATCCTCAAAATGACGATAGTTCAGCGGCAATCGAATCGTATTTCCACCCCAACTCTTAATAAACGCAATATCGTCTTCTCCGAAAAAGTAGTGCTGCATTCGCTCAAATAAAAATTCCGCTTTAGCTCGTCCTAAAATAGATGCCGCCGTATCACGTAACCCATGCTCAGAACCTGTAAATCCATTAATAAAGTCCTCCATATTCAACCAACCACCAACACAAGTGCCCCTAAGTTGAACCGTACTCCCATCTTCCCGAACAATCCTATCCTGATTCACCTGTAACAAATCCATCAACTAACACCCACCCCTCAATCAGAATTTCAACCTACTAATAAAATTCCATCAAACTCCCCATAATCCTCCCTCCAAAATGGAAACATGGGGACGGTTCTTGCGTTTCCATTTTCATGTTTCCACATTTCCAAGTACGGACGTTAATCCACTAATTTCCAAAAAAGAAGCAAAAGAACCGTCCCTATGTTTCCAAGAACTGTCCCTCTGCTTCCAACGGATCTTTCATTTCCGTATATTTATGTTCTGTTATTAGGTTCCTCTGACTTTTGCTGTGACTTCGTTTTCTTTTATTTTCTCTGCGACTGCTTCCGTTAGATGTTTTACATTTTTAGGAACAAATGATTTGAGTATAGGGTTAATGATTTTCCTCTTCATTCCAGTCGCATCTATGTTTAAGTGACCCGTCATCTTTGTTTTCGTGTCGGATAGCTTCTCCGCCTCAAAATAGCCATTACCTGCAAACTTCTCATTGATACCTGTTAGATCAAAGGTGACTTTGGCTGGCTCCTGCCATTTGGTTATATCAATTTTCATATGAATCGTTTTTTTAAATTTGCCGATGTCCCCTTTAAACTTCCATGTCGACTCATTTTCGCTAAGTATCTCATGTTCCATATAACCAGGAACCAATGGTGCCCACTTGTTCATATCGCTAATAAAGTTCCATATGTGTCGGTTCGGGATGTTTATTTCTACAGAATGTTCTCCGCTCGGCATACTAGACCCTCCTATTTTTTATAGTTACTTAAATGTATAGCAAACCTATCCATATTATTACAAAGAAAAATAAAAAACCCGAGTTGGAAACATGGGGACGGTTCTTGTGTACACAATAGCATGTAGCACTCACCATCAGAATCCACAACGAGTACGAAACCAACATCCTTCACCACAAAAAAGCATTGCCCACATTAGTTTTCCACTAATGTGGGCAATACACTTTTCATGATTAGAAAGAGACTCTTAACTAGTAGCATCCTTTCGCTTACTACAGCGAATAGAACCCACAACACTCCGCGTCAATTGGAAACGAAAGAACCGTCCCTCTGTTTCCATTTTTCTGATGAATGGGGTTGGCTGAAGTAATAGCCTTGGACGTAGTTGCAGTTTTCTTTTAGTAGTAGTCTTCTTTGTTCTTCTGTTTCTACGCCTTCAGCTGTTACCGTTAGTTCTAGCGAGTGGGCCATAGCAATGATTGCTCTTACGATTGCTGCATCATCTTTATCAATATGCATGTCATGGATAAATGATTTATCAATTTTAATATTCGTGATTGGTAGTTGTTTTAAGATCGCTAAAGAAGAGTAGCCAATCCCGAAATCGTCAATTGCTATATTGATACCAATCTCACCAAGTTCCCGAAGCATGCTCATACTATTTTCCACATTTTTAATAGCGGTACTTTCCGTTACTTCCAAACACAAGTATGCTGGAGGAAGGCCTGTTTCGTCTAAAACGTGCTTCACTTGTTCTACAAATGTTTTCTCTTGAAGCTGCCTCGCCGAAATGTTTACAGAAACAATAGTTGGTGGAAACCCTTGCTCCATCCATTTTTTATTTTGCAGACAAGCTTCTTTTAACACCTTAAGACCTATTGGAATAATTAATCCTGTCTCCTCTGCAAGCGGGATAAATTCCATTGGCCCCACAATACCACGTTCTGGTGAGTTCCATCGTAATAAAGCTTCCATCCCAATAATCCTATTACTCTCCAGATCTATTTGTGGTTGGTAATATAGTATAAACTCCTCTCGCTCAAGTGCTTTACGAAGTTGATTTTCCATTACAAAACGTTCCACAGTTAATGAGTTTAATTCTGATGAAAAAATCTCCATCTGGTTTTTTCCATTTTCCTTCGCTCTGTACATAGCCATGTCAGCACATCGCGTTAATTCGTCAAATGCCTGACCATTATCCGGATATAGGCTAATGCCGATACTTGCAGATGTGAAGACATCATGATTTTGAATGGAAAATGGTTCCTTGAATTGATCAATAATTCTGTTCGCAACAAGTTCTAACTCCGCTACATCATTAATATGGGATAACAGAATAATAAATTCATCTCCACCCAGTCGTGCAACCGTGGAATGTTCGCTACTTGACCTTGAGACTGTGTCGGAACACCTTATCGTATTCTCCAACACCCTCGCTACTTGTTGAATTAATTGATCACCAGCATGGTGCCCAAGCGTATCATTAATTACTTTAAATCGATCTAAATCAATCATCATAATCCCTAATTTATAATTATAACGATCTGCTTGAGCCATATATAGCTTTAACCGATCACGAAGCAACTGTCGATTCGGTAGCCCGGTTAATCCATCATGAAAAGCTAAGTGCTTAATCTGTTCCTCCGCCATTTTTTTCTCAGAGATATTTGTAATCGAGCCAATGATTCGAATTGCTTGCTCATCCTGATTTCGAATCGAGTCCCCTGTCACATACACCCATATTATCTCGCCACTCTTACCTTGAATACGTAATTCTGTCTTTAAAGGAGCTCCTTCGTTTAAATGTTCGTCAAAGTTATGTTTTACACGATGATAATCCTCGCGATGAACAAGCTCTAAAAACGAGTGGTAGTCGCTAGGTAACGCTTCTCCGATTAAATTAAAAATATCATGACTTCGAACATTCCATTGTATTTGATTTCCACTAATATCCCAGTCCCATATACCATCATTGGTTGTCCTAGAAACAATCTCTAGTTGTTCCGCAATCGATCGAATTTGTTGGAACAACTCGTCACGCTCGAGTGCAGAAGCAGAAATAGTAAAACTGATCAGTGTTATGTCCGTCTGAGAGATTAAGACGAGTTCATCCACCTGACCTACAATTGCAATGAATCCCCAATCGCCACGTTCATTTCGAATGGATTGGACACGAACATAATCGTTTTTTCTTATTTCTGGTAACCACTCTGTTGGCGGGAATTGTTCGAGTGGAACTTTTGCACCAATTGGTACCGGATGATTATCAAAATTGCTAAATGCTTGTGTGACGATCAAATTTTTCTGTTCAGGATCGTTTTTATCCCACAAAGCAAGACATCCCCAGTCACTTTTTTCGCTAAACATGTTTGCAAAGTTAAAATTTTTCTCCCTTGTTGCGGACGCCCATCTCTCCACAAACTGATCATAGCGTTTTATAAGATTATCTAAAGTTGCATTTGACTCTTGTAATTGTTTCTGAACATTAACAGTAGGTTCAACCGTTTTGGTAGTTGGACACCCGCAAGATAATCGCTTTACAAGCTTCGTATCAATGCTGGTAAAATCACTATCCATCACTTCTCCGTTCATCATCCGATAAAGGACGTTGAAACTGGCTTTTGCCAAGTCAGTAAATGACTGACTTACAGTTGTTAATGGTGGATTAAACGTTGCAGAAGACTCCAAATCATCGTAACCTACCACTGCTATATCTTCAGGGACTCGGTATCCTGCTTCCTTCAACCTTTCAATGGTACCCATGGCATTTTGATCAGTTGCGGCAAAAATGGCGGTGAAGTCAATACCTTTTGCTAACATGGTTTCAGCTGCAACGATCCCACCTCGACGGAGTGCATTGCTCGTATGAAAAACCAAGTTTTCATCAAACGGAATCTCCACTTCGGAAAGCGCTTCCAAATAACCACTATATCTTTCTATCATATCCAAATGCTCATTATTACCAACAAATGCAATTCGCTTATGTCCATGTTCTTTGATTAAATGTAAAACAGCTTCCTTTGTTGATGGTTGATTTTCAACTACAAGAGAGTGACAGTTAATTGCACTTTCTTGATAACCAATCGTAACAATGGGCTTACCTGAAGATTCTATCTTATGCAACAGTTCTGGTGCTAATGGCAATACCGACTGTGGGTTTGTCATTAAAATATACCCATCTAAAACCGATGTTGACACTTCATAATTAAAAGCAACTGGATTTTGCACACTAGCTCTTGCTAGAATTGTGTAAATCGTAGAATCATGTTTATTTGCCTCATTAAGTAGTTCTACAAATATTTTCCCGTAATAATAACCATCAAGAAAGGGGGTCAACAAACCGATTCGCTTCTTGATTTTCATAAGCAATACCTCCTTTACGTTACCGACTATATAACTACAATAAGCTGCAATTTTATATCCAATAGATTATAAATTCTACATATTTTCCCATAAACCTTCTAGGACTTTAGTAACAAATTTATTTTATTTTAGAAAAGTGGAAACATGGGGACGGTTCTTGTGTTCACAAAATGTTTCTATAATCACAAGGAAAGTGCAACCTCACCCTATTTCGTATATTAAAAATCCCTAATCAAACGTGATTAGGGTACATAGACAAACACGTAAATCGAGATGTCATAAAAGTCTTATTCTCGGTACTTATATTCTATCATATTTTTGCCGTATTGTGTGATTTACTATAGTAACACTACCCTATACCCTTCTCCCCGTTTCAAGTGGAAGAGAACTCCGTCGTTGTACGAAGCAACTTACATATATGATAGAATTAGGTACTAAATATTTATTTCATAAAACCGGATGAGTAAAATACTAGACACTAGATGAATAGCTTTTTACTTTAATTATATAATTCTCTCATGAACGAGAAATTAGTTCGCTGATAACATATACAAAATTAAAAATAAAACGAAATGGAAACACAAGAACCGTCCCCCTGTTTCCAAAGAAAGGAATGCTTGTATGGTGATTGATGATGATTTGAAGTGTTTTGTTCGTTATTTGTTGGATGCGGATGAGCAAAAGGCCTGGGAATTTTTATATTCTTATATTATAGACGGTAAAGATAGCCTTTATATTTTTGAACAAGTATTAACACCTGCGTTGCGATATATCGGTTACCTTTGGGAAGAAAATGCAATTTCTGTAGCTGATGAGCATATCGCTTCAAGTATTTGTCATTTCCTTATGACTAAATATAGTGTAGTATCGGAAACAGGAAAGACTAATGTAGCAAAAGACAAACCAAAAGCCATGTTTACTTGTGTAGAAGGAGAAGAGCACGCACTTGGTCTGAAAATGGTTGCCGCGTTATTCGATGAGTATGGATGGGATACACGCCTGATGGGTTCCAATACCCCAACAACCGATATTATTGCGTTTGCCAACAGATGGAGACCAGATATTATTTGTCTATCTCTTTCCACCGTTTATAGCATTCCTCACCTTATACAGACGATTAAGGCACTTGAAAAACTATCCTTTAACCCACAAATCATCATAGGAGGTAGGGTAATTTCTATATATACATTAGATGAATTTATTTCTGAAAACTTAAAAATATTTAAAGATTTAACTAGCTTAAATGAGTGGTTAAGGACAAATAAGGAGCATCAAAACAAATATGTTACCAACTGAAAAAGGGTATATTTCAAACGTTCCATTTCCATATCTAAATCTAGATAGTGACCTTAACATACTTGGCATATCGAATGAAACGATGTCCCATTTTCCTAATGCAGATAATTTTCTTGATTTAGTTGACCTTGATAGTAGAAAAAAAGCAACTAAATTTATTAAACCGAACTTGCAAAACGTGAAAATTGAGTTAAACATGATGACAATGGATCAACCAATTACGTTATATGACATATTCGTTCAATGGGATGACGAAAATACAGTTAACGTGTTTTGCATAAAAAAACAGGAAAGCATTGTCCAGATTCAAGAAATAGTCCAACGAATAGAAGATAGAATGATTCACGGAAACCTAACTACAACACAACAACAAGAGGAATTAGAGCAAACACTCCAAAAAATGGAAGAAATCATTAGTCAACAGGATGATCAGAATACGTTAAGTACACTGTTACATACCTTAGCAACGGAAGTAAAAGAACCGCTATCCAATGTTAAAGGTTTTATAAATCTAATGAAAACAGAAATGGTAGATCCTGACGATAGCTACTATGCTGAAGTTGCACTCGACGAGCTAGAAAAAGCAAATAATATTATTTATCAATTTATTGTAGCTTCTAGTCCGCCAGAACCAAACTTCGAACAAGTAAGCATCCAAAAACTGTTATCTCAATGGGTTTACGCTTGCAAGGACGAAGTAGAACTGTCAGGATATCAAATTAAATATGTAAAAGAACAAATTTTGCCAAATCTAGCAATCGACACCAAGCAAATAAAACAAGTACTGCTTAACCTAATAAAGAACAGTATCGAGGCGATGGATCGAAGTACTCGAGACAAAAAAATGGGACAGATCATAATCAGAACTAGGTTAACGCATAAAGGAATTCAAATTTCTGTTAGCGATAACGGAATTGGAATGGATGTATGGGTAAAAAAGAAGCTCTTCACACCATTTTTTTCAACGAAAGAAAAGGGTGTTGGAAAAGGGCTATCCGTTTGCAGAAAAATTATCCACAATCATGGAGGCAGTCTAGATGTAGATTCGACATTAGGACAAGGCTCAACATTTTACATCCTGCTCCCTATTTCCGAATAAGTTAATATATAACCGAGATCTTGTTTATATTGGCCAGTTTAAATCATTACATGATATGAACACCAGCATATACCTATATATACGGGTCCGGTTTGTAGTTATTCAATTGTGCGTTTTTTGATGGTAACATGTCGTATCTATTCAGAGTGGGGAAATCACGGTAGTAATGGAAAACTCGAAGTAAACCACGCCAAGTAGAACTTCAAAAACTCCTTGAAGCAAATTTTTTTAAGACTTATATTAGGATGAAAATAACGTTATGTAGATATAGATGGATCATTAGATAAACAAAACTCTGTATCACTAACAAAACATTAAACTATTACTGTATAATTCTACCCCGACTTTTCCTCTATTATGGCAAGCTGCCTTTTTTCAATTTCCTTTTCCAAATTCTTAATAAACTCTTCCTCTAACTTTAATTCAATCGCTTTATAATAAGCTTCCAACAACTTTTCATCAGGCAAATTCAAAACAAAAACTCCTTACTATTCTTTGTTGAAAATTACTCACAAAAACTACTATACAAAAAAACCCCCACCTTGTAAATAATACAACATAAGTTGACAGAAGATTCAGTAAATATGAACACCGGGACGGTTCTCCTGCTTCTTTTTATTTGTCATCTATATTATGTTCAACTAAAAGAATCAGTCCCACTCTCCCCTTAAAACTTGCTTTTCTCAAAATTCATATATTACTCTTCAAAACACCCTTAAAATTGAATTTTCACCTAGCGAAAATTCAATTTTGACCACTTTTTCTACATAATTCAACTAGAAGAAACTTCAAATTCTCTTTCTGCATTAATTACAAGATAAATCTATACTACAGCTACCGGCGGAATAATGCATAAAGGCGCCTTTATAGAACGAGGCTTATATGGTAGATACACAAATCAATGACTTCGAGGATTTATTAAGTCATCATGAAAACATAATTTATCACATTATAAACAAATACGGGATACGTGATCCAGAAAAAGAATTTTATCAAGATGGTGTTATTGCATTATGGCAAGCTGCTGCATCATATGATGAGAGTAAAGGGAAATTTTCTAGTTATGCCTATTTTAAAATTGAAAAAGAAATATTAAGCATGATAAGAATTCGTATTCGTCAGATCGAGAAACAGGAAGCATACAAAAAACAGTTAGAAAACAGAGGAAATATAGGAAAAACACACCTCGAACTCGGTTTTGATCCGTACCTATTTCAAATGATTGAGCAAGTATTAACTAAAAACCAAATGAAATGGTTTAGTTTATACGTCTTGCAGGATTTAACCATAAAAGAAATCGCTCAACAAGAAGATGTCACCTTAGACGCTGTAAAAAACTGGGCAAGACTAGCAAAGCGCAAAATAAAAAAAGTGTTAGAACAATAATGGAAACATGGGGACGGTTCTCCTGTTCACGCTAACTAATGTTCAAGGAAACGCAAGAACCGTCCCTCTGTTCACGTTTATCTAAGTAAATAGGGGGAATATATATATATTAGCTACTTGATCATTTCCCCTTGCTCTTCCCCCTGGTCACGGCATCTTTTGTTCCTATAGATTTCAGGTATGATAAACAACCATTAGTAGCTAGAAACATTCCAACAATCAAGATGGTGCATACAATAAATAAAAAAATGAAGGTGGTGAAATCTTTGGGTTACAAATATTTAGTTTTCTGCGAAGACTGTGGTTGTCCTACTGAAATAACTACACATGTTTTATATCATTACTTTAGCAATCAGGCCGTAGAGGTTGTCTATTGTCATCACTGTTTAAGCAAAAACAAAATACCGACTTACTTGAAGAAAATCGCCAAAGAGCTGAATTGAACGAACTACCTGCTACACATTTCACAAAAATAAACTAAGCCAGGTGATTATTTTGATCAAAGCAAAAACGCACGAAAGTGATTCCCTTCAATTGTAAAGAGGTAATTTCCGAATGGTCAGATTTTATTAACCTTGGAGATTACCTCTTTATAGTTGAAATGAAATCTTCTATAATTGCTAAAAGTTTGATCAACTAATACATATACAGTAGGTATTGAGGTTGTATAGATGTTGGAGGATTAAGAGTTTAACTGTTTTATATGCGACTAATAATTTTAGCGGCGTGGTTGCACTTAGTGGAAGCTCACTTGTAGTGGGTCTCTAGTATTAAAGATCAGCAAATTAATTTGTAAATACTTAGTCTTCACTTTCCACTTCAATACATGAAAAACAGTAAAGCTCCTTATCCTCAGAAACTACTCCATCCAGGAACCCCTCTAAACAGTACACGATCCGGGCACACTTCACACATTTTCCAGCTTTTTCTTTCATATCATATACTCCTTTCAGGTGTGAACACAGGACGGTTCTTAATACGAATAACAGAGTGATGCTTCATTATTCTATTATATAAAATAATCATAATTATATCCCCATACAAAAATAGACATTCCTGGATAGTTGCAACATAGCAATAAACAGGGAATGTCTCTATTTCTAACTAACTTTCACATATTTGAACATCATTTATATTATCTATCTATTGGTAGATTATTAGTATAATCCACCATCTTCACCTCTTTGATGCATAGGAACTATAACTGGTTCTCCCTTTACAGGATCAATCTTCACAATTTGTTCTCCACCATCATAACTAGATGGTAACTCCGAAGGACTACTTACGAATAATCCTCCCATTAATAATAGTGTAATTACTGTTTTTTTCATAACTAAAAACTCCTCTCCAATAATTCTAAAGTTTTATTATAAAAATATGATGACCTCTTGTATTTTCTTGTATTGTAATAATATTTTGCTAGTTTCTTATAACAACGAGTTAAATAATCATAGCTTTTTTTTCCTTCAAAAAATAGGGCCAATTGATTTAGGTTTTTCTCGAATAAAACTAACTCATTGTTTATATAGAAATAATCAATGAAATGAAACAATAATACATTTTGGTCATCTTTGGTATCAGTTAACTCCGAGGCAATCTTATATAACTTAGCAGCTTCCTCTATGTCTTCTTCTTTTAATTTGCAATCTATCAGTAATCGATATGTGATTAGCACATCACTATTTGTATTCTTTTGCTTAATATGAAGTGCCTTATAGAAGTATGAGCTTGCGTCTTCAAAATTACTTTTTTCCATTGAGATGAGCCCAAGATTATGAAATATGTAGCCTAAAGGGGCTACGTGAGAATATTGTTCTGCAATCTGTTTGGCACTTTCCAATGCAACTGTGGCTTCTTTGTTTAATTTTTTCTCTCTATATAAATCTCCGAGAGAATTTAATGATAGCGTCAAAAGGTAAGTATTATCTATCTTCTTTAGGTACTCTATAGCTTCTTTAGTTGTTAATATAGCATCCTGATAATGCCCCATTCTTTTATGAATAATTGATATATTATAAATGACGGATGCTTTGATTTCAAGGTTATTAACAAAACTCTTCACTTTATAAAAGTGTTCCAAACATTGGTCGAATTGTGATTTGTCATAGTAGTAATAACCGAAATAATAATAAATCGCACAACGTAATTCAGAGTTTAAAGACTCTATATTTTCACCTTCCAAATACGGGATTAAATAATGGTCATGATTTTGTTCATAATCCAACTTTTGTTTCTTTTTTAATAGAATAATATTTTTCAGAACCAGATAATAACATTCTAATTTAGGTGATACCAAATTTTCATAATAGTTTGCATCAATTAATTCAACGATGGAATGAGCCTTGTTTAAGTCCAAAATACAATAATGAAACAACTGGTTTAACATTAATAATATTTGTGGGTCTTCATATTTATAATTGACGATAAATTCGGCTGGGAAATCTAACCTTTCTGCTATTACTTTTAATATGTCTGAAGAAGGAAAAGCTGCACCATTTTCTAACTTACTTAAATACGAATGCGAAGTTACATTTCGAGCTAAGGAAGCTAATGATATGTCTAATAGAGAGCGCCTAATATAAATTCTTCTTCCAATATGTATAGATATCCCCCCTCCATACTTGAATACATTTATTATACATCGTTCTTCATTGAAACTATATACCTATAGTGAAAAATAGGAAGAAGAACACATCTTCCTTGCTTCATCTTTCACATTACATTCTACGCACTCAAAACATCCAAGTAAATGATGTCGATTGTGAATAGAATTGTATATATATTACATTTTATCAAGTACATTGAACTATAAAATGGATTAATATGTTAAATTTTTTACCCCAAGCAGATCTTCAGAAAAGGTTAATTACAAATTATGGATATCACGCAACACATCAGTTACTTCTAAGGACGCAAACTAATGTCTGTATCTAACGTAAGGAGTTGTATTTTAAATACAGCCCCCTACTTTTATAACAAAATTCAAATACTATAACTTTTTATCTAAAATAGCCAATGCGTTTTTATAGTGTACGGCAGACTTTTTATATTTTCCAGTGTTTAAATAATACTTTGCTAACTTTCTATGACAGTCGACTTCATAAGAAAAGTCATTTACTTTTTCCAAATATGATAAAAAGCCCTTTAGGTTTTTTTCATATTCAGCGAAATCATTTGTTAACTTATAATACTCATTATAATGATATAACAATTTCCATCGGTCATCTTCACTTTGTTCTAACGTTCTAGCTATTTCGTATAATTCTTTTGCTTTTTCAATGTTTTCTTCGCACAATTTACAGTCTATTAGTAGACGATACGTAATTAAAATACCACTCTTGTCTGACTGCTCTTTTACCTTGAGAGCTTCGTAACAATACGTAATTCCTTGCTTATAATCACCTGACTCTTTTGAAACAAGTCCTAAGTTATGATATACAATTCCTATTGTTTTCGTATAAGAGTGCTCTTCAGCAATTCGCTTTGCTTCTTCCAATTCTGTAATAGCTTCCTTATACAAGCTTTTTTCTCTATATAAATCACCTAACAAATTATGTGCTAATGCTAAAAGATAGCTAAAGCTTAACTCTTTGAGATATTCTATCGCCTTCTTCGTAGAAATGATCGCATCCTGATATCGACCTAAGCGCTTATTTAGAATCCCTGTATTATAGATAACAGATGCTTTGATTTCCAAATTGTCTACAACCTCATGGAGTCGGTACAAATATTCAATACAATCTTTATAGTTAGACTGAACAAATTGATAATAGCCAAAGTAATAGTAAATGGCACAACGAAAATCATTAGAAAGCGATTCAATATCAACACTATCTAAATAAGGGATAATATAATCTTTATGAATGCTTTCGCATGCTTCTGTTTGCTTTGTTTTTAGTAGAACGATACATTTTAAAACTAGATAATAAAATTCCATCCTTGGTGAAGCAAGGTTGGTGTGATAATTTTCATCGATAAGTTCAATAATTGACGCGGTTTTTTCAACCTCTAGAATACTATATTGAAATAATTGCTTCAGCATTAATAATAATTGTGGATCTTCATTAGCATCATCTAAGATAAAACTAGAGGGCAATTCCAACCTTTTGGCAAGTGCAATTAAGATATCAGAAGATGGCACGACTGCACCATTTTCCAATTTACTTAAATAGGAGCTTGATGTAATACCTTTTGCTAGTGAATTTAATGTCAATCCATTTAAAGATCTCTGTATATAAATTCTTCGCCCGATGTGCATGTGCTCACTCCCTTCTAAAACTTCTGTATAACTTCCTTGTGCTAATGAGGTTAATATGTAGCCCTGTAATGTCCTTTTAACGTAAATTCTTTATTGCCAGTTTTCAAAATTAGCTTTCTATGATATCAAATGCTTTATCATAAAGTATCGCAGATTTTTTGAACTTTCCTAGTTGAAAGTAAAATGCTGCTAGTTTTTTATAACAGATGACTAGGAACTTCACATTATTAGTTTTTTCAAAGTACAACACTAGCGCATTCAGTTCTTTTTCATAGTGCTCAAATTCTTTGTTTATATAATAATATTCAGTGAAATTAAATGCGAGTTTTTTATAGTCCTCTTCTTTGTCAGTTAATAGTTTTGCTGTATCATATAACTGTCGAGCTTCCTCTATCTTCCTCTCATTCAATTTGCAAGAAATCAACTCACGGTAAGTGATTAATAAACTATCCTTCTCCATTTTCTGATGTAGTGCCTTATAAAAATAAGTGCTAGCTTTCTCATGATCACCGGATTCTTTACTAATCAGCCCTATATTATGATAAGTATAGCTAAGGATATTTTTGTATGAATGCTCTTCAGCAAGTTTTTTTGCATTTTCAAATTCTACTAATGCTTCTTTGTTTAGTTTTTTCTCTCTATATAAGTCACCAACTGAATTGAAACATAAAGCCAGATAATAAGTAGAATCAATTTGTTTATAGTGCTCAATAGCCTTCTTCGCAGCAATTATAGCATCTTGAAACTGTCCCATTCGTTTATATAGTATGCTGATGTTATAGATAATCGCAGCTTTTATATCTTGGTTATCTATAATCTCATAGAGCCTACTAAGATTATCAAGTGATTTTTTGTAATGCAACTGACTGAAATGATAGTAACCGAAATAGCAATAAACCGCACGTTGTATCTCCGTCGGAAGTGACTCTATTTCAACACCTTCTAAATAAGGAACTAGATATCGATGATGAACGTTCTCCAATTCTTCCGTTTGTTTCTTCTTTATCAAAACAAGATTTTTTAAAACAAGATAATAAAATTCCTGCTGTGGTGATCTAAGATTGAAATAATAATCTGACTCTATCAGTTCAATAATGGATTCCGTCTTACCGATATCCATTATGCTATAGTAAAATAACTGCTTAAGCATTGACCATAATTGGGAGTCTTCTTGGTCATGACACAGGATAAAGTCACTTGGGAGATGTAACCTTTCTGCTAAGGACTGGAGAATCTCTTCTGATGGAACTGCATCTCCGTTTTCCAACTTACTCAAATATGACTTTGATGTAATACCTTGTGCCAATGATGATAATGTATAACCTTTTAGCGATCTCTCAATATGTATTCTTCTACCGATATGCATTTTAACACTCCCTCCATGAACACCTTTATTATACATGTGTCATGAAGGAAGCTGTACCATTTTTTTACCAACACATATAGAAACCTCTTTCCAATTATTCTCATCTATTAAACCGTACATTAATATTTTCACTACGTCGATTATTGGAAACATGGGGACGGTTCTCCTGTTCACAGTTTTAAATTTTAAGGAATTTGGATGTTTTGGGCGATATTGGGAGAATGAGGGCGATTTGTTCGTTATATAGACCGATTTCACTTCTTTTATTTTCACTTAATTCATTATAAAATACATTTGTGTTCTTTTTATAGAACAAAAAAACACCATTAGATACCATGGTATAAGGAGCAAGGAGGAAAGAAAATGAAACTACTCAAGCAAATACTCTGTATTTTTTTTATCAGTTTACTACTATACCCGAGCACGATATACGGAGATGGAGCAAGTAATGAACCCAAAGTGTTAGTCGTTTATTCAACCGAAACAGGTAATATAACCGCCAATGTTCGCTTACTAGACATGCTTATCAGTCATTTCACACAAGATATAACCTTTGTAAGTAATAGCGAATTCAAGAATAGCAACCTACAAGATATCACGCACCTTTTTTACTATGGTGAAACCGAAGATACATTGGTAGATTCGTTTGTTTCCGCTTCATTTTCTGGAACGATTGTTGCTATTGGTGACAATGTTGGGCAATTACCAAACCCGTTTCATTACATAAAAGTAGACGGCATCACGCAAGTCTCGGCTATAAAACACCAAAAATCGGACAAAACGATACCAATTGAACAAACGAATGTTCATCTTGTACTTCTCCCAGATAAAAACAATACGGAGGTACTAATATCAGGAACACATGAGGACCAAACTTTCCCGCTATTCGTACAGCATGATAACTCCTATTATTACGCTAGCAAAAATCTTTTCCCACCAGCTTCTAATGCCTTTGCAGATATTCTTCATGACATCTTTGCCGTTAACCATAGTGATAAACATCAAGCATTTTTACGTCTTGAAGATGTTCATCCAAGGTTAGAAGGTGAGATCGTCATGGAAACAGCCAAATTTTTAAAAGAACAGAACATTCCCTATTTGGTGTCAGTTTCACCTGTTTACACCGATCCGAATACAGGAACAAGTCTTTTCTTAGCTGACAACAAGCAATTAGTAGAAGCTCTTTTATATATGCAAAATAATGGGGCCAGTATTATTTTACATGGCTATACAGATCAATCAGGAACCGCCACCACTGGTGATGGATTTGAATTTTGGGATATAGAAAAAAATAGTCCCATCTTTCAAGATCCTTCAGAACTTAAAAAGCAGGAAGATTTTAGTACAACAGACCAATATCAAGATTATTTAAATCAAATCGAACAAGGCTATATACAAGATCGATTAGAAAAAGGAATAAAAGCTTTAGTAGATCTAGAGTTATATCCGATCGCTTTTGAAGCACCTCATTACGCCATGTCTCAACATGGATATCAAGTTGTCTCTGATTATTTTTCAACCTATGTAGGTCAACTGCAGCTAACAGATGATGATTGGCGAGTAATGGCTGAGTCACCGAATATGACTTCTCCTTCGTTTTTACATGGGATGCAGCTCGTACCTGAGACAATCAGATATGTACGGTATGAAGAACCTGCATCGATTGATGAGATGAACCAGTTTATTAATGATCTTACGGTTGTGCGAGATGGAATTATAGGTGGGTTTTACCATCCATTTTTAGGTGTAGATGATCTAAAAAAATTAGTTACACAAATTGAAAAAACACCTAATCTTGAATGGATCGATCTTAAAGAACATAAACATACCGTAGAAACAAACGATATTTCTATCACAACAGAAGACGGTGAGGTCCAAGTGAAATTGACGAATCAACCATTAGAAGAGACACAACCAGATCCTGATGAAACAGAAGAACAGTCCGATGAATCACCCGCAATCACACAAACCAATACACAAAATCCGAATAGCGAGGTTGCTTCAGATTCAACTGGATTTCCAATGATCTCCTCAACGCATATGCAATGGATTGTCGTTGGAGCTTGTGTAACTATTTTTATTGCACTGCTATCCATCTTACTATTTCGCAATTCCCGTACAGCCTAAATTTTTTTAGATCTTTTGTTCTTTATTAAGAACTACAATATGAACAGGAAGGAGGGATTATATGTCCTATATTTTTAAGAAAAAGCATATTCTCCTTGGCCTAGTATTTTTCATTCTATTCGCAAGCCTTTCCATGTCACAAAATGTTGTTCAAGCAACTGAGCAAACGAAGGATGTTAATGTGTTAATCGTTTATTCTCCTCAAGGGGATGACCGGGACCTCCAAAAGACGCGGATACTCGATCTCCTTATTGGTCACTTTACGTCTAATACTTTAATTATGCCCATTGATCAAGTCACAGAAGCCGATGTAAGGAAAGCTTCGCACATCTTTTATTATAGTTCAGCTCCTACAACGGTACCAAAAGTATTCCAGCAATGGCTGAATCGTTATGACGGGACTGTTGTTGCACTAGGCTATAATGTTGATCAATTAGGGGAACGCTTTTCCTTTGCAACTCCGATAAATAATGAAGTTTTTTCACGCTTAAAAATAAAAGATCGCGAAGACACTGCCACAAATATTTTGCCACATACCGTGCTAAATACAGAGGTTAGTGATGAAGCATCCATATTATTAGAAGCAAGCCATGGAGATAATGGCAGCTATCCACTCTTTGTCAAGCACAATGCTAGTTATTATTATGCTGCAACAGGCTTAGGACCGCCAATCTCCCCCTTCCTAGCCGAAGTGTTGCATGAAGTTTTTGATACAGAACATGAAACAAAGCACCAGGGTTATTTACGGCTAGAGGACATACACCCACTTGCAGATCCCGATAAGATAATGGAAATCGCAAAAGAATTGAAGGCAAGAAACATCCCATATATGGTGGCTGTAATCCCTGTTTATATCCATCCTGAGAATCAAAAGCGATATCATTTTTCTGACGTACCAGAACTATTAGATGCATTAAAATTCATGCAGGATAATGGCGCCAGTATCGTTTTACACGGATACACGCATCAATTCAGAGATAGTGAGACAGGCGAAGGTTTCGAATTTTGGGACGTTAAAAACAATATGCCAATCTATCATACAGCAGAAGAACAAGAAGTGGTGAAGAAAACAGAAGACGATTTTGATAGCAAAGAGGCTTATGAACAATATCGTCAGGAGCAAATCGATTTTGAAACAGCATATATTAGAGACAAAATAAACAGCGGAGTACAAGAACTTGCTAATTATGGCTTATACCCACTTGCATTTGAAGCACCCCACTATACAATGTCTCAAAACGGTTATGCAGTTGCATCTGAGTTTTTCTCCACGTATGTAGGGCAAGTTCAAATCAGTGATGAAAACTGGGAGGCAATGACAGTCGTTCCATACCGAACGTCCCCGACTTCATTTAAAGGAATGGAATTATTACCGGAGACGATCGGTTTTGTGGATGACGAACCAAATGCAATACAGGAGATGATCCAAAAGGCGGAGCATCAGGCTGTTGTTCGTGATGGTATGATTGCAGGATTCTATCATCCATACCTAGATATGGAGAATTTTTACTCGCTAATAAATGAATTGGAAAAACTTGATATTGAGTGGATTGATTTGAAACAAGGAACAAGAACCGTTCAAGCCGACAACGTTGAAATTAGAACAGTGAATGGAGAAATAGTAGTAGATATTGATCGTTTTGGGTTATTCACCTCCTCATGGGCGTATATCGGCTATCATGTTGACCGTTTGATGTTAAACATTACTTGGGTAATGGTTGGTTCTGGTGGATTTGCCTTAATTCTTTTTCTAAGTTATACCATTATTTCAAGTAAGCGAACTAGGAAGTATAGGAGATATCGAAGGAGGGGTTATGTTGGCTAATGGATTTCTCTACATTTCTCTGTCTCTCATTTGGTTGATGCTTTTTTACCATATGTTCCTGATGCAAGGTGGATATTTGCACTTTTTACAGTATAAAAAGACAGAGAAAAAGTGGCAAGATAACCGAACCTCTTTTCCTAAAGTAAGTGTGCTTGTACCCGCACATAATGAAGAAGTTGTGATCGAAAAGACATTGGAAGCATTGAGTAATTTAACATATCCAAATTATCTACTTGAAATAATTATCATCAATGATAACTCTAGCGATCGAACAGGAGAGATTGCCGAGTCCTATGCACGACGGTTTTCGTATATGAAGGTCATTCATACGAAACCTCCAAATGGGGGTAAAGGTAAATCAGGTGCGTTGAATATTGGTTTAAGGGAATCTACTGGAGAAATCATTTGTGTGTACGATGCAGACAACACGCCGGAACCCGATGCGGTTTTTTGGCTTGTGCAAGGGTTACAAAATGACAACAAAGCAGGTGCGATTGTTGGAAAATTTCGGGTAACCAACGCGAACAAAAATTTATTGACAAGGTTAATTAATATTGAAACAATTACTTTTCAATGGCTTGCACAGGCTGGTAGATGGTTTTGGTTTAAAATGACGACGATACCAGGAACGAATTTTGCTATTCGACGTTCGATTTTAGAAGAGTTAGATGGATGGGATGAGAAAGCTTTATCTGAAGATACGGAATTAAGTTTTCGCGTGTATGATTTAGGCTACTATATTCGTTTTTTTCCATCTGCTATCACGTGGGAACAGGAGCCAGAGACAATACGCGTTTGGTGGAAGCAGCGCACGAGATGGGCAAGAGGTAATCTATATGTGATTGCAAAATTCTTTCTACATTTCTTTAAGTTGAAGAATAAGAAAGTTGGTATCGATTTAATCTATTTTTTCTTTACCTACCTCTTGTTCTTTGGTGGCGTCCTAGCATCGCATACCATTTTCATATTAAATTTATTGCTAGAACTTGAGCTCAAGCTTGGCCTAGTTTCTATCGCCTTACTAGTAATTGGATTCCTCTTATTCGTAACGGAAGAATTGTTGGCATTGAGCTTTGAAAAAGGTCAACTAACGCTTAAAAATATAGCTATTGTTATTCTCATGTATTTCACCTATTCACAGATGTGGATTGCCTTAGTAGCTTATTCCACATTCTTAGAGATCAAAAGACTTATGTTCAAACAAGAAATAAAATGGGACAAAACACAACGCTACGAAGAAACCCCCGTCAAAAAAGACCGATCAGCATAAATGGAAACAGGAATGGAAACAGGGGGACGGTTCTCCTGTTTCCATTTTTGCTTTTAGCTCATAAGTTTGCTCACTTTTGCTATTTTCTCTAGTGATTCGCAAATCCAAATAACGCTACTATCTCTTATAGCTAATACGATAGATATATCCTGCACAATTGAAACTCTAGCATCTACGTACACTTCTATCCTATATACATATGTTACTTGAGTACGAATGAACGATGATGTCGTGAACGCAAGAACCGTCCCCATGTTGACAAGATCTGTCCCCATGTTTTCATCTGAAGCGTATTTCCATTATACTGGTGGTAGGAGAGGATGATATAAATGAAAGCTTATCAAATTAAAATTGAATTACTAGATTCTGATCCGTTGATTTGGAGAAGAGTCATTATGCCGGCAGCTGCTACTTTTAATCGCCTTCATGATGTAATACAGAATACGTTGAACTTCCAAAGTGGCTATCCACATTTACATTACCACCTCTTTGAATTTGATATAGCAAAAGATTATCTAACAGTTACTAATAACGAAGAAGAGTATCATGAAAATAAAGCATATAAAAAGCACTATAAGAAAACACCACCTAGTAAAGAAGATGATCCATTTGGTGTGATCGCTCGCCACCTAAAAACAACGGTGCGCCAGCCACAAACATTAAAAATAGATAACTATTTGGAAAAGCACGGAGAGTTCCTATACACGTATGATTTCGGTGACAACTGGAGAATCAAAGTTACGCTTGAAGAAGTAACGGAAGAATATTATTATGGCTACCCAACTTTATTGGATGGCGCGGAGACAGCCCCACCAGAAGATGTTGGTGGAATACCAGGCTATTATGATTTTTTATCCATTTATCACGATAAGAATCATCCAGACTATCAGATGATTAGAGAATGGGCTAAAGAACAAAGCTATCGGGAATATGATGAAGAATTTATTAATCGTTGCCTTAAAGGAGTTAAGTACAAGAAGACTGAGTGGGACAAGCTTGGCATTGATCCTTATAGAGGATACTAAAACTATTCCTGATATATCGACACAGTTGAGAACAACTTTGAAGACGTCTCATGTCTAGCTTCATTTCCGTCTCCCTACAACCGCACGAAAAAAATGGAAGCAGGAGAACCGTCCCCCTGCTTCCATTTATGCTTTTGTTGGCTGTTTTCCTTCAATGGTTATTGCTTTTTCTTGGGCGTCTATGCAGAGCTCTGCGGCTTTGAAGGCGTGTGCTTGTGTCATGGCGCTCTCTGTTCCATTTAAGCAATCAAGGATAAATTGACCGAAAAATGGATAGCCTACTTTTCCAGACAACTCAAAATGCTTCTCCCCTTCTTGATTGACTAGGTATAGGTGATTAGAAGTGTTGCTTCGTCCAATATCAATGTATTTTCTTACTTCAATATAACCTTCTGTACCCAAAATCAATGCACGACCATCACCCCATGTGCCTAATCCATCCGGCGTAAACCAGTCAACACGGAAGTAAAAAGTTGCCCCATTGTCAGCTACAAGTGTTGCATCACCAAAGTCTTCAAAGTCGGGATAGTTTTTATGATGATAGTTCGCTACTTTACTATGTAACACTTTCGCATCCTTAGCACCTGTGTAATGCAAAAACTGTTCAATTTGGTGACTACCAATATCACACAAAATCCCGCCATAACTTTCCGGATCAAAGAACCAATCAGGTCGCTTATCTGCATTCGCACGGTGTGGCCCTGTTCCGATCACTTGGATCACTCGACCAATCGCACCTTCATCAATTAGTTGACCCGCAAACACGGCACTTTCCACATGCAATCGTTCACTGTAATAAATGCCCCACTTCAGACCAGTTTCCTCGGTCTTCTTACGCGCTAGTTCAATTTGTTCTTTTTTTGTAAACGCAGGTTTATCAACAAAGTAATGCTTCCCATGATCTAACACACGTAACCCAAGCTCACCACGATACGCTGGAATATTAGCTGCTGCTACCAACTGAATGGATGAATCTTGTAATATTTCTTCTTCCGACTGGGCTGGTACTACCCCAGGAAATTTCTCACAAAAGCTCTTTACCTTTGCTGGATCCGGATCATATACTGCTACTAAATCCCCACCTGCCTCAATCAAGCCGTTACACATACCAAAAATATGGCCATGGTCAAGTCCGATTGCAGCAAAGACAAACTCACCTTCGCCCACTACTTTATTAAAATTACCTTCTGGCGCATAATTCATGCCATCATTTTTGTTCATTCCGATTCCTCCTCCTGTTTAAGTTAAGTGAGTAGGCTTGCATAAGCATAAGCAAACCTACGGAACAAATCTATAAAACACTTAATAGAGCTTATTCGTATTTTCCACCAGTCGTAATCGTATTCGACCCAAAGTTTTCCACTGTATTTGTTTTCTCATAAAAATACGTTGCATTCTTCAAGACACCTTCTCTTGTATAAAAAGGATCATCCTTTTCCAAAGGTAATGTTACTTTTCTGCCAAAACTAGCTGATTTATAAATCGCTGTAATCAGCTCTAATGTAGCACGACCTGCAACCCCATCAACGAGAACTTCTTTCTCTCCTTTGATGGCTTGGAGTACATCGTGAATCTGTCCCGTATGTCCTTCGAATAACAGTTCAGACTGCTCATCATATACTTGTTGAAGTCTAACTTCTAAACCATCGTCCTTCTCTGGAAATCCATTTTCTAAAGGTTTAGATGCAGTTACCTTCCATGGAGCAGACACCCTTGCATTTTTCCCCTGAAAAATCAATTGTTGTTCCTCACCGTGATGAACAACAGAGCTCGTAATCTGTGCCAACGCTCCATCCTCATACCTGCAAATAGCAACAGAGATATCTTCCACTTCCGCATTATCATGCGATGTATTACTTGTCACTGCTGTTACTTCAGAAGGCATGCCGTTCATCCACTTAAATATATCAATATGATGCACCGCATGGTTTAGCGTACAGCCACCACCTTCTTTTTCCCACGTTCCTCGCCACCATAAATCATAGTAGCTATGACCTCTCCACCAGTAAGAGTCAACCTGCGTATGCACAATCGGTCCCATTAACTTCGTATCAAGAACATGTTTTAATTTCATCATCGGATTGGTAAATCTATTTTGTGCGACAACGGACAGAACTCTATTATTTCGCTCTGCCGCTTCGTTCATAGCATCACACTCCGCTAACGAGGATGCCATTGGTTTTTCCACGAGCACGTGTTTTCCAGCATCTAAAAATTTAATGCCTATATTGGCATGCGTATATGGCGGTGTACATACGGATACTAGATCAATATCATCGCGGTTTAATAGCTCTTCATAATTGTCGTACACATCCACATGTAGGTTAAAATCCTGAGCATGCTGTCTAGCCTTGTCTGGATAAATGTCGCAGAGTGCAACGATTTTACACTCCTCTTCGAAAGCTTGATACGCTTTGATATGTGATGGTGCAATGGCTCCTGCACCGATAATTGCAATATTAATCATAGATGAATCTCTCCCTTTATTAGAATGGAATTGCTTCAATTGATAATTAGCCTTTAACAGACCCCGCTGTCATCCCTTTAATGATTTGTTCTTGTAATAAAATATAGACAATCAGGACAGGAATAACGGAAATTACTACACCTGCTGCAATCAAGCCGTAAGCACTTGCATACGAGGTCTGAAAACTTGCAAGACCAAGCGGCAAAGTACGTGCAGCATCAGATGAAATTAAGACAGTTGCGAAGACATACTCATTCCACGCTGCAATAAAAACAAGAATTCCCGCTGTCGCTAAACCTGGTTTACTTATCGGAACAATAACCTTAGAAAATATCTTCCAATACCCACAACCATCTATAATGGCAGCTTCTTCTAGTTCACTAGGGATCCCCTTCATAAAACCAACTAGTAAAAACACAGTTTTTGGTAAATTTAATGCCGTATAGACGAGAATTAACCCTAGCAAAGAGTCTCGTAGTCCGATATTATCCATTCGGAAAAAGATTGGTAGAATTAATGATTGTAACGGGATCGCAAGCCCTAGAACGAATAGCGCGTATAATAATCCATTACCGCGAAAACGAAAGCGCGCAATTACAAACGATAGAGTAGCCCCAAGGAACAAACATAAACTCACACTTATAACAGAAACGATTAAAGAGTTTACAAAAAACTGAGACATATTTGCTCCAGTCCATGCTTCTGCGAAGTTTGAGAAGCTATAGGATTCCGGAAGTCCAAAAGGATTAGTAAAAATTTGTGTGTTGTCCTTAAAAGCAGTTAATGTTACCCAAATAAATAAGCCGACCGTAATCAGGGCATATCCCCATAAAAATATATATTTGAAAATATTGAGGTTTCGTTCCTTTTTTCTTGTTTTTTTCACATGGGCAGGAATATTCGTTTGTCGTTCGGTTACTGGAGCTTCCACCTTCATCACCAACGCCCCCTTATCCTTTAGATTTCAATCCTTTGTTAATGATGACAGATAAAAATAGTACAATTATCGTCATCGTCACAGCAATCGAATTACCGTAGCCGTAGTTCAACTCTTGAAACCCTTTAATATACATGTAAGTCCCGGTAACTTCTGTTCGGTGAATCGGCCCACCATTGGTAAGTAAAAGAACGTAATCAAACAACTTGAATGCATATGTGACACCAAGTACTAAACATACAATTAATACATTCTTGATCATTGGAATCACAATATGAATTATTTTTTGAAAGAAACCAACGCCATCGATTTCGCCTGCCTCGATAATCTCATCTGGAATCGATTGTAGCCCCGCATATATGATGACCATCATTAAACCAATATTTTGCCAAACAAACGGTACAGATACAGCTGTCATTGCTGTCAATTCATCAGAAAGCCAAGCAGTAGTCAGATGCCCTAACCCTATTTCTCTTAGAAAGGCATTGATAATCCCAAAGTTTGGTTCGTAGATGAATGAAAAAACTAAAGCCACCGCAACTGTTGATGTAACAACTGGAATAAAAAATACCGTACGTAAAAACTTAAACCCTTTTACTTTTAAATACAGGAAGTAGGCTAGAAAAAAGCCAAACGGTATTTGAACAAACAAAACGAGAAATACCCAATAAAATGTATTCTTTAGTGAGCGAATAAAGATCTCATCCTGAAACAGGTTAATGTAATTGTCTATAAAAATGAACGTTTTATCAGATAATCCATTCCAATCAAATAAGCTATTATACACTGTATTAAGTAGAGGACTAATGAAGAAAAAGAGATAAAATAACACAGTTGGAGCAGCAAACAAAATGAGAATCCATTTCCTTTGTAATGCCATTTGGTATGCCCCCTTTGTAGGAAAGGTAGGAGCTCTCTCCTACCTTCTATTCTTGGAATTATTCAAATTGTTTACTAGGATGTTCTTCTACTAATTCATTCATTGCTTCTACGTATTCCTCAGGTGTCATCTCTTGTAACGATAATTCATCTGTTAGTGTCCAGTAATTGTCTTGCACACCTTGTGAGAATAATGCTTCATCTAAGGATGGAACTATATTATCCGCCCTATCTCTTATCTCAATAGCCTGTCTTAAAATTTCATTTGCTTCTGATACGTCGTAATCAACATCGAGTGGTGAGAAGTCTGATGCTTTCTCTATTACTTGTTTTCCAAGCTCAGGACTAGCCAGATACTTCATCAATTCCCAAGCAGCTTCTCTCTTTTCTGGATCGTCATACGCTTGTTGGCTCATGTATACGAAGAATCCTGCTCCGGAAATAGCTGTATTCTTGGACTCCCCATCTCCAAGTGGGAATGGAACTACTTCCAATTGGTCGACAATGTCTGGATTTATCGCACCAATGGTCCAGCTATGTTGGTAGAACATTGGTGAAACACCAGTGTTAAATAGTTCTAATGATTGTGAGGTTGACAAGGTTTCTTTCCCATCTGGGAATGCACCAAGTTGTTGCAGTTCTGCGGCTTTTTCGCTCGCTTCTAATAAGGCATCGCCAAACGGTTCTTCTCCTGTCGTATTCGGAATAATACTATCAATTGTTTTCTTTTGACTTAACCACGTTAACATCATATAACGAGCACTGTGATTATTTGCTGCCATTGGTATTAGTCCAGCTTCCTTAAACTGTTCGACAGCAGTAACTAGCTCATCATACGTAGATGGAATTTCAACACCATGCTCTTCAAAGAGTTGTTTGTTCACCATAAAATAATACATATAAGAACTTATCGGAAGACCATAAGTTCCCCCTTGGTATTCAACAGGATTAAACGCATCTTCAACATATTGATCCGCTAGGCCGTCTTCCTCAATTAGCTCCGTCAAATCTGCAATTTTATCACTTTCAATGTAGTTTTCCGTTCTTCTTGTACCCCAGTGAAAAAATACATCTGGTGGATTATTTGCTGCCATTTCTGCTAGCAACTTTTCTCTTATGGAATTACCAGCCGCTGTATTTATGTTCAAGTTAATGTCATCATGCTCTGCATTAAATGTTTCAAAGCCTGGTTCATACACAGCAGACAGTGGCTGTTCCCCTACCAAACTGGTCAATACATTTAACGTTATAGCATCTTCATTTGCTTCATTACCTTGATCCCCTTCTGTTTGACCAGATTCAGCGGAAGAACAAGCAGTTGCAATTGCAAGAATAAAAATAAACGCCATCATTAGCCAAATTTTTTTCTTGTTACCCATCTTTTCCCCTCCATATTTAAAAAGTTAGCTTTTCTACACTCCTAATGATAGCGCTTTCTTATTTACGTTACCTTTAATTATTCTATCGGTTCCTTCAAAAATTCCTGATTGTTACGTTCCTCCCTAAATTGTTTTGGAGATCGCTTTAAGGTTTTTCGAAACACAGTAGAGAAGTAATTCGGGTCATCGTACCCAACAAGCCTAGCAATCTCTGTTATATTTTCATCTGAATGCTCCAATAAATATCTTGCTTTTCGCATCTTTACTTTTGTCACATACAATTTAAAACTTTCACCCGTTTCTTTTTTAAATAGATCACTCAGATATTTAGGTGACAGGTAAACGTGTGCGGCTACATCACTTAAGGAACAGTTGTCTTGATAATGCTGTTCTACAAATGCTTTGACTCTATTTACAATCGATATTCCTTTTTCTTTTTTCCATTCTTTAAAATTCTGACAAAAATACTCCATTCTTTGCGTTATCCATGAAACTAGTTCCGTTGTCGATTGTAATTTTCTGCTATCAATAATTTCTTTAGACAATTGAAGTTGAGATGGATAACCGAATTCTTTTTGAGTGATCGTATCTAGAGCATATAAAATCGAAAACGCTTCTATTTTCGCATCAGACAACTCATATTTAGGAAGACAACTTATCAAGTCTTGGAGCGCTTCTTGTAATTTATCCATTTCACCAACCAATAATGGCGCGATTAATCGCTCTTTCCATTTACTAATAAGGTCATAGTTTAATAAGTCTTTCGAAAATGAGTGTTCCAGATTCCCACTTGTTGTTTGATTAAATTTTTCGGAGTAATGCTCATAAAAGGACCTCAAATCAAAGATGTTTTTCACACTTCCCATCTTGTCTGCAAACAGATTGATTCCTAATAAATTTGACGCTTTTTCTTTAATTAAAGTTATAACTTCTCGCTCTTCATCTTCTTGGTATAGACAAGCATAACAATTATAATCAACTGCAATTACTTGTCCCCACCCTTTGTGAGCAAGTATCTCTTCAAACATATTCATTAGTGCAAATTGCAATAATGGCAAATCATTATCATGATAGTGTTTTGTTTGTGGAAAGTAAGTTTCCACCCTAAAAAATGTAACCGTTGTGTTTAAGAATTTTGCTTTTACATCCTCAAATACTTTTTCACCTGTCGTGTATGGCAGTTTCAAAAAAATGGAACGAAGAATCATTCTTTCTTTCAGTTGTTGCTCCCGTTTCTTTTTTTGTTGTTCAACAAGAAGGTCTTTTCTAATACGACTAAGAACATCAATTACCTCAGATTGCGCACAGGGCTTAAGTAAAAAATCAATCACATTGTTTTTCAGTGCTGCTTTGGCGTATTCAAAGTCTCTGTACGCCGTCAAGAAGATCACTTTTATATGGCTATATTGTTCATGAATAACCTTCGATAACTCAATTCCACTCATCTTTGACATTCGAATATCGGAAATCACCAGGTCAGGTTCCACTTTTTTGATCATATCGAGTGCCTCTAATCCATTTTTGGCTTCCCCGATCACGTCCCATTTATAATCGTCTTCTTCAATCATCTTTCTTAATGTTTTTCGGATATGTTGTTCATCATCAACGATTAATACCTTACAATTCATGAAGCATCCCTCTCCCCTCTGTCATTCCATTCCATTTCAATGGGCAAGATCAATCGAACTAATGTCCCTTTGCCCTCTTCACTTTCGATTTCAAGTCGATGCGGGTCATCGTACATAAGTGCGATACGACGAATCACGTTAGCCATTCCAATGCCATTCGTTTTTTCACCCCTGCTTCGTCTTTGATATATTTGCTCGATTGCAGCTTGATTCATTCCACAACCATTGTCCTGCACTTCAATCATTAGAAAGCTTTGTTGTTTATATGCTTTAATGTGAATTTTATTTTCGTCTACTTGATCACGAAAACCGTGAACAAATACATTTTCGACGATCGGTTGTAGTAGAAGTCGGACGATCGAGCAGTCATACACTTCATCATCAACGTCCATGTTTATATGAAGCTCCTCTTCAAATCGGGACTTTTGAATGGTTAAGTAATTATTTATTTGATGTAATTCATCTTTTATTGTGGTAGTCGTACTTGCAGGTTCAATTGCATATCGAAGCATTTGGGATAAAGCCACTACTAAATCAGCATTTTCAAAATCATCCTGCAAGTATAGCTTGGACCTAAGCATATCTAACGTATTGTATAAAAAATGAGGGTTCAACTGAGCTTGTAGCGCCGTTAATTCTGCTTCCCGTTGATCTAATTGTGTCTGATATACATTCTTAATTAGTGATTGGATAAAATCGATCATCTCATTAAAAGAATTGCCGAGATAAGCTAGTTCATCGTTTGATTTAACTTTTATCCTGGTGTCGAGTTTTCCTTCTTTTATACTCTTCATCCCTGAGACTACAGTTTTTAAAGGACCTAATAATCGATAACTCGCAAAAGCAATTAACAGAATTGCTATCGCTAAGCTAACTAGTCCGCTCAATAAACTAACGTGAAAAATCGTCTGACTTTTATTATGTAATCCTTGAAGTGACATGGCACTTTCAAATCGAAAGTTACTAATGCCTGAATCGTTAGTGGCTAGTAGATAACGTTCTCCATCATACATCTCGGTTCTAACATTATTACCTTTTTCACTACGATCAGTTGATGTAAGGAAGGATTTGTCCTGATTGCTATACAACAAATTTCCTCTTGGCGTGTATAAGTTGACAATGTCATCCTCGTTTGCAAGGACATCATCAAAAACATCTACAAATTGCCTGCTATCAAACACAAGCAGAAGTTGACCTATGACATCCATTTTTTCATTTTTAATTTTTCGTGCAGCCACAATCACATCATACTCACGACTCATCGTATGATATGTTTCCCTTTGCCATACCATCTCACCATCGGTCTTGGATAGAGCTTCTGCAATCTTGTCATAAGTAGATTGATTTAACTCTTGAAACTCTGTGGAATGAGTTGGTTTATATCTTTTTCTAAACCGATCCGTCATCTCGATACTGTAAACGTAATCTAGATTTAACTTTAAATTGTTTAATATATCGTTAAAATTCATCAAGTTTTCATATTCAATTAATTTAAATTCATTTGATTTGGATAACACATCAGTTACCGTTGGGTGAAATATGATCGTATCTGAGAATCGATATACTTCGTTAATTTTTGCATCTATACGTGAGGATACCTGCTCTACTTTTTGTGCAAATTGTTTACTAATCTCTTTTTCAGCAATGTCTAAGTGGGCACTATACGAGAGATAGCCAGTAATAGTAGACGATACAAGGATAATTAACGATAATGCAATAACCATCTTTGTTGCTAATCTCGGTTTTGTCCTGATAAAAGAAAGGTGTCGCATATCTTCAACTCCGATCTAGAAATAATGGTTCCATGGTAATCTCTTTTTTTAAAAGGTGAAAAGGGTAAAATAATCGTGGTGCGAGTCCAAAGTAGAATGGGGATGCTAATAATAGATATGAAACTATGATGCATCATAACTTGTTGAATTTAGCAAAGAGAGAGATCTATTACTCTTGTAAATAAAAATTTGGTAGCGGTTTCATAAAAATTATAATCAAAAGTATAGACACTTTGAATTAACTTTTCAAATGAAGTGACTGTATCGATTAAGATTTTATGAAAAACTTGGTTTGTTGCACTTAAACCTGTATGAATTAAACGAGGAAAAGCTAAAGTGGTTGTTCATCCCCAACAACTTTAGACACTCATGTATTTGGTGAGTGGATTAAGAATTCTAAGTAGAAAACAGTGATGCTCCTTTCTAATAAAAGAAAGCAGGAGAACTCTCCCCCTGCTCCCATTTTGCACGCAAGAACCGTCCCCCTGCTTCCAAGGTCTGTCCCTCTGTTCACACTCTCTCTGATTTACATTTTCCTTTCCATCAAGTTAATGCCAATCCCCATGCATACGACTCCGAATAATAGTAGAATCGATAGTGGTTGGGCTAGTGCTGTGAAATCATGGTTATTGCTTGCTATTTGTTTCAGTGCTTCCATGGCATAGGTAATCGGAAGTACTTTTGAAATTGCTAGAATGATCGAGTTGCTTACTAACTCGATTGGCCAATAGGCTCCTCCAATCATAGCCATACTCACCGCCACAATCGGCACGACTGCATTCAGTTGTTCTAACGTTTTGACAAGGCCCAGCATCAACATGCCCAAGGCGACAATCGCAAACGTATAGCATGCCACCGCAAGTACAATTGAGCCAAAACTGTCACCAACACCATAGCCGAACAAATACTTAAACCCTGCAAATATGATCACGATCTGTAAAAATCCAATCAAAAACGCATAGCATAAGTGGCCCAGATACACTTGCCACTTCCGAACGGGCGACAAAATCATCCGGTTCCATGTCCCGGTTCGTTTTTCTTCTGCTACTTTTGATAAACTTTGGATAATGGTATAGATCGAGAAAAAGAGAGTCATGCCGAACAATGCTTGATTTCGTTGGTCGATCCCCCCGCCCTGTTCTTCACCGTCCACCGTTTCACTTGCTAATCGCAACGGAACATCCGACAAATTTTGATCAATTTCCTCTCGAATTCGTGGATCTTCCGTCGACTGCTCGACTTGTTGTAAACGTAATTCATCTACATATACTTGACGCACATATTGGTCGATAAAAACATGATTAGCATCATCCGCTGCAATCAGCATCTCGTAGTTCTCAGCCGTGGCATGGATGGCATAAGGAATTTCTCCTAAAGCAACCCGTTTTTCCGCATCTTGTTCTTCAATAAGCGAAAATGAAAATGCGTCTGATTCATTTAATTGATACAAAAGGACATCCTGCTCTTCTTCATCCATGGACGCATCAAAGTAGAGCGGCACATCAATCGTACTCGCGCTGCCGAGGCCACCTAACATAAAAATAAAGCCAACCGTCATGACCATCATCCAGATGACTAATGCAGGTTCTCTGCGAAGCCGTTGTAATTGCAATAAAAATACAGATCTCATCTATGCCGCCCTCCTTTTTGAAAAAATCAATATACTTATGCCGAACAATACGACACTAATTAGCAGCAATCTACCAAGCATTGGTGTAATAAAATCCATCCCTAACCCTTGCGCCCATTGCAACAAGACGTTTAACATAATCCCGTTCGGCGTCCAGTTTCCGAGCGTCTTAAACAACTCTGGCATATTAGATACAGGCATGAAGCTCCCACCTAAAAGCGCAAACAACGTAACCACACCACCTGAAAACATACTTGGAATCGCATTGCTTTTTGACTTAACTGTGAGCGCAGTTAATAGGGATGCCAACGCCCCAACACAGATGGAGAATACAAGGGCGATCACGAGCATGCCGCCAAAAAAAGCCCATGATCGATCAGCAAACACCTGCATGACCACCCGCGCAATTGTAAATAAGAGAACCACTTGGATAAACACAATCACTGTTGTCGAAATGGCCTTCCCAGATAGGTAGTTTGCTGGATGCTTCCCTGATAATAAAATCCGGTCTAACACGTGTTGATACGTCTCCACATAAGCTTTACTAGCGATCGTGGAGGCAGCAAACAATGCAAACATTGCCGTCATGCCAATCGAATAATACTCCAGAGATGTAATTGGTTTTTGATCCGTAACCGTAATTTTTGACCCAATTGGCATCTCGTTAACTGGTTCGACTGTTTCTCTAGAAGCTACAGTCGTTTGCGTCGCCTTAGCAATCGCAGTTTCTAAATTAACCGTATCGACAAAACGACTAATAATATCTTCGAAAACACCTGCAGATAACGGGGCATGTGTACTCTTAATCACTTCAAGTTCACTGCCATCCCCTTGTTCGAGAAGCATCTTGTTTAACACGTCGTACGTAAATGATTCTGGTACCACAATAATAGCTGATACCTCTTCCTCTTTTAATGCTTCCTTAGCTTCTTCTAGATCCATCTCTTTTGTTTCAATGATTTCTTTCACTTCTTCGTCTTCAAAAACACCTTCAAGCATTGCATAAGGTTCCACCGATGTAGCTGCTTCTTGAAGCGCCTTTCTCGCTTCCTTAGGCATTGGTGATTTTTCTATCTCTTGTAAAAAATTTTCCTCGTCAACCTCGGCGTCACTTTGATTCACAACCGCAACGGTCATCATCAGGTTTACTTGGTTTTCCCCAAACATACCTTTTAAAGCAAAGCCTAAAATCCCTGTCAAGATCACGGGCATTAACAACAAAACGAGTAACTCCGTTCGATCTCGAAGTAGTACACGAACATCTTTTTTCAGAAATGCTAGCACGCTATTCACCTCCTAATCTCTCAATTTTCGTCCAGTTAAATGGAGGAATACGTCTTCTAACGTTGGAATTTGTACATTCACACTAACAATTTGGGCTTGGTGACGCTCCGCCACTTGGAACACCTTGCTCAGTAATTTGCTATTCTTTGGTGTAATAAGCTTCATCCCTTTTTCCGTCTCAACCACACGATGAACTTCCTCTAAATCTGCTAATTCAGACTTTAGCTCCGGATATGGCCGATCGAGCTCTAATACAATCGTTTCCTCACTCGATAGAATGCTCGTAAGCTCTTGCTTTGTTCCCGTTGCAATAACTTTTCCATGATCCATAATGTAAATCCGGTCGCACAACCTTTCCACTTCTTCCATGTAATGACTCGTGTACAAGACCGTCATGCCTTTTTCTCGGTTTAACTTTTGTACCATCTCTAAAATGTAATTACGTGATTGGGGATCAATGCCGACTGTCGGCTCATCCATAATAATGATTTCTGGTTCATGTAAAAGCGCCACCGCAATGTTAATCCGACGCTGCATGCCTCCAGAGTAATTTTTGACAAGATCGTTCTTTCTTTCCGTTAACCCAACGAGCTCCAATACAGATTCCATTCGTTCCGTTAACGCACGTCCTTTCAATCCATACACTCTGCCAAAAAACTTTAAGTTTTCTACTGCCGTTAGTTCCTTATAAAGCGCAATTTCTTGCGGTACAACACCAAGATATTCACGAATAACCCCTGGCTGTTTCACCACACTTTTTCCATCCCACGTAACATCACCAGCAGTTGGTTTGACCAAAGATGAAATCATCGAAATTGTCGTTGATTTCCCTGCACCATTTGGCCCAAGTAAGCCTACCGATTCCCCCTTATCCAAATACAAACTAACATCATCCACCGCAAGATGCTTTTTGAAAACCTTCTTTAAACTTGTCGTTTCCAACATGCTTCTTCCTCCTCGTTCATCGTTATTTTACAGTTAGTATTAGAAAAACTCTCATTCGCTCGTCCCTTGGTGAATGTGTTAGTTTTTCTTATAAATTTTCCCCTACGTCAATTACACTTCTTAGCTAAAATTCATGCTTTCTTAAAGTATAAAAAAAAGAAGACAGCGCGCACACTGTCTTCCGTCACTTCTTTTTGCGGTATCCATGACTTAAGTCATTTTTTTCCTATTGTTACACGCGTGGATTCTCTCTCCACTTCACATTAAATTTATAACTTGATGAGCTGATGCAGCCAAGCCGGTAAATCCCCCGACGATACAGTTAATTCAGTAACTTTTAGTGTTAATTCAGTGAACCCATATGCTAATTCAGTAACTTTTGCAATAATTCAGTAAACCTATATGCTAATTCAGTAACTTTTCCCATATATCAGTAACTGCCCCAAAAATGCACCCTACCAACTCATACAAAATGATTTCGAATCGCATAAATCGCTAACTGCGTACGGTCCCGCAAATCCAATTTATCAAGCAGTTGACTTATATGATTTTTCACCGTACCTACCGATAAAGCAAGCTCCTCTGCAATCTCTTTATTACTGCGCCCCTCACCAATTCGTTTCAAAATGTCCAGTTCACGTGGAGTTAGATGATGATTTATTTTTGGAGTTTCCTGTGACGCCTGGAGCAATCGTGGCATTACCTTCGCTGCAACTTCACCTTGCAACTGAAGTCCCCCTGCCACACATTTTTTCACCGATTGAATCAAGGTTTCTGCATCAGCATCCTTTAACATATAGCCATGAGCGCCCAATCGCAATGCCTGAATTGCATATTCATCATCGTTAAATGTTGTCAGTATTAACACCTTCATACTCGGCCAACGATGACGAATGATCCGAGCTGCTTCCAGCCCATCCATTTCTGGCATCCGAATATCTAAAACAGCTACATCAAAGCTTTGCCTCTCACATAAAGAAACAGCGATTCTCCCATTTTTTGCTTCACCAGTTACCTTCATTTCGGGATCGGTTTCCATCATCATTTTCAGACCTTGTGCAACGAGTGCCTGGTCTTCAGCTAACAGGATTCGGATCATCGTTAGCCCCACCCTTTCTATGTATTGGGAATGTACCACGTACAATAAATGACCGCTGATAGGCAAGAATTTCAATCGCGCCACCAGCTTGTTCGACCCGCTCGCGCATCGAAGTTAATCCATACCCCTCTGCAAAAGAATAGGCTTCCGATATAGGATTGGATATTTCAAAGCGAAAAATGCTCTCCCCAGGTGATTCAAATTGGACCGATGCTTCGCGTACTTTACTATGTCGCATCACGTTCGTCAGTGCTTCTTGAACGGCACGGTAAACGGCAACCATTTGTTCGGATCCTAGCGATGCGGTGAATGCACGATTTTTGACTGAAAAATGAATTCGAATAAAATTTTCCGCCTCTAGTTTACGAATCAAGCTAATAATAGCTGGAAGTCCACCAATCTCCTCTTGTTTCAATGCCTTTACTGCGCGACGCGTCTCTTCTAAACTTTCTTTCGCCAAGTCCTTTAACAAGTCCATTCTTACGCTCGTATCGGGATCAGCTTGCATGCGCGCAACCTCTAATTGCATGAGCAGATTTGTCAGTTTATGTCCAACACTATCGTGAATTTCTCGGCCAATTTGGGTCCGTTCCTGTTGTCTGACTAATTTCTCATCGGTTATTGATTTCCGTTTAAGCTGCCTATACGCATGTAATAACGTCTCATAGCGGATCGTTGCTTCCTTCGTTTGTTGAAAAAAGTACCGAAAAACCGAGAGTGCAATTCCGAAAAGAATGATGTAAAGCATTGAAAAAGGAACTGGATAAGGACTTCGATCTAAAATAGACATGGCTAGAAAAATCGCAGCACTCACCGCACCTACTGCAGCAGCATAAACGATTGAGAGTCGATAACTTGCTTCTCCAACTATATAAGATAACACCAATAGTACATAGAAATTCTCCGTTGTGTTTATAGCGGATGATTGCAAAGATACGATAAAAACTATTACTGCACCGACAATCATTAACAAAGCTTGTATAAGTGGTGATTTTTGAAAAACTGGAATGAGAAAATAACAGGCAAAAAAAATGGCACTACCAAGCCAGCCTAAGGCAGAGACCTCTGGTAACTCTCCAAAAGTACGGACTAAACCTAGTATCCAAGCAACAAATAGAATACCTAACCACATCCAGAAACCATATCGAAACATACAAAACCCCCAAACAAAAACCAATCTTTAATTCTAAATATATCACAGAGCTAGGACAGAGGGCAGACATTTTCGTGGACATAAGAACCGTCCCCATGTTTCCACTACACACAGAAAAACCAGACCCGGAAGTGGGTCTGGTTTTTCTGGTTTCGTTTGAAAACTTATAAATGGATCGTAACTTCTGCATCTTCTCGTAACTTGTTCACGAGTTCTTGTGTTGTTTCTGTTTCTTTCTGAGTTCTAATTTGTTGTTCTAAGCTCGGTTTTGCTTCCTCAAATGATGGAATTTCTGCACCTTCTGCACCTGATTCCTCTTGTTGCGCAATCGCTTGGTCATAAAGTGCTTGTAACTCTTCTTCCGTTACTTCAACCTCACCCGCTTCATTTGCGATAAGTTGATCTAACTTTACTTGCAATTCTACTTGAGACATTACTTCAGTCTTATCCATTCCTTGCTCTTCCAAAGCTGCAAAAAATTCTTCTTGTGTCTCCATTTCGTTTTGTGCTACCAATCCATCGAGTGTTTCATTAACTTTATCCTCAGATGCTTCCAAGTCACTTTTTTCAACTTCTTGAACGAGGAGCTCTTGCCCAATCATTGATTCCATAATCTGTTCCTTAAACTGGTCCTGATCTAACTCTTGACCAGACATCTGGTATTGTAACGCCGTTTGTTGGAACTGACTTACATAAAGGGATTCATAATCTTCTTTAGAGATTTCCACCCCGTTTACTTCTGCAACAACATCAGGAACGTCCTCTAAATCTGGCTCAGGCATCTCCATTTGTTGTTCTCCACCAGCAGCATTTTCTGCGCCCTCTTCACCAGCAGTCTCATCCACCTCTTCTTGTGGTTCTGTTTGATCCTCATTACTTTCCGTATTTTCACCCTCGTTACTGCATGCAGCAGTGAACGCTATAATTCCTGCTAGGGATAAACTTACTAACCATTTTTTCTTCAAATCAAATTCTCCTTCCAAACCGTGATGTTGGTCATTGTAACATCTTTTTTCTAGTCATGTACAATTTCGTTTTTCAGAAAAACCCCTATATTTCAAAAATGTAATAGCCGCTATCGCCTGGTATAAAAGGATTTCAGCATCCATAAAGGTTATTTTGACTTGAAATAAGTAAAAAGTGTGTAAAAAACCGGTCGCGGTGCCTATCCCTCTGCCTCATAAAGAAACATCTCCTTCAAGGAATGAAGATCTCAACAATTTTTATCCAAAAGACAGATGGGTAGCTCTTTTCGTGGACAAAAGAACCGTCCCCATGTTTCCATTTCATTTTAAAAAACCAGGCCCGGGGGGTCTGGTTTTTTAGGTTTGTAGCTATTCTTATAGATTAATTGTAACGTCTGCTTTTTCTCTTAACTTTTTCATAAGTTCTTGGGTTGTTTCTGCTTCTTTTCGATTAATAATTTCTTGTTCTAAATTATCTCTAATTTCATCAAATGCTGGAACTTCGGTAGTTTCTCCACCAGCTTCCTCACGTTGAGCAACTAACTGGTCATAAAATTCCTGCAATTCTTCTTCTGTTACTTCGAAACCACCTGATTCAGCTGCTACAAATTCGTCTAACTTCACTTGCATTTCAACTTTTGACATTACTTCAGCCTCTTCCATTCCTTGTAGCTCTAAGGCATCTAAAAATTCTTCTTTTGTCTCCAAGCCATTTTGTGCAGCTAATTCCTCGATTTTTTCATTAACTTTTTCTTCAGATACAGCCACATTACTTTTATTAACCTCTTGGACAAGTAGCTCTTGACCAATCACTGATTCTGCAATCTTATTCTCATATTCATCATGATCAAAGTGTAGACCAGACGCTAGGTATTGCCTCGCTGTTTGTTGGAATTGGCTTAGATAAAGAGGTTCAAAATCTTCTTTTAAAATCTCGACCCCATTCACTTCAGCAATAACATCTGGAATATTTTTCAAGTTCGGCGAACCCATTTCAGGTTGCCTACTTGTATAATTTTCTTCTTCATTAACTGTTTCCTCATTGGCAGTTTCTTGTGTTTCTGTTTGATCGTCATTATTTTCCGTATTTTCGGTATCGTCACTGCAAGCAACTGTAAACGTTATCATTCCTGCTAAAGATAGACTTACTAACCATTTTTTATTCAAATTCATTCCCCTTCCAAACTGTGTTGTAAAATTATTGTACCATCAATATTCTAGGCTTGTACATACTCAAAAAATTGAAGAGAAGCCTTTAGTACCGAGATTGATTTTAGTCATGATGACCCGTATAACAGACTTAAAGCACGTAAATGAAGCACATAAATTGAAATAAGTAAAAAGTGTGTAATAGATGTTACAGCTTTACTAATTATTCCACTTTTTTATGTTTTACGTGTAAAATAGCTAGAGTAGCTGCACTTTATGAGGACAAGGAAACATCATGACCGTTTCATCACACATAGAAAATCGAACTTTATTTTTTCAAGGAGGCCTTTATATGAAAATTAATAAGGACAAAAAATTATTATTTATCGGTGACTCAATTACAGATTGCGACCGAGCTAAGCCTGAAGGAGAGGGAATGTTTGGTGCTTATGGTAATGGTTACGTATCATTTGTAAACGCATTCTTAACCTCTACCTATCCAGAATTAGGAATTAGAGTTGTGAACAAGGGGATTTCAGGTAACAAAGTACGTGATTTAAAAGCAAGATGGCAAGAGGACGTTGTTGATCAGAAGCCAGATTGGCTCGTTGTGATGATTGGGATTAATGATGTTTGGAGACAATATGATATACCGTTTATGAAGGACCATCATGTGTATATAGAAGAATATGAAAAAACACTTCGAGAATTAATAGAAAGCACCAAACCAACAGTAGAAGGTCTAGTTTTGATGACCCCATACTACTTGGAACCAAACAAAGAAGATCCAATGCGCAAGACCATGGACGCGTATGGAGCAGTTGTGAAGAAAATTGCAGAAGAAACAAATAGCATCTTTATCGACACACAAGCTGCATTTGATAAACTAATGGAAAACATCTACCCTGCAGCACTAGCCTGGGATCGCGTTCACCCTAACGATTCCGGCCACATATTACTCGCAAGAACCTTCCTAACCAACATAGGATTCGACTGGACCAAATAATCTAAACAAATTAGCCCCACCACACAAAAGAAGCAAAGGGACAGACCTTGGAAACAGGGGGACGGTTCTTCCGTTTCCATTCTGGCAAACGGAAGAACCGTCCTCTGGTTATTTGCCTACTCCCCCCATTCTTGATACTTGTACAAAGAAAATGTGTAGCATTTATAGCATAACGTTTTGATGTAAAGCATTTATTTTATAAGGGGGGATGTGGATGAGTGACAAAACCTTCGGAACACAGGATTTGGTTAAGCCTCGACACGATATTACTAGTGTGCAATATTCAAAGACAGTAAAGCTTGTCTATGGGAGTTTGTTAGGTGCGATTGCAGCTTTGTTGCAGGCTGCAGGACTTTTTGCAGGGATTGGTTACGCATTCAGTATTATGGCTACAGGCCCAATTGTACTAGCTACTGTCATTTCTATACGTATTGGTTTAATAACATATGTATTAACTACTTGTTTATTAGTCATCATCCAACCTACCGAAGTATTTATTTTCCTTTTTACTACTGGCTTGTTAGGAGTTAGTCTAGGAATTGGATTTAAGCTAGTCAGACAAACAGCAATGGTTACCTTAATCGGCGCTGTCTCCTTGGCTACCGGTGTACTTTCGTTGCTTTACTTATTTCAATTCCCAATCCTTGGTCCATCTATTAATTCAGAACTCAGTGTGAAAGTAATTGCAGGGGTTGTGGCTTTTTCTCTGGTGTACAGTTGGATTTGGATGCGAGTTAGTATGTTTGGGTTTAAACGGATGCGTCGTTTTTTATTAGGAGAAATGGTAAAAATATAGAATAGATAATTACATCAACTTTCAAAAGGGTACGTTGGAAGCGATTTTTAGACTAATAACACTGATTTTCCGCACAGGCACATGCCCATTTAACACAGAATGGGGATTTAACTATCTCATTTTTATCTTTTCTACATAACATGTTGTATATCGATATGGAGGTGTTTAAATGAGTGGATCTGTCGCAGGTGCAGGAGCAGGAGTAGGCTACGGTGGAGGTTTTGCCTTTATTGTAGTGCTATTTATCCTTTTAATTATTGTAGGTACTTCTTTCGTTGGAGGATACGGATACTAAGGTAACCGTTCACCAATTAAAATTATAACGATTTAAAAAGAAGCAGGAGGCGAACTCCCGCTTCTTTTTTATGTGCACAAAATACAGAACGAATCACAGGGACAGTTCTTGGAAACGGGGGGACGGTTCTTGTGACCACAGTTATACACGCACCCATGCCTTATCCCCATTCCTTTCCACTATTTCCAAGGACCATGGACCAGACAGAGATTTGTTAACTAGAGCATTTCGTTCCAAAGCTATCACATCTTGTTCACGAAAGTGCTGACAAGATAAAAAAAAGAAACATGAGAACCGTCCCCGTGTTTACGAGGTCTGTCCCCATGTTCTCATTTATGCTGTTTTACGATGATTAGGTTTAGATGCTTACGTCTTTTTCGATTGCATTTCGGTCATTGTATATTTTGATGTTTAGTTTTTTCATGATTCTAGATGTTAATGTACCGGATAACATGGCACCATTAACGTTTAGCGCTGTACGTCCCATGTCAATGAGTGGTTCTACCGAGATTAGTAAACCAGCTAATGCTACTGGTAGGTTCATGGATGAAAGAACGATTAACGCAGCAAATGTTGCACCACCACCAACACCAGCAACACCAAACGAACTAATACCGATTATAAGGATTAACTGCACAATGAATCCAGGTGCAAGTGGATCAATACCTTGTGATGGTGCGATCATTACCGCTAACATCGCAGGATAGATCCCCGCACAACCATTCTGGCCAATCGTAGCCCCGAATGATGCAGACATGTTCGCGATCCCCTCGTGTACACCCAAGCTATTCTTTTGCGCTTGAATGTTAAGTGGAATCGTCCCTGCACTCGAACGAGATGTGAAGGCGAACCCAAGCACTGGTAACACTTTACGTAGGAATGTTAATGGATTTAGTCCAAATAGTCCTACAACGATCAAGTGAATAATAAACATTGCTAATAGTGCAACATACGATGCCCCAACAAATTTTCCAAGTTCCAGAATTCCAGCAACATCCGTTCTTGCTACTGTAACTGCCATTAATCCTAGAATACCATATGGGGTTAAGCGAAGGATTAACGTAACGATACGCATCACTACGGCATAAACGGCATTCACCCAATCAATGAATCGAGCCGCTTGCTCCGGTTGCTTTCTCCGGACTCCAAGGACAGCCACCCCAATAATGATGGAGAAAATCACGACAGCAATCGTGGAAGTTGCACGTGCCCCTGTCATATCTGCGAATGGATTTGACGGAATGAAACTCAAGATCTGTTGTGGAATAGTCATATCCTCCACCGTTGGCAATCGCTCTTCTAAAGCGATACCTCTGTCTGTTTCAGACTGACCCGCCTCAATTTGACTAGCATCCAAGTTGAAGATCGAAGCTGTCGATATACCAACAATCGCTGCAGCCATTGCTGTTGCAACAAGAATACCGATGATCCATGCAGCCATTTTCCCTAATTCTGCAGATTTCTCTAAATTGATAATCGATTGTACAATCGACACCATGATTAGTGGGATAACGATCATCATAAGTAAACTTACATACCCTCTACCTACGATGTTGTACCATTCCGTTGTTGTACTCACAATAGCTGAATCAGGATTGTATGCTAGTTGTAAAAATGCACCGAGCAAAATCCCTAACCCCAAACCAGCAAATACACGCTTACTAAAAGATAAGTGCTTTTTCTGCATGTAAAATAGAATACCAATAAGACCAAACATAATTGCAATATTAACCAAAATTAAAAAAGTATCCATACCATTTCCCTCCTATTCTATAAAACATGTATATTCTACCAAAACCTATAAGATTACTCGAATTTAATGCACTTTTGGAAACATGGGGACGGTTCTTCCGTTTCCAACAACTTTACTAAGGTACCCCTTTCCAAACTTCTTCCATGTTCTTCTTCCCATTAAAGAAATGCCATAAACTGTTGTAATTCAAAATATTAGAGTGTAGAGCTCCCGATCCTTTTTAGATAAGCGTGCACATAAGAACCGTCCCCATGATTCCAATTGACCTGTTCCCTCGTTCCGTTTGCGTGTATAATAGAAGCATCGATAATGGGAATTTTTGTCTAAATGTTGGAGTGAAGCGCATGCATTTTACAATTAATGATATTGCCAAAATGGCGGGAGTATCAAGAGCAACTGTGTCCAAAGTTATGAATAACTATCATGGGGTTAACGAAAAAACGAAGCAAAAAGTGTTGGAAGTGATCCAAGCTACGGGTTATTCGCCTACTTTCTCTGCAAAGTCGTTAGCAACCAAAAAATCTAACCTCATCGGTGTAATCTATGCTGGTAAAATTGATGTGGACTTTACCCACCCTTTCTTTAACCAGGTTATTTCTTCTTTTAAAAAAGAAGTTGGTTCTTTAGGTTACGATATTCTAATGTTTTCTAATGAGCAGTTTAAACAGGACAATGGAAGCTACTTAGCGAGATGTAGGCATTTTAGTGTGGATGGCTGTTTAATCATTTCTGGTGATGATATCGAAAGCACGATTGGGGAATTAGTTCAAAGTGAGATTCCGTGTGTGGGAATTGACATAGAGCTAGAAGGTTCAAAATCAAGTTTTGTAACTACTGATAATGAATTGTTGTCATCAAGAGTTGTCGAACACTTACATGGGAATGGACTAAAAAAAATAGCTTATATAGGCGTTGAGCACGATTCTTACGTGGCTATACATCGTAAAAAAGGCTTCTTTAATTCGATGATTCATTTCGGGCTATCCTTAGTGGAGCGTTGGATTGAATCTGGTGACTATTTTGCTGAAAGTGGTTACCAAGCGATGAAAAGAATTTTGGCACATGATGATTATCCTGATGCGGTGTATGCGATCTCTGACTTAATGGCCTTAGGAGCTATGGAGGCGATTCTGGACCATGGATTAAGGGTTCCTGAGGATATAGCTGTAGTAGGGTGCGATGATATTGAAGCCTGCCAGTTTAGCAGTCCAAAATTAACATCGATCAAACAAGACAAGGAAAGTATCGGAAGGTTATCTGCGCATATGTTACAAGAATTAATGACCAAGGAATCTGTTAATCCCTGCTTTGTTGAGCCAAAATTAGTTGTAAGACAATCTTGTGGACGTGCTTTGAATGTAGGCAAGGCATGAACGAAATTAAATTACTATCATATTACTAACTCTTTTAATACAGGATAAAAAGCACTTAGACTATTTGAACTGACCTAGTAATATGAGACAAGAAAAAGCACCTATGCTGCCTTTGCCCTGAATTGAACAGGGGAAAGGCAGTTTAATTTTGAAAACGGTCGTATATAGTTGTAATAATACATGTAAGATTCGACTTTTTCTAGTACAATAGAGTTTGTAAGACGCGCCTTTTGGTGTGTGTAGAATTCTTCCGACTTTATGGTGGAGTGGAAGGATTCAATGACGGCATTATCAAAGCAATTGCCTTTGCGGGACATGCTTGTGATAATGCCTTTTTCTTCAGCTAACTCTTGAAAAGCATACGAAGTGTATTGCGATCCCTGGTCACTGTGAAGTATCAGTCCTTTCGTTTCTCGCCCATTACAAGCTGCTTTCAATGTTTCTAGCACTAGATCTACTTCTTGGTTATGACTAACTCGATAAGCAACAATTTCATTATTGTACAAATCCATGATGGATGATAAATACATCGTTGACTCTCCAAAATTCAAGTATGTTATATCTGTAACCCACTTTTGGTTAGGTCTATCTGCTTTAAAATTCTGTTCCAACAAATTTGGAACGATACATTTACTTTCACCAGCAATTTTTGATTTTCTTTTAGGTTTGACTCGACATTGGATGTTGTATTTTTGCATGATTCTTTGCACAGTTAACCTATTTACAGAAATATGATGATCCTCTTTTAATATTTTTTTAACCATTCTATGTCCAACTCTGTATTTTAGGGTTTTACAAATATCGATTATTTGTTGTTCTAGCTCAGTCGGTTCCCATGACTTTTGAAGCCAACGATAGTAAGTAGATCTAGGGACTCCAATACAATCACATATCATCGATACCGCATAAACTTCCTTTAATGACTCCACTAGCTCTATTACTACTTCTGGTACCAACTCCCTTCGATTTCCTGGTACTTTTTTAAGATTTCATTTTTAATTTTTAGATGCTTAACTTGCCGTTTTAATTGGTCTATTTCACTTAGCTCCTCAGGACCTTTCCCAAAGGAATATTGTTTACCAATGGGTTGCGACAGTCGGTGTTCCTCCCCATCACGAAACCATTTCATCCATCTTTTGATTTGACTAACGTTACGTATACCGCACTTCTCCATAATCTGTTTATTGGTATATTTTTTAGACAACTTCATTTCAATGACTTTCCTTTTAACCTCTTCAGAATAAACATTTTTATTTTCTCCCATGAGAAAAGCACCTCCAGTAGTCGTTTAATTTATATACGACTCAGGGGGTGCTTTTTCCTCTGTCTCATTTAGTTAGGTCACTCCA
>NZ_JAOALK010000047.1 GCF_025154055.1 Aquibacillus koreensis
CTGGTAGCTCGTCGGGCTCATAACCCGAAGGTCGTAGGTTCAAATCCTGCCCCCGCAACCAAATTACTTTCACTTACTACGTTGGAATTGCTTCAATGCTAGTGAAAAATCATTGGTCCGGTAGTTCAGTTGGTTAGAATGCCTGCCTGTCACGCAGGAGGTCGCGGGTTCGAGTCCCGTCCGGACCGCCATTTCATACATATTAAGCCTTAGGATAACCTCCTAAGGTTTTTCTTTTTTTATCCGGACATTTATTCCTTTATTTCAACTTGCGGACTATCTGTTCCGCTATTCCTTGATTTTGATAGAATTTCTCTGAGATTTCTAGGTAATAGCGGAATAAGATGTCCGCAAATAGGTAGAAATATGAAGAAAATACAAAAATAACGGAAAAAAATGTCCTTTCAATCTAGCATTCCTTAGAATTTGCAATCGTGGATTACGCTTATGTCGCTTTGCAAAGCTACATGGTTTTCACTTTAAGCTTAATCTTTGCTATGATAGGTTTAGCGATTAAAATACAGAGTGAGGACATTTATATGGATGAATTTGACTTCATAAAGTCGATACAACAAAAAAACTATAAACAACCAAGTTTGATTAAAGGTGTAGGAGACGATGCAGCTGTCTTTCGTTCCACTTATCAAGATACAGTAACATCTGTAGATACCTTTGTAGAGAATGTACACTTTTCAATAGAAACGATGAAACCATACCATATAGGTTATCGAGCATTAGCAGCAAACATAAGCGATATGGCTGCTATGGGGTGTAATCCTGCATATTACCTAGTGTCCATTGTAATTCCAAAGCATTGGTCAGAACAACAACTTGCCGATATATTTGAAGGCATGAAGGATCTCGCTTCCGTGCATAACATGGATTTATTAGGTGGTGATACAGTATCAGGGAATGAACTAGTATTGTCAATCACAGTTATCGGCTTTGTTGATAAAGACAAGGCTAGATACCGAAGTAATGCGGTTAGTGGTGATAGGATCTTTGTGACTGGCACATTAGGTGATTCCGCAGCTGGCCTTCATGTGTTATTGGAATTGGACGAGAAAGACCAGGAACCCTTTTCTTACTTCATAAACCGCCATCGAATGCCTACGCCTAGAGTTTCTTTTGCGAAACGATTACAATCACTATCAAGGGTTGCTTTAAATGATATCAGTGACGGCATCGCGAATGAAGCAGCAGAGATTGCAGAGGCTTCCAAGGTAATGATGCATATTAATTATGAACAAATACCTTCTCACCATCAATTAGATCAATTTGATTATGACAAAACGAAAGAGTGGAAATTGTCTGGTGGGGAAGATTTTGAATTGATCGGAACCGTCTCGGAAAAAGAATGGCCTCTTGTAGTTAAGATTGGAGAAGAAACAAATACCAAAGTAACAGCGATTGGCTATGTCTCTGAGCTCACAAACATTGCTCATAACGTTATGTTATATGAGAACAATAACAAACAAGTGTTACACAAATCTGGATATACACATTTGAAATAGGTGAAGTAGATGAATGAACTTGAAATTATAACACATACAACAGAAGAAACAATGCGATTGGCGGAGGAGTTAGCTCAGTTAGTAAGGCCTGGCGATGTCATTACTTTGGAAGGTGATTTAGGAGCTGGAAAAACGACATTTACAAAAGGATTGGGATCCGGCCTAGGTGTAACAAGGACGATTAATAGCCCAACTTATACGATTGTTAAAGAGTATAGGGGCGAACTACCTCTATACCATATGGATGTGTATCGTCTTGAGGATAGTGATGAAGATATTGGTTTTGACGAATACTTTCACTCTGATGGTATTTCGGTCGTGGAGTGGGCAAGTTTTATCGAAGCATTTCTACCAGAAAAGCGATTGGATATTGTTATTCGCGCTGTAGATGAGCATACTAGGAAGATTACCTTTTATCCTAGAGGAGATAGTTTTGAAAAGATATGTGAGGAGTTAGCACGATGAATATTCTTGCTATAGATACATCAAACGAAACAATGGGAGTGGCCGTTATAAAAGATGGCCAAGTTTCTGGAGAATATATAACGAATGTAAAAAAAAATCATTCCGTACGTCTGTTACCAGCAATCGACCAAGTTATGAGAGATACAGATGTAGCACCTAATGAACTAGATCAAGTAGTTGTTGCAAAGGGACCAGGTTCTTATACAGGCGTAAGAATCGGTTTATCTACGGCTAAGACATTAGCATGGACATTAAACATTCCAGTCATAGCTATTTCTAGTCTTGAACTTGTGGCACAACAAGCAGCATACTACAATCATCAGATATGTTCTTTTTTTGATGCTAGAAGAGGGTTAGTTTATACAGGATTATATGAAAATAAAGAGAGCGCGGCATTAAGCACAGTATGGGATGAAACAAATATTCTTTTTGTAGAATGGTTGGAACAGTTAGTACAGCGTGGAAAAAAGACTGTATTTTTAAGTCCACACATCGATATACATAGAGATGTCATTCTTCAATATATGGGTGACTTAGCAATTATACCGGAATCTATCTACCACGTTCCTAGACCTTCTTTACTTGCGCAGATCGCTATAGATAGACAAGCCGATCCGGTGCATACATTAACACCTAATTATTTAAGATTAGTGGAAGCGGAAGCGAAATGGTTAGAAAATCAGGGGAAAAAGAATAATGTCTAAAGTATTAATAAGAAAAATGACAAAAGAAGATATTGACCAAGTCCTGCATGTTGAAAGATCTTCTTTTGCAGTACCATGGGATAAAGACATCTATATAAAAGAGTTAACAGAAAACCGGTATGCCTATTATTCAGTTGTAGAAGCAGATGGGCACGTGGTTGGCTTTTGTGGTTTGTGGGTGGTAATCGATGAGGCGCAAATTACAAATATAGCAATTCTGCCAGCTCTAAGAGGAAAAAAATATGGATCAGCTTTATTTCAATATGTGTTGAATCAGGCAGTTGCATTAGGAGCTGCAAGATTATCATTAGAAGTTAGACAATCCAATTTAGTAGCTCAAAAATTATATAGTAAATATGGGCTAGTCCCAGGTGGAATTAGAAAGAACTATTATACGGATAATAATGAGGATGCATTAGTAATGTGGGTGAATTTATGAAAAAAGATCAATATATTATTGCCATAGAAACTAGCTGTGATGAAACTGCCGTAGCTATTGTAAAAAATGGGACTGAAGTCATTTCCAACGTGGTGGCTTCACAAATTGAAAGTCATAAACGATTTGGTGGTGTCGTACCTGAAATTGCTTCACGTCATCACGTAGAACAAATGACGGTGGTACTAGAAGAAGCTTTTGAGCAGGCGGGATTAACGATTAAGGATATGGACGCTATTACGGTTACAGAGGGTCCAGGCCTTGTAGGAGCATTACTTGTAGGAGTGAATACTGCTAAAACGTTAGCATTCGCGAATAATAAACCAATTATTGGTGTGCATCATATCGCAGGCCATATTTATGCGAATCGACTAGAGAAGGAGTTTAATTTTCCGCTTTTAGCCTTAGTAGTTTCAGGAGGACATACCGAATTGATCCTAATGAAGGAGCATGGTTCTTTTGAGATCATAGGGGAAACAAGAGACGATGCTGCCGGTGAAGCATATGATAAAGTAGCTCGGACACTTCAATTACCTTATCCAGGTGGACCAATGATCGACAAACTTGCTGCAGAAGGTAAAGAGACAATTGACTTTCCACGTGCTTGGCTAGAAGATGATTCCTACGACTTCAGTTTTAGTGGTCTAAAATCCGCAGTGATTAACAAGTTACATAATGCGGAACAACGTAATGAGGAATTAAAGAAAGAAGATATTGCTGCTAGTTTTCAAGCAAGTGTGGTAGAAGTACTTTCAGAAAAAACATACCGTGCTGCAATGGAACATAATGTGAAGCAAGTGATTGTTGCAGGAGGCGTAGCAGCAAACAGAGGACTACGCCAAGCATTAGAAGATAAATTTAAAGAAACATCGATGGAATTGTTGATCCCTCCACTTCATTTATGTACCGATAATGCAGCTATGATTGCTGCAGCTGGAAGCATTGCCTTTGAACAAGGCCATCGAGCGGGTTTAGACTTAAATGCAAATCCCTCGCTAAGTTTAGAAGTGTATTCGGATAGAAAAAAGTAAATTGTGTAGAAAAAACGAGCTTGGTTTAGAGCTCGTTTTTTGATTGTGGATAAAAGGTGCGAAAAACGTAAGTAACAATGCTTTCAAGAGCAGTATTCTACAATTTTTTACATTAATCAACAAGCATCCTTCTAATTTGTGGATAACAATTTATAGATCTTGTTATAGCAATAAAGTTGTTGAGGATAAAAAATGTGGATAAGTGCGGTTTTTGTTGTGGGTATTGGGGATAAATATGTTGAAAACTGATGTAGCAACTATCTAACTGTGTATAAACCTGTGAATTGTTGGGATAAGTCTAGCTATTATGAAATGAATGACGCAATGACCATTAATATGACAAAACTAAACAGAATAGTTGTTAATAAAATTGCTCTAATAGTATAATCCTGTTGATAAGATGTGTATTACTGAGACAGTGAGACTTATTAAAAACATAAAAAACACGTAGAGTCTACGTGTTTTTAAGTCGTTCTATTTACTCATGAAGCTCTTCCCATTCTTCCATCAAGCTCTCCATGCGTTTATTGTTTTGTTCATTTTTGGTTGTCAATTCAAGTGATTTTTCATGATCTTGGTACACATCTGGTTCGCATAGTAGTGCTTCTATTTCTTCCATTTCTATCTCAATCTTCTCAATTTCCTCTTCAATCTCTTTAATTCTTCGTTCTCTCTTTCGTTGTTCCTTCTTCATCGCTTTATCTTGTTCAAAGGAAGACTTTGTGTCATTTGCTGCTTCCACAACTTTTTCTTTACTAGCGTTTAACTCTTCTAGTTCTAATTCTTCTTGTTTTTTCTCCAAATAATAATCATAATCACCTAAATACAAAGTTGTGCTATCTCCTTGCATCTCGACAATCTGACTCGTAATCTTATTAATAAAATAACGGTCATGGGATACAAATAAGATAGAGCCGGGGAAGTCCATCATTGCTGCCTCTAAGATTTCTTTACTATCTAAATCTAAATGGTTCGTAGGTTCATCTAAAATGAGTAGGTTCGATTTTTCCATCATGAGCTTAGCAAGTGATAGTCTAGCTTTTTCCCCACCACTAAGTGCATAAACAGGCTTTAGCACATCATCACCGGAAAATAAGAAATTACCTAGGATCGTCCGAATATCTTTTTCATTCATCATCGGATAATCATCCCATAACTCCATCAGGACAGTTTTATTGCTATTAAGATTTGCTTGCTCTTGGTCATAATATCCGATTTGTACATTGGTTCCAATTTGGATGGTGCCTTTACTTGCCTTTAAACTACCAATAATCGTTTTTAGCAGTGTAGTTTTTCCAACTCCATTTGGTCCAACAAGCGCAATCGATTCTCCGCGTGTGAGGTCGAAATTCAGGTTAGAAAAAATGTACCGATCATCATCGTCGTATCTAAAAGCTAAATCCTTAATCTTTAACACATCATTACCACTACGACGCTCAATGTCAAAACTGAATTTTGCAGAAGCTTCATCTCCGCTCGGCTTATCGAGTTTATCCATTTTCTCTAATTGCTTTCTTCTACTTTGCGCACGTTTCGTAGTAGAAGCTCGTACGATATTTTTTTGAACGAATTCTTCTAGCTTTTTTATTTCCGTTTGTTGTTTCTCAAATTGCTTCATATCTCGCTCATAATTGGCTGCTTTTTGTTCAAGATACTTACTATAGTTACCGTGAAATTTAGTGGACTGGTTTCGAGAGATTTCATAAACAATATTAACGGTTTTATCTAAGAAATAACGATCGTGTGAAACAATCACGACGGCACCTTTGTAGTTGTTTAAGTATCCTTCTAACCATGTTAACGTTTCAATATCCAAGTGGTTGGTAGGCTCATCTAGAATTAACAGATCAGGTTTTGATAAAAGCAATTTACCTAACGCAAGTCTGGTCTTTTGTCCACCACTTAATTCACTGATGGGAGTATCTAGGTCATGGTTCTGGAAGTGCAATCCATTTAGAACAGCCTTAATATCTGCTTCATAATGAAAGCCACCTTCTGTTTTAAAAGCTTGCTGTTTTGCATCATATTTTTCTAATAGCTGCTCGTATGTGACTTGATCAGCTAAGACGGTCGGATCACCCATTTTTTGTTCCATCATTCTTATCTCTTTTTCTTGGTCTACTAAGTGACGAAAAACCTCTAGCATCTCTCCCCAGATGGTACGAGAGGACTCTAATCCTGTATTTTGGGCTAAATAACCTAATGTTGTATCTTTTGGTTGATATATTTGCCCTTCATCATACGAGATGTGCCCTGCCATAATTTTAAGTAGGGTAGATTTTCCTGCTCCGTTTCTCCCAACAATGGCAATTCGGTCGTTCGTTTGTATTTCAACTTTTATATTAGATAAAATAAGTTCAGCACCAAATCTTTTCACTAAATTATTTATTTGCATTAATATCATATAAGTTCACCTCAATAGAAATAGTGTATCGTATCGAGCTCAATACTAGCAAGAGAATGGTTAATTCAACGAACAAAATATTGAGGGAGATGCTAATTTTTACATCTTTGTGACAATTTTCACGACATAAGAGTAATTATCTGGTAGAATAAAGAATTAAGAGCTAGTTAATAATTTCACAACAAATGAATGAATGGATACGCTATCAGTTTTGGTAAGCTGGATATACTAATAGGAGAACTAAATTCATTTTTAAGGTAGGGGAATACGGATGAGTGAACAAAATAAAATACCTCAGGCAACTGCGAAACGACTTCCATTATATTATCGATTTATAAATAATCTACACATACAAGGTAAACTAAGGGTATCATCGAAAGAACTAAGCGAAGCAGTAAAAGTAGACTCTGCAACGATACGAAGAGACTTTTCTTATTTTGGCGCGCTAGGGAAAAAAGGGTACGGTTATAATGTAGAATACCTTTTGGAATTTTTCAGAAAGACGTTGGACCAAGATGAAAAAACACCAGTCGCCCTAATTGGCGTTGGTAATTTAGGTACTGCATTCTTAAATTATAATTTCACCAAAAATAATAATACAAAGATCGAAATGGCATTTGACGCAGATCCGAATAAGGTAGGAACAGAAATTGGCGGTGTTCCAATTTACCATATTGATGAGTTGGAGCAGAAATTATCAGAAGTACAAGCTGCGATTTTAACGGTACCGTTGGCGGAAGCGCAAAACATAACCGAGCGTTTAATTAAATCTGGAGTTACAGGTATTTTAAACTTCACTCCAGCAAGAATTACTGTCCCTGAAGGAGTTCGGGTACATCATATTGATTTGTCTGTAGAACTTCAGTCTTTGGTTTACTTTATGAAACATTATCCATTAGATACAGATGAGGAAGCATAATCAATGGAGTAAATTAGGTTAACCTATATGTAAAGACCTAGGGTATGAATCCGTCAGAGGGTTTGTATCCTTTTTTCGTTATGTAGCATTAGGAAAGTGAGTGAAAAAGTTGATTTTATCGAAGCGATTTAGGTTGATTCGTTTATCTTTACTTATGATCTTTCTAGTAGCTTGTGGTAATACCCATATGGAAGAAATGGATGACTCGCACCATATGGTGATGCAGGGGTCTGGAGAAGTACCTGAAGATCTCCAAGTGGCTAAAGATCCAACCTACCCAGTGGGAAATAAAGCAATGAGTAAAGCGGATCATATGGGTGAAATGATGATGGGAGTAGAGGTAGAAATTGTTGGTGCTTATGAAACAACTGCCTATATCACATCTTTCACACCTAAAGGTCACCCGAGAATAGAGAATCACAAATGGATCATACAAGAGGAAATTATTGATGCGGGAGAGGAAAAATTAGAGCCAGGGGCGGAAGTGGAAACCACAGCTGATCATATGATGGGGATGAAAGGATCAACACAAGAAATCATTGATTCAAAAGAAACAACCGTATATATGGTTGACTTTACTACCGTGGACGGACATGAGGTAACCAATCACAAATGGGTAATAGAAGAAGAACTAGAACCGATCAATTAAAAAAACGCTCAAATGAGCGTTTTTTTAGATCATTCTTTTTTCTTTGCCTTTTTAATTCGGAAATGAAGTCGAAATAAACGAAACGATACGACGAAATCTAGTGTAGCAAAGAAAGCCAATAAGATCGTAATAAAATTCCATACGGTCTCTTCTGCAGTTCCTATTGCGATATAAGTAAATAGCACTCCCATACCTAAATATAAGGAAGCCATAAACAGTGGGGATGTCCTCATCGGATTGTTAGCCTCCAATAATAAATTGTAATTTTTCTAAGTCAGTTAGCATCTTATCAACCTCTTCAGGATCAATACTTAGCTGTGCTAAGACCACGACAGTATTCATAGCCATGTGTGCAATGATTGGTACTATAATTCTTTTCGTTTGTACATACAGAAATGCAAACACAAGTCCCATAACTGTATAAGTAAGTAGATGTGTGAAGTCAGTATGAACGACTGCAAACACAAATGCAGATGCTAAAGCAGCAATGATAAAGTTTGTTCTTTTATATATAGACCCAAAAATAATTTTTCTAAAGATTATTTCTTCCAATATAGGGGCAATAATAGTAACGACCAAAATAAAGAGTGGAAATGAACGAGTAATTTCCATGATCTGTTGTGTGTTCTCAGACCCAGGTTCAATACCAAGAATAAACGTTTCAATTAAAGATGAGATCATTTGTCCTGCAAATGCCATGAACACACCAGCAAATGACCAAAGAACAACCATGCCTATACCTGCAGCTCCACGAGATACCTTTTGTTTCATATCATCACGAAGCAAGTACAATATAATGACCAGGGCAATAATAAAGCTAAGTATGTTCCAAGTAACTCCGACCATATATAAAGTGGATTCATTTAAAATGAAAATACTTGCAACAAGCGTTACGACAATAGTAGATACATGCATCAAAACGTATGTTAAAATCACATACCAAAATCTTTTAGGCAAAAAGCAACGACTCCTTCAAAGAGATTACATATTTTCATGTTTTATTAGTCATTGTACGTATTTTAACACAATTTTAGAATAGAATTGAAATAGTTAGTCCAATTAAGTGATCTTCCATGTTCTATCAGTATTCCTCGCCTTTTTGGATTTCATCTACGAAATAGATAAATCACACAAATTTTTTTTGGAAAAATAGATTTCTTTACTTGCAAAATGGATATCATTTAATTATTATAATAATTGTGTTAGCACTCTTGATGAGTGAGTGCTAATAATAAATTATAAACCATTCGAATACAATTAAGGAGGGTTTTTAACATGCTAAAGCCACTAGGTGATCGCGTAATTATTGAACTTGTGCAACAGGAAGAAAAAACAGCGAGCGGTATCGTATTACCCGATTCTGCGAAAGAAAAACCACAAGAAGGAAAGGTTATTGCAGTAGGGTCTGGCCGTGTGACAGAAAATGGTGAGAAGGTAGCACTTGAAGTTGAAGAAGGAAACCTTGTTATCTATTCTAAATTTGCTGGAACAGAAGTGAAGTACGAAGGTAAAGAATACTTAATTCTTCGTGAAAGTGACATCTTAGCTGTTATTGGTTAATAACTAGCTATTCCAAGCTCGGTTAAAGCGGAGAACAACATAAATATTTATATCATAAGGATTTAAATTACAAGGAGGGCATTTTTAATGGCTAAAGAAATTAAATTTAGTGAAGACGCTCGCCGTTCTATGCTACGTGGTGTAGATACACTAGCAAATGCGGTTAAAGTTACATTAGGACCAAAAGGTCGTAACGTAGTTTTAGATAAAAAATACGGTTCACCACTAATCACGAACGATGGTGTAACAATCGCGAAAGAAATCGAGTTAGAAGATAAATTTGAAAATATGGGTGCGCAACTAGTATCTGAAGTTGCTTCTCAAACAAACGATGTTGCTGGTGACGGTACAACAACTGCAACAGTACTTGCACAAGCGATGATCCAAGAAGGATTGAAAAACGTTGCTTCTGGTGCAAACCCAGTAGGCGTTCGTCGTGGTATTGAAAAAGCGGTTCAAGTTGCTACAGATGAGCTACGCAAAATCTCAAAACCGGTAGAAAGCAAAGAGTCGATCGCACAAGTTGCTGCGATTTCTTCTGGTGATGATGAAGTAGGTCAATTAATTGCTGAAGCTATGGAACGTGTTGGTAACGATGGTGTTATCACGATTGAAGAATCTAAAGGATTCAACACAGAACTTGAAGTAGTTGAGGGTATGCAGTTTGATCGTGGATATGCTTCTCCATACATGGTTACTGACCAAGATAAAATGGAAGCACAATTAGACGATCCTTACATCTTAATTACAGACAAGAAAATTAACAATATCCAAGAAGTACTACCTGTATTAGAGCAAGTAGTACAACAAGGTAAACCACTTCTATTAATTGCTGAAGACGTTGAAGGTGAAGCACTAGCTACATTAGTAGTGAACAAGCTTCGTGGTACATTCAATGCTGTTGCTGTTAAAGCTCCTGGCTTTGGTGACCGTCGTAAAGCAATGCTAGAAGATATTGCTACACTTACTGGTGCTGAAGTGATTACAGAAGATCTAGGTTTAGAACTTAAGAGCACTGGCATTGAGCAATTAGGTCGCGCTTCTAAAGTTGTTGTGACAAAAGAAAACACAACAATCGTTGAAGGTGCTGGTAATCCAGAACAAATTTCTTCACGTGTAGCACAAATCCGTGCGCAAGCAGAAGAAACAACTTCTGAATTCGATAAAGAAAAATTACAAGAGCGCTTAGCTAAGCTTTCTGGTGGTGTTGCAGTAGTTAAAGTTGGTGCTGCTACAGAAACAGAATTAAAAGAGCGTAAACTTCGTATTGAAGATGCATTGAACTCTACGCGTGCAGCGGTACAAGAAGGTATCGTTTCCGGTGGTGGTACTGCATTAATCAATGTGTACAAACAAGTACAAGCGCTAGAACTTACAGGTGACGAAGCAACTGGTGCATCAATCGTACTTCGTGCACTTGAAGAACCAGTACGTCAAATTGCACACAACGCTGGCCTTGAAGGTTCTATCATCGTAGAACGTCTAAAAGGTGAAGAAGTTGGTGTTGGTTTCAACGCAGCAACTGGCGAGTGGGTAAACATGATCGAAGCTGGTATCGTTGACCCAACAAAAGTTACCCGTTCCGCACTTCAAAACGCAGCATCTGTTGCAGCGATGTTCCTAACTACAGAAGCAGTAGTAGCAGACATCCCTGAAGAAAATGCTGGCGGCGGCATGCCTGACATGGGTGGCATGGGCGGAATGGGCGGCATGATGTAATATCGCCCCCAAACCTTTGATATATAAGGGTTAATGTAACAATGTGCTAACAAAATGCTAACATCAGATATGAAAGAGGCTTCTCATTAGTTGATTAAACTTTTGAGAAGCCTTTTTCTTTATCAGTCGTTAGATTGTGAAAGTGACTAGAGTAAAAACATATTATATAATGAAGGAAACAAGATATATTCTTTGGAGGTGTGATGAATGGCGATGCAGGATATTCGTAAGCTAGCACATGAAATGTTAGATGAGCTGGACGAAGAGGAAATACCAGAAGTCATCCAAAAAATGCTCTATATAAAGAAGCTTAATAAAAGACTTAATCAAGACTCTTTTCCATCTATAGATCCTACTGATGAAGATTTGCGAGCTATTAAAAAAGCGAAAAGAGAATTCCAAAATGGTGAATCTTATACGCATGAAGATGTTTTTGGAGAAGATGATTATGTATGAACTGCTATATTCTAAGCAGGCGGTAAAATATATAAAAAAACAAGATAAGCCAACTAGAAAACGAATAAGAGAAGCACTGCTCACCTTAGCTGAAGACCCCTATCATAGAGGGATTTTAGACATTAGTTCATTAAAAGGTGTAGACAGTGCTTTTCGTTTGCGTGTTGGAGATTTTAGAATAATTTACGAAGTTAAGGACAAGGAATTAATAATATATGTTATTTCTGCCGGTAGTAGAGGAGATATAAATAAATAAGTTATTGCTCTATAAAGACACTAGATAAGCAAGACTAAGAAACAGGTAGGTTTAGGTGTGTTAGTGTTTTATTATACGATTAACGGGTTAATAAAACTCATTTTTCTCTTTTAAAGTGCACTTAAAAACAATAAATGGATACGGTAGAATGTTGTTCTATCGACAAAATAATACAATTTACGGGTGGTGACAGGTACCGGTAAATTAATCAAATTTTTATTAGTGGTAAATCAATCATAAGAGAATATGAGATGATTGGAACGCTATCTTCTATGGAAGGTGGTTCCGGTCGATCTACTTGGGGTAAACAGATTATAAAATTGTTGTAACTCTTACAAGATTACGGAAAAATCACAACATAGAGTCACTTGCTTTATATAATTACAAGTTATAAGCCATTACATATTTTAGCGTAATTATGATAAAATAATGATAATTAGTAAGTGGAAGGGGTGTTTACATGCCATACATCAGGCCGGTTTCGGACTTACGGAACAACTTCGCTGATATTTCAAAAACTGTTCATGAAACAGCAGAACCAGTGTTTTTGACTAAAAATGGATATGGTGACATGGTTGTTATGAGTATTGAAGCTTATGAACGTAAGTTGTTTGAAAGTGAGATATATCTTAAGTTAAAAGAAGCTGAATTGGAGGCGAATTCTACTGATAAGCGGTATTCTCATGAAGAAGTATTCTCTGATTTAAAGGAAAGAATCACAAAAAAGGTTAAAGATGATGTATGAGTTACAATACTTGCCTTTGGCATTGAAGGATTTAAGGGGAATTACAGATTATATAACTGATACAGTTAGAGATCCAGAGGCTGCGATGGACTTCTTGAATGCTCTGAATGATTCGATATCAATGCTTCAGCAATTCCCTTATTCTTATAGAATTTACCAGTCCATTCAACCTTTGGAGAGCGAATATAGGCTTTTGCCAGTGAAAAATTACGTAGTATTCTATATTGTTAAAGAAGAGGTCGTTGAAATTCACAGAGTTGTGTACGGAAAGATGGACTTGACCAAGGTTTTAAAGTGATATTAAAGTACCTATAATTCTATTATTCGAAAAGTGACATTCAAGAACGTTCACTAGATACTTTAGAAAACAGTAATTAAAATATTAACATATATTTTTAGAACGACAAATGATTGCCGAATGTGTGAGGTGACCATTTTTTGAGTGGAAAAGTAAAAAACGTAGCAACTCTTTCTTCCTCTTGAATAGCTGCATGGAAAAAGCATCTCTTTACGACTTGTCTATTATTTTAATTGAAGTTTAATCTTCTAGGATATCTAGTCTTTTTTCAATATTTGGAAAAAACTATTGAAAACAGGCTCACCCATTTCATTTAAATCATTGTTATTCTCCCAGAATATTGTTAACCATTCTTCAAATGTACTTAATACTTTTACTATTTTATTTGAACTTTCACTAATAAATCCAACTCTGTATTCATTGTTTGGAATTCCTTCATTGCATATAAACACCCAATGGTTATTAGAAATATTACTAGAATCATACATTGTAAATGAGACAAGTTTCTTAGAATCAATATATTCATTCTTTTCAAAAAGTAATACCTTCTCTGGTACATCAGGAATAATAGTTGTTACTTTACATATATCTCCACATGGTGAATCCTTACTTACACCACCTATTGGTTCACAATCTAATAAGAATATTCCATTAGAAAAATTTTTTAAGAATTTCTTAAACGATGCAGGTAATTTATAATTAATATTATCTTCATATTCAGAAATCATTTGGTCTGTAGCATAATCGAATTTATCTACATCAGGGAATTTTTTATTGAATTTTCTAATGAATTCATCCACTAACATAAAATCACTCTTTCAATTATTTTAATTTTTCGGGACAAACTGTCCATCCTCTATAAAGTCAGCCATAAATTTATAATAGTAATCATCAGTTTCATAGTACATTTGTTGATAGAGGTATTTCGTATTGTTTATCACATAAGTCCTAGAGTATTCATGCTCTTTTAGGAAATCTTGCTGTTATTGCATTATGAGTGCTAGGTTCCACTGCGATAGAAAACATTTGACCTGAAGATACATTGAATAATGATGCAAGCTTTGCGGTCATGATATGGTGTGCATGTAAACCAGTTCCGGAGAGATCTCTTCTAAACGTATTGTATGGTTTTATACCGTGCTTAACTGCAGTAGTAAGTTTATCGCTTGATTTAATAGATCTAACAGTTAGTCCTCCTACTGCGGGAACAAAAGGTAATGCTACAGATGCTCCATCTAAAACAACTGATACTCCATTCCAAAAAGTAGGGTTAGTAGTTTCAATCAATAAGGTTTCTATCTATTATCTTTAAAAGCTTACTCCTGAGTTATTGTATATCCAAAGTTTATATAATTGTTACAGCAACTTGACATTTCTTCATATCACGGTTCTTTTATATCAGTTCTACATGAATAACAATTATAAGTGGAATCACTATTGGTTAACCAAAATAAAGGTATTTTGCAAATGAACCTTTACCTAAGATGATATATGATATACTAAATTTGTACACTCAATATTTATGCTCGGAAATAATATAATATTTCTTTTAATTATGGAAAGAATTAATCATATAAAAAACAAAGATGGTGAGATAATATGCCGAAAATAACTGACGTAGCACACAAAGCAGGAGTTTCTGTCACAACGGTTTCTCGTGTGCTAAATAATAGAGGATATATTAGCGAGGCTACAAGAGATAAAGTATATAAAGCGATGAAAGATATAAATTATCAGCCAAATGAGCTTGCACGCTCTTTATACAGAAGAAAATCTAACACTATTGGACTTATAGTTCCAAATGTATCTCACCCTTTTTTTAGTGAGTTAACCTATTACTTGGAACATTTTGCACATAAAAAGCATTATAAACTATTATTATGTAATTCAAATCGTGATGTAAACAAAGAGAAAGAATATATAGAATTGTTAAAACAAAATCAAGTCGAGGGAGTTATAATGGGTAGTCAGGTTTTAGAAGTCGAAAACTATCTAAATTTAAATCTACCTATAGTATCTTTTGACCGTGCACTATCTAAGAATATTCCTGTTGTGACAAGCGATAATTACCTTGGAGGAAAATTAGCATCTGATTTATTAATAAAGAAGAAATGTGAAGACATAGCCTACATATATGGTGGAATTGGTGGTCCTCATCATACTGCGTTATTAGCAAATGATAGATATCAAGGTTTTTTGGAAGGTATAAAAACTAGAAAGGATCAGATATCATTAATAACAAAAGAATTAAATACCTCTGAAATTGAGAGCATGGTAGAGGAAGTTAGTGAATTTTTAAAGATAAATCCGACTATTGATGGAATTTTTGCAAGTAGTGACATTATTGCATCAACGATAATTCAAGCATGTTATCGTTTAAAGAAGGCAATACCAGATGACTTGAAAATTATCGGATATGATGGTGTAGAGTTATCAACAGTAATAACTCCACCACTTACTACTATAAGTCAGCCATTAGAAAAATTAAGCGAACTTACCATTGATCTTTTGATCCGACAAATAAAAGGTGAGAAAGTTCCCTTTAATAACTTATTACCTGTCTCTTTAGTTGAGCGAGGTACAACATAGAGTGAAATAATAATTGCTAATTGTTATTAACAGTAGCAATTATTATTTTGCACCTCTATGTTAACCGGTTGACACAAAGATTGGCAACGATTATTATAAATGTGAGAGTTAGAAATTGCATTAAAATCACTATCATCTAAAGATTGGAGGTTTATTAGTGAACTTTTTAGACAAAGTTTTAGATGAGTTAAGAGAGCCTTTAGAATCAGTACCAATTGTTAAGTTGCCAGAAGATCTTCAAACTGCAAGGCAAATGCCAATACCTTCTGATGGACAATCAGAGACTGTTCGAATTACTGAACGTACTATTGCTGGTGGAGACGGTCAACAAATGCTAATTAAGATTTACGAACCTATACATAAAGATGATGAACCATTGCCCGCAGTTCTTTGGAACCATGGAGGTGGATATGTACTCGGTCATCCAAATAGCGATGACAGATTATGTGAAAGCTTTGTAGATAATCTTAAATGTGTTGTTGTTTCTCCAGACTACCGACTTGCTCCTGAACATCCGTATCCTGCAGCAGTAGAAGATTGTTATGCATCTTTAAAATGGACGAAGGATAATTATATGGAATTTAATATTGATTTAAAACGAATTTCTGTAGCTGGTGGTAGTGCAGGTGGAGGGATAACTGCAGCGATTGCATTGTTAGCACGCGATAGAGGAGGCCCAGACATATGCTTTCAAATGCCTTTATATCCAATGATTGACGATCGGAATATAACCTCATCTAGTTTAGAAATTATTGATTATCAGGCAGTTTGGTTTAAAGCCAATAACATTGCCGCATGGAAAATGTATCTAGGTGAGATTGGAAACAAGAAAATCCCACAATATGCTGCTCCAGCTAGAGCTGATAATCTAGAAGGTTTACCCCCAACATATACATGTGTGGGACAATTAGATCCATTCCGTGACGAAACAATTAACTATGTTGCACGTTTGGCAAGTGCTGGTGTAGATGTTGAGTTTAAGTTATATCCTGGATGCTTTCACGCTTTTGAGCATATTGCACCAGATGCAGAAATTAGTAAGCAAGCAAAGAATGAGTATATTAATGCACTTTCAAAGGCTTTTACAACCTAAGTTTTTTAAGTAATGATAAGGAGTGGAAAGTTAATTGAATCATGAAGTAATAGACATTAATATAAATGGTTCACATGCAAAACTATATACGTATTTTCTTGACAATTCTATAGAGATAGATGAAAAGCGAGTTCGACCAACAATAATCATTTGTCCTGGAGGCGGATATGAGTTCACTTCTGATCGTGAAGCGGAGCCTATAGCAATACAGATGAATGCTTTGGGATTTAATGCGTGTATTTTAAGATACAGTGTATATCCAAATACGTATCCAACTGCACTTTTAGAATTAGCTCAATCTGTGGTGCTTATTAGAAAAAAAGCAGAAAAGTGGCATGTAGATAAGAAAAAGATTATTATTGCAGGATTCTCTGCAGGGGGGCATCTTGCTGCTAGTTTGGGAGTTTTTTGGGATAAGGACTTCCTATCTAATCAATTAGGCTGTTTATATGAGGATATTAAGCCGGATGGTTTGTTGTTAAGTTATCCAGTTATTACGTCTGGTCGATATGCACATAAAGGGTCTTTTAAAGCGCTTTTAGGGGAAAGGTATGAAAAACATTTATCTGAACTCTCATTAGAAGATTTGGTAACAAATTACACTCCTCCAACATTTCTCTGGCATACTCGAACTGATGAAACAGTACCTGTTGAGAACAGTATATTGTTTGCAAATGCACTTTTAAAAAATAATGTACCAATGGAAATTCATATATATCCAAGAGGCATTCATGGATTAGCGCTAGGAACTGAAGAAACAAAATCTAAAAATTATAGTCAGTCCGTTTTACCTGAAGTGAGTAACTGGGTTGAAATGGCAGGTAGATGGATACAAAATTTATAGTAGATATGATAAATGTAGGATGAAAGTATCCTGGTGCTAATGCTATTATTTTATTTTGAATTATATCTGATGGGTGGTATAGCGGTGTATAAGTTAAGGTGGAGAGGTAGAACATGTTAGAATTTGATAGCAAAATACAATTCAAAAAAAAAGAAAATGATGTTCTAACTTTAGGAGAAATTCTAATTGATATGATATCAGTAGATTATGATGATAACTTTGAATGTGATACTTATCAAAGATATTTTGGAGGTTCTCCAGCTAATATTGCAATAAACGTTAAAAACCTTGGTATTAATTCCGCAGTTAGTTCTGCAGTAGGTAATGACGGATTTGGAAACTTTTTAATAAATAGTTTATTAAAAAATGGGGTAGATATTGAAAGTGTGCAAAATGTTAATTATGCGACAAGTCTCGTAATGGTGACAAAAAGCAAGTCAACACCCACTCCAATATTTTATAGAAGTGCTGATTATCATTTACAGTACACAACAAAGCTAGAGAAAACGTTACTAAAGTCTAGGATAATTCATTTTTCATGTTGGCCAATATCAAGGGAGCCTGCTAGAAGTACAATTGAAAAAGTAATAGAAGTGGCAAAAGTGAATCAAGTTTTGGTTGGGTTCGACCCCAATTTTCATCCTATGATATGGAGTGAAGGAGAGGATGGCATAGATTATGTTAAAGCCATAATAAAAAACGTTGATGTAGTCAAGCCATCAGAAGATGATGCTGAAAGACTATTTGGAAAAGATACACCGGAAAACCAACTGAAGAAATTTTTGCAACTCGGTGCGAACTTAGTGATTCTGACATTAGGAAAGAATGGGGCGATTGTTTCTAATGGTAAAGAGACTATTCGATTCAACACTTTAGCCAAAGAAGTTGTTGATACTACGGGAGCAGGAGATGCATTTTGGTCTGGATTTTATACTGGATTAATAAAAGGTCATACAATTAGGGAATCTTTAGCTTTAGGTTTCGGTGTTAGTGCGTTTAAATTGAAATATACAGGGGCAGTTATCAACTTACCTAAAATAGAAAGAATTAAAACTATTTATAATTTGCAGGAGGGATTGGAGAAAAATGGCAGTTAAAAATCAAGTGCAACTTATTACATACCCTGACTCATTAGGAGGTAATCTATATACTTTAAATGAAGTAATGAAAAAACACTTTTCAGATGTTTTTAAGGGAGGAATTCACATTTTGCCACCTTTTCCATCATCTGGAGATCGAGGGTTTGCACCATTGACTTATCTAGAAATTGAACCCGCATTTGGAACTTGGAAGGATATTAGTAAGATAGGTGAAGAATTTGATGTATTGTTGGATTTGATGGTGAACCATATATCAAAACAATCAGAATATTTCAGAGATTTTCTAGCTAAAGGCAGAAAATCTGAGTATGCTGACTTATTTATTACTTTAGAAAAAATGTGGGAAGATGGAAAACCAAAACAAGAAGATATTGATAAGATGTTTCTCCGCAGAAAAAAGCCCTATTCTACATTAATAATTGAAGAAACTGGTGAAGAAGAAACCGTATGGACAACATTTGGAAAGACTGATCCGTCAGAGCAAATTGATTTAGATATAAACTCTGAGGATGTGAAAGAACTTTTTATAGAGTTTTTTAAGAATTTTAAAAAACATAATGTGAAAATAGTAAGGCTTGATGCGGTTGGATATGTTGTAAAAAAACTTGGAACAAGCTGTTTTTTTGTAGAACCTGAAATTTATGAGTTTTTAAATTGGATTCATGAGACAGCCAATTATTATGATATCGAAATTCTTCCAGAAGTTCATTCACATTATACCATCCAATATAAACTTGCCGAGCATGGATTTTGGATTTATGACTTTATATTACCGTTCAGAATCTTATCTGCGTTAACCAATAAATCAAGTGGAGAATTACTTGAGTATTTGCGGGTTCGGCCTCACAAACAATTTACTATGCTCGATTGTCATGATGGTATTCCTGTCAAGCCAGATTTAGATGATTTAATAGATACGGAGGAAGCAAAGGAAGTAGTGGATGTTTGTGTCGACAGAGGGGCAAATCTCAGTCATATATTATCTGAAGAACATAAGAGTTCAGATGGTTTTGATGTGCATCAGATACGTTGTTCGTACTACTCCGTTCTAAATAGTGATGATGATGCATATATAGCTGCAAGAGCAATACAATTTTTCACACCTGGAATTCCTCAAGTTTACTATGTTGGTTTATTGGCAGGTGAAAATGATCATCAGAGGGTATTAGAAACTGGGGAAGGTAGAGAAATTAACCGTCATAACTTTACACTAAGTGAAATTGAACAATCACTTAAAAAGGAAGTTGTTCAAAGGTTAATTCAACTTACTAAGTTTCGTAATGAATACGATGCGTTTAATGGTAATTTTGATGTAATTAATTCAAGTGCTAGAGAAGTGAAACTTCGGTGGCAACTAAATGACAGAATGTGTGAACTGTTTGTGGATTTAAATACAAATAAAACAGTTATAGAATATATCGATCAAGAAGGAAAAGTGGCAAAGTATATTGTATAGTAACACTTTCCAAATTAATACCACATTTATGCAACTAATGTTGTTTTGACCTTTAGCTTAGAATTTTAACTTAACATTTTTAAGAATCACATTTATTTTTTGAATTTTATGTCAACCGGTTGACATTAATATGTCAATCGGTTAACATACAAATTAGGAAGCGTTTTCATAACAAAAAAGGGGGTAATTTGATATGAAGTTCAAAATGGCAGTATGTAGTTTATTGTTAGTATGTTTAGTTTTATTATTTTCAGCATGTTCAAGTTCTGAAGACAGTAATACCACTACAAGCGAGAATGGTAAAACTAATAGAGATGAAGATGTAAAACTTACATTCTATACAGTTAATGACAATAATACGTTCTCAGAAATAATAAAAGCATATGAGGAGGTGAAACCTGAAGTAGAAGTTGAAATGATTAATGCGCAAGCAGGCTTGGATTATATACAAAAATATGAAGCACTACAAGCATCGGGCAATGCTCCTACCTTAGCAATGCTAGAGCCTGCTACTATTTTGAAATATAAAGATAGCTTTCTAGATTTAGAAACTGAGAAAGAGAAGTATCAAAATCTAACTCTCTCAGGAACTGTTGAACGAAATCTCTTTGAAGGTAAATTCTTGGGAGTTCCTTTTACAACACAAGGATATGGACTTCTATTTAATACAAGAGTGGTAGAAGAGGCTATTGGTGGTAAGTTTGATCCCGAATCTATTAATACACAGGAAGCTTTAGCAGGTTTGTTTGAAAAAATTAAAGCTTCCGGAACAACACCTGTAATCATTCACGGAGCTAATTGGTCACTTGGTTCGCATTATATGGGCTTGAATTATGCTTTACAATCAAAGAGCAACGAAGATAACCTTAACTATATTGAAGGACTTAAGAATGGAGAAGTAGATTTATCAAACGATAATGTCTTGAATGGTTTAATCGATACTTTTGATATATTAAAGGAATATAATTTGCGATATGATGACCCGCTAGTAGCTAATATTGAACATGATGGTATTGATTTTGCTAGGGGAAATGCGGCATTTTATTTTATGGGAGATTGGGCATGGGCGAACATTCAGCCTGTGGAAGGACATGACAAAGAGTATGGAATAATTCCAGTTCCTATAAGTAATGATCCTTCTCAATACGGTAATAACGAAATTCCAGTTTCAGAACCATTCTTATTTTCTATTGATAATACTAAATCATCTCCAGAACAACAGCAAGCTGCTAAGGATTTTATTGAGTTTATGGTAACCAGTGAAGAGGGGCAAAGTGCATTTGTTAATTTACAAAGAATCACGATGCCGTACAAAGATGTGAAAGTGGAAAGTGATAATCTTTTATCACCAGCAATTCAAAAATATGCTGAAGAGGGTAATACGATTAACATAGGAATTATGAAGTACCTTCCTGGAGACCACTATGCCGAAATAGGTTCCGTTATGCAAAAGTACTTAACAGACAATATAGATAGGCAGGGATTCATTGAAGAGTTTGGAGATTATTGGCAGTCCAAAGGTGAATAAGTATATAAATTGATTGGAGGATAAATTTTATGAAATTGAAACGTATTGTTATCTTATTATCAATAGTATTACTATCTATGTTAGTTGCTTGTTCAAGCAATAGTTCAACATCTGAAAATGATTCAAATAATAACTCAAACAGTGGTGACAATTCAAACAGTAACGAAGAGCAAAGTGAAGATGTGAAAATTACTTTCTTCAATACTTCAGCGGAGGTAAACGAGGTATTTGAAAATTTATTTGATAAATATCATGAATTAAATTCAAATGTTACAGTTGAGTTAATACCTACACCAATTGGTGGAGCGCAAATAGAGAAATTCCAGTCTTTATTAGCATCGGGTACACCAGCGACTATTGCTAACTTAGATGCTGGAGCAATATTGCAATATAAGGATAAATTCTTAGATTTAGAGTCAGATCGTGAAAAATATGAGCAATTGACTAAGCCAGGTACAATAGATCGTGTATTGCTAGATGGTAAATTCTTGGGAGTGCCTTGGACTTCACAAGGGTATGGTCTACTTTATAACAAACGAGCAGTGGAGGATGCGACTGGCGAATCATTTGATCCAGCATCGATAAGAAAACGTGATGATTTAGCAACGTTGTTTGAAAAAATTGATGCTGCTGGAACAGCACCTGTAGTGATTCATGGGGCAGACTGGTCATTAGGTTCTCATTATACGGGTTTGGGCTATGCATTGCAGTCTCAAGACGTTGATGAAAATCTTGCATTTGTTGAGGACTTGAAAAATGGAGAAGCTGATTTATCACAGAATAAGCAATTTAATGGTTTAATGGATACTTTTGATTTACTAAAGAAATATAACCTTAGAAAAGATGATCCTCTCGTGTCTGACTATAACTTAGATAGTACAGCCTTTGCAAAAGGTGAGGCAGCATTCTATTTTATGGGTGATTGGACTTGGGCAGTAATAGGACAACTTGAGGGTAGAGATGATGAATTTGGTGTTATTCCAGTTCCAATTAGTAATAACCCAGAGGATTATGGTAATAGTCAGATAGCTTTTAGTGAACCTAAATTATTTGCCATTGATGATACAGAGTCTACAGAGGCTCAGCAAAAAGCAGCAAAAGACTTAATTGAGTGGATGCTAACAAGTGAAGAAGGACAAATGGCAATCATAACTGATATGGGCTTAAATATGCCATATGAAAATTTATTAGCTGAAAGCCCTAACATTATTTCACATAGTGTTGATGAGTATGTTAACAAGGGTGATGTTATTAACATTAGTGTAATGAACTATTTTCAACCTGATTGGTGGTCAAAAGTAGGTGCATCCATGCAAAAGTACTTATCAAATAATATAGAACGTGAAGAATTATACAATGAGTTTGAAGACTACTGGGAATCTTCTAAATAATATATAAAATCAAAATGTGGAAAAGACTTCTTTTCCACATTTTGTTAAAGGAGTAACTGTATGAGACAAAACAAAAAACTCAAAAACATTGGAATCTTTCTGTTGTTTGGGGGACCAACATTAATTATTTTTTCAGCTGTTATCGTTATTCCATTTATTTTTGGTCTATATCTAACGTTTACAAATTGGAGTGTTGCAACAGGAGATAGCACCTTTGTTGGATTGAGTAATTACTTCGAAGTATTTACTGATAAAGATTTTCTTACCTCATTCTGGTTTACAATAAAATATGTTATTGCTTGTTTAATATTTGCCAATCTTATTGCTTTTTTTATAGCCCTGGCACTTACAAGTAAAATAAACGGCCAGGGATTACTTAGAACGGGCTTTTTTACTCCAAATTTAATTGGAGGAATAGTTTTAGGTTACTTATGGCAAACTCTATTTTCTCAGGTATTGCCATATTTGGGGGATCAATATGGCTGGGGTATTTTTGAGAAATCTTGGTTAGGAGATCCAGATAAAGCATTTTGGGCGCTTGTCGTTGCTTCAGTTTGGCAACTAGTAGGTTACCTAGTCATTATATATATGGCAGGTTTCGCAAGCGTACCTAAAGAGGTAATAGAAGCTTCCAGTATTGATGGAGCAAATTATTTTCAAATTCTAAGAAAGATTATATTACCACTTACCATTCCATCCATTATAATTTGTTTTTTCTTAACGATTACCCGTGCATTTTTAGCATATGATATTAATTTATCATTGACTGATGGTGGTCCATATAATTCTACTGAAATGGTCTCTTATCATATCGTTCAAAAAGCATTTTTATCTAACGATTATGGTGCAGGACAGGCGCAAGCAATTGTTCTTTTCATGGCAGTAGCTCTTATTGCAATTACTCAGACATATATACTTAAAAAACGGGAGGTAGAGGCTTGATGGTTAAAAACAGTAACAGCCTTCTAGCAATTTCTAAGTCGATTGCTTTATACATCACACTTTTTATTTTTTTAGTCCCTTTTATCATAGTAGTAATGAACTCATTTAAGGCGACACAACACTTTATTGAAAGTCCGTTTTCATTACCTAAATCATTAAATTTTTCAAATTATGTTGATGCTTTTCAAAGTATGAATTTTATGCAAGGTATTTTTAATTCATTGCTACTAACAGTTGGAAGTATAATAGTAATTGTATTTTTTTCTGCAATGACAGCATATTTATTTGCTAGATTTAAATGGAGAATTAACAAGATACTATTTTTCACCATCTTATCGTCAATGGCACTCCCATTCCAAGTATTAATGATTCCACTAGTTATTCTATATGGTGAGATGGATCTGTTGAATATGCGTCCGACATTAATGTTTATGTATGTTGGGTTTGGGTTGCCTTTAGGCGTTTTTACATTTCATGGATTTATTAAAGGGATTCCTTATGAATTAGAAGAAGCAGCATTTATGGAAGGTAGCTCAAGATTGCGAACTTTCTTTGTGGTAGTTTTTCCATTATTAAAACCAGTAATGGTTACATTAATTATATTAGAGGTTCTAATTATTTGGAATGATTATCTTTTGGCTAGTTTAATACTGCAATCGCCTGAGCTTAGAACGTTGCCGTTATCTGTCTTTAACTTTTTCTCATCCTATTCTGTGGATTATGCACCATTGATGGCAGGATTACTTATGGCAATGATTCCTGTATTAATTTTATATTTGGTATTACAAAAACATATAATTCAAGGGATTACAGATGGTGCTTTAAAATAAGTAATATTACTTTGAATTTTATAGTAACTAAGATTACTAGAATTATGCATTTCCATCATCATGATTTCAAAGAAACGAGGAAACTAAATGACTGTAACGATAAAAGATCTTGCTGAGAAGGTAGGTGTTTCTGTTACAACTATTTCAAGAGTATTAAATAACCGTGGATATCTAAGTAATCATCTGAAGGAAAGAGTACAAGAAGCTATAGTTGAACTCAATTATCAACCAAATGAAATAGCAAGATCTTTGTCTAGAAAAAAATCAAATATTATTGGCTTAATCATTCCAGATATATCTCATCCATTCTTTTCTGAGTTAACAAAATATATTGAGTATTATGCATATGAGCACGGGTATAAAGTTCTTCTTTGTAATTCCTTGCTAAATAGAGCCAAGGAAAAAGAGTACATTGATTTATTAAAAGCAAGTCAAGTAGATGGAATTATTATGGGGAGCCAGACAATAAGTGTAGAAGACTTTGAATTAATTAACCTTCCAGTAATTACTATTGACCGAAAGATCTCCGATGAAATTCCTTACATTTGTTCGGATAACTATGAAGGTGGGCGAGTAGCAACTCAATTATTGATTGGAAAAGAGTGTAAAAAAATCGCCCATATCAGTGGTAATTTACAACTAAACCTATTAGCGAAGAAGAGGCATGAAGCGTTTATGGAACAGGTCGTTCAACATGGAGTAGAATATGTAGTAGTAGAAACTGATATCAATGGATTTGATTTAAAGGATTATGAAAGATTGGTCCATAAACTATTCAACGATCATCCTGATATAGATGGAGTATTTGCAAGTAGCGATGTTATTGCAATGCAGGTTGTAAATGAATGTCACAGATTAGGGTTTCAAATACCTAACCAAGTAAAAATAGTAGGATATGATGGCATAGCCCAAGGATATAATCGGAATTATATGATTTCAACGATAGAACAACCTATTAAAGAAATGGGTAAAATCGCAGTTGAAAATTTAATTAAGCAAATATTAGCAAAAAATCCTCCTGCGGAAACTATTTTGCCGATTAAATTATTGGAAAGAGAAACTACTTAATTGTCGTAAAACAATAAGCTTTATTTGGAACCTTAGGGAGGTAAATGACATGAATGTGAAAGAAGTAATTGAGAATGTAATAAGTCACACATGTGGTGATTTTAGACTCGATAGTACTGGGGATAAGCTCATATGTGGTGATTACAATACAGAAGTTAAGGGAATAGTTACTACATTTATGGCTACTGTTGATGTAATTACTCAGGCAATAGATTTAGGAGCAAATTTTATTATCACACATGAACCAACATTTTATACTGGAAATGATGAATTAGATTGGTTATATGAAGACCCTTTATACCTGTCGAAGAAGAAATTAATAGAAAACAACAATATTGCTATATGGCGTTTTCACGATTATATGCATTTAGGTGAAACAGATAAAATCTATGATGGGTTAATCAAGGTATTGAATTGGGATGATAAAGCACCAGATCAAAAGGACAAAGATACAATTACAAACGTTAATAATAATCCATCTCAACTTAATGAAATTATGAAGGATAGGTTATCAATCTATGAAATCGAGGGTGAATCTTTAGCAGAGTTAGCAAGTTTCTTTAAAGATAAATTATCAATGAATACAATACAAATTGTTGGTGATCCAGAAATGAAGTGTCAAAGGGTTGGTATTTTAGTTGGTGGAGGTAGTCTCGGTTTAGGCAGAGAACAAATGCCGATGGAATGGATCCGTGAACACAATGTAGATGTAGTTGTTTGTGGTGAAATATTAGAATGGACACTCTGTGCATATATTAATGATGCAAAAATGCTAGGTCTAAATAAAGGTATGATTGTTCTTGGTCATGAAAGAAGTGAGGAATGGGGTATGAAATACATGCAAGAATGGCTTAAGCCATTGGTTAATGATTGTCCTGTTACCTTTATTGATGCAAAAGAACCATTTATCTACTTATGATAGTATGAGAGATTAGAATTACAGGGGAAGTTATGATGGGCGTAAAAGCTATTATCCCTAATAAAGGAGAGTATGAACAATGGCGATGTTACAGGTCAATTATCATTCAAAAGCCTTACAAAGAGAAGTAATATTTAATGCACTTATCCCATTAGATACTATGGAGATACCGGGAAAACCAACAGTCAATCAAAGACCTATGAAAGCACTTTATTTGTTACATGGATATTCAGGTGGTGTGACTGATTGGATAAGCTTCAGTAAAATTCGTGAGTTGTCAGATAAGTTTCATGTTGCTGTTTTTATGCCTGCAGGAGAAAATCATTTTTATATTGACGATGAGGATAGAAGGGCATTATACGGAGAATATGTAGGAAACGAGTTAGTTAAATATACACGAGAGCTATTTCCATTGTCACACAATAAAGAAGATACGTTTATTGGTGGTTTTTCTATGGGTGGTTATGGTGCGATTCGAAATGGATTAAAATATGCCGGTAACTTTGGAAGAATTATTGCTTTGTCTTCAGCTATAATTACATATAATATACAGAACGCAAGTACCGATTATGATGACGGGATTGCCGATTATAAATATCTAAAAAGTGTCTTCGGTGACCTAACCCAACTTCAGGGTAGCGGTAAAGACCCTGAAGCTTTGTTAAGGAACTTGAAGAAAACCGATACAAGAATACCTGAAATTTATTTAGCATGTGGTACAGAGGATTTCTTATTGGATGTTAACCATAAATTCCGTGATTTCTTAAAGTCTGAACATGTAGAACACACATATTTAGAGTCACCTGGAGGGCATACATGGGATTTTTGGAATGAGTATATAGAAAAAGGTTTAATGTGGGCTATCAAATAGGTTATAGAAATGTCTTTGTAAAGTCTGTTCATGTTGATTGGTTGAAATAGAATGCACTTAGTATAAAAGGATTCCTAATATTTACGCAAGGCAGCTAGCATGCACGCTAATGAAGATGGAACCCACTACAGTAAAAATCAAAACCTTAATATACCGCACTCTACGCACACAGTGTTAAAGATATTACACACTCTCACCATAGGGGCGGCATGATGTAATATCGGCCCCAAACCCTTGATGTATAAGGGTCCATGTAACAAAATGCTAACATCAGATATTAAAAGAGGCTTCTAATTAGTGATCAACTAATTAGAAGTCTTTTTCTATTGCTGTTGTTAGAGATGTGCATAGTATATATAAGAAGCATATGTAGAGAGACATTTTTAAAAACCAATCAAAATGGCTTATAATAAAGCTACAAGTATATGGAGATAAAGGTGGTGTGGAAGTGGCTGTTCGAAAGGAAGATTTATATAAGATGGTGGAATCTTTAAACGATGAGGATAAGAAAGCGGCCTATGACTTTATGGAATTTTTGATTGAGCGATCTAAGAACAAAAAGCCTGAATCATGGCAAAAGATAGATGAGTTAAAAAGTGACAATGATCCTTTAACAGAAGAAGAACTCGAGCAGTTAGAAAGTAAAGACGGATACAATTCAGGGGAGGATACGAAGCGTGAATTCGGACTACAAGTTGATTTACCATAAGTCCGCAGTTAAATTCATAGCTAAATTAGATAAAAACTCACAAGAGAGAATTGTAACTGGATTAAAAGGACTTTTATCCATTCCTCCTGAAGGTGATATTAGAAATCTTAAAGGGCATAGAGGGTTGTATAGATTAAGAATTGGGAGTTACCGTGTGATTTTTAATATTGACCACCAAGAGCAAGTAGTTTTATCGAAGCAATAGGAAATCGTGGAGATATTTATAAATAGTTCTAAACGTGTAACTCTCTAGCTTATTCTAGAGAGTTTTTACTCTTTTACTCTTTTACTCTTTTACTCTTTTACTCTTTTACTCTTTTACTCTTTTACTCTTTTACTCTTTACAACGAGTGAGGACTTCTTCTTCATTCGGGACGGACTTCTGACTGTATTCACAAAAGGATTGGTTAATTATGTTTTGTAATTTTTTGAGATGCATTTCGAACGGGGAATACTATAAAACTCATATTAATCTCATATGGATGCCAATACATTAAAATATACTGTTAAACAAGCAAATTATTGGCTAAACTAGAGTTAAAGTTTTTAGTGATTGGAGTAGCCTTATGGATATTCAAGAACAGCTCAGGTCTGCTTTAAAAGAAATTGATAGATTAAAAAAAGAGAATACGCAATTAAAAAAGGATCTCTATAAAGCAGATGGTCTTAGTAACTCTTACACTCGAACATCTCAACCGAAGACAAAGACTGCTTTTTCTCCTAAGGAAAAAGCGGCTATTTTGCTATTCATGAACCTTTTTCGTGGAAGATCAGACGTGTTTGCAAAAAGGTGGGAATCGAGCACTACTGGCAAATCTGGTTATTCACCTGTATGTGCTAATGAGTGGGATAAAGAGCTTTGTCGAAAACCTAAAATCAAATGTCAGGATTGCTCTAATCAATCATTTCAAACCTTAAGCACCCAAGTTATTTACGAACATTTAAGTGGGAGTAAAACGGTAGGGGTATATCCGTTACTTGAAGATAATACGTGTTATTTTCTGGCTCTCGACTTTGATAAAAAACATTGGCAAGATGATGTACAAGCATTTAGTGAAACTTGTAAAAGATTAGGGCTACCATATCATATCGAACGTTCCAGATCAGGAGAAGGGGCTCATGTATGGTTCTTTTTCGAGAAGGCAATTAGTGCTTCGGCAGCTAGAAAGTTTGGGAGGATTCTATTATCGAAAACAAGTGAAAAACGCTTTGAAGTTGGTATGGATTCCTTTGATAGAATGTTCCCTAATCAAGACATATTACCTAAAGGTGGTTTTGGTAATTTAATTGCCCTCCCATTACAAAAACAAGCAAAAGTGAAAGGTAATAGTGTATTCGTAAACGATTCATTTCAGGAATACGACGATCAATGGCAATATTTATCTACGGTTAAAAAGATATCTGAAAAAGATATCTTACAAATAGTAAAAAAATTCTCTAATGAAGAGAATCCTATTATGGTAAAAGAGCAAGTTGAGAATATTAACATGCCAACAAAAATTACTATCGAATTAAATCAGGGTATTGAAATTCCTAAGGATTTATTACCTAATAATATACTAACTGAGTTACAAAAACTTGCGACATTTGGAAATCCAGAGTTTTTCAAAGCCCAAGCAAAACGTTATTCTACACATCGAATGCCTAGAATGATTGATTGTACACAAATAAATGACAATAAGCTCCTATTACCAAGGGGATTAATAGAAAAAGTAGAGGATATTTTTTCAAAATATAAAATATCTCTTAAAATATTAAACAGACAAAATATGGGAAAAGGAATTGATGCAAAGTTTCACGGTCAGCTCTCTATCCAACAAGAAGATGCTGTTGCAGCCATGGCTAATTATGATAATGGAGTATTGGCGGCAGATACTGGTTTTGGAAAAACAGTGACAACTGCAGCATTAATTAGTAGAAATAAAACCAATACACTCATCATTGTGCATCGAACACAGTTAGTTGAACAATGGAAAGAGCGATTATCCACTTTTCTAAACATCCCAGTAAAAGAAGTTGGCCAAATTGGTGGAGGAAAAAATAAACCAAGCTACAACATAGATATAGCTACTATTCAATCACTTAATCGTAATGGTGAAATCAAACCAGAGTTACATCATTATGGGCAAATTATCGTGGATGAATGTCATCATATTTCTGCTGTTAGCTTTGAGAAGGTATTAAAAGCAGTACGAGCAAAAAAGGTGTATGGGCTAACAGCAACCCCAGTTAGAAAAGACGGTTTGCACCCGATCATATTTATGCAGTGTGGACCAATAAGGTATAAAACCAATAAAAAAATACAAGCGAGTATTCGCTCGTTTAAACAAACACTTGTGCAAAGAGAAACAGAATTAAAAACGAATGAAACGGACATACAAGCTATCTATTCTTTGTTATCTACTAATAAAGAACGAAATGATATGATTTTTAATGATGTTCTACAAGCACTAGATGAAAAGCGATCACCTATAGTGTTAACGGAACGCTTAGATCATATTGATGAGCTCTATGAACTTTTTAAGGGGTTTGCTAAAAATATAATTATTTTAACTGGAGCTATGAAAAAGAAAGATCGAAAACAAAAAATAAAAGAGTTAATTAATTTACCGGATAGTGAGGAGCGATTATTAATTGCGACAGGAAAATATGTCGGAGAAGGGTTTGATGATTCTAGATTAGATACACTCTTTCTAACAATGCCGATCTCATGGAAAGGAACGTTGCAGCAATATGTAGGTCGTCTCCACCGGGACCACCTTAATAAAGATGAAGTAAAAGTGTTTGATTATGTAGACTCAAATGTGGATATTTTACAGAAAATGTTTCAGAAACGGTTAAAGGGATATAAAAATATTGGTTATAGTCTATATGGTGAAAATAAAGAGAAAAGCCAACAAATTCAATTATTCTAGTAAAGCAATAAAATAGGCTTTTTTTATTTGATTTAATTTACTTTTAAAGTTATAGTCAGTTCAATGTTAGAATTCTCCAGTTTTGTATGTTTCAGTTAGAGAGGTGAAACGATGTTCGAACAAATTAATCAAAAGAAGGATTACTTAGATGCCAATCGGCCGTTACCTAATTACACAGTAAAAAGCTTACGTGAAAAGCTATTACTCGAATGGACATACAATACAAATGCGATTGAAGGAAATACGTTAACGATCAATGAAACGAAGGTAGTCCTAGAAGGAATTACTGTTGGTGGTAAAACACTGCGTGAACACTTGGAGGTTATTAATCATCGGGATGCTATCCAATATGTAGAGGAGATTGTACAAAAGGATGAACCTTTGTCGGAGTGGCAAATTAAAAATCTACATCGACTTATTCTAAAAGGAATTGACGATGAGTATGCAGGTGTATATCGTGACCAGCAAGTTTTTATTTCTGGGGCTAAACATATACCCCCAGCTCCCTTCCTTATAAAAGAAGAGATGGAGCAGTTGCTTGGCTGGTATGAAAAAGCAGAAACAAAAAAATTGCATCCGGTTGTTCGTGGAGCTATGCTACACGCTATATTTGTTGGTATTCACCCATTTGTCGATGGAAATGGTAGAACATCACGTTTGTTATTAAATTTAGAACTCATGAAACACGGTTTTCCTCCAATTGTTATTAAAGTAGAAAACCGTATTGCTTATTACGAAGCATTAGATAAAGCACATACAGAAAAAGAATATGATGACTTTATTAAGATAGTTGCAAGTGAAGTAGAAGACTCGTTAAACCTTTATTTGAGTGCAATAAAATAGATACTTAGTAAGCAATAAAGTGGTAAGTATAAGATACACCATTTTATCTCCATGCTAACGTCAATTATATAAAAGAGGCTTCTTATTTGTTGCACGACTAATAAGAAGCCTTATTTTTATGTACCTATTTAAACGTAAGGAATACTAAATTTTACAGGGAATTTTATAAATTTCTTTATTACTGGACCTTAACTAAAAAGCCATTATCCATCTCACAAACAGTTTCACATAGTGCCTCGATGTCTTCGGCGTAATGTGAAGATAGAATAATAGTAATGCCTTCTTCCTTTAATCTTTTGAATAACTGTCGCATCTCTATCACGCCACTTTTATCTAATCCATTCATTGGTTCATCCAGTATAAGTAATCTCGGTTTCTCCATAATCGCTTGTGCTATTGCTAACCGATGCCGCATACCTAACGAATAATTTTTCACCGGCTTTTTTGTAGTAGGATCAAGTCCAACTAATTCAATGGCCTTCTTAATATCTTCATCGTTTATTTTCCTTCTGATGGAGGCAAGCAGTTTTAAGTTTTTATAACCACTTAGACTGTCTATGAATCCTGGTTCTTCAATGATGAGACCGATCTCTTGATTCGTAGTTGGTTTAACTTCTTTTCCTTCAATATGAATCTTTCCTGAGTCTAGCTTCATAAACCCACATATTGTTTTGAATAAAACTGTTTTTCCAGAACCATTTCTACCAATAATTCCGTGAATTTTGCCCTTTTCAAAATTAATAGAAACGTCATTTAAAGCCACTACATCTTTAAATTTCTTTACAGCACCAATTACTTCTACCATATTTTCTGCCATATTAACTCATCCCTCCCTTTAACTCCATATCTTTTTGACAAAAAATCAACACAGAAACGATACTCATCATAATAATAGAGAGCAATAAAACAGAGATAGCATATATAGGTGACGGAAATGATCCACTATCACTCCAACCAGAATAGGATATACTCATCCAACTAACTGGAGAAAAATAATATATTTTAAAACCAAAGATTATATTCCCAATATATAGAACAAAAAAAGAGAGGGCAATAAATACTCCTGCGACAACTACCCCCATCATTTGTTTAAACAAGAGATTAAAGAATAATATAACAACACCAATGAAAACAGCGACAGTAAAAAAGTGAAAGATACTACCAATTGTTGCAGTAATTGGAGCAGTTGATAATAATCCAGGATTAAAGAACACCGTAACGGTTGTTGGTGCGATAGATGGGTCAGAAGCTAGAGATTTAATCAGAATCCCCCAATCTATGGAAAATTGGATATTTGGAATAAGTACAATAATAGATGTAATAAAGGTGAATATTGTAAAAATTGCCGATGCAAATACAATGTATAGAATCTGACCAATAATCCAGTTTCTTCGACCTGTTCGGATCAATACAAATGGGGTGTGTCGATCATTAAATGGCGCATCGCAAAATAAAAGAACCATAAAAAAAGCAAACACTTGCAAGACAGGTGGCGTTATTAAATGAGGAAATACCCACGGACTTACGCCATGTCCTACTTCATCTGAAAAAGTAGATAGACCATAAGAGTGATAAAGCAAGAAAACAAATACTAATACAAAGATTGTATAAATTCTTGGGTTTACGAGCCACTTTTTCATATTTATTTGTGTGCAAAATAATACCATCTTTGCATTAGTCATGTATAATCCTCCTTCTAATATTTCTCACCGATAAATAAGCTAATGGTAACGACAAAACCAACACAGTAATTGCTTTCAACAAGATGGTTGAAAGAGGAGAACCAGCGTCGTATTGACCTTCAATTATGGTAAGTGCTTTTAAGTAAACTGGTATGTTCAGTGTAGTTGTTAGTCTATGAGCGATAAAATAGAATACTACTGGAGCCGCCATAGCAACATATTTATTTGGAATCATGGTGGATACCCAAAAGGCTAATATTGCGAACAATACGGAAGTTAAGGAAATATGGGAAATACGAAATAACAAGTACAATGTAATCTGTCCATCTGTCAAAAAGGGTTGATATGCCTCCACTCCATAGCTATGATCATAGATTGGTAGCCACGCATCCATAGCCAGTACAAAAATACTTAAGCCTACTGCAGTTACCAAGAATGCTGAAAATGCACCTGTAATTATCTTACTAATAGCATAGCGGTTAACACCTGTACGAATGACCCAAAACAAAACGGATTTCTGTTCCCACTCAACAGCAAAAGAAATCGCAAAAGGTAGTAAAGGTAAAGTCCCCATGATTAACATGAGACTTCCGTGAGAGCCAGTTAATCCAAACTCTAGTAGAGCGATCACATCTTGTGGTTCGTCAAGAATCGCTAAAGTCGTGGCAGTAATCGTTATGAAAACTAAAAAACTACTAAATAAAAAGCGGAAAGATAGTACAGCTTGTAGAAAGTTAATTTTTTGCAGATTTAGAAATAGGTTCATTTATTTTACTCGCCTGCCTCTTTTATTTTTTCACCAGATATTGCGTTGATGACAAAATAACTATATTCATCGTATTCTTTTCCCTTGTCATCTGTTTGCTTACTAACAAGTTGAAATACCCATGCAGGAATTAGCTTATAATTTTCTCCATCGACAACGCCAACATAATAAAGATCCTGCTCATAAATAGTTGTTTCGTTTGTTAGTATGGTAGAGGAATAATGTTCAACAATCTTATTTAATGCATCTTTATGATCAATAATATCTTGAGGTTGGCTACTACTTAGAATGTCATATACCCCTGTCGCACTTAGTTGTTGGTCTCCATCCTTATTGTAAATAGCGGTTATAACCGTTTCTGTCGCTTCGTTTACCCCTCGAGCTTCCGTTTGCCAAATAAAATTTGCAAGTGGAATATTGTCAACAGCTTGTCTTAAAAAAAACAAATAAGCCTCGTCTTCCGCCGTCCATTCTGTTTGCGTTTCATCCTCATCTGCTGCTTCCATATATTGAGTAGAGTGGGTGTTCATTGTTTTTTGGTCGAGAGAATAGATAACTTCTGTTTGCAAGTTCTTAATCCCAACAGATGAAAATGTTTCTAGAACGTCTTGCTCTGCCTCGTCATACGGCAAAAAAGATAAGTCATTAAAAGTTTGGTAGTCACTATTCAGGGCATAAGGAGGTGATTGATTAGTCGAAGTAGGATCTAAATTTGCAACAGTTTGATAGTGTTTATTTTCATTTTTTATATATTTAGAGTAATTAAATCCACCGTTCACTCCACTCGACTCACCAAAAGCTTTCCCACCATCGTAAACCAACATATATTCTTTGAATATGTCCCCATCCGTTTCAAATTGCTGGCCTTCGGCATAGGTCCTTTTATTGATTACTTCCGCTTGTAGTAGTTGATTAGCAACATCATCAACATTCAAGTTAATAAAAGCAGCTGTATGTATTCTTGCTGTTTCAATCGAACCTTCCTGATTATTATCAAGCTTGATAACCAAGTTGTTTGGTATATCAGGTGTCTCCGCACTACTTTCACAGGCAATCAGAAATAACAGCAATATTAAGTAATTCAAAAATACTAAAGGTTTCATTTAAAACCCTCCTTGTATAAAGATAACAGGAGGCGTGTTCTCCTGTTTAAATCAATCAAGGTGTCTAAGATCCAATGATGCTTATAACTCACAAAATTATTTTCAGAAAGGGTATGCTGACAAGCAATACTTTTTTTCAACGCCACCATATCCAGAGCGATAGGTTGGGAGACGTTTACCTGAAGTAGAAATATTATTATTTATGTTAGTTGCGTTTGTATAAGAAATTCTCTTAGGTGAAGGAAGTAAATAGGTAGCTAGTCGGAGTAGTAGAATGGCTTAGACTAACGTTTGGACTCGAAGAACTAATTTTTCTAACAAGTATGTAATTCCATGATTCCCATATGATCGAGTTATAATAGATCCATAGCTTGCTGCTTGTGAAGAAACTGGATGTAATTATCCTATTATAACTTGCATGAAATAGGATGAAAGAATAACAACTAAAATATAACATTATTTACTAATATATGGAATGTGTTGATGTGAAATAAATCTATTTATCTACAAAAAATCTATTTAGGGTGTTAAATAACGTAATTTAATGATATCTTTTGTCATTTGAATAATTATTTTTCAAAAAAATGGGTGTTTGTGACATTAGTGCTTATAGAAATGAAATTCTATACTGCATTTAGCGGCCTAATTATTCTGACATTTTTTCATACAAATACCCATGCAGTTATCTATGGTGGTAAAAAGTGAAAATTAGAAGTAACTGTAATGTTAACTTAATGGAAGCCTCTTTTTTCATTTCCGAATAGAAATTACTCTAGAAAGTACAAGGACCAGGCACTTTTTTCGTACTTCAAAGAGTCAGTATGAAAAATAGACTTTCTTTATTTAGACAAATTTTCAAACGCTTTTTGAGGTTCAATATAGTGAGTGCCTTTAACAAAACGTGGTAAAATAAAATTAGTAATTTCAGAAAAAAGGGGGATGGGCGTAATGAATCAGTACCGTACGGATTCCATGACTATTGATGAATATTTCCAAATACGTGAAAAATCCGATACTTTACTAGAATATATTGATGGATTTGTTTATATGTCACCATCCCCATCGACAAAGCACCAACGTATATCTAGAAAGCTGGAGAACAAATTTGGGAGTTATATTGAAGGCAAGTCTTGCGAGTTATTTCATGCGCCATACGATATTGAATTAAAAAATGAAAAAGTGAAGGACAGCAAAATTGTCATTCCGGATATAAGCATCATTTGTGATGAAAGTGGTTTTACAGATGCTAGATATGTTGGCGTTCCAAGTCTAATTGTTGAAGTTTTAAGCCCCTCCAATCAGTCACATGATCTTATTACCAAGTTAAATATCTATATGAATTATGGTGTCAAAGAGTATTGGATTGTTAATCCAATGTTGAATGCAGTCGTGGTATATGCCCTCAATGATCAGAATATGTATGAACAACATGATATGCAAAAAAATAAAGGTGAAGTAACATCCAGATTGTTTGAAGGTTTTCGAATTGATACAGCCGATGTTTTCAATAATTAACTTTCTTTATTTAAACCCCTACCACCAATCTCACATCTTATCTAAATGCTAACATTTTATTAATGTATTAAAAAAATAAAAGAGGCTGTTCATTAGTTACCACAACTTTTGAAAAGCCTCTTTATTTTTACCTAGTCTTTTAAACAAACACTTGAAAAATTGTATAGATATTTTTCTTATGCTAAAGTATGGATAATTATCATACAAGGGGCGGTGAAGAATGCATTACCAATATGAGCAGATAGATTATCAGGTTGATTTGCCGATTAACATTTTCACACATACAGTAGAACAATTTCCTTTTCATTGGCACGAAGCGACTGAAATTCTTTTTGTGTTGGAAGGCGAATTGGATATCAGGGTTAACCAAGATGACTATCATCTTCAAATGGGTGATGTTTTTCTTGTGAATGGAAATGAGCTGCATTTTATCAATTCTAAGACAGTGTTTGGACAAACACAGGTGTTAGCTCTGCAATTTGACAACCGGTACTTTAAGAATTTGGGGACTGATCTTGAGCAAAAAAGATTCTATTTGAATTCAAGGGAAGTTGAAGAAGGATCTATGTTTGTTTTAGATGAAATAAAATATATCCTAGCTAATATGATGGACCTGGTATTGAATAAGAAAAACCTTTACCACCTTAAGGTTAAGAAAATGCTATTGGATCTTGTAGTCATTTTGCTAGAACATTTTGAAGTGCCGACAACAACAAAGCAAAAGCGAATGGAAGATGACCAAAGACTCGCAGAAATACTTCATTATATGAATGACCATTGTCTAGAAGTACACTTTGGTTTACAGGATATAGCAAAAAAGTTTTCATTAAATCCACATTATCTGTCCAGATATTTTAAATCCAATGTAGGGGTTTCCCTGAAAAAATACTTAGATAGCATGCGCTTAAACAAATCATTATTCACCTTGCGGACAACAGAAGAAACCGTAACGGAGATTGCTCTTAAATTTGGTTTTCCAGACAGTAAAGCCTATTACAGAGTCTTCAAGGAAGTATTGGGGATAACGCCAATGCAATATCGAGAACAATATCAATTAGAACTAAAAAAAGGCATCGTAAAGGATTATCTGAGTATCAACAGCAAGGAATCATTCACCAATCTATTCAAATACCTTGATCGTAAGGATACTGGAGACATCCAAATAACAAAAGGTGAAACAAGAACAATTGATGTTACGAATTATCTACATAAAATAGATCGTTCTTTCACAAGATTATCGACTTTTGGATTTGCTCCTCATGCCCTCAGAAAGGATTTCTATGATCAATTGAAACAGATTCAGGGCGATATAGGTTTCGAATACATCCGATTTCACGGCATTTTTTCGGACCAACTCATGGTTTATAACGAGAGATCGGATGGGTCCTTTTATTTTAACTTTAATCACATTGATTCTTTATTGGATAATTTACTTGACGCCCATGTAAAGCCTTTTATTGAAATTGGATTTATGCCAAAAGATTTAGCAAGTACTGAAAAGAAGATATTTTGGTGGGATGCTTTTGTATCCCCTCCAAAAGAAATGGATCGTTGGATAAGATTACTGGATGCATTTTTCAGACATGTAATGAATCGGTATGGACTTCAAGAAGTTAGAACATGGTATTTTGAATTCTGGAATGAACCGGAAGTACAACATTTCTGGGGAGGGACAAGGCAGGAATTCTTTACCTTTTATGCGGAGAGTTATCGATGCATAAAAGCAATCGATCCTGAATTAAAAATTGGAGGGTTTGGAACCATTAACTTTTCCAAACACCAAACTTGGTTAAGTGAATTTGATGCTTTTGCAGAAAAAGAAAAGGTTGGTGTAGATTTCTTTTCCTTTCATGTTTACAATTTATCCAAAAATTCTTCATCAAAACCCAAATCAATAGAAATTGTAAGTGGTATGGACTTAACAGGAACCGTTATGCAAAAAGTAGCTGAATCTAATAGCATTATGCTAGGTGATGAACATAATTTTTCAAAAATTATTGACGATATGATTCATCAGAGCAAAGAATTAGTAACACTAAATCAAGAACGATGGATAACGGAATGGAATGCAAATACGGATAGCAGGGACCTCTTACACGACACTTGTTATATGGGAGCCTTTATCACTAAGAATGTTATTGAAAACTTTGAAAAAGTAAAAGGGATGGGTTTTTGGACATTCACAGACATATTTGATGAGTTTCAATTAGAGCAGCCGCTCTTCCATGGAGGGTTTGGATTAATGACCTACAATGGAATAAAAAAGGCTGGGTACCATGCATTCTATTTTCTAAGCAAGCTTGGTGATTATTTAGTTACTAAACTAGAAGATATGATCGTCACTAAAAGTGGCGAAGACTACCAAATACTACTTTTCAATTATAGCCATCCTAATCATTTATACCGAAGTTTCGATTATTCCCAACTCTCACCAACTAGTCGCTATAAAGTATTCGAAGACGAACGTGTGAAGTCAATTCAATTAACTTTGGAGGGCTTACATGGTGAGTATATAATCAAGAAGCAGTATGTGAATAGACACCAGGGATCTTCCTATGATGCTTGGGTAGACACTGGAGCACCTAGTGATATGGACGATGATACTATTAACTATATGAAAGGACGGGCGGAACCTGGAGTGAAAATACAGCATATTTCTGCTCAAAATAATTATAGACTTGAAACGTTCCTACACCCTCATGAAATACAATTGATTGAAATAATACGCCGGTATTGATAACGATAAATAGGTATGAAAATCATAATAGAATAGGACTTGAAAATAGACACTGCCATCACTATGGCGGTGTCTATTTTTATATAAAAGTCAATAATCGGAATAGCATATCTTAATTAATGGAATGTATTCCGAGATGTTGGATAGTATATTGTAACTAACCCGTAGGAAAGTCCGCTATGGTATCACATCTTTCCTGGTAATAAAGAGGCGAGAGGGGATAAAAAAAGGAATAAGGAAAATGAAGTATCAGAATTCTATCAAAATGGATTTTCATACATGTAAAATGGAAGCGTTATCTTAGTGGGCGAAGTTAGAAAAATGTGAATTTTAATATACTTTGAAATAAAGTATATATAGAAGTTGGAGGGGATTATCGTGTTTGAATATTTTAAAAATAGAAAAAGCAAGAAGCATGAAATTATGCAGCGTGTGAAAGAAGATAAGGCTAAGCGTAAAGAAAGAAAACAAGAAATCGCTGCTTTACCAGAATCAGAACGAAAGGCAGAAATTAAAAACGATAAACTGTTGCGAAAAGAGCAGAAGCAACAAAGAAAAAAAGAATTGAAATCGTTAAGCCGTAAAGAAAGAAAAGTAGCGAAAAAAGAGGCTAAAATCTATAAGAAATTAAAAAATAGACCAAGACGTTTCACTGGCTGGTCCATTGTTGCTATATTGTTACTAACTATTGGTGTCACTGTAGGGCCGACAGTCTTAAGCTTAGTGGAGAACATTACTGGTAAACATATTGCGATTGATACAACAAGTGACGAAGCTGCAGAAGCAAGGGATGCCGCTGACATTGTATCAGAAGAGATTGCGAATGAAGGGTTAGTATTATTAAAAAATGAAAATAACGCACTTCCATTAACAGATAAAAAAATCAACGTCTTTGGATCTACTGCATTTAATTTTAAGTATGGTGGAGGTGGCTCTGGCGCATCCGACCAAACTCGTGCTGTGAATCTATTTGATGCACTTACGAATGCAGGGATTGAATATAATCAGGAATTATATGATTACTATGTGGGATTGCCAGAACTAGAAGCAACGACAGGAAATTCGAGCACTGGTGTTGTTCAAGTTATAAAAGGAATGTTAAGTGGTGATGAGGCTGCTGGTGAACCGGATGTGACGGATGCTGCGTTAACCCAAGCGAAAGAGTACTCTGAAAATGCTATGATTATTATTCAAAGTGATGCCGTAGAAGCTTCAGATGTAAGTAAAGATCAATTAAAGTTATCAGAGGAAATGCATCATTTAGTTGAAGAAGTAGCTGAAAACTTTAGTAACGTTACCATTATTGTTAATGCTGGTAATACGTTAGAACTAGGGTTTGTTGAGGAATTCCCAAGTATTCAGTCTGTTCTTTGGATTGGAACACCTGGGCCATTTGGAACTAATTCCCTTGCTAAAGCATTATCAGGAGAGTTAAATCCTTCAGGACGTATTACAGATACGTATGTTTATGATATTGAATCTTCTCCAGCTAGTGAAAATTTCGGAGATTATCAGTATGAAAACTTAGACAAAGCTTATCTTAACTATGAAGAAGGAATTTATGTAGGATACAGATTCTATGAAACTTTCTATCAAGGAAATGAAGAAGGGTACAATCAAGCTGTTCAATTTCCTTTTGGATCTGGTCTAAGTTATACAACATTTGATTGGAATGTTGTTAATCAAGAATTAAATAGTGATTCTATTGAGTTACAAGTAGAGGTAACAAATACAGGTGATGTAGCTGGTAAAGACGTTGTGCAAGTGTATTATTCTGCTCCTTATACACCAGGAGGTATTGAGAAGTCTGCCATTAACTTAGCTACATTTGAAAAAACAAAATCATTAGAACCAGGAGAGTATGATGTAGTAACGATTCAATATGATACAAGAGACATGGCTTCTTATGATATGACAAATGAAAACTATATTTTAGAAAATGGAACATACGAAATTAAACTTGGTAAGAATGTCCATGAAATTGACAGTACACTAAATTTTGAATTAGCTGAAGATATTGTGTACCAAACAGATGGAGATACAGGAACAACATACAAAAATCGTTTTACTCAATCTGAAAACGAAATGACTGTTCTTTCTCGTAACGATTGGGAAGGGACATATCCATCAGATCAAGATGATACAAAAGTTGCTACTGATAAAGTGATCGAAAGAGTTCAAGGACATGCATATAATGATGATGTAGAAATGCCTGCAACAGGTGCTGACAATGGTCTTAATTTGGAAGACCTTAAAGGGTTAGATTATGATGATCCAATGTGGGATGATTTTTTAGACCAATTAACTGTTGATCAAATGATTGATTATGTTTCAGAGGGTGCTTATCATACAAAAGCAATTGATGAAATTGGTATTCCGAATACAGTTTTAATGGATGGTCCTGCTGGATTCAGTTTCTTCTTCAAGCAGTTTGAAGCCGGTGCTTACCCGACTGAAATCGTAATGGCATCGACTTGGAATAAAGATTTAGCTTACGAGATGGGTGAAGTGATTGGACAAGAAGCAAAAGCTTACGGAATTCACGGATGGTACGCTCCAGCTCTAAATATTCATCGTACGCCACAAGGTGGAAGGAACTTTGAATATATGTCAGAAGACCCTGTATTAAACGGTATGATTGGTGCGGGTATGTCAAAAGGTGCTACAGACCAAGGTATTACTGTTTTCATTAAACACTTTGCAATGAACGAGCAAGAAACAAATGCACGCTCTGGGATTCTAGTATGGTCGAATGAACAAGCAATGCGAGAAATTCACCTACGTCCTTTCGAAATGACTGTAAAAGAGGCTGATGTAACGGGTGCAATGTCTAGTTTCTCCTACATCGATGGGAAATGGGCAAATCCAGAATTGTTAAATGGCATGCTGCGAGATGAGTGGGGCTTTGAAGGTGTAGTATCTTCAGATGCGGTATTTGGATTTATGGAAGCACCACAAGCCGTTACATCTGGTAATGACTTAATGTTAGATATATTTTCCGTTCCATCAAACAAAAATAAATTAGAAGCAGCATATGAGCAGCATCCAGAAGCGATCACAGTTGGACTGCGAAATAGCATGCATAACGCACTATATGCAACACTAAAAACGCACATTTTTAACAAATAATAATACTTGATAGAGTAAGAAGGTGGGCATTGTCCGCCTTCTTACCAATTGATAACTTCGGGGGCGGTGAAGAATGAAACATAAAAATATAATTAAACAAATGACCTTGGAGGAGAAAGCTTCCCTCATGTCCGGGCAAAATTTTTGGAATACCAAGGCCGTAGAACGACTTGATATACCATCGATTATGTTAACTGATGGACCACATGGACTGCGTAAACAAGGTGGAAAAGCAGATCACTTAGGACTAAACAAAAGTTTACCAGCAACTTGTTATCCAACAGCAGCAACGTTAGCAAATAGTTGGGATAAGTCACTTGCATATAACGTAGGACTTGATATCGGTATGGAAGCTCGCAGTGAAAAAGTAAGTGTATTACTAGGGCCTGGACTAAATATAAAACGTAATCCATTATGTGGCCGTAATTTTGAATACTTCTCAGAAGATCCTTACCTAACGGGTGAACTTGCTAGTGAAATGGTGAAAGGGATTCAGTCTAATGGTATTTCAGCTTGCCCTAAACATTACGCTGTCAATAGTCAGGAACATATGCGTATGACGATTGATGAAATTGTGGATGAACGTTCACTTAGAGAAATTTATTTAACCGGATTTGAAAAAGTAGTGAAAGAAAGTAATCCATATACAATCATGTCGTCTTATAATAAGGTGAATGGCGAATATGCAAATGAAAATCAACATTTAGCGAATGACATTTTATATGATGAATGGGGATTTGATGGTGTTATTGTAACGGACTGGGGTGGAAATAATGACCGTGTTGCCGGGTTAAAAGCTCATAACCAGTTAGAAATGCCATCTACGAATGGAATTACAGATAAGGAAATAGTTGATGCAATACATGCAGGAACACTAGATGAATCGGTATTAGATGAAGCAGTAGATCAATTGTTATCTCTTATAAATAAAGTGCGTTTAGATGATAAAGAGCCCTTACAAGTCGATCATGAAGTACACCACAATAAAGCAGTTGATGCGGCTCGTCAGTCTATGGTACTGCTTAAAAATGAAAATAATATTCTTCCGCTTAAAGCCGGAACAGAAGTAGCAGTTATTGGTGATTTTGCGAAAAATCCAAGGTATCAAGGCGCAGGTAGTTCATTAATTAATCCCTATAAGTTGAGTAATCCGCTTGAGCATTTACATGATTCTTCTTTAAATATAGTTGGTTATGCACAGGGATTTAAACGTATGGGCGGAAAGAGTAGTAAATTATTGAAAGAAGCAACAAGCCTTGCAGAGTCTGCTGAAACAGTACTTTTATTTATTGGTCTTGATGAAAGTAAAGAAGCAGAAGGGGTAGATCGAGAAGATTTAAAACTTCCTCAAAATCAGCTAGACCTTGTTGAATCATTAATAAAGGTAAATAAGAATGTGGTTGTTGTTTTAGCTGGCGGTGGAGCACTTGAATTACCATTTGCAGATCATGTACAAGGTATGTTACACACCTATCTTTCTGGCCAAGGTGTTGGGGAAGCTATTGTTGATCTTTTACTCGGTAAACACAATCCAAGTGGTAAATTAAGCGAAACATTCCCTATTCATTATACAGATGTGCCGTCTTCGGCATACTATCCGGGAGAACAAGCAACAAGTGAACATAAAGAAGGGTTATTCATCGGTTATCGATATTTTGAAACAGCAAATCTAGCAGTGCGTTATCCATTTGGTTACGGGCTATCTTATACTACTTTTGAATATAGCAACATAGAGATTGATGGTTTAACTGTAAGTTTTGATCTGACAAATACAGGTGACTTGGCTGGAGCCGAGATTGCGCAGTTATATATGGAAAAGGTAGATTCAAGTATTTTTCGTTCGAAAAAGGAACTGAAAGGCTTTGATAAAGTTTACTTGGAACCTGGTAAAACGAAGCGAGTGTCGGTAGCGTTAACGAAACGAGATTTTTCTTACTATAATCCTGAAGTGAAAGATTGGGAGATTGAAAATGGGGACTACAAGATTCAAGTAGGTAGTTCCATTCAAGCGATTCATTTAGAGGAAACTATTGAAATGGTTGGTGTTTCTCCAACTGTTTTCTTGAAAAATGAATATCCGCACTATGCATCGGCAAATGTAAAGGATATCCCTGATTCAGAATTCGAGAAAATATTGGGGAGAAAACTTCCACCTACAAATTGGGACCGGGATAAGGATTTAGGTATGAATGACACGATTAAGCAAGCTCAATATAAGAACTGGATAGGAAAAATGCTATATAATTCTATTATGTTCGTCCATGTTTTCCTTAAGAAGATTGGAAAACCATTAACGGCTAATAATGTGTACTTTGTTATAAACATGCCATTTAGACAAATTGACCGTTTTTCAGGTGGGAAAATTAGTAGAAAAAGGGTTGAGACATTTTTAAGGTGGATTAACCGTTAATTTCAAACGGAAATATCATTAACGCTTCTACTATGGTGAAAGATAAAGCGGGTTTCTCTGTGTTATAAACACATGAGAAGCCTTTTTTTCTGCTTGTATAAAAAATGGAATCATACTCTGTCAATAAAATAATTGTAAATGGTTTATAGATTTTAGTTTATTATATGCAGGTGAATTAAACTTATATTGGTGTTCTAAGATGAAATTCAATCGTTTTCACTTTTTTTGAAGTTTTTTATTGACTTGATATAATCAGTTATGATAAAATAAAAAATTTGGCAAATAAACGTATCTGTGTTATGATTAATACCAATACCATATATGGAGGGGATTTATTGTTTAAAATTGGCGAACACATTGTATATCCTATGCATGGAGTAGGTATAATTGAATCCATAGAAGAAAAGGAAATCTCAGGGGAAAAACAACAGTATTATGTCATAAAAATGATGATCAGTAATATGCAAATCATGATTCCTGCGAGTAAAATATCTAGTTCAAGTATTCGCCCAGTTACTGACATAATGGCACTAAAACAAATCATACAGATTTTTCAACACGGAGAACCAGATCGATTATTGCCGTGGAAACATAGGTATAAAGTGAACACAAACAAAATTAAAACGGGTAATATACAAGAAGGTGCTGAGGTTGTACGCGATCTTAGTATTATGAAGAAAGAAAAAGCGCTAAATACAAGCGAAAAGAAAATGTTTGATAATGCTCATGCATTTTTAATGAGTGAACTAAAATTAATTAAAGGTATCACAGAAAAGCAATTAGAAGTATTCTGTTAAGATTAATTCATAGATAACGTACACTTTTAAAACATTGGTATGTTGACACTAGACTGAAATAATAGTAAATGACGTATTGCTTTGTATTCAGCTAGTGTTTGGTAATTAATGAACCGTGGGTCTGAATACGCATATCAATGTATTCAAAAAGTGCAAGGTCAATAATTGCTCCTCCTTAATGTCTTTAAACCTCATCAATAATTTGTTTTTCATCAATTCCCCCTATCAGTGTGAAATAACTCCCTGGTGCAACGAGCCAATTTAAAGAGTTACAGACAATTTAGTGAAAAACTTAACACTCTACAAACTACTTGTTTATGATACTACAGACTAATACCTTAGTTGGTATGTTGTAAGCAATAGGAAAACCGTGAAGATATTTATATATCGTTCTAACGTAAAAACTCTCTAGATTAGTCTAGAGAGTTTTTGCTCTTTACTACAAAGTTAGATTTTATTTTCTAACCTGAACTTCTGACTAATTGACCTTTAAGTAATAGTCTAATAGAATTAATTCAGAATATTTAAACTTTAGTGTGTTGGTCATGGGGGTATTTATTTGTCTAATATGAAAACAGCAATGGTTATTGGTGGTGGGATTGGTGGACTTGTCACAGCGCTGAAACTTAATCGTGAGGGAGTGTCTGTAAGGGTTTTTGAAAGTGTGGGAACGATTAAAGCATTAGGCGTAGGAATTAACCTCTTACCTCATGCAGTGAGAGTGCTAACGGAACTAGGTTTGGAAGAAGAGCTTAAAAAGACGGGGATTCCAACAGCAGAACTCATGTATGTAAACAAATTTGGTAAGAAAATTTGGCAGGAAGATCGAGGGTTGAATGCTGGATATCGCTGGCCTCAATATTCGATCCATCGTGGGAGACTGCAAATGATCTTACTAAAAGCAGTCAAAGAACGATTAGGAGAGAACGCAGTAGTAACAGGGCATCATTTAACATCCTTTCATGATTCAGGTGACAATGTTACAGCTGAGTTTATAACTAAAAGAACAGGTGAACATTTAGGTTCTTACCATGCAGATGTCATGATTGCTGCAGATGGTATCCATTCTGTTGTCAGGAATTTCTTTTATCCAGACGAGGGACCACCAAAATTTAGTGGTCGCATCCTATGGCGTGGGCTTACGGAATCCACTCCTTTCTTAACAGGGAAATCGATGATTATGGCAGGTCACCAGGATCAAAAAATTGTAGCTTATCCCATCTGTCCGGATACAGCCGCAAAAGGACGTTCGCTTGTTAATTGGATAGCTGAACTTACCGTTGGAGGTGAAATGCCTCCTCGAGCTGACTGGAATCATGCGGTAGATAAGGAGAAGTTTTTACCTAAATTTGCGAAGTGGGATTTTGGTTGGTTAGATGTACCACAAGTTATTAAGAGTGCAACCGACATTTTCGAATTTCCAATGGTCGATCGAGACCCACTACCTCAATGGACGTTTGGGCGTGTGACTTTACTTGGAGATGCAGCTCATCCAATGTATCCGATAGGTTCAAACGGTGCTTCCCAGGCCATACTGGATGCAGACGCATTAGGTCAATCGATATTGGAAAATCAAAATGCAGAACTGGCTTTGAAGAGCTATGAACAAATAAGAATGGAACCAACAGCCAATATCGTTTTTGCTAACCGAAAAAACGGTCCAGAAGAGGTTATGCAAATTGTGGAAGAAAGGGCAACTAAGGGTTTTGAATCATTAGATGATGTCATTACGAAACAAGAACTTGAGAAGATAGCTAATAAATACAAAAAAGTTGCTGGTTTTGACCGGGAAACTTTGAATCAGAAGTAGGAGTGTACGTATGATTGAACATATTGTATTAATCAAACATTCATCAACAACGACGGAGGATCAAAAGCAAGAGCTAATAAGAAGGACACTTGCCTTAAAAGAAGTGATTCCAGGCATAGTTGATATTCAGCAGGGCGTTAATTTTTCATCTAGAAGTCAAGGATACGAAATTGGATTAACGGTCCGATTTAAGGACAGGGATTCTCTGGAATACTATGGTTCACATCCTGCGCACCAAGAAATCGTCTCATATTTAAAGGGAATTGGGGTAGAGGATCGTATTGTTGTTGATTTTGAGATCTAGTATATCCTAGTAATCAATTACGAATGGAGATTACTTTCATATAGGTTTTTTTACGTGGCTCAAAAAAAGGGAAAGATAACGAAATAATGTTAATAGAAGGAACTACTTCTACTTTAATTGTGTAGAGAAAGAAACAGAGCATTTTATTGCGATGGCACGAATACTAATCCAACCAGCACCTTAATTATAATGAAGGATAGTTAATAAGAGACTTCTCATGTTTTAAAAATACATGGAGAAGTCTCTTATCTTTTATATCTTTTTAATAAGCGCCATAACACCGTGGTAAATGATGACACATGAGAATACCAAAATCGATAGAACCCCAACCAGAAACACTAGTGGACTCAAAGGTTCGAGAAATCCTGTAAGTGGAACTCTTATCAAAGCAAATCCAGCTAGGATACAAGCCAAAAATAAAAGTGGATATCTGTCCATGCAAATCCCTCCCTTTTTAAATCGTATGCATATATCCGAAGTAAATTACTAGGAGTGTAGATTTTTAAAACATGCCGAGAATGGTAACAATAAAGAAGTTACACTCCATTAGAAAAGGACAGGTATTCGATATGCTTAAAAAGGTTTTTAATAAAATAAAGAACAGTCTTTGGCTCACGCCTGCTTTATATAGTGCGATTGGATTATGTATTGCGATTTTAACCATAACGCTAGATATGTATTTCAATGAGCACTATGAAAAGTTTGTCCCAGATATTTTTTTAACAAGTGTTGATCTAGCCACTGAAATCTTAGCTACATTGTCTTCTGCACTTATCACAATGACTACTTTTACATTTTCAATGACTATGGTGGTTCTAACCACGTATTCTTCTCAATTTTCTCCAAGGGCACTTCCAAATTTCATGACTCAGAAAGCAACGATGAGGGTGCTCGGAATATTCTTAGGTGGATTCATCTACTCGATTAACAGTCTATTATTTATGCGGAATTCTTTAGATAATGAGTTCGTTATCTCTGCGGTGATTGGTGTATTCATTACAATTATTTGCTTACTGTTTTTTATTTATTTTATTCACTTTATCGCCAAATCCATTCAAGTTGATAATCTTATCGAAAATATTGCGGAGGAGACGCTTAAGTCTAGTAAAGATATAAAAAATAAAATGAGGGATCATAAACTCACAACAGTAAAACAATATTCGCCCCCTTATTTATATGGTCATTCCTATTATGCGAAGAGCAGTGATTATATCAAGAGGGTTGAGATGGAAGAGCTAGTGTCACTTGCAGCTACAAAGTATATATTTATTAAAATTCATCATAAGATTGGTGAGTTTATCACAGATAACACGTTATTATTTACGATTTACAGTGATGAAGCAAATTTGGAAGAAGGAGTAATGAAGGAGTGTGCAGACTATATTACATTAGGGCGAAAACGTAGCCCATCTCAGGATTTAGCATATTCGCTTCAACAATTAGTAGAGATTGCCCTCAGAGCTACTTCCCCAGCTATTAATGATCCATATACGGCAAAGCACTGTATTAGAAATGTTGGGAAGGTGTTGGCAGAATCCAATACCATTTTAGATGGGGATTCATTATATATGGACACGGAGAACCAGCCAAGATTACTCATTCCTATGGAAGACTTAAATAATTTACTATACTTCACGTTTAATCAATTTAACATAGAAAAAAGAAAAGACATTATCATATTAGGAGCCATTATGGATGCATTAATTATGACGGCTCAAAAGTGTTCAGATGACAATAAGAAGATCTTATGGAGCTTTCTTGCATACAAAACGTTTTCATTTGATGAGTTACATCAACTTCACCCGTATGATCAAAAATTCCTGGAAATAAAAAAACAGAAACTTTTTGAGGTTACGCATTGATTTCTAAGGGGTCAGACCCTGTCGAAAGACAAATGATAGATTTGTCCACCGGGGGAGGACACGAAGATGAGAATACAGGTCTGGAAAGTAGCAAAACAAAAATAGGGGTGGCACCCTCTAACCATGTTAGGAGAGTGCCACTCCTATTTTTTTCAACCAATAAATAATAATGTATAGACCACAGTGCAATACTTTAAGTAACGTCAATTAATTACGGCTCAAATTCGTAGGAATCATTTGCATAGTTGTTTTCAAATTCCATAAATAATAGTACATTTATATTTGCGACAATTTTTCATGTTTTGTTGAGATATAGAAAGCGAGGACTTACATATGAATATTCCACTGCAGGAACCAGTTCTCATCTTTGGTTTAGCTGTGTTAATCTTTTTATTCTTTCCTATACTGATGGGTAAACTGAGAATACCTTCTATTATCGGACCGATTGTAGCTGGTATAATTATTGGACCGAATGGGCTGGAATTATTAGCGCGCGATCAAACGATCGAGTTACTTGGAACAGTTGGTTTGCTCTTTATTATTTTTATTGCTGGACTAGAACTAGATATAGATGGATTTAAAAAATATCGAAATCGTAGTATTTTGTTTGGATTGTTGTCATTTAGTTTTCCCTTAATTCTCGCAACAATAGTAGGGTTATGGCTTGGATTTAGTATGCCTGCTGCTATACTACTTGGCTCGATTGTTGGGTCACATACATTGCTGGGATTCCCAGCTGTGAGTCGTCTTGGAATAACAAAAAATAAAGCAGTGACAACAGCTTTAGGTGGAACGCTGTTAACGGATACATTAGCGATGCTTGTCCTTGCCGTAGTAACGGGGGTATCCAAAGGAAATGTGGGCTTCAGTTTTTGGATGACATTAATCATCGCAACAACCCTTTTTGCTGCTGGAACGCTGTTAATTACACCTTATCTATCGAAGTGGTTCTTCAAAAGCTCGAATAACGAAGCTGCATTAGAATTTAATTTTGTTATGGCGATTTTATTTGTTTCAGGTGCCATTGCTTTATTCGTAGGATTGCAGCCAATTATAGGGGCATTCTTGGCAGGCCTTGCACTAAATCGATATATTTATGATCACGGTCCATTAATGAATCGAATTCGATTTACCGGTAATGCGTTATTTATTCCATTTTTCTTACTTTCTGTTGGAATGTTGATGGACCTTCGTGTTTTAGCAACGGATCCAAGTGCATGGATTGTAACGGCATTAGTGATCGGGACGGTGGTTGTTGGTAAAGCACTAGCAAGTTGGGTAACGAGTAAGATCTATGGTTACTCACGAAATGAAAACAGAGTAATTTTCGGTTTATCTATTTCGCAAGCTGCTGCAACATTGGCATCTACACTTGTTGGATACCAAATGGGACTGTTGAATCAACAAACGGTAAACGCAGTTATTGTGATGATCTTACTAACATGTATTTTAGGACCATATTTTTCAGAGAAATATGGTAGGAAGCTTGCAACTTCACAAGATAAAAAGGTTATAGATGAATCACTTCCTGAGCGTATCCTAATTCCGTTAGCTAATCCAAATACTATGGAATCATTGCTAGACTTAGGGTTTGTGATGAAAAAGGCAAAAAAGACAGAGGAACCGTTATATCCATTGACTGTCGTTCAAAAGGATTTAAAACAAGCAAGCAATGAAGTTGCACAGGCAGAACGGATGCTTGGTCATACCGTCATGTACGCTTCCGGTGCAGATGTTTCTGTTAAATTGTTAACACGTGTCGACCGAAATATTGGGTGGGGAATTGAGCGAGCTGTTACGGAAGAACGTATCACCACCATTATTGCTGGCTGGAATGGTGCGAGTGAAGGTAGTAAAAAGGTTTTTGGTAGTATTATTGATAATTTTCTTGAGCATACGTATCAACGTACCTTAATTACTAATATTGGACAACCACTAAGTACAATGGAACGATTGATTCTAATTTTTCCGAATAATGTCATCTTCAAACCAGGCTTCGAGGATTCCATTTCTATTATTAAAGACATTGCATCTCAACTAAATACAGAGGTCGTGGGTCTTGTAGTTCGTGACCAGTTAGCTTCTTATGAAAAAGTATCTGAACGAATTCGCCCTGGTATTAAAATAGACTTCAAGTCAGTGGAAAGCTGGGAAGCTTTATATGAACGTGAATTAGACGTTGTGAAAGCAAACGATCTTATCATTTTGATAAGTGCACGAAGAGGAACGGTTGCCTGGCATCCTGAACTAGAGGCTTTACCAAGCAAAATAATATCAAAGAAACATGGTAACTTAATTGTGTTCTATCCGACAGAAATGAAAGAGACGGATATCCGTGGTGCGCGAGGTACAGTCGTGCCTAAAGAATTACTCTTTAAAAGAGATTATGATTAAAAATTTGGCTTCTCATTTGAGAAGTCTTTTTTAAAATAGGCACCATAACAAGTGCTTACACTTATAACTAATGAGTTTCTCACCTAATTATGCTATTATCAATTCTATTAGCTATTTTTAAGGAGGTCACCATGCAACGAAAACCGTTTACTTACCTCATATTAATAACATCCTTTTTCATTGCGATAGGATTTTTTATATATTACTACCAGCAGATGCAGGTTAATGATCAAAAAATGCAAGAAGCTATTACTGCCGAAACACCTCTTCCGACCTATCATTTTGCTTTAATTGGTGAAGAAATGAATCATGACTACTGGCGCTTAGTAGGAGAAGGTGCAAAAAAGACCGAATCCGAGTATGACGTCTTTGTTGAATATGACGCTCCAAAACGTTCCAATCCAGAAGAACAATTGAAGTTATTTGATATGGCTATTAAGTCTAAAGTTGATGGGATCATTGTTCAAGCGCTTAATGATCATTTCACGCCAATGATTAATAAGGCAGTCCGTGAAGGTATTCCAGTGGTAACGATTGATACAGATTCACCAGGAAGCTCTCGTCACGCTTATGTTGGTACGGATAATTATCAAGCAGGACGATTAGCTGGAGAAGCGTTGGTTACCGATACAAATGGAACAGCAACCGTTGGAATCATTTCTGGCAGTCTGGATAATCCGCATCACCAATTACGTCTACAAGGATTTAAAGATGTGGTGGAAAATATGGAAGGAATCGAGATTGTGGCAATAGAAGAATCGAATATTACAAGAGTAGAAGCAGAAGAAAAAGCGTATAGTATGTTAACTGAGCATCAAGATATAACAGCTTTCTATGGAACAAGTTCCTATAACGGGTTAGGAATTGTAGCCGCAGCGGAGTCGTTGGAAAAGAAGGATGATATGTATGTCATCACTTTTGATACGATTGATGAAAATATCGAGCTACTTGAAGAAGGGGACATTGATGCGATTGTAGAACAACACCCTTTTGAAATGGGAAATCAAAGTATAAGAACAATGTTAGATATTGTAAATGACAGGCAAATACAAAACGTTTTTCATACCGATTCCTCTATCGTGCGGAAGGAGAACTTGGCAGGATGGAAGGCGAAAAGGATGGCTGCAAATGATTAAGATACGTACGAAGCTACTGATCTATTTTGCGACAATTCTTCTATTATTTGTTGTCTTATTATTTGTGCGCGAACAAAGTAATCAACAAGTAATTGACCTTTATGACGAGAATATTGAGCATTTTTTTCTCTTAAATGAAATGACGAAAAAAACGAATGAAACGATCGAGTCATTGCAAATCTATGTGCATGAACCACTTCCTGAAAACTTATCGCTCTACCAAGAGTCAAAACAAGCGCTTATCCGATTGAAAGATGCATTTGAACAGGAAGAACAAGAAGGTATTCCAAAGAAAAACTACGTATCGATGATGAATAGTTTTCTAGAGCAAACGGCTAAAACGGTGGAAGGAGTCCATCAACAGAATATTGAACAGTACTCGATGTATTTGAATGAAGCTGAGAGAACATCAAGTTATATCCATGAAAATACTTTAGATTTAATTAATAAGGAGTTAACCACCTATCAAGGTTTATCAGATTTGATCGATCAAAAAATTATCGATACGAAACAAACAGGTACAGCGATCATCATAGCGATTATTGCACTTAGTATCTTATTTGCATTATGGTTTTCAAATGGAATTACAAGAACCATTGATCGGTTAACAAGAGCTGCGCAAGAAATAGCTTCGGGGCATTATGCTGGCGAGGATGTTGTTGTTTCGAAAAAGGACGAGCTCTGGTTTTTAACCAAAACGTTTAATGAAATGAAAAAGAATATCTTAGAATCAGTAAGTGAAATTGAGGAGAAGGCGAAGTTGGCCAATCTATTAAAAGAAATGGAATTAAAAAGCCTACAAAATCAAATAAATCCGCACTTTCTGTTTAACACACTAAATACGATATCGAAAACATCGTACATTGAAGGAGCTGAACGAACGAGTGAATTAATAGCTTCTGTTTCTGCACTGCTGCGTTATAATATTGGGAATTTGGATCGAGAAACGCAATTAAAAGATGAAGTTGAAATTGTTAGAGAGTATTTTTTTATTCAAACAACACGATTTGGCGATCGGGTAGCGTTTATCGAGAACATAGATCCTGCCTGTCTTAACGCGTCTATTCCTTGTTTGACGCTGCAACCTATTGTAGAAAATGCCTTTATGCATGGGATTGAAGATATGGTTGGGGGGTCAAAAATTGAATTACACATATACCAGGAGAAGGATAGATTATGTATCGATGTGAAGGACAATGGTGTTGGTATGAACCAGGAAACGATTGAACGCTTAATGAAAAAAGAAGAACCTGTGACAACCACAACTAAAAAAGGTTCTGGCCATTCTACTGGAATTGGTATGCGCAATGTAATGGATCGTCTGCAATTATTCGATAAAGACAGTAGTGTAAACATCTCTTCAGACCTTGGAAAAGGTACAACCGTAAGCATTCGACTGAAAAACCAGTGATAGAGAGAAAGGAGAGAACGGTGTGCTAAAGGTAATGCTAGTTGATGATGAGCCGATTGAAAGAGAAGGCCTCAAGCTAATGCTAAGTAGAAATCGAAATAACTTTGAAGTTGTAGCTGAAGCGCAAAATGGCATAGAAGCCGTGGATTTCGCTTTACAACATAAGCCAGATTTGATTTTCATGGATATCAAGATGCCAGTATGTGATGGACTTGAAGCAATAAAAAAAATAGCTCCTGAGCTCCCAGAAACAAAGTATATTATGGTTTCGGCTTTTGATACGTTTGAATACGCACGCGAGGCAATGAAGTTTGGTGTGAAATCCTATCTCTTAAAACCAAGTAAACTAGCCGAAGTCTTAGAAGCCTATGATCAATTGGTGACGGAGATCGAAGCAGAAAAACAGACATTACAAGAAAGAAAACAAGTAAGTCACCGTTTGGAAAGAGCCAGTTCTTTTATCGAAAAAGATTTCATTGTCTCCTTAATGATGGACCATCTTCATGACGTTAATCAAGCGGAATGGGATGAATGGATAGACATTGAAGGTAAGCAAGGGTTCATGGTTGTTTTTTCATTTGAATCAGATAGCCTGCAACCAAAGCGTGAGGAAAAGAGCAAATGGTACCAGACGCTACAACAGGTGTTGCTCAGTCAATCGCCCCACTGCATCATAGGACCTTTAACCGGGTTTCAAGTTCCGGTGTTGGTGTTATCTACAGAAACCGATCATGAACGAAGCGAGGATTTCGTAAGGATGATTATTCATCAAGTGCAACATCATTTAGAACAATGCCGTCTATTTGCAGGTGTTGGAAGTATTGTTTCAGATGTGGGGCAGTTTACTGACTCGTACAAAGAAGCAATCTATGCGCTAGAACTCGTGCATAACCATTCAAACGCCTCTTATATGGTTTATGACGAACGTACAAGAGAAAAGCAACAAGTTCTTGTTCCATTTGAAGTGGAAAAAGAGTTAGTGGAGGCTGTGAAACAGGGGGATACCCAAAAAGGACTTCATGTGTTTGACACTTATTTTCAATCCATCCATCAGGCAACCGAATTCCAACTGCGACATACGCATAAAGCAATCGAGGACTTCTTTGTTGTGTTAACCCGAGCCATCAAAGATCTAGGCTTTGATCAAGATATGCAAGTGAGTTTAGGGCGAATAGAAACGGCTATGCAGTTAAAGGAAGCAGCAAAATCTCGGTTGCTATTTATGATGGATCGGATAAAAGAATGGCGAGCAAGTGGGATTCAATCACTACTATTACAAGCGAAGGAGTATATCGATAAGAACTATGGTCAGTCCATCTCCCTTGAGGAAGTAGCAGACCATATTGGAATTAGCTCTTATTATTTAAGCAAGTTATTTAAGGATCGATTTGAACTGTCTTTTATTGAATATTTAACAGATATTAGAATGAAAAAAGCGAAGGCTTTCCTTATGGACGGCTCCATTCCACTAAAAGAAATTGCTTTAAATATTGGGTATAAAGATCCGAACTATTTTAGTAGAGTTTTCAAAAAGGAATTCGATGTGAGCCCTAGAGAGTATCGAAATAAAAATCAGGAATAGAAAAGCGGTCCTACATGTTGGGGTCGCTTTTTTGTTGCGTTTTGCTAAATTATCTGTTGAAGTCGCTATTAAATGAAGAAAGTCGCTAAATTATCGGGTGCCATCGCTAAATTATCTGCAAAACGCGCTAAATTAACAACAACAAACGCTAAATTATGATAAAACCACATATGGAAAATTATGCTTAACAAGAAAGTCTAGGTAATAACAAGAAAGTGAAGATGAAAGTGCTACCAAGAATGCGATTTCATGATAATTTTATTACACGGAAGGCTTAAACACCTTTTCAACATTTATGAAAACGACACCATTTAGAAATAGACACGCATCAAGGGGGACAGCAAGACAATTCTAGAAGGTTATCAACATTTTTTTTACTAGAATGTAAGGGCTAACAATACAGAAAAAAAGTTTCAGAGAGGGGGACAAGAAAGAGAAGTATTTCTCTTTCTTAATAAAAGATGAATAATAAGAAATTATATATTGTTTTAATTACCTTAGTCGCAACACTTGGAGGGCTTTTATTCGGATATGATACAGCAGTTATTTCTGGGGCTGAATCATCACTTCAATTATATTTTGCAGATAGCTTAGGACTTGGATCACTAGCACATGGAATTACTGTTTCGAGTGCATTGATTGGTTGTATTATTGGTGGCCTGATTTCAGGGTATGTTTCTAGCAACATTGGAAGAAAGTATTCATTAGTAATTGCAGCTGTACTATTTTTAGTATCAGCACTTGGTTCTGCTTTTCCAGAGTTTTTATTTTTTGAAAAAGGTGAACCTACAATAGCACTATTAATCACTTTTAATCTTTATCGAATTATTGGCGGGATTGGTGTTGGTCTAGCATCAGCTGTTGCGCCAATGTACATCAGTGAAATGGCACCTCCGCGTATAAGAGGTACGTTAGTTTCATTAAATCAATTTGCAATTATCTTTGGTATGTTAGTCGTTTACTTTGTAAACTATGGAATTGGAAAAGGACAGTCAATGGAATGGATCAATGATATTGGTTGGCGTTATATGTTCTTATCAGAAGCAATCCCTGCAGCACTATTCTTACTTTTATTATTTACGGTACCAGAAACACCTCGCTATCTAGTGTCTAAGAATAAAGATAGTAAGGCGTTGGAAGTGCTAAACAAAGTGTATGATCAAACATTTGCTAAGGCAACGATGTTTGAGATTAAGAAATCATTTGATGTAAACAAAGCAAAACTATTTACTTTTGGTAAAGGTATTATTGTTATCGGTATTCTATTATCCATATTCCAACAATTTGTCGGAATAAACGTAGCACTATATTATGCTCCACGTATTTTTGAAAGCATGGGTGCAGGAAGAGACGCATCAATGTTCCAAACGATTGTGATGGGCTTAGTAAACGTAGTATTTACGTTAATCGCTATCTTTACTGTTGATAAATTTGGTCGAAAACCACTATTAATTATTGGTTCAATCGGCATGACAATTGGTATGTTTGGTGTAGCAGGAATGGCATTCTCAGGAGCGATTGGAATTGGTACGTTAATCTTCATTATTATTTACACTGCATCATTCATGATGTCTTGGGGTCCTGTAGTTTGGGTACTTCTTTCAGAGATCTTCCCGAATAAGATTAGAGGGCAAGCAATGGCGATTGCCGTAGCAGCACAGTGGGCGGCAAACTATTTCATCTCATCCACTTACCCAGCAATGATGGAATTCAGTGGCGGTCTAACTTACACTTTCTACGGTGTAATGAGCTTACTATCTGCTCTATTCATCTGGAAGTTCATCCCTGAAACAAAAGGAAAATCACTAGAAGAACTAGAAAGCGACCTAACTAAAAAATCAGCGTAAACGTAAACATGGGGACAGATCTTGTAAACGGGGGGACGGTTCTCCTGTTTCCGATATAAGTTTCAAATAACGGGATTTGGGCTAATGTCCAGATTCCGTTTTTTTTTTTTTGTGAAACCAGAACTATAAGTTAAGAAAGCTTAATATTACAATCTCATCACCTTATACAGTGTAAAAGATACTAAAAGTAAAATCCATACTATACAAAAAGCCGCCAATTTGGCGGCTTTAAAAGTCAGTATCTCTTCATAATAATTTATCTGCAAATATATATGCAAGCTAGATGAGCTTTTTAACCTCTTTTTTTAAGATTGGAATTTTATTTTGAACTACATCCCATACTATACGGTGGTTTATGGAAAAGTATCCATGGATCATCATATCTCTCATTCTAGCTATCTTTCTCCATTCTATCTGAGGATTATCATTTCTTATATGATCAGGAATGTTCTTCGTCGCTTCACCAATAACTAGGATGTTTTTTATCACTGCGTCGAATACTAAATCATTGTCAATAAAACTTTCAAACGATAGGCCATCTGTATAGCTTTCAATTTTTTCTGCAGCAGTATAAATATCCTCTGAAAAAACGCTAGGCTCCCTCTGCATACTTGGCACTCCTAATTATACTTGGTTTAATTGCTGGCTTTATATCGTCAAGAATAACCAAGTCTACTTGTTTCTTGAAATGGTCCTCAAGATGAAGTTTTAAATCCATGTAATTATCAAAGGTTATGGAGTTTTCTTCAAATTCAACTAAAAGGTCTATGTCACTGGATTCTGTTTGTTCTTCACGGGTATAGGTGCCAAATAATGCAATGCGTTTCATTCCGTACTTCTCTTTCCATATATACATATTATTGGAAAGGTCCTCAAGGATTTCTTGTTGCGATAACATGATAATCACCGCCATTTCAAGTATTAAGTATTCTCATTATAGCACATATCTTTTTATCTATTCATTTCACTTTATACATCCATTGTAATATGAAATCAAAAAACCAGATCAAATTGATGATCTGGTTTTTAATATTTAACTTAAAACTTACTTAATATTAGCTCTTATGCTATTTAGTTCTCTTTAGCCACCGAATAAGTTTTCCAACCACCATCCACATTAACACCATCAAACCCATGTCCATTCAGAATACGAGTAGCAAGGTAACCTCTTAATCCAACTTGGCAAGAAACATAAATCGGTTGGTCCGTTGGTAGTTCTCCTAAACGATCACGAAGATCCCCAAGGGGTATATTGATCGATCCTTGAATGAATCCATTCTCTCTTTCATGTGGGTCCCTTACGTCAACCAGTAAACCGCCATCTTTCACAATTTGGTCTATTTCATGCCACTGTGCCGTTTTAATGCCTTCATCGATCATATTGGCAGCAACGTAGCCAGCCATGTTCACAGGATCTTTTGCTGATGAGAAAGGCGGTGCATAAGATAATTCTAGTTCTGTTAAATCAAATACAGACAACTCACCTTTGATTGCAGTTGCAATAACGTCCATACGCTTATCCACACCATCTTTTCCAACGGCTTGTGCACCAAGAATTTTACCATCACGATTAAAAACTAACTTTAATGCGATCGGTGCTGCGCCAGGGTAATACCCAGCATGGGAAGCGGGATGAACATGAACAACTTCATAGTCAACGCCTTGGTGCTCTAAGACTTTCTCATTATTACCTGTCGTTGCCACGGTTAAATCGAATACTTTTGCAATACCAGTACCGAGTGTACCTTTGTATGCTTCATTTCTTCCATAAATATTATTAGCTACGATACGACCTTGACGATTCGCTGGTCCTGCTAATGGAATCATTGCAGGTTTTTGATTGATATAGTCTCTTACTTCAATCGCATCTCCGAGTGCAAAGATCGATGGGTCATCCGTTTGCAAATAATCGTTAACGATGATGCCGCCTCTTTCACCAATAGCAAGGCCAGCATCAGCTGCTAAACTATTCTCGGGCTTCACACCAATGGAGAGGATTGTCATATCTGTTTCTACTTTTGTACCACTAGATAACGTCACGACACGTCCCTCATCTTCAAATGCGCTTACACCATCTTCTAAAATAAGGTTAACGCCTTTTTCTTTTAAGTGTTGATGAACAATAGCAGCCATTTCATAATCTAACGGAGCCATCACTTGATTAGCCATCTCGACCAAGGTTACACGTACTCCGCGATCTACCAGGTTCTCCGCCATTTCTAGTCCTATGAATCCACCACCAACTACTACGGCCTCTTTTGGTTTTTGTTCATCTACATACCCTTTAATTCGATCCGTGTCAGGGATATTACGAAGTGTAAAAATATTGTTTGCTTCGTCTAATCCAGGAATCGGTGGAACAATAGGTTTTGCTCCTGGTGATAACACTAGTACGTCGTAGCTCTCTTCATATACTTCATTTGTTGCTAGATTGGTAACTGTAATGGTTTTCTGTTCGCGGTTCACTTTTGTTACTTCACTTAGATTACGTATATCTAAGTTGAATTTTTTGCTCATACCTTCTACAGTTTGAACCATTAATTTATTACGATCTTTAATTGTTTCTCCTATATAATAAGGCAATCCACAGTTAGCAAATGAAATATGCTCTCCTCGTTCGAAAAGTATAATAGTAGATTCTTCATCTAGTCTTCTAAGTCTAGCTGCAGTTGTTGCACCACCTGCAACACCACCAACAATTAGGATTTTTTTAATCATATCTATTCTCCTTTTTTGTTTTTATAGGTATACCCCTATAGGTATAATAACATAAAGTAAAGGAGAAAAGTGTGACAGAATTAAGAAAATCGATTTAGTGAATTAGAGAATATATTTGCCCAGTGGGAGTTAAGGCGTCATCATGGTAAATTTGCAAACGTGAACAAAAGAACCGTCCCCATGTTTACGAGATGTGTCCCTGTGTTTACGCTTCAATTGACAATCTAATGAAACGTGTTATGCTCTTTAGTATAAAAGTAAATAGTGTGATCACTGGGGGAGCATGTTGTGGTGCTGAGACTAAAGGTAGGATCCTTTTAAACCCTTGGAACCTGATCTGTATAATTGCAGCGTAGGGAAGTGTACTGTTATTCAATAATATGGATATGTGATGGCCACTTTCTCTGATGAGGGTGGCTTTTTGTTATTTTATAAAGAATCAAGGAGTGAGTGATTTGCAGAATGATTACCCTGCAATAAAACACCTAGTTAAAGAATTTATTTTAAATCATAAAAATCAAAATGATAGTTTCTCAGAAGTCGCTAAACAATTGTTTAGCTTTCAATACCAAAATAATCAAGCGTACCGAAAGTTCTGCCGTAAACGGAGAATTAGTCCGAACAATGTGCACACCTTTACGGATATTCCACCTGTTCCTATCAATGCGTTTAAAGAAGCTACATTAGCTTGCTCCACAGCTGAAGATGCGGAAGCTATTTTTATGACAAGCGGAACAACGAATCCAGAAAAGAAGGGGAAAAATATTCATCAAGATCTCGAGGTTTATGATCTATCTATGGAAACGTATTTTAAGGACTGTATGTTACCTGACTTGGATAGAATAAAGCTCATTATTTTGTTCCCTTCTAAAGCGGAAATGCCAAATTCCTCTTTAGCTCATTATTTGGATTTGGCAAAAAAACAGTTTGGAACAACGGAGAGTGAATATGTTGTATCCAAAGATGGCTTTGATATGGAGAGGTTGAAACAGCTCCTTTTTGTTGCAGAAAAAACAAATGAGCCAGTGTTCGTACTAGGTGCAACGTTCTCTTTTATTCAATTTTTGGATGAATGTAGCGAAAAAGGAATACAATTTCAATTACCGACAGGCAGTCGAATAATGGAAACAGGTGGGGCTAAAGGTAAATCTAGAAGTGTGGACACAGTCGAATTGAAAAACAAATTGGCGAATCTGTTTTCTATTCCTTCCTATGCTTGCGGGAACATGTACGGAATGACAGAGTTAAGCTCTCAAATCTATAACCAGGATTTTAAGCAATACTTTTTGAAACAAGAACAACAACCATCCTTCATGAAATCTCCACATTGGGTCAAAACGTTAATTGTTGACCCCGAGACAATGCTTGAAAAGCCTGAAGGAGAAAAAGGTATTATTGTTCATTACGATTTAGCTAACATCAATTCGGTTCTAGCTATTATGACGGAGGATGTTGGAGTGAAAGAAGGAGAAGGTTTTCATTTACTTGGCCGTGCAGAGGGCGCTGAAGCAAAAGGTTGTTCACTAGCTGTGGAACAATTCCTATCGTCAAATAGAGAGGATCTTACATAATGGATTCTTTATATGCAGCTTTTTTCTTACCAGAAGAAATAACGAAAGGCATGGAATGTAAAACACTCTTGTTTGAAAACCATGCGAAGCAAGTAGAGTTGAAAGTACCAGATATGACAAAAGCAGAATTAAGCTCCACTATGCTAATGATTAAAGGAAATCGTCAAAAGTATCTAAGTAAGCTTCATACAAATGAAATTGTTTCAGTTATTGATGAAGCAGTACAAAAATGGCTAAATCCAAGCTATGAGCTTCGTCAATTCGCAGAAGAAACTTTACCTGTTATTACTGGATATGACGATGAAATGGTAAGGCTGTTTTTATCTCGGTACTTACGGAGTTTTAGGAAAGAAAAACTTCAACGAATAATAGATGAAGATTTTGCAAATCCACTCGTGCTTGATGAATTTAGACCAAGAAAGGCAGGGGGGCTAACACGCGCATACGGCCCTGATCTCATTACACATATATTTTCTGGCAATGTACCAGCCCTCCCGTTATGGAGCTTAGTTTCTGGTCTGCTTGTAAAATCAGCAACACTTGGAAAAGTCTCTTCTTCTGAACCACTTTTTCCGACTTTGTTTGCTAAAACCATTGCAGAGATTGATCCGGATTTAGCTAAAACAATGGCAATAACGTGGTGGCGGGGAGGAAATGATGAATTAGAGCAAACGGCATTTAACCAATCACAAACCGTTATCGCGTATGGTGGAGAAAGCACGATGAAGAACATTTCCGAAAAGGTGCCTTCTCATGTTCGATTTGTTGAGCACGGCCATAAGGTTAGCTTTGGTGTCATTACGAAAGAATGCCTAACGGGAAGTTTAGCTTGGCAAAGCGCACAACGAGCGGCAAAGGATGCATCTTGGTTTGACCAACAGGGTTGCCTTTCTCCACACGTTTTCTATGTGGAGAAAGGTGGCAAGTACTCACCACGTGACTTCGCACGTATGCTAGCACATGAAATGTCTAATTTTGAACATAAGATGAGTCGTGCAACCTTAACAACAAGTGAAACAACAGACATTATGAAGGCTCGTTCTAATGCAGAGTTTCAATCGTTCACGAGTGATGAAGTTGAATTGTTATCAAGTGAAGCAGGAACAAGCTGGACAGTTGTTTTTCGAGAAAAACAACAAGAGTTTCCCTTGTCGGTATTGAATCGATTTGTTACTGTGGTTCCGGTTGATGATTTAGCTGAGGTGAAAGAGAAGACGAAGGAAGTAAGACGTGTGATCCAAACTGTGGGTATAGCTTGTCCACCACAAAGGTTTCAAACACTTATTCAACAATTAGGTGACTGTGGGGCCAACCGTATCAGCTTTTTAGGGGAAATGTCACTACCTGAGCCAGGATGGCACCATGATGGGCGCTTTAATTTAGCAGACCTCGTCTATTGGTGTGATGTGGAGTCATCCGTTGAAAATACGATGGATATGTTTGATCCATACCGCGACTAGTGAAATAGGAGTATAGATATGAAACCTTTTATTGAATTACAAAAGATAGGGTTAGATTTTGGGAAGCAAACCATTTTTGAGGATTTAAATCTGCAAGTGGAAGCGAATGAGTTTATAAGTATTATAGGAAAGAGTGGTACAGGGAAAACAACACTCATTCGCATGATAGCCGGCTTATTAGCGCCAACAAGTGGCCGTGTTTTGATTAATGGGGAAGCTATCACAGAACCTCATAAAGAAATAACGTACGTTTTTCAAAAGCCAGTTTTGTTAGAGTGGCGTAATTTACTAGAGAATGTTCTTCTCCCGATTGAGCTAGAACGTAAGGTAACAACGAAGGATATCGATAAGGCGAAAGAGGTATTAAAACTGGTTCATCTAGAAGAAGATCAGGCGAAGTACCCCCATGAGTGCTCCGGAGGTATGGTGTCTAGAGTTTCATTAGCCAGAGCACTTATTACAAATCCTAAAATTTTATTAATGGATGAGCCTTTTGCTGCACTAGATTCAATTACGAAGGAACAGTTACAGCTCGAGCTGACCCAAATTATTAGTACCTATCATTCAACAGTTATCTTTATCACGCATGATATTCAAGAAGCGGTATTTCTATCTGACCGGGTAGTTCTGATCAATGAAAATAGCAATAAAGTAAACGAATTTATAGTTCCGTTTCCAAGACCTAGACATAAAGATCTAAAGTTTGAGCCGGAGTTTCAGCAACTGATCAAGCAGATTTATGAGAGCCTGGAGATGATAGAAGGATGAAAGTAAATGAAACGTAGTCATATATTCTCTGTAGTGTTATTTATCCTTGTCTTAGCAGCTTGGGAGTTGACTGTTAAACTTAGGGATATCCCCGAGTTAATTTTACCGAAGCCAACAGTGATTGTGGAAAATTTATATCGTAACATCATGAGTGGTTATTTATTGGATCATGCTAAGGTCACGTTAATCGAGATTCTTGGTGGATTTTTTATTGGGGCAGTTCTTGGGATTGGATTAGGGTTTTTAGTCTCACGATCGACTTTTCTTAAAGAGGTTTTACACCCTTATATTATTGCGTCGCAAGCGATGCCAAAGCTCGCTTTAGCACCACTTTTAACACTGTGGTTTGGGTATGGTTTGATGCCCAAAATCGTGATCACTGCACTAATTAGCTTTTTCCCGTTGTTCGAAAGTACAGTAGCAGGATTGTCGTATGTCGATAAGGATAAGTTAGCTTTATTCCGATCGCTTCGAGCTACGCGCTATCAAATTTTAATGAAACTAAGGCTACCCATTGCTTTGCCTTATTTAATGTCTGGGTTGAGGGTCGCGATCGTTTTAAGTGTTGTTGGAGCTGCAGTGAGTGAATTTATAGGAGCAAACCAAGGACTAGGAGCGGTCATTACTACTGCAATGGGAATGATGGACACACCCCTTATGTTTTCTGCGTTTATTCTTTTAACGCTTATTGGGATTCTTTTCTATCAAATGATAGCGATCATTGAATCTAGTTTTTTAAAGAAATATTATTTTTCCAGGAGGAATGACGATTGAACAGACTAATGACCGTTCTATTTATATCATTGATTTTACTAGCGGGATGTGGGAATAACCAATCAACGCCAGCAAATGAGAATGAAAGTAAAACAGAAAACCAGACGGAAGTAGTGCAAATGAAAATGGCTTCATGGAGTAAACAGATTGCGGAACAAAGCAATTTGTATGTAGCTGAAGACAAAGGCTGGTTTGAAGAAGCTGGCATTGCCTTTGAATATATTCCAGGTGCAGGTGGTGGAGATGCTGTAAAGAACATTGTTGCTGGAAATGCAGATATTGCTTTTGCGAATGTAGAGGCAGTCTTATTAGCTGCTGAAAAAGGAGAAAAACTAAAGATTATTTATAATATCTATCCCGATAACGTATTTAATGTTGTTTCATTAAAGGATAGCGGAATAGAAACAGTTGAAGATTTAAAAGGTAAAGATATCGGAGTGTATAGCTTCACAAGTGGTACATATCAAAACCTACAAGTTTTATTATCTTCAGCAGGATTAACAGATGAAGACGTTAATGTAATTGAAACAGGTGTGTTAAATTTTGGACCTTTAATGAACAATCAGGTCGCGGCTACAGCTGCAACGGATACAGGTCTATATGATGCACAGCAAAAAGGCTTGGGTGAAGTAAACCTATTTGAAGTAAAGGATGTACTAAATACTCCTTCAGATGTGTTTGTTGTAACAGAAGAAACATTTAATGAAAAAAAAGAGGCATTAGTAAAGTTTCTTCAAGTTTATCGTGATAGCGTAAAGTATGTGATGGAAAATCCGGAAGAGGCTGCCAAAGTAGCTGTTGATACAGCAATTGATGGACAGGATGAAGAAAGAAACGTTGAAATTATTAAAATACGTAATGCAACGTCAATGAACGAAGAGATGAAAGAAAAAGGTCTTGGTTGGTTAAATGTTGACTTATTAAATGAGGTAGAACAGACCTATATTGATATGGGATTACTACAAGGGCCGGTAGGAATTGAAGAAATGGTTACGAACGAATTAGTAGAAGAATTAAATTAAAGCCATTCATCATTGGAGTGTAAATATGGATACGTTACTAGAAGGTAGAGTTGTATTAGTCACCGGATCGAGTCGTGGAATAGGAGCAGCAATCGCCGAATCCTTTGCCAAACAAGGTGCACATATTATCATTAATTATGTAAAAAGTGAGCAGAAAGCCACTACGTTTGCCAACTATTTGATGGAGACCTATCAAATAGATGCTATCCCCATTCAAGCTGATATAACAAATGAAGATTCGGTAAAGCGGATGATGGACGCAATCATCGAGGAGTTCGACACGATTGATGTTGTCGTTAATAATGCATTGTATGGTTATACATTCGACCCAGATGAACGTAAAAAGGCATGGGAGTTAAGTTGGGGCGACTATCAACATCAACTGGATGGTTCGCTAAAGGGGACTTATCATGTTTGTAAACATGCGATTCCTATTATGAAAAGAAAAGGCTTTGGTAGAATCATAAATATGGTTTCAAACCTCGTGTATCGACCTGTTATAGCCTATCATGATTACAATACTGCAAAAGGTGCTGTTTTATCTTATTCGCATAATCTTGCTGCAGATTTAGGACCGTTTGGAATAACCGTGAATTGTATCGCGCCAGGGCTTGTTTATCCAACAGATGCTAGTCGCAGAACAAAAGAAGAAATAAAAGATGCGATCATTAGAGAAACGCCACTACGTCGAATTGCAAAGCCAGAAGATATTACTGGTAGTGTATTATTCTTTGCGAGCAATTGGTCTAACTTCATTACAGGGCAAACTATTATTATAGATGGTGGATTTACAAATAAATAGTGTGTATCAGAGATCTTACTTTAGTAAGGTCTTTTTTTCATTAGCTACTTTTGTTTAGTGTTCGGACTTGATGTAAATATTACGGTGGATCAACTATGGTCGATTTTGGCGGCTAAGATAGTACTAGAATAAAAAGTGGACACCCCTTTAACGAACATCATATTTGGTTATGATGCTAATAAATAGGAGGGGTTTCCATGAGTGAACACCGTCAAAGGTATAGTGAAGAGTTTAAACGACAAACAGTTAAATTCGCACAGGAACATCAACAAAAAAAGACAATGAGAGATATCGCTGATGAATTAAAGGTCCCATTAAGTTCTCTTCATGAATGGATGACCAAATATCGTGAGTTTGAAAATGAGCCAGTTGCTTTTGAAGAGAAAATTCAAAAGTTAGAAAAACAACTACGTGATCAGGAACGAGTTTTAAAAGCAAAGGATCGCCAGTTAGCTGAAAGAGAAGAAGAACTCGCAATTGTAAAAAAGGCGGTGCACATCTTCAGCAGACCAAAAACATGAGGTTTCAATTTATTGAGAAAAATCGCTCAAAATTCTCAGTAATGAAGATGTGCAAAGCCCTAGAGGTGTCTACGAGCGGCTATTATAAATGGCAGAATCATAAACCAAGTGAGCAGGAACTAAGAAAAAAGGAAATACAAGATCGCATTGCCTATCATTTCTATGACTCAAATAAAATATACGGTAGCCCAAAGATTACAAAGCTATTAGAAAAAGAAAAGTACACCATAACAGAAAGAACAGTTAGCTTATACATGCAAGAACTAGGATTACGTTCGTGTGTTTCAAAGAAATTTAAGGTTATCACCACTGATTCTAATCACGATTATCCTGTTGCTCCAAACAAGTTAAATCAGAATTTTGCAGTATCAGAACCGAACAAGGTATGGGTTGCCGACATTACCTATATTCCTTGTCGTGAAGGAAAGCTATATTTGGCGACTATCCTCGACCTCTGCACACGTGAAATCGTAGGATGGCGCTTAAAGGAAAACATGGACACCCAGTTGGTTCTAGACGCGTTAAAGAATGCTTACGAAGTTAGGAAGCCCCAGAAGGGGCTAATTCACCACTCTGATCGAGGGACTCAATATGCTTCAAAAGACTATCGCAATCAGTTAGAGCAATATAAAATGGATGCCAGTATGAGTCGAAAAGGAAACTGTTACGATAATGCCTGTGCAGAGTCTTTCTTCAGTCTTCTAAAAAAAGAATTAATGCAAGGACGTAAATTTAAAACTAAAGAACAAGCATATAACGAAATTTATCGTTATATTGAGCTATTTTATAATCGCAAAAGAATACACGGATCTATTGGATATATGTCACCATTTGAATTTGCACAACAGTTTTATTTGAATCTGACAGCGTAAATTGAGCTTGCGCTAATTTCGAGGCAGTATGGTGGTTTTTCTTAACTTGCCAACAATACAGATGATAGAGTGGATGGGTCAAGCGGGTTGGGCTTGACGCTTTCCACGGCATCATCTATGATCACAAAAGTTAAGAAAAGCCTCGAATACAAAATAATAAAACCATTATTTCGTTATTTGGGAGTCCACTTTCTTGACAGAGATCCAAGAGATCCGTTATTTGACTAAAATCTATCATTATATGATTTTAGCGGTCATCAGATCCGTTATATGTCTTGATTATCCTGATTTTGTTGGCAATTTGTTAGAATAGCGTACTGTATAGCCGCTTAAATTCAAAATTGGGTTAAAACAGAAGAATAAGGGATCTCACAGCCGCTTACATCGGATTCGTTTATTATTTTTGTTCCAAGATGAAGTCTAAAAAGAAATAAGCATCCTATCCATAAAAAAAACTCATAATAGAGTTGACAATATACCCCTAAGGGTATAAACTGGGTGATGTTGAGTTATTCAACCAAATGGAATAAAAACTTTAGTGCGATGATCGTGATTGACATTGCCTTTTATTTTTACTATATTATATACCTGTGCGGGTATGAGTATAGATGTAAAAATTTTAAAATTAATTATATAGGGGGATTCAGATATGTCAGAAACAAAGAAAACAATAATTGTATTGTTTAGTGGAGATTACGATAAAGCGATGGCAGCTTACATTATTGCAAATGGTGCTGCAGCTTATGATCATGAGGTAACCATTTTCCACACATTCTGGGGACTAAATGCATTACGTAAAGATGAAAATATTCAAGTGAAAAAAGGATTTATGGAAAAGATGTTTGGCAAGATGATGCCAAGAGGTGCAGACAAGATGGGATTATCTAAAATGCACTTTGCTGGTATGGGGCCAAAAATGATTAAAGGTGTTATGAAAAAGCACAATGCAATGAGCTTACCAAGTCTAATTGAAATGGCACAAGAACAAGATGTTAAATTAGTAGCTTGTACGATGACAATGGATCTATTAGGTTTACAAAAAGAAGAATTGTTAGACAACATCGATTATGCAGGCGTAGCAGCATATCTTGGTGATGCAGAAGACGGTAACGTGAACTTATTTATCTAATAAAATGAAGCGGTGGGCACACTCCCCTTATCCGATTAGGAGGAAGTCAAATGGAATATATGAATTACATTTTAATGGCACTACTCTTTTTCTTCTTATTTAAACGAATGGTTCCAACAAAAGGGGTTCGTAACATAACAACTACTGAACTGAAGAATGAACTAAAAGATAAAGACAAGCAATTTGTAGATGTTCGTACACCTGGAGAGTTCAAGGGAAACAATATTAAAGGGTTTAAAAATATACCTCTGCATACACTTGCTGACCAAGCAACAAAAGCATTAGTTAAAGATAAAGAAGTAGTGGTTATTTGTCACAGTGGTATGAGAAGTCAAAAAGCAAGTAAGATCCTAAAAAAATTAGGGTATAACGTAACAAATGTAAAAGGCGGCATGAGTGCCTGGAGATAAATGGAGGGATTATAATGAAGGAATTATCAGCAAAAGAAGTACAACAATTAGTAGAAGAAAATAAACCAAGAAATATCATTGATGTACGTAAAGATGAGGAAGTTGCAACTGGCGTTATTCCAGGAGCGAAACACATTGCACTGGGTTCATTACCAAATCGATTAGATGAATTAGATAAGTCTCAGGAGTATATTATGGTTTGTCGTTCTGGAGGAAGAAGTGGGAATGCGTGTCAGTTCTTAATAGAGCAAGGTTATAAGGTCATTAACATGACTGGTGGTATGTTAGCGTGGGAAGGCGAATTAGCGTAAAATTTTTTGAAAACAAATATACCCCTATTGGTATATAGAGGAGGGCTATAGATGGAACAAGTGAAATCGAACATGGTGTTGGATGCAAAAGGCTTAGCGTGCCCAATGCCAATTGTTAAAACAAAAAAGGCAATGAAGGATGTAGAAGCAGGTCAAGTAGTGGAAGTGCAAGCAACAGATAAAGGCTCAAAAGCGGATATGGAAGCATGGGCAAAGAGCTCAGGACATCAGTATTTAGGTACGATTGAAGATGGCGATGTGTTAAAGCATTATATCCGAAAGTCAAATGATGAGGAAAAAGCCGAAAGAAAACATCCGAATGTTGCTAATAATGAAGAATTTCAAAACAAGCTACATGCGAATGAAAATATCGTTGTACTAGATGTGAGAGAAGAAGCAGAATATGCTTTTAATCACATAAAAAAATCAATTAGTATTCCACTAGGTGAGTTAGAAGCGCGAGCAAATGAGTTAGATAAAGCAGCTGAAATCTATGTGGTCTGCCGTACGGGAAGTAGAAGTGACATGGCTGCACAAAAATTAACGGAATTAGGCTTTTCTAACGTTATTAACGTAGTTCCAGGTATGAGCGAATGGAACGGCGAGACAACAAGTATTGGAAAATAAGGAGGTATTTTAAATGACTGTAAATGTAATGACAGCAGGAGAAGTAGCAAAAAAAGTAATTAACAAAGATGCGTTATTTATCTTAGACGTTCGTAATGAAGATGCTTTTGCAGATTGGAAGATCGAAGGAGATAACTTTGATTACTTCAACATTCCTTATTTTGAATTACTAGATGGTGTAGAAGGAATAATGGAGAAAATCCCTTCTGACAAAGAAGTCTTAGTTGTTTGTGCGAAAGAAGGCTCATCTGTGATGGTAGCAGAAATGCTTGCAGAAGAAGGCTTAACTGTTTCCTACCTTAAAGGTGGTATGAAGTCGTGGAGTGAACACTTAGAACCGGTTAAAGTAGGTGACTTAAAAGACGGTGGCGAATTGTATCAATTTGTCCGTATTGGAAAAGGTTGCTTGTCTTACATGGTTATTTCAAATGGGGAAGCAGCAATTATCGATGCTACCCGTATGACAGATGTTTTCCTAAACTTTGCAGAATCTAAAGGTGCGAAAATCACGAACGTATTAGACACACACTTACATGCAGACCACATCTCTGGCGGAAGAAGTATTGCGGAGAAAACAAATACAACGTATTGGCTACCGCCGAAAGATGCAGAAGAAGTTACTTTTGACTATGCGACATTAGAAGGTGGAAACGTTGTAACGATCGGTAATACAGCTATTGATATTCATGCATTATATTCACCTGGACACACGATTGGTTCTACTTCCTTTGTTGTGGATGAGAAGTTCTTATTATCTGGGGATATCCTATTCATTGACTCAATCGGAAGACCTGACCTAGCTGGGAAAGCAGAGGATTGGGTTGGCGATTTAAGAGAAAGCTTATATACACGTTACAGAGAGCTATCGGGAGAATTAGTCGTACTTCCAGCTCACTTTATGATTATTGATGAGTTAAATGAAGACGGAAGTGTTGCTGAGAAACTAGGTACACTTTTTGTAAAAAACCATGGTCTAAACATTGACGATGAGGCGGAGTTCAGAAGACTAGTAACAGAGAACTTACCACCACAACCGAATGCATATCAAGAAATTCGTGAAACAAATATGGGGAAAATTACGCCAGAAGAAGAAAAACAACGCGAAATGGAGATCGGACCAAACCGTTGTGCAGTTAGATAATAACAATGGGGTGGGAATTTAGATTTTCTACCACCAGAGCTTAATAGAAATTCGTTGAAAAATAGGAGGATGAAAAATGGACGTAACAAAAGTATTAGATGCAAAAGGATTGGCGTGTCCTATGCCAATCGTTAGAACAAAGAAGGCAATCAATGAATTAGAACCTGGACAAATTTTAGAAGTGCATGCAACAGATAAAGGTGCAAAAAGTGATTTAACAGCATGGGCAAAATCTGGTGGTCATGAACTACTAAAAGATACCGAAGAAAATGAAGTCTTCAAGTTTTGGATTAAAAAGGGTTAATCCATAAGGATGTGGGCTCGTCAAAAGGGATAAAGGGCTTAATATGCACGCTAACAAGTGTGAAAAGCCTGCCCGTTTGGTGAGCCTCCTTTTCTTAGATAGGAGGAGAAGTATGGACTTTGCATTCATCATTACTATATTTTTAATTGGCTTTGTCGGCTCATATATTTCTGGAATGCTAGGTATCGGCGGATCTATTATTAAATATCCAATGCTTTTATATATCCCTCCATTATTTGGTTTAGCAGCATTCACAGCACACGAAGTATCAGGAATTAGCGCTATTCAAGTGTTTTTTGCTACAATTGGAGGGGTATGGGCATACCGTAAAGGTGGATATCTCAATAAAACATTAATTGCTTATATGGGTACAAGTATATTAATTGGTAGTTTTGTTGGAGGGTATGGCTCCAAGATGCTTTCTGAAGGCGGAATAAATCTAACTTATGGTATATTAGCATTGATTGCTGCTATCATGATGTTTGTTCCAAAAAAGGGAATTGATGATATCCCATTTGATCAAGTGAAATTTAACAAGTGGGTTGCAGCAATACTTGCGCTTATTGTGGGTGTTGGTGCGGGTATCGTAGGAGCTGCCGGTGCATTTTTACTTGTACCGATTATGCTCGTTGTGCTTAAGATTCCAACTCGAATGACGATTGCTTCATCACTTGCAATCACGTTTATATCATCAATTGGTGCAACAGTTGGAAAAATAACAACAGGGCAAATTGAATATCTTCCTGCTGCGATTATGATTGTAGCTAGTCTTATTGCATCACCACTCGGTGCGATGGCAGGAAAAAAGGTGAATACCAAAGTATTACAAGTGATATTGGCGACCTTAATAGCTGCTACTGCTATTAAAATATGGATGGATATTTTGTAATACACAGAAAAAACTATAAAGGATCGTATGCGATCAGGGAGGAATAAATATGGTAAAAGTAACGGAATCGGCAATTTCTAAGATTAAAGAAGAAGTTCAACCGGTTATAGATGAAGGCAAAAAACCCTTCGTTCGATTAACAATGGGAATTGGCTGAGGTGGCCCACAACTTCGTCTGGCTCTGGAAGAGTCAGCTTCAGAAAATGATGAAATTACGGAACTAGATGGCATTCAATTTTTAGTAAGTGAAAGGGATGCGATCTATTTTGACAATGGTAAAGTTGATTATACGAAGGAATTGTTCGGTGATGGACAGTTTCGTGTTCTAAAAGTATGAATGAAAAGCTGAAGCTAACCTTTTAGGGGATGGCTTCAGCTTTTTTGTATCCCATTCTATAAATTCTTCGTTATTATCTGTTTTATCTCTATCCTTATTTTTCTTTTTCAGTAATCAATCTCATACCTATGCAATAGATTAATCAATAAAAATAACAATGTACAGGGTGATAGGAATACGCTTTTTGAGGTTCTTAGGTTGCAATGCATATATTTTAACTCTATAATACCTATAGGGGTATGTAGGGGCGTATAAAATACTATTAAATAAATCTAGATAGGAGGTCAGCATGAGTAATTCGATAAATACGAAGATCCAAGATTATGTAGATGATCCTATTAAACAACAACAATTATATAAAAGAACATTAATCGTTATAGTTATTGCACAGATCTTTGGTGGGGCAGGTCTTGCAGCTGGTATCACAGTGGGTGCCTTGCTAGCAGAGGACATGTTAGGCGCAGACAGTTTTGCCGGTATTCCGATCGCGTTGTTCACATTAGGATCAGCAGGTGCTGCCCTACTTGTAGGAAATTTATCGCATCGGTTTGGTCGTCGACCAGGACTTGCAATTGGCTTCATAACCGGTGGGATTGGCGCCCTTACAGTAGTCATTGCGGCAATCACAAACAACGTCATTCTATTGTTTGTTTCCTTATTCATCTATGGTGCAGGAACGGCTACTAATTTACAAGCTCGCTATGCAGGAACGGATTTAGCTACTTCGAAGCAAAGGGGAACGGCGGTAAGTATAGCATTGGTTGCAACGACATTCGGTGCGGTTGCAGGTCCGATCTTAGTGGATGTCATGGGTGAATTTGCTTTGTCTATTGGCGTACCTGCACTGGCGGGCCCTTTTATATTAGCTGGTGTAGCGTTCATACTTGCGGGATTAATGATTTTCATATTATTACGACCTGATCCTCTTAAGGTTGCAGAAGCAATAGCAATCAGGAGACAAAATCAACAGGAAGATAGGATAGGCAAAAATACCGAAATACAACCAATAAATAAACGTGGAGTTATTGCTGGGACAACCATTATGGTTGTAACACAAATCGTGATGGTTGCAGTTATGACAATGACACCTGTTCATATGGGAGATCATGGCCATGGTTTAAATCAAGTAGGACTCATCATTGGTATTCATATTGGAGCCATGTATCTTCCTTCTCTTGTAACTGGAATGCTTGTTGACAAATTTGGTCGTAAGATTATGGCTATCACTTCAGGAGCTACTTTATTAGTAGCGGGTGCTCTAGCAGCTTTTGCACCAACCGATTCTCTCGTTGTCCTTACTATTGCGTTAGCCTTGCTAGGGTTAGGGTGGAACTTTGGCTTAATCAGCGGAACAGCACTTATTGTAGATGCAACGCCACCATCGAAACGTGCTAAAACACAAGGTGCTGCGGATGTGTTCATTGCTCTTGCGGGAGCCTCTGGGGGAGCGTTGGCAGGAATTGTTGTTGCGCATTCAAGTTTTACTGTCTTATCACTTGGTGGTGGGATTCTTTCATTGATACTCGTTCCAGTAGTATTTATGGCTTTACGTAACAATTAAGCAACCTAGGTATTAACACTTACAAAAAGCAAAATACTAGGAGTAAAAGTGACAGGTAATGAACGCTTGGAAAATAATCAAACAAAAATACCGACAAAAGATTAACAATAGAAAACCCCTATTCTTCTATTGTTAAGGGTATTATTTTATGTTATTATCTATACCTTTAGTGGTATAGGTATATTGATGTGATAAATTCAAAACAGTAGGAGATAATATAAACGAATTGAGTTCTGGGGATATTTTAGAGGTTCATGCTACGGATAAAGGGGTTAAAAGTGACTTAACGGCCTGGGCTAAATCAGGTGGACATGAATTATTACAGGATACAGAAGAAGGCGATGTATTAAAGTTTTGGATTAAAAAAGGGTAAGGGAGAGGACAAATAAAGGTCCTCTTATCCCATGTAGCAATGTAACATCTTTGTCTGAGTGTTTGTCTATGACAATGTCATGAACGATGAAGGAAAGAAGGAAAGCGAATGCCGAAACAAGTTACACCTGAGGAAGTATCTGATCGTATAAAACAAAAAGAGAAAATTCATGTTCTAGATGTTCGGGAGAATGATGAAGTTGCAGAAGGGAAGATTCCTAGAGCGAAGCATATTCCCCTTGGTCATTTGGCAATAAGAAAAGCTGAACTAGAAAAAGACAAAGCCTACACGGTTGTGTGCCGTTCAGGCAATCGAAGTAAGGCAGCTTGTGGGATTTTAACTGCCCTAGGATTTGAAGCGGAAAATATGGTTGGTGGCATGCAGGAATACAAAGGAGAATTGGAACGGTAAGCTTGTGGTGAAGGAGAGAGGATATGAAAAAGCAGTTAGGGAACCTATGGAAGAGCTTATGACCTTCACAAAAATTAATGTTCCTGGTAGGAGCAGTATTTGTGTTGTTTTCCATTACTTCTAAATTATTTTGAGGAGGTGAAAAATGTTTCATTATACCATTGAAACAGATAAAAGCATGAACGATGCCATACAGGCATTAGAAGAAAGCTTAAAGGAAGAAAAGTTTGGTGTTCTTTGGCAATTTGATATAAAGGGGAAATTACAAGAAAAAGGACTAGATTTCAATCAAGACTATATGGTTCTTGAGGTTTGTAACCCTGTCGAAGCTGAACGCGTTTTATCGCAAAATCAGATGGTAGGTTACTTTTTACCTTGTAAAATTGTAGTCTATGATGATGGGGGTAAAACAAAAATTGGTATGCCAAGACCGACAGCATTAATTCAAATGGTTGAGGATAAGACATTAAAAGAATTTGCAGCTGATATCGAAAATCGACTAATTGCTTGTATCGACAAAAGTATTTAGAAGTATGATGATAGAACGGCAAGGAGTAATCCTTATTGTCGTTCTATTTTTTACTTTCGCTTTCATAAAACTTTCACATTACATGCTTATAATAAAATTACAAAGAAAGGGGGCATGTCTTCATGCCATCTGCTTGGCTAATTGGCCCGCTCGTTATTAAGAGTTCATTGGTAGTAACACTAGTTAGTTTTATTGTAGCAATTATTTTTTATCGGTTTACAAGTCCTTTCCCGAAAATGGAAGCGAAGCAACATGTGGATCAAGTAGGAAACATTCTCATTACGTTTATATTTTCGTTATGGATTGGGAAAATCTTGTTAGGATTTGCAACATTCATCAAAGATCCAATTGCTATTCTTGCCTATCCTAGTGATTCAAATGCACTTTATATTGGTCTAGTATTTACAATTATATATGTCTGGTTTAAGTACATTCGAAAACAGGTAGAATGGACACCGATCCTCTATGCATGGATTTGTGTTTTTCTGACTGCCTCTTTTATTAATGAGTTTGTGCAAATCATCTCAGGGCAGCACAGTCGAACATGGGGATACTTAGGTGTACTGATTGTTCTTTTATTTATTATTTTGTTTCTGCAGGAGAAGTATTCCATCGTGACTATGACGTCCATCTTATTAGTAGGATGGGGTTTGGGACAACTTTTGTTGAAATTAGTTATAGGAACAACTGTTTTTCAATTTAATGTAAGCTTATTCTTTTATTCTCTTATTATGGTAAGTGGCGTTCTGTTATTTATTTTTAGAAAGAAGGTGTAATAATGACTGCAGTTGCGGATCTTACAATATGGATCGCACTTGGAGCGGGTATGCTGTCTTTTCTCTCTCCATGTACACTACCTATTTTTCCAGCTTATCTTTCGTACATTACTGGAATGAGTGTAAAGGAGATTCAAGATAATCAAGATACAAGAGTTCGCGGGAAATTATTAATTCATGCGCTATTTTTTCTTTTAGGTGTTTCCATGATCTTCATAAGTTTGGGTATAGGTGTGTCTTTATTAGGCCAGTGGATCCAAAGTATATTATCAGGCCAATCCGGACTGTTTCTACAAAGGATTGCAGGGATTTTCATTATATTCATGGGATTATTTGTGGCTGGATGGCTTCAATTCAAAGGATTAATGAAAGAGAAACGTTTTCGTTTCGCTAAAAAACCAGTAGGCTACATTGGTACGATTTTTGTGGGAATGGGTTTTGCTGCTGGTTGGACACCGTGTATTGGGCCGATTTTCGCTTCCATACTAGTTGTTGCGGGAAGTAACCCAACACAAGGTGCATTGTACACAATTGTGTATGTGATTGGTTTTGCCCTTCCATTTCTAGTGCTTACCTTTTTCTTGGGTTCAATAAAAGGGTTAGTGCGTCATAGTGGAAAAATCATGAAGGTCGGTGGAGTAGTTATGATTATGATGGGTGTGTTGTTATTTACTGGACAGATGGCAAAGCTATCTAATTTCTTGCTTCGTCTAGTACAGGATAGTTGGTTGTCAAACTTAGGATAATTCGTGGAGGTGTCACAATGAAAAAAATGATAATAGTCTTCGTATTAGTAGGAATGTTTGGTTACGCAATTTATGCCCTTGTTGCTAAGTCGGATAATGCTAATTCTGAAAAGGCACAAGAAGAGGAGTCAGCCCAAGTATTTACATCTGTCGAGGAAAGTGAAGAAACGGATACGGAGCAACAGGGAAATCCAAATGAAACGTCTGAAGAAAAGTATGAAAATGAAGGACTAGAAGTTGGAAATCTGGCTCCAGATTTTGAATTAGAAACGCTTGCTGGGGAAACGATTAAGCTGTCAGATTTTCGTGGTCAAAATGTGATGTTAAACTTTTGGGCTACTTGGTGCCCACCTTGTCGTGCGGAAATGCCTGATATGCAAAAGTTTTATGAAAATCAAGATGTAGCCATCTTAGCAGTTAATTTGGCACAAACAGAGGGCAGTATGCAAGATGTGGAAGATTTTGTGAAAGATTTTGAGTTAACGTTTCCTATTCTTTTAGATGAAGATTTAGAAGTTGCGACAAATTATGCGATCCGACCAATTCCGACATCCTATATGATTGATTCAAATGGCGTTATTCAATATAAGGCGTTTGGTCCGATGAACTATGAAATGATGGTTCAGGAGCTAGATAATATGAATTAACATTAATTCTAAATTACAATGAAAGGAAGCGAGGTGGTCTAATGAAGCAAACAATCTTAGTGGTTGAAGATGATGAAATGATTAGGAAACTTATTTCCATTTACTTAGAGAAAGCAGGATATGAGGTAGTCGAGGCTGCTGATGGAGACAGCGCTAAACATCTATTTTTAACCCATCATCCTTGCTTAATTGTACTGGACTTAATGCTTCCTATAATAAGTGGTGAAGATTTCTGTAAATGGGTTCGAGAGCAAGAGCGGAATGAAGTTTCTATTATTATGGTTTCTGCCAAAGTAAGAATAGAGGACAAAATTAACGGGTTAAAGATTGGTGCAGATGGATATTTGACAAAGCCGTTTGATCCAGATGAACTTGTGGCCCATGTAGAAGCAGTTCTGCGGAGAACCGGTCAATTTTGTCAAAAAATTGTTTACGGTGGTTTATGTATAAAGCCCAGAAAAGGTGAGGTTTTACTGTATGATCAAGTGATTAAGTTGACCAAGCATGAGTTTCTATTACTCTATTATTTTATGGAGAACCCAAACATCGTCATAACAAGAGAGCAGCTTATTGATCAACTATATCCATATAAGGATAATACCGTAATGGACCGAACTATTGATGCCCACATAAAAAAGATAAGAGAGAAGATAGAGGATCAACCTGCAAATCCAAGAAGAATTTGTACTGTTCGTGGGATGGGGTATAAATTTGTTAAATAGATTTAAAGGACTACCAAAACAGTTTTTATGGAGGTTAACTTTAGTAAATGGCTTAATTGTATCCTCTTTTATCGCTATAAGTAGCTGGGCGATTTATAATACGGCTTGCGTACTTGCAGAGGGCATGTTACCGATGAATGCTAGTCAACAATCACAATTCAATGCGACGTTGTTTCAATATTTATGGATTTTTAGTGTAATTACAATTGTTACCGGAAGTATTGTTCATTTTTATTTAACTAGAAAAATGATTCACCCGTTAAGAGAGCTGATTGAATCTACAAAGAAAATGAAACGCGGAGAATATCCTGGCCCATTAGAAGTGAATAACAAGGATGAGACAGGTCAATTAATAGGCCATTTTAATGATTTGGTCAAGCAGTTGAAAATAAATCAGCAACATAAAGATAAGCTTGTAACTGATATATCTCATGAATTCAGGACGCCGTTATCCAACTTGAATGGTTACCTTTACGCCTTACAAAAAGGTGTAGTAACTGGGGATGAGAAGTTGTATCAGGCGCTTCATGATGAAGCGAAACGACTAACCAATATGGTTGAGCAATTAGAGCATTTAAAAGAATGGGATTATGTGTCAAACCAAGTTTTGTTTGAGAAGGATCGAGTAGAAATAGTGAGACTTATTGAGCAGTCTGTTGATATGTGTCACTGGTCATTAGAAAAAGCAGGTATTGTAGTAAACGTTGAATTAGAAAGTGGAGTTGTTGTCATTAATCGAGAAGCAGTATTGCAAGTGATGAGCAACTTATTGGAAAATGCAATTCGTTATAATATAGGTTCGAGTGCTATAACAGTACGGGGAGATGTCTCTAACAAAAAGTATAAAGTTTCCGTGAGTGGCAAAGGTACAGCAATTCCTGAAGCAGATCATCATAAAATATTTGATCGTTTTTACCGTGTTGATGGTTCGCGTAACCGTTCTACGGGTGGAGTCGGATTAGGTCTAGCGATATCTAAGGAAATAGTTCAGAGTCATGGTGGAGATATCTGGTTGAGTTCCAATGGGAATGATCATACGTTTGCTTTTACGTTACCTAAGGAAGAGTAGTTAAAATTTAATCTTTAATTGCTTCATCCCTTTTCATACCTCATCACATATACAGGCATGTTGGGAATCCATTCAGCAAACAATACTTCTTTATATTCCTTGATACTTTGCATTGCTAGTTGATCTTTTAGCCACTTTTCACCAAGACCGAGTTCTTTTAAATTATCAAGGATTACTTCTCCATCAAGAATGAGGGTTATTGGTAAAGAAGCCGGTTTCGTTACGAGATTTAAATCTTTGTTTTTAGGAGTATCATAGTCAGATTTGGGAAGAACACTAATCATGCCATTTGTCTCCACTATAGCGTAGTCCACTTCTTGAATAGTGAAGTACCCTTGTTGTCTTATTAAACTTTGTAATGCATTGATGTCTAATTTTACTTTCTTTAGAGCATCAAACTTTATTTGACCTTTATGGATGACAATGTTCGGTTCACCTTCAAGAAGCTTACGTGTGCCTTTATACTTTTGTGTAATCCATTCAATCATGTAAATTAACATCCCCCAAAATAAAATGGCAAAGGTTATTTGACCTAGCTTAACCCCATCATCATATGCAGCATTCCCTACCAATTCACCTAAAATTAAAGCAGATATAAAATCAAACGGAGTGATTTGGGAAAATTGTGTTTTTCCTAGAATCTTTATGATTAATAATAGAAGTAGAAATCCGAATAATAATTCTATCGCAGTTGAAAGATAACTATTCATATTTCCACCCTTTCCAAATTTTTATCACCATTATCTCCTCTAGGATTATTGTTATACATGTTTTATTTTATAGATTTAGATATGCATCAAAAGGGATTGCCAGTTTGGCAACTCACTTCATCAACAACTACTGTGTAAGAAGTCAATTCAAATAAGGGAGTTGTCATCTGACAGCCCCCTCATGTTTATACCTACATTTTATTTCTACATATTTTTACTTTGCTGAAGAAGTTTGGATTCTCCTGTACGTTCCCATTCTTCGACTGTTTCATAGGCTTTTTCAGGAGTATAACCTTTTCCGACAAGAACCCCCATTAGCACGAATTCTTGAAGGATATGTGTTGCATTAATGCCTCTTTCGACGTCCTCTAATCCTTCTTTTACTAAAAATTCCGTGTGCTGCACCCATTCATCTGGAGTCTTTCCAAATACATTTGTATTTTCATTGCCGTGTCCTTCCTCCGCAGCCATTGCATCTGCTTTGGTAACGTGAACGGTACCGAATGGATGATTAGGTGGAGCGTAAATCGAGTAAAGTTTTATAGGTGTATTACCTGTATTGGTTAGATTATGCCACATTCCAGCAGGTATAATGATTACTGAATCATCATAGACATTTCTTTCGAAGTTTAAATTATCTTTATTTTTCCCCATGCGAACAATTCCCTGACCTTGTTCAACACGTAAGAATTGGTCAAGATTAGGGTGCATCTCCAAACCAATATCTTCCCCAACACCGATATTCATTAAAGTCAGTTGTAAATGTTTCCCTGTCCACAAAGCGGTTCGAAACGTATCGTTTTGCAGTGTTGCTTGATTGATATCAATCACAAATGGATTTGGTCCATAATCTCTTAAAGGAACGGCGCCATTAGTATTTGAATATCTAAAACCACTGTTTGTTTTCCCTACCTCATTAGGATAAGCCCCGTACATAGGCTGTCTTTCATGATATTGCATTGGTGCATTCGCATAATACGGATATTGATATTGACATGGATACGTATATGGAACATAGTACATTTTTTCTCAATCCCTTCACAAGTTCTACAAAATTATCGTATGCACTTGTAACGGCGATGTACTTAAACTTCACTTATTTTATGAATTTTTTAACCAACTGGTTGGATTGTTTAAAAGTAACACCCTTCTTCAAAAAAGTCATCCTGACCCTGAACTAGAATGCACTATGCACAGTAACCTATACGTTAAGCATAAAATAAGTTGAGAATTAAACAGAAGGAGGACAATCATGTATTCAAATTACAATTTAAATCATCAGGGTACAATATATAATGCTTATCGAATGGATAATGACAATCTACTTGTCAGTGATTTTCAGAAAGCGATTAACGCAGAGTATAGTGCAATTATTTGTTATGAGCATTTAGCCAAGGTGGCACCTACAATGGATGTAAAGGAAAAGATAATTGAGATACAACAAGATGAAAAACGACATTTGGACGAGTTCAGTAATATTTATGGAAATTTAACAGGTCAACAACCTAGCTATACAATAATTGAGGAATGTCCCCAAAAGTATAGAGCAGGAATCGATTTTGCTTTTAAGGATGAACAAGGAGCAGTTGATTTTTATTTAGATATAGCAGATCAAGCGCAAGATCCTCATATTAAAGATAGATTTCGACGTGCGGCAGCAGACGAACAAAATCATGCTGTTTGGTTTATGTATTTCATTTTTAATACAACAGATAGCATTAAAGGCAGTCGTCAAGTTGAGAATTATGGAGCGAAAGGAGCATTAAGTGCTACAACATTGACATTCCCTCAAATGCTAACTTACGCCCTTCAAGATGAATACTTGGCACAAGCAAGGTATGATAACATTCTTGGAACGTTTGGTGATATTCCAACCTTTTCAAGAATAAGGCAAGCTGAACTGAGACATATAAGCGCATTATTACCTTTATTTGAACGGTACCAAGTGCCATTACCAGAAGATATGTCGCAAAATTTTGTAACTACACCAGAAAGCCTGAAAGCATCCTATGCTGCTGGTGTGCAAGGAGAAATAGCGAATATTGCGATGTATGATAAGTTTTTGGCTTATGAACTACCTGTTGATATGAGAACTGTCTTTCAACAATTACGCAATGCCTCGGTAAATCACCTTGCAGCGTTTGAGAGAGGATTAGCTAGAGGTTAACTTTTTTTGTTCACAAGTGTAGAAAAGTCGTCTTGATCAAAATAAATAAGCTGTCGGAGATACCTCGACAGCTAAAAATTCAAGTGTAAATCTTTTTTATTCGTTCTCCACTGGCTTTGCATATAATATGTACCGATCCGGCGCATCTCCAACATAAGAAAATGGATAGCATGTAGTAATCACTAATTCTTCATCGGAAGTCGGTCCAATAATGGTTCGGTCGTCTGCATCTACAATTTTAGAATCAACCATTTCATACGCCTTTTCACCGTATGGTAACTTCACGGTAATCGTATCTCCAATCTGTACGTCTCCTAATCTACGAAAAACCGTATCTCTATGACCTGACATGACAATTTGATCACCTTGCATTGGAAAAGCTGTTCCACTATAGTGTCCGACGCCTTTTTCTAATTCATCTGGATCTGTGCCTTCAATGATTGGTAGTTCTCCTTCTATACTTGGTATTTCTAAAAGCCCTACCGTTTCTCCTTGATTTGGATGAAAAGAAAATGGATCACCACGTAAGAGATTGGGTGCCTCTTTTCCATCCTGTGTCGTATTAATTACTTCCTTAGCTTCGTTTAATCTATCTTTTTGCTCCATTTTCGAGTTTACCAATTGGTAGCCACCAATTATAAGAAATAATGCACCACCAATCATAAGTATCGTCGCAAATGCCTTCAGTTTCTCCACATCCTTTACTCTAAGTTTTAATAAGCAATTAATTATTAATAATAGTAGAGTACGAATGTGAAAGTTTGATGAAGAAAAAAGTTTTAATGTTGCGTTGAACAAAGCAGGAATTAAGGTTTTTTTGTTGAAGTGATTTATGTTCTTGCATACGAAAACCTATTGAAAAGGGGAATCTAGAAAATATGGTGAGTAAAAAAACGGATAATGCAGATATAATTGGTACTGTTGCTTGAGACTCCCAGTGAGTGAGTTGAAAAAGTCAGTAGACTTTTATTGCAATGTTTTGGGCTATGAACTTAATTCGGCGGATTACCAGTTACTACAGGTCTAGGTATTACCATACCTTCACTTATTTCAATGGACTATTTTATTCACAGGTTGTATTTTCAATTTTTAATAGAAAAATATTCGGATACATATGTAACGTAACTAAACAATTCTTTTGTGATAATAATCACAGAATAAATCTCCGAGTAGCTTTACATTTAAAGAAGAATAACTTGGAGGTGTATTAAAATGGAGAACAAGCAATTAATTGATGAATTAAACATGCAGTTAGCGAATTGGAATATTCTCTACACGAAGCTTCATAACTATCATTGGTATGTGACTGGGCCAGAATTCTTCACCTTACATGAGAAATTTGAGGAATTATATACAGAGGCGGCTGGATATGTCGATGAAATCGCTGAGCGTATCTTAACGATTGGTGGAAAACCATTAGCGACGTTAAAGGATTATTTAAATCATGCTTCTATTGAAGAAGCAACTGGTAGCGAGGATCCACAAGAAATGGTTACATCACTTGTGAATGATTTTGATATCATAACTGGAGAGTCGAAGGATGTCATTCATATCGCAGAAGAAACAAATGATGAAGTGACTGCTGATATGTTTACTGGAATAAGAGTGTCATTAGAGAAGCATGTTTGGATGTTTAGAGCGTACTTGAATTAAAAAATGAAGATTTGAGCCTGAAACAAAAGCACTTCTGCCTTTTGGAAAAGAAGCAGTAAAGTGCTTTTTTTTTGTCTAGAACGTGAAAAAATTAATTTTCACTAGACATTATTTGCTATAGGAGTATTATAGATTTACGAATTCGATTTCTAAGTATATGACAAACGAGAATGCATAAGTGGATACAATATATGGGGGAATATACGATGATATTTAAAAGGAAAGAATTTAAAAGCAGACGTCAATTGTCATCCATACATCTAATTGTACTTTTTTATGTATTGGCAGTTTGTTTTTCATCGATTCTACTAAGTTTACCTTTTCTGCATAAAACAGGAGTGGAGTTATCTCTTCTTGATACAATATTTACTGCAATTAGCGCCATCAGTGTAACAGGCTTAACTGTAGTTTCTACTGCAGATACATTTAATACTGCCGGGAAGATTGCGCTTACTGTTGTGTTGCAATTTGGTGGGATAGGGATCATGACTCTAGGAACATTTATCTATATATTGTTTGGAAAGAAGATTGGGTTAAGAGAAAGACAATTAATTAAAATTGATCAAAACCGGACGACTCTTTCAGGGTTAGTAAAGTTGATGTTAAAAATCCTTCAAATAATTATAATCATAGAATTAATTGGTACTGTGATTCTATCAAGCTATCTTTTAATGTACTACGAAACATGGCAGGAAGCTTTATTACAAGGATTCTTTGCTGCAGTTAGTGCGACAACAAACGCGGGTTTTGATATAACTGGTTCTTCTTTAATCCCATTTGCAAACGATTATTTTGTTCAGTTTATTAATATGCTCCTTTTAATACTAGGTGCGATCGGTTTCCCTGTTTTAATTGAAGTCCAGGAACTGTTAAGAGGGAAAAACAAACTTAAAAACGGTAAGTACCATTTTTCTCTTTTTACCAAGTTAACAACAACAACTTTTTTTGGCTTAGTACTTTTTGGCGCGGTGATGATTTATCTATTCGAGCAACATGCGTTTTTTGCAAATAAAACATGGCATGAATCCCTTTTTTATAGTTTGTTCCAGTCGGTCACAACCCGGAATGGAGGACTTGCGACGATGGATGTTAGTGAATTTCAAGACCCTACGTTACTGATAATTAGCATCCTTATGTTTATTGGTGCTTCCCCTAGTAGTGTGGGTGGAGGGATTCGGACCACTACTTTTGCGATTATGCTATTAGCTATATACAATTATGCAAAAGGCAACACTTGTATAAAAGTATTTGGAAGGGAAATTGACCAAGAAGATATTATGCGATCTTTTATCGTCATATTTACAGCTGGTATCTTATGTGGTACAGCCATCATATTTTTATCAGCGACAGAAAGTTTCTCGACTATAGCCATTATATTTGAAGTAACTTCTGCTTTTGGGACGACAGGGTTATCGATGGGAATAACTCCCGACTTATCTACAGTTGGAGAAGTTATAATTATGTTTCTTATGTTTGTTGGAAGAATTGGAATATTCTCCTTCCTATTTTTGTTAAGAGGGAATGACACAAAAGACATTTTCCATTATCCAACTGAAAAAATAATTATTGGTTAATCTAATAAAACTACTGCAAACCTACAGATATTCATCTGTGGGTGTTTTTTTGGCTTTAATGATGTTTATACTAATAGGGGTGTACTCGCCAATCACATCATAAAAATTAATGTCCCAACAGATTGCTTTTGTGTTAAACTTACAAATAGTTTGATGTGATTATAGGTCAAGGAGCTTTTTCATGCATTTATTTTCTAAAGAATTTAAACTCTCAAAACAACTAACAACGATACATCTGATTGTGTTGTATTATTTACTGGCTGTAGGATTTTCTACACTTTTGTTAAGCTTGCCCATCTTTCATCAAGACGGTGTGGATCTTACCTTTATCGATATTTTATTCACTGCGGTAAGTGCTATTAGTGTAACTGGTTTAACGGTAGTTTCCACTGCAGAGACATTTAATGCTTACGGAAAAATTGCGATCACAGTTATTTTGCAATTTGGTGGAATCGGAATTATGACCATGGGAACATTCGTATGGGTATTACTTGGAAAGAAAATCGGCCTCCGAGGCAGACAGCTAATTAGGGTAGACCAAAATAGTAAAACATTATCTGGATTAGTAAAATTGATGCTTCAAATATTTAAGATAATTTTGCTTATTGAACTCGTAGGAACGATTATTTTATCTACTTATTTTTTAACTTATTATGATACATGGCAAGAGGCATTGTTGCATGGTTTTTTTGGAGCTGTTAGTGCAACAACAAACGGTGGTTTTGATATTACGGGGTCTTCCTTAATGCCGTTTGCAAATGATTACTTCGTACAGTTTATTAATATTATCTTGATTATTCTTGGGGCGATAGGTTTCCCTGTTCTTATTGAAATTCAAGAATTGCTAAAAGGAATGTTTAAAGATAATGGAGAAACGTATCGTTTTTCTTTATTTACAAAGCTTACTACTTTTACCTTCTTTGGATTAGTACTTATTGGTTGGTTATTGATTTTCCTGCTGGAACGGAATGCTTTCTTTGCAGACAAAACGTGGCATGAGACGTTTTTCTATAGTCTATTTCAGTCCGTTACCTCTCGTAGTGGGGGCTTGTCAACAATGGATGTCAATGATTTTTCCCTACCAACCTTATTGCTAACTAGTGTTCTGATGTTTATTGGGGCATCGCCAAGCAGTGTGGGTGGTGGAATTCGGACAACTACCTTTGCTATCATGCTCCTTTCTATTTATAACTACGCCAAAGGTAACTCTAGTATCAAAGTATTTGGAAGGGAAATTGACCAAGAAGATATTACGCGCTCCTTTATTGTTATTTCAACAGCATCTTTATTGGTCATTTCATCGATAATCATTTTAGCTACGACGGAGAGCCTTCCTATTTTGGCTATCATATTTGAGGTTTGTTCCGCCTTTGGAACGACCGGTTTATCCATGGGCATAACACCAGATCTATCAACCTTTGGAAAAACCGTTATCATGCTTCTGATGTTTATTGGTCGTATCGGCATCTTCTCGTTCTTATTCTTGTTAAGAGGAAAAGGCACAAAAGATGTTTTCCGTTATCCATCAGAGAAAGTGATTATTGGTTAATATATAGGAACAGGAATTCCATTTCTGGTTAGCGACACATAGCTAGCTTGGATAGAGAATTCCTGTTTTTATTTAATTCAGTTCATTTCATAAAGATTATGTCGGATTTGATGTAAATTGCGTTGTAACTATAAGTAGCGGCTAATAAGGTTGATCTTGGCGGCAAGTTGTTAAAATAACGTACTGTATAGCCGCTTGGGTTCAACAGTAGTCTAAAACAAAAGAATAAGGTCTCTCACAGCCGCTCAGAAATATAAGGTCAATTTGGCGGTCATGAGATCCGTTATTCACTTAAAATCCAAGATTATCAAATTTTGCCGGTCACCAGATCCGTTATTTGCCCTAATTGCATTGGTTTCGATGAGATTTTGGTAAAATAGCGTACTGTACGACCGCTTAAAATCAAAATTGACCAAAAACAGGAAAATAAGGGATCTCATGACCGCTTGCGTTGTATGCACTCATTATCTTTGCGTGACGGCGCACTCTATAGTAAAACTGCAGTACTTGTTCAATTGTCTCAGAATTATAAATTATCCGTAAATTTCCTCCATTACCTATCCAATCTGCTTGCATTGCCCTCACCCTCATGTAGTATAGTTATAATAAGGATATTTGTGTAAATGTAGTAACCAGAATATGGAAGGGGCATGGATAGAATGACGCAACAGACTTACCTGTATAATTCCAAAGTTGGTAAAGTGTTAAAAAATATAAATAAAGTAATGATCGGAAAAGATGAGGCTGCAACACTTAGCTTAGTAGCATTACTGGCTGAAGGGCATGTTTTGTTAGAAGATGTTCCTGGTGTTGGGAAAACGATGCTAGTTCGAACACTTGCCAAATCACTAGACTGTGAATTCAAGCGAATCCAATTTACTCCAGATTTACTTCCGTCAGATGTTACTGGGGTATCTATATATAACCCAAAAGAACTTCAATTTGAGTTTAGAGGTGGCCCGATCTTAGGTGACGTGGTGCTTGCGGATGAGATTAATCGTACGTCGCCGAAAACGCAATCTTCTTTATTGGAAGCAATGGAGGAGATGAGTGTGACAGTTGATGGTAAAACAATCGATTTAAAGAAACCGTTTTTCGTTATGGCAACGCAAAATCCAATTGAATACGAGGGGACGTATCCTTTACCAGAAGCGCAATTGGATCGGTTTATTTTAAAATTAAAAATGGGTTATCCAAATCCAGAACAGGAACTAGAAATGCTAGACCGTACGTCAAAAGAGCATCCAATTCATCAAGTGGAGGCTGTTATGAGTAAGGATGAACTAGTCGAAGCGCAACTCCAAGTAAGAGAAGTGTTTATCGATCAGAATGTGAAACAATATATTGTTCAATTGGTCACTGCAACAAGAGACCATGATTCTGTTTATTTAGGTGTAAGTCCGCGTGGATCGATTGCATTGATGAAGGCTGCGAAGGCATATGCGTACATTCATGACCGTGATTATGTCATTCCGGACGATGTAAAATATTTAGCGCCGTTTGTGTTGACCCACCGCATTATTCTTAACTCAGAGGCGAAATTTGATGGCGTTAGTACAGATCATGTGATTGAAGAATTACTAGAAAAAGTAGCAATCCCTGTACGAAGGGAATTTCGTTAATGAAAGAAAAAGTTATTTTTGCTCTAAAACTATGCCAGGTATTGCTCCTATTTGCAATCTTTTATACGTATGCAATGTTCCAAGGTGGCTTTGTAAGTTGGTTCCTCTTTTATGGCTTCTTACCTATCATCTTATACCTTTTTCTTTTACTTCTCTATCCCATTTCAACATGGACAGTAAAGAGAAAAATACCGAAGCATGTTGTACAATCTGGTAATCATATACAAGTAGAAATTGAGATTACTAGAAATTTTGCTTTCCCGATTGCCTATCTCGTTGTTGAAGAGTATTTTCCTGCATCACTACAGTATGAGAGTATAAGTAGGAACCAATATAAATATATGACTGATCCTACCAGGCTATCGATAAAAAGAATGGAAAAGAAGCTCATCTTTCCATGGTTTAAGCGGACGATGACGGTAAATTATACGCTAAACAATATACCGCGTGGAGAACATCACATGAAAGCTATTCGAATTAAAACAGGTGACTTTTTTGGTTTTATAAAAAAAGACTGTGTGTATCAGGTGAATAATCATATTCTTGCGTATCCACACCAACGAAAGGTGTCTTTAAAAGAAAAAGTAAACAGTTTCGATGAAGGTGCATCGCCTGCTTATACAGTGAATCATAAAAATACGAATGTCGTTTCTGGTGTGCGCGAATATATGCCAGGTGATCGTTTTTCCTGGATAGATTGGAAAACAACTGCCCGTAAAGATGCAGTGATGACAAAGGAATTTGAGCAAGAGAAAAGCTCCTTGTTATTACTTATTATGGACAGCACGGCGTATGAAGGGCAGAACAAAATAAGTTTTGAGGCAAGTGTAGAATTAACAGCTTCTATTATTAAGTCGATGCGGAATCAATCTTCGCAATTGTCACTGATCGCCATTGGTGAGGAAAGAGTGTATTTTCCGTTTAGTCAAGACCCTAGCAAGAATGAACAAATGAATGCCTTATTAGCAAAAGTGCAGCCAAGAGGAGATGTGCCGTTCCCGCTCCAGTTAATGCAAGAATATAAGAAAATACCACAAGGAATCATGACGATGGTTGTGATTACTTACGTGGATCAAGATATGGTGGAGGCACTGCTTCATTTACGACGAAAAAGTAAACAAGTAATTGTTTTCCTAATAAAACCTGCTTCAAAGATGACCCGATTAGACAAAGAGTACATCCATCAATTATCGCTAAAAGGGGTCGTCATGAATGTATTAATGGAAGAGCAATTATCCAAGCCCGAAATCGAGGTGAGTATGTAATGGACAATCTAGCGCAAAAAAGTAAAGCTACTTATTCATCTCTTATTTACCTGTGTGGGTTTCTGTTGTTTTGGGAATGGTTACGACCATTAGATACGATTTCAGATACAGGTAGTTTGTCGGTGTTTGTCATCTACGCGGCGTTTTGTTTTTTCATTTCCATACTTAGACCTAAATGGTGGCTATCAAGCTTGTTGAAATTAATAAGTCTGTTGTTTATCATCGATAGTTTATTTATTTCGGAAGCAATGTTTAGTCAATCTTGGTTTATCGTACTAAAAATGCATGCAACATTTAATATGGAGGTCATTCTTAATCAACAATGGTATCAAATGACGCCTTTGTTCCGAAGTGTCCTATTTTTAGTTTTGTTATGGTTAATGAGTTATCTCTTATACTATTGGTTTGTCGTTGCAAATCGAATCTTCTTGTTCATTCTATTAACCTTTGTTTATTTAACCATCCTAGATACGTTTACTACGTATAGTGCAAACGCTGCGATCGTACGCACGTTTATCATTTCATTAATCGCAATGGGGATCTCTAGTATATCGAAAGAGATTACGAGAGAGGCGATTAAACAAGTGAATGTAAAGAAATTAGCCTTGTGGTTTATTCCTTTGTTTGTCGTTATCTTTTCATCTACGGTGATTGGTTATGCATCGCCAAAGCTTAACCCGCAATGGCCAGACCCTGTTCCATTTTTCACTAGCACAGCAGAGCATGCTGGATTTGGTAGTGGGGGTGGAAATGCAGTACAAAAATCAGGTTACGGAGAAAACGATTCTCGCTTAGGTGGGTCCTTTGTCGTTGATAATTCACCTGTATTCCAAGCGGCTGTTAACAAAAGTCACTATTGGAGAATTGAATCGAAAGATCTTTATACTGGCCTTGGGTGGGAGAGATCTACAGACTTAGACCTACAAGAACAAGATAACGACCAAATTGATTTAGAAATGTTTAATGATTCACTTGAGACGGAAGATTTAACAGCAATGGTCCGGTTTGAAGATGACGCAAATCTATCAAAAGTGGTCTATCCTTATGGTTTAACATCTATTCAGGGTAATCAACAGGTTCAGTATTTAGTGGACAGAGAAACGGGAACGATCGAATCAGAAGGTGGAGAGTTCCGTGATAATGGGCAAGGTTATCAAATCAACTATAGCTATCCATCCTTTTCTTTAGACAAACTCATAACTTCGAGTGAAGAAGATCCTGAAGAAATAAGTGATTTATACCTGCAGTTACCAGATGATTTACCTGAAAGGATAAGTGCATTAGCTGAAGACGTGGTTGTAGACGATCAAACGAGATACGACATGGTGAAGTCGATTGAAAGCTATTTTAATCGCAATGGATACAATTATGAAACAAATGGAGTGGCAGTACCAGAGGATGGCCAGGATTACGTTGACCAATTCTTGTTCGATACGAAGATTGGTTATTGTGATAACTTCTCTACCTCGATGGTTGTTATGTTGCGTACACTCGATATACCAGCACGATGGGTAAAAGGCTTTACGAGTGGCCAACAAGCTGATGAACAAGCACCTAATCAAGACTTAACTGTTTATGAAGTGAGTAACGCAAATGCACACTCTTGGGTAGAGGTTTATTTTCCAGATGTGGGATGGGTTCCTTTTGAACCTACTAGAGGTTTTAGTAGTCCGGTTGATTTTTATGAAGAAGCCTCTGCTACGATAGATGATGAGCAAGAAGAAGAAGAAACAGAGGAAACAGAAGAAACAACGGAGGATGAAACGGAAGAAGAGACTAGTGCAGCTGACCCAAGAGTCCCTCCAGGATTTGAAGATTTTGAAACTGGCTATACTCCAAATGGCAGTAGTCAAGACAGTGCATCTATATGGGGATGGGTTGTTGCAGGAGTTGTATTAGCAGTGGGAGCGAGCCTGCTCTATCTGACGAGATATCGTTGGGTTACCAGATGGTTGGTTAGCCGTTATAAGAAACGACACGATGCACAAGCTTATCAGGATGCTTATGAATATTTATTAAAAGTGTTAGATCACAAAGGTTTAAAAAGAAATAAAGATCAAACACTAAGAGAATATGCTAGAATGATTGATAAAATATTTGAGTCAAATGAGATGAGTCGTTTCACGCATCACTATGAACGGTTTTTATATAGAGATGAAGCGAGTTCAGAGCATTGGTCCAAAATGAGTGAATTATGGGAAAATTTAATTAAGCGTTCATTGTCTTGACCGGATATAGACACATTGATAGAATAATATAAATTAATAATGAAAAATTCCTTCATATATACTCGATGATATGGTTCGAAAGTTTCTACCAGAACGCCGTAAATGTTCTGACTATGAAGGCAGGTATCAACGGTGATTTCTGTCTTTCTCTGTATATGTACAGACAGAAATCACTTTTTCTTTAGGCTGTTTGGGCAAAGTTTTGTTAAAGACAACAATCTTATCAAACAGTCTTTCAATAAAAGGCTGATGGTAGGTTACATAAATAAGGAGATGAAAACATGGAACTCAATAACGAAATGATTCTAGTATTAGACTTTGGTAGTCAATATAATCAACTGATTACTAGACGTATTAGAGAATTTGGTGTTTATAGTGAATTACACTCGCACAGAATAACAGCAGAAGAAATTAAAGAAATAAATCCAAAAGGTATTATTTTATCAGGTGGCCCGCATAGTGTATATGGAGAGAATAGTTTTCGTTGTGACGAAGCGCTCTTTGACTTAGGTATTCCTGTCCTAGGAATTTGCTATGGTATGCAACTGATGACGCAACACTTTGGTGGAAATGTAAGAAGAGCAAACGAAAGAGAGTATGGGAAAGCAGACATTCAAGTAACAGCAAATGCAAAACTGTTTGAAGGAACACCACATGCGCAAACCGTTTGGATGAGCCATGGCGATAAAATTATTGAAGCACCTGCAGGATTTACGATTGACGCGACTAGTCAGTCTACTCCAGTAGCAGCGATGAGTGATGTAGAACGTCACTTCTATGGTGTTCAATTTCACCCAGAAGTAAGAAATACGGAATATGGGAACGACTTATTAAAACAGTTCGTATTTTCTGTTTGTGAATGTAAAGGCGACTGGACAATGGCGAATTTTATAGATCAAGAAGTAGAAAAAATTCGTGAACTAGTAGGATCCAATAAAGTGCTTTGTGCATTAAGTGGTGGGGTAGACTCATCTGTGGTTGCAGCCCTTATTCATAAAGCAATTGGTGATCAACTTACTTGTATGTTTGTCGACCATGGTTTATTGAGAAAAGATGAAGCAGACACAGTAATGGAAACGTTCCGTGATGGTTTCCATATGAATATTATCAAAATTGATGCGCAAGACCGTTTCTTAAGCAAGTTAAAAGGTGTCTCAGATCCGGAGCAAAAACGCAAAATCATCGGAAATGAATTTATTTATGTGTTTGATGAAGAGGCTGCAAAGCTTAAGGACTTTGACTATTTAGCACAAGGCACGTTATATACAGACATTGTAGAAAGTGGTACAGAAACAGCTCAAACGATCAAATCCCACCATAACGTAGGTGGATTACCTGAAGATATGCAATTTGAGCTTATTGAGCCATTAAATACGTTGTTTAAGGACGAGGTTCGTGCGCTGGGATTAGAGTTAGGTGTTCCAGAGGAAATCGTATGGAGACAACCATTCCCAGGTCCAGGACTAGGGATCCGTGTGTTAGGCGAGGTAACCGATGAAAAAATCGAGATTGTTAGAGAATCTGATGCAATTTTAAGAGAAGAAATCAAAAATGCTGGATTAGACCGTGACATCTGGCAATATTTCACCGTATTACCTGACATTCGAAGTGTCGGTGTAATGGGTGATGCGCGAACATATGATTATACAATTGGGATTCGTGCCGTAACTTCGATCGATGGAATGACATCGGATTGGGCTAGAATTCCGTGGGAAGTACTTGAAAAAATATCAACAAGAATCGTAAACGAAGTCGATCACATCAATCGCGTGGTGTATGACATTACGAGTAAGCCACCTGCAACGATTGAGTGGGAATAGAGTGAGTAAACAATAGACCTTTCGAGTTAGGAGGTCTATTGTTTTTGTTCTAATAACCGAACGTTAGGTAATTTCCAAATAAAAACATTCGTTTTTCGTATTGACTATGTGTCATTTACCTAGTATTATAGATTTTGTAATCATAATTTCATAGAAATATCGTCGTATAATGATGGGGATATGGCCCATGAGTTTCTACCGGACTACCGTAAATTGGTCTGACTACGAAGATAAACGATATATTTTTTGTTTTTTTTCGTTTCTTCGACAGTAAAGGTAGCACTCTTGGTATTTCCAGGGGTGCTTTTTGTGCTTTCTTAAAAAATGCGACATAAAAAGAGGAGGAATTTATTCATGAAGAAGTATTTCCAGTTTGATGCGTTAGGTACGAACTATCGTAAGGAATCCATGGCTGGTGTTACAACATTCTTAGCTATGGCGTATATCTTGTTCGTTAACCCTGACCTGTTATCTGCAACAGGTATGGATCAAGGTGCAATCTTTACGGCAACAGCACTTGCTGCAGCAGTAGGTACGTTAATCATGGGTCTTCTTGCAAAGTATCCAGTTGCATTAGCACCTGGCATGGGATTAAATGCGTTCTTTGCTTTTACAGTAGTTATTGGATGGGAAATTCCATGGGAAACAGCATTAGCAGGGGTTTTAGTTTCAGGTCTTATTTTTATTGTTTTAACCCTTACAGGTGTCCGTGAAAAAGTAATTAATGCAATTCCAGCTAACCTAAAATTAGCGGTTGGTGCAGGTATTGGTTTATTCATCGCATTTATTGGTTTCCAAAATGCAGGGATCATTGTTAATGATGATGCAACATTAGTTAGTTTAGGTGATTTATCTGCTGGTCCTACATTACTTGCAATCTTTGGTATTATCGTGACAGTAATCCTTCTTGCTGCGAATATCAAAGGAGGCGTATTTTATGGAATGATCATAACTGCGATTGTTGGTATGTTTTTTGGTCAAGTACCATATCCGACAAGCATTAATGACATCATTGGTCCAGTTCCAAGCTTAGAGCCAACATTTGGTCAAGCGTTTCTACACTTAGGTGATGTATTTACGATTCAAATGCTAGTTGTTATTCTTACATTCTTATTCGTTGACTTCTTTGATACAGCTGGTACTTTAGTGGCTGTAGCAAATAAAGCTGGTTTAATGAAAGACAATAAACTTCCACGTGCAGGCAAAGCATTATTCGCTGACTCTGCTGCAACAGTTGTTGGTGCAACGCTTGGTACTTCTACTACTACTTCATATGTAGAGTCTACAACTGGTGTTAGTGCTGGTGGTCGTACAGGTTTTGCGTCAATCGTAACGGCTGCATTATTCTTATTAGCACTTGTGTTCTCACCGCTATTAGGTATGGTTACATCATCTGTAACGGCACCTGCGTTAATCATTGTTGGTGTACTCATGTGTTCTGCGTTAAAAGAGATTGAATGGGATCAATTTGAAGTTGCTGTTCCTGCATTCTTGACTGTCATTGCTATGCCACTTGCGTATAGTATTGCAACAGGTATCGCGATGGGATTTGTATTCTATCCAATCACAATGGTAGTAAGAGGGAAAGCCAAAGAAATCAACCCAATTATGTGGGGATTGTTCGTGATCTTTATCCTGTACTTCATTTTCTTAGCGGAATAAATAGATGGAAAAAGCCTTGGCTGACTGGCCAAGGCTTTTTATTTTGATTTTCTTAATGTATAAGATGTACTCAGACAGTTTTTAAGCGGACAATTATTCCTTTATTTACACCAAAATGACCATTTTAATAATACTTGCGGACATATGTTCCGCTATTTCCTGATTTTGAAGGGATTTTCATAGCAATTCTAAGGAATAACGGAATAAATGTCCGCAAGTAGTCTAAATTAATAAGAAAAGAAGAAAATAAGGGAAAAAATGTCCGTCCATTGAAACTGTCACCACCAGAAAAGTAGCCGTGGTAGTGAACCTATTAGACTACTCACTGCTCCTCCAAATTCCGTATTTCCAACCGATTCTTTTTCGTCCCATCATTCACTAACCGGTGCAATTGCAGCACGAGTAATCCATGTTGGTAGGTGGCTTGGATTTTATCACTTCTTACTGGATAGGGAAGCTCAATTTTTCTTTCAAACATACCCTGAATGATTTCGTTTTTCATAACCTCGCCGCTCTCGTGATTAATATCAATCATGCCTTTTAATTCCAATGTTGCATAATCAACATATACATCTACTTTTTCTAGATCTTTTACACCAGGTAAATTAACATAACAGATTAGTTCATTTTCATATTTGTACAAATTAATCTGGGGTACAGGTGGCTTAAGTACATCTTCAAATTCGTTCCAAAAAGTATCTCCAAAAAAATGATCCATGTTCTTTTTCCAGTCATTCATATTACGAAAAGGATCCATATAATTCTCCTTTCTTACCTCGAATTTCCTGAAATGGACAGAGGAAGCGGTTTTGAATGTTTGGCGCTAAGGAATAGAATACGATATAGTGTATGCATAACTTTTTATATGGGTGAATACCTAGATTTGATGATTACAACAAGTGAAATAGAGAAAAACTAGGTTTTAACAAATAGTAGGAGGCTTTTAATGTGTTAGAAAATGCTTTTATTATGATCGTTATTATTTTGTTAGTTAATGTGGTTTACGTATCTTTATCGACACTACGGGTAATTTTAACTTTAAAAGGAAGAAGATACATAGCTGCAATGATCGGGATGTTCGAGATTACCATTTACACGTTAGGTTTAGGGCTAGTGTTGAGTAATCTTGATCGTATTGAGAATTTAATTGCCTATGCACTCGGTTATGGGATCGGTGTAATCGTTGGGTCTAAAATTGAGGAAAAACTTGCGCTTGGGTACATTACAGTCAATGTGATCTCGTCTAACCCTGATATTGAATTTACTAAAAAGCTGCGTGATAAAGGGTATGGCGTTACAAGCAGTTATGCCTATGGTATGGAAGGGGATCGTTTATCGATGCAAATATTGACACCGAGGAAATATGAGTTAATGTTATATGAAGCGATAAAAGAACTGGATCCGAAAGCATTTATCATTGCGTATGAGCCAAAACAAATTCACGGCGGCTTTTGGGTCAAACAGGTAAAGAAAGGACGCCTTTTTAAAAATGCCAAAAAAACAGAAGAACGTACAGAAGCGCCAACCGAACAACCTGTCGAAGAGCCAAACGCAAAACCAAAGGAATAAGAAAAGGTTTGAGTTACAAGAAAATGAATCAATAGACCAGTGTCTAGACCGAATTAAGCAGGAAGGATACACCCCGGTTAGAAGGGTAGAAGAACCTGTATTTCAAGAAATAGAACAAAACGGACAAAAGACCTACGAACCGGTGGGAAGAAAGGTGATCTTTGATTCAATACTAGCAAAACACGAACAATAAAAAATACCTATAAACTATTGTTCGATATTTTATTGACCAACTCCCTAATACTTGTTATCATAGAAATGCACTAAGATTATACGTTAACCTCATATAATTTCGGGGATATGGCCCGATCGTTTCTACCCGTCACCGTAAATGATGGACTATGAGGGAGGATGAATCATTGTATTTGCCATGTATTAGGGATACGTGTGCCTCCAAGTTATGTAAGAAAATATAACAAGGAATACATGTGAACCTTCGCGATGATGTTTCGAGTCATCGAATGCCACTACAGTGATTATTACGGATGCATATGAAATGACGTATGCCTATTCATCTTCTCTCAACATGAGATGAATAGGCATTTTTTTACGAAAACAATTATCAGATAATTTGTTATAAATACATAACAGGGGAAGAGGGGTTTTATGACTAGAGTCGGAATCGTGATGGGCAGTATCTCGGATTGGGAAACGATGAAGCATGCATGTGACGTACTGGATGAACTAGGAATCTCCTATGAAAAAGAAATCGTTTCTGCACATCGAACGCCTGATGATATGTTTACTTATGCAGAGACTGCTAGAGAAAAAGGACTGAACGTTATTATCGCAGGTGCAGGTGGAGCTGCGCACTTACCAGGAATGATTGCAGCTAAAACAACACTGCCAGTCATAGGTGTACCTGTACAGTCTAAAGCATTAAACGGATTAGATTCGTTACTATCGATTGTGCAAATGCCGGGTGGTGTACCTGTCGCAACGGTAGCTATAGGTGAAGCTGGCGCAAAAAATGCAGGCATCCTAGCAACCCAAATGATTGGCGCGTTTGAGCAAGATGTAGCCAATAGGTTGCAAGCATATCAAAATCAATTACAAGAAAAGGTAAATGAAATGAGGGACCAACTTGCGACAAAATAGATTGTATTATGGATCTACGATTGGCATCGTTGGTGGGGGCCAACTAGGTCGAATGATGGCAACTGCAGCAAAACATATGGGTTACCGGATTGTTGTGTTAGACCCGACAGAAGATTGTCCAACCGCTCAAGTAAGTGATCACCACATTATTGCTGATTATGCTGATAAAGAAGCTATCAGACAATTGGCTGCACAGTGTGATGTCGTGACCTATGAGTTTGAAAATGTTGATCTAGAGTCAGCGAATTATTTACAAGAAAAAGGGTTGCTTCCACAAGGTTCAAAGCAACTTCGGTTTACACAAGATCGTGAAGATGAAAAGACATTATTGAGAGAAAATGGCTTACCTATCGCACCTTTTGCAATCGTCACAGATGGTAAGCAGTTACAAGAAGCAATCAAGGAAATTGGTATTCCTTCTGTCTTAAAAACTTGTCGAGGTGGATATGACGGAAAAGGCCAACTAAAGATTGAAACAGAAGCAAATGTAGCGGAAGCGATCCAATTTGTTGAAAAGAATGGTCGTTGTATCTTAGAACAATGGGTAGTGTTTGATAAAGAAGTTTCCGTTGTGCTAACAAGAGGGTTGGATGGTGACATTACGTTCTTCCCAGTAGCTGAAAATGAACACAAACACCATATTTTATCGAAAACAATCGTACCAGCACGTGTACCAATGCTTGTACATGAAAAAGCACTAGATGCAGCAAAGGTGATTGCAGAAAGTATTGGAGTCGTTGGGACATTTGCGATTGAAATGTTCGTTCGTGGTGATGCTATCTATATAAATGAAATGGCACCGAGGCCACATAACTCTGGTCACTATACAATAGAAGCGTGTAATGTATCCCAGTTTGAGCAACATGTAAGAGCCATTTGTGGGTTGCCATTAGTACCAGTATTGTTCCATGGAGGAGCGGTGATGGTCAATTTACTTGGAGAAGATGTAGAGCCTTACATGCAAAAAATCGATGAATTAACTGGAGCACAAATCCACATGTATGGAAAAAGTGAAAACAAGCCTAAACGAAAGATGGGGCACATCACTTTTGTAGCTAACGAATTAGAACAATTACAACAGATCATAGATGATGCAATACAAATAGAAAAAGTATAACAAGTATATAGGAGGAAACACATACATGATTAGTCGCTATACACGAGAAGAAATGGGATCGATTTGGACAGATGAAAACAAATACCAAGCTTGGTTAGAAGTTGAAATATTAGCATGTGAAGCATGGAGTGAATTAGGTTTTATTCCAAAAGAAGATGTGGCGAAAATAAGAGAAAATGCATCGTTTGATGTGAACCGTATTTTAGAAATCGAACAAGAAACAAGACACGATGTAGTTGCCTTTACTCGTGCTGTATCCGAAACGTTAGGCGAAGAGAAAAAGTGGGTGCATTACGGTCTTACTTCTACTGATGTAGTAGACACAGCTTTATCTTACTTATTAAAACAAGCAAATGACATCATCAGAAAAGACATCGAAAATTTCATCGATATCCTTGCTACAAAAGCACAAGAGCATAAGCATACGGTGATGATGGGTAGAACGCATGGTGTACATGCAGAACCAACAACGTTTGGCTTGAAAATGGCTTTATGGTACGAAGAAATGAAGCGTAACTTGGAACGTTTTAATGCAGCAGCTAACACAATTGAAACTGGTAAACTATCTGGTGCGGTTGGAACGTATGCCAATATCGATCCTTTTGTAGAGCAATATGTATGTGAAAAGCTAGGTTTAACACCTGCACCTGTATCGACACAAACATTGCAACGTGATCGTCATGCCCATTACATGTCTACACTAGCGCTAGTGGCGGCATCGATTGAGAAGTTTGCGACAGAGGTTCGTGGCTTGCAGAAAACAGAAACAAGAGAAGTAGAAGAATTTTTCGCAAAAGGACAAAAAGGTTCATCTGCAATGCCACATAAGCGTAACCCAATTGGCTCTGAGAATATGACTGGTATGGCAAGAGTGATTCGCGGTTATATGGTAACGGCATATGAGAATGTCGCGTTATGGCATGAAAGAGATATCTCGCACTCGTCTGCAGAGCGTGTAATTTTACCAGATGGAACGATTGCGCTTGACTATATGTTAAATCGTTTTTCGAATATCGTGAAAAACTTAACGGTGTTCCCAGAAAACATGAAACGTAACATTGATCGAACTTACGGTGTTATTTTCTCACAACGCGTACTTCTATCGTTAATCGATAAAGGAATGAGCAGAGAAGAAGCATACGACATGGTGCAACCAAATGCGATGAAGGCTTGGGAAACGGCAACTCCATTTAGAGAATTAATTGAAGCAGAAGAGAAAATTACTAATGTTTTATCAAAAGAAGAGCTGGATGACTGTTTTGATTACACATACCACTTGAAAAATGTAGATCAGATTTTTACCAAGATTGGATTGTAAGTTGCAACTCACAAAATAAAATGGGGTGACATTCGTGAAGGGTAACCTTTTGTATGAGGGGAAAGCAAAGCAAGTGTTCGAAGTAGAAGGAAGTGACGACCAGTTAGTATTGTCCTATAAAAATGATGCTACAGCATTTAACGGGAAGAAGAAGGCTAGTTTTACTGGTAAAGGAAAGTACAACAATTTAATCACGGCCAAAGTTTTTGAATACTTAAAGGACAAAGGGGTAAACAGTCACTTTATTCGTGCCTTGAATGACACGGAGCAGTTAGTCGAAAGAACAACGATTATTCCAGTGGAAGTAGTTGTTCGAAATATTGCTGCGGGTAGTATTACGAGACGCTTAGGTATTGCTGAGAAAACAGTGTTTACGCCACCTCTTGTGGAGCTTTATTACAAAAAAGATGAATTAGGTGACCCAATCATTAATGATGCGCATGCATTCCTCTTAACGGATGTGACCGAACAAGAACTACAACAGATTAAGTCGATGGCATTAGCGGTGAATACACAACTACAAGTATTCTTTGAAGATATAGGATTAACGATCGCAGATTTTAAATTAGAGTTTGGACGAAACAAAAATGGGGAGATTATCCTATCGGATGAGATCTCCCCGGATACATGTAGACTATGGGACGTTAACACTGGTGAAAAAATGGATAAAGATGTGTTTCGTGAGGATTTAGGCGATCTTTTATCTGTGTACGACAACATTTTAAATCGACTGGAGGCAGTAAAATGAAAAAAGTGAAAATTTATATCACATTAAAGCAGGGTGTTTTAGATCCACAAGGTAAAGCAGTACAAGATTCGTTGAACACATTAGGTTATGAGGATGTGTTAAGCGCGCGTGTAGGAAAATACATGGAGTTAACAATGGATGATCATGCCGATGTGGAAAAACAAGTGGAAGAAATGTGTGTAAAGTTACTTGCTAACCCAGTTATTGAAGATTATGCGTACACAGTTGAGGAGGTTGTCGTTTCGTGAAGTTTGCAGTGATTGTTTTTCCTGGATCTAATTGTGACAGAGACATGTATCATGCAGCTAAAGATGCATTAGGTGCGGAAGCGGAACTTGTGTGGTACCAAACTGCCAATCTAGAAGACTATGATGCTATTTTAGTCCCTGGTGGTTTTTCTTATGGTGATTATTTAAGATGTGGTGCGATTGCAGCAACGTCACATATTGTAACGGAAATTAAACGTGAAGCGGCAAAAGGAAAGCCAGTCTTAGGTGTATGCAACGGATTTCAAATTCTATTAGAAGCAGGCTTGTTACCTGGTGCGTTATTACGTAATAAAAACTTGAAGTTCATGTGTCGTTTTGAAGATTTAGTAGTGGAAAATAGTAAGACAATGTTTTCATCTGCTTATGAAGAGAAACAAGTGATTTCCCTTCCAATTGCACATGGAGAAGGTAACTATTATTGCGACGACGCTACCTTAAAGCAGTTAAAAGCAAACAATCAAATCGTGTTTACGTATGCTAATAATCCGAATGGATCGGTGGAAGATATCGCAGGAATTGTGAACGAAGAAGGTAATGTACTTGGTATGATGCCACACCCAGAGCGTGCAGTAGAAAGCATACTTGGTGGCGATGATGGATTAAACCTATTTAAATCAGTGTTAAACAATTGGAGGGAAGCATATGTTACAGGCGCCTGAGATTACCCCGGAAGTAGTGGAAAAAGACAAACTTTATCGTGACATGGGGATAACAGATGAAGAGTTTGGCATGATTAAAAAAATTCTAGGCAGGCTTCCTAACTTTACCGAAACAGGCATCTTCTCGGTTATGTGGTCGGAACACTGTAGTTATAAAACATCAAAGCCTGTATTGGCAAAATTCCCAACGAAAGCCCCTCACGTGATCCAAGGACCTGGTGAAGGTGCTGGGATTATTGATATCGGTGATAACCAAGCAGTGGTATTTAAGGTGGAAAGTCACAACCACCCTTCTGCCGTTGAACCTTATCAAGGTGCAGCTACTGGTGTTGGTGGGATTATCCGTGACGTTTTCTCAATGGGAGCTCGTCCGATCGCTCTATTAAACTCGTTACGTTTTGGTAATTTAACATCTGGCCGTGTGAAATATCTTTTTGAAGAAGTCGTGCATGGAATCGCAGGATACGGCAACTGTGTCGGCGTTCCAACTGTTGGTGGAGAAGTGCAGTTCGACAACTGCTATGAAGGTAATCCGCTTGTAAACGCAATGTGCGTCGGGTTAATCGATCAAAAAGATATCCAAAAAGGAATTGCAGCTGGTATCGGGAATACGATCATTTATGCAGGTGCGCGTACTGGCCGTGATGGGATCCATGGTGCGACTTTTGCTTCTGAAGATTTATCGGAAGAATCCGAAAGCAAACGTCCGTCTGTTCAAGTTGGCGATCCGTTTATGGAAAAATTACTAATTGAAGCATGTTTAGAAGTAATCCACTGTAATGCGCTTGTTGGAATTCAAGATATGGGTGCAGCAGGCCTTACATCTTCTGCGAGTGAAATGGCTAGTAAAGCTGGCACTGGTATGGAAATGAATTTGGACTTAATTCCACAGCGTGAATTAAATATGACACCTTATGAAATGATGCTTTCGGAGTCACAAGAGAGAATGCTTTTGTGTGTGAAACAAGGCGAAGAACAAGAGATCATTGATATTTTTGAAAAATACGGTTTAGAAGCAGTTGCTGTTGGTAAAGTAACGGACGATAAAAAGTTCCGTTTATTGCATAAAGGTGAGGTAGCTGCAGATATTCCGGTTGATTCGTTAGCAGAAGATGCACCGGTTTATCACAAGCCATCCAAAGTGCCTGGATATTACGAAGAATTCCAAGCAATGGACAATTATATTCCAGATGTGAAAAATCAAGCAGAGGCGTTAAAAGCATTATTACAACAACCTACGATTGCAAGTAAAGAATGGGTTTACGATCAATACGATTCGATGGTGCAAACCAACACAGTTGTGACACCTGGTTCTGATGCTGCCGTTGTACGTGTGCGTGGCTATGACAAAGCACTAGCAATGACTACGGACTGTAATTCTCGTTATATCTATTTAGATCCTGAAGTTGGTGGAAAAATTGCAGTGGCAGAAGCTGCTAGAAATATCATTTGTTCAGGTGCGAGACCTTTAGGCTTAACAGATGGGTTGAACTTTGGTAATCCTGACAAGCCAGAAGTTTTTTGGCAAATTGAGAAAAGTGTGGATGGCATGAGTGAGGCTTGCTTAAAGCTAAACACGCCTGTTATTAGTGGAAACGTGTCTCTTTACAATGAATCTGGTAATCAAGCAATCTTTCCAACACCAGTTGTTGGCATGGTAGGTTTGCATGAGTCACTTGATCATATTACACCATCTTTCTTCCAAGCAGAAGGCGATGCCATCTATGTGATTGGTGAAGCTACCCCTGAATTTGGTGGTAGTGAGTTGCAAAATGTATTTGAAAATAAATATTTTGGCAAAGCGCCTGCGATTGATTTAGATGTCGAAGCAAAACGTCAAACGCAGTTATTACAAGCGATACAGTCAGGTCTTGTTGCATCAGCACATGATTTAGCCGAAGGTGGATTAGGTGTAGCGCTTGCGGAGTCGCTATTCGGAACAAATCTTGGGTGTGTTGTTGATGTAGATGGCAACCTTACAACTGCATTATTCAGTGAAACGCAATCACGCTTTATCGTATCCGTGAAACAAGAAAATAGAGAAGTGTTTGAAGCGTCTGTAGAAGATGCGAAACTGATCGGTTCGGTAACAAATACCAAGATGTTACAAGTAACAAAAGCTGATGAAACCGTGATTGAAGAGTCTGTTGCAGACTTGACAGCGTTATGGAAAGGGGCTATCCCATGCTTGCTGAAATCAAAGGCTTAAACGAAGAGTGCGGTGTCTTTGCAATTTGGGGACATGAAAAGGCTGCAGAAATGACCTATTACGGGCTACATGCACTGCAGCACCGTGGTCAAGAGGGTGCAGGAATTGTAACGAGTGATGGAGAAGCGTTACATTTGCACAAAGGAAACGGACTCATCAACGAAGTTTTTCAACAAGCAGAATTTTCACGATTAACAGGGCATGCAGCCGTTGGTCACGTACGTTACGCTACCCAAGGTGGGGGCGGTTACGAGAACGTGCAACCACTTGTGTTTCGTTCGCAAAGAAACAGTATGGCTCTAGCGCATAACGGAAACTTAGTAAATGCTTATGCGTTAAAATCTCAACTAGAAGCACAAGGAAGTATTTTACAAACAACATCTGATACAGAAGTGATAGCACACTTAATTAAACGCAATGGTTATATGGATATGGATCAGGCAATTGCCTCTGCCTTGAGCATGGTCAAAGGTGCTTATGCAATTACGATCTTAACGGAAGATAAATTGTACGTTGCGCTTGACCCACGTGGTCTGCGTCCTTTATCGATTGGGATGCTAGGTGGTGCTTATGTAGTTGCTTCTGAAACTTGTGCGTTTGACCTAATTGGTGCATCGTATATTCGTGAAGTAAGACCGGGCGAGTTACTGATGATTGATGATACTGGCATTACATCAAAAGAATTTTCATCACCAATGAAGCGTACTTTATGCTCGATGGAATATGTGTATTTTTCCAGACCAGATAGTGACCTTGATGGATTAAATGTGCATGCGAGTCGTAAAACAATGGGGAAACAGTTAGCGATGGAAGCTCCTGTAGAAGCAGATGTAGTGACTGGGGTTCCAGATTCAAGTATATCTGCAGCAATCGGGTTCTCAGAAGCGACAGGTATTCCCTATGAATTAGGTTTGATAAAAAATAGATATGTAGGTCGCACGTTTATTCAACCTTCGCAAGAACTGAGAGAACAAGGGGTAAAGATGAAGCTTTCTGCTGTTCGCGGTATTGTCGAAGGAAAACGTGTCGTGATGGTCGATGATTCGATCGTTCGTGGTACAACGAGTAAAAGAATTGTACGGCTATTAAAAGAGGCTGGAGCAACTGAGGTTCATGTTCGAATTGCATCTCCACCAATAGAGAATCCGTGTTATTACGGGATTGATACCTCTACGAAAGGTGAATTGATTGCATCCAATCATTCCATAGAAGAAATGTGTGAGCTGATTGGTGCGGATAGTCTATCGTTTTTAACAACAGAGGGATTAGAAGATGCGATTGTAAAAGATAAAGACTCGATGGAACATGGCATATGCCAAGCTTGTTTCACAGGGAATTATCCAACGGAAATCTATCCGGATACTGTGTTACCTGCATATAAGGAATAAAGGAGCTTAAATCATGAGCGATATTTATAAGCAAGCTGGTGTGGATGTACATGCTGGATATAAAGCAGTAGATTTAATGAAAAAACATATAAAAACGACAAACCGCCCAGAAGTGATTGGTGGCGTAGGCGCGTTTGCTGGATTGTTTGACCTTTCTTCTTTTAAATATGAGGAACCTGTGCTTGTGTCCGGTACAGATGGTGTTGGAACAAAATTGAAGCTAGCTTTTCAAATGGACCAACATGATACTGTCGGTATTGATTTAGTAGCGATGTGTGTGAATGATATTGTGGCACAAGGGGCAGATCCATTGTTCTTCCTTGATTATATTGCATGTGGGAAAAATGAACCGGAGAAGATCGAGCAAATCGTTAAAGGAATCTCCGAAGGTTGTGTACAAAGCGGAAGTGCATTAATCGGTGGAGAAACTGCTGAGATGCCAGGCATGTATCAAGACGGTGAATATGATCTTGCAGGTTTTGTTGTTGGGATTGTTGATAAGAAAGAGATCATTACCGGTTCAGAGATTGAAGCTGGTGATAAAGTAATCGGGATTGCTTCAAGTGGTCTTCATTCCAATGGTTTTTCACTCGTTCGAAAAATCGTAGCCGATAAGCAATTAGATTTAGCATCCACCTATGCACCACTAGATCGTCCCTTAGGAGAAGAGCTATTAACGCCAACAAAAATTTACGTAGAAGCAATCAAGCAACTGAAATTAAACATGACCATCAAAGGAATTAGCCATATTACAGGTGGTGGATTCTATGAAAACCTTCCAAGAGCTTTACCAGAAGGTTTAGGTGTTACAATAAATAAAGATGCATGGAAAGTGCCAGCCATCTATACGCTTTTGCAAGAGCAAGCGAACCTTAGCTTTGATGATATGCTTGGTGTATTTAACGCAGGTATTGGAATGGCGGTAGTTGTGTCTCCTTACGAAGCGGAGATTGCGCTACAAGTGTTAGAGGATATTGGTGAGGAAGCATTTGTAATTGGGGAAGTTGTTGAAGGTAACGGGGTGACCGTAATCGATGCGTAAAACCAAGATTGCGGTGTTTGCCTCAGGTACTGGTAGTAATTATGAAGCGATTATGGACCAGATCAATGCAGGGCAGTTAGCGTGTGAAGTAGCACTGCTCGTATGCGATCAACCAAATGCAAAAGTAATTGGGAAAGCAGAAGAATTAGGCACACCTTTATTTGTGTTTGATCCGAAACAATATGAATCAAAAGCAACTTTTGAAAACGAGATCGTACAGAGGTTACAAGAACAAGGTGTCGAGTTGATTATCTTAGCGGGCTATATGCGCCTAATTGGTCCAACTCTATTAGCACCTTACGAATCAAAAATTATTAATATCCATCCATCACTTTTACCTGCTTTTCCAGGTAAAGATGCAGTTGGCCAAGCGATTGAAGCAGGGGTGCGCGTTGCGGGCGTGACAATCCATTTTGTAGATGAAGGCATGGATACTGGACAAATCATCGATCAGCAAGCATTGTATGTGGAAAAAGGAGAAACGCGTGATTCCTTACAAAAACGAATCCAAGCAATTGAACATCGTCTTTTTCCACAAACGATCCAGAAATTAATCGAGGAACAAGCTGAAACAGGGGAAAGGGGAGCATCAATATGAGAAAGCGCGCATTACTCAGTGTATCAGACAAAACGAACGTAGTAGAATTTGCACAAGGACTAGATCAATTAGGCTATGAGTTAATTTCAACAGGGGGAACGTTGAAGAAGTTAAAGGACGCTGGATTACCGGCACTTCCGGTTTCTGCAGTAACCAACTTTGAAGAGATTTTAGATGGAAGAGTGAAGACACTTCACCCGTATATCCATGCAGGATTACTAGCAAAACGTGATGATGAATCCCATAAACAACAATTAGAGGAACGTGATATTCTTCCGATTGATGTAGTTGTAGTGAACCTGTATCCTTTTAAACAAACGATTGAGCAGGAAGGCGTTACGGAAGCAGATGCGATAGAAAACATTGATATCGGTGGCCCAACGATGCTTCGTGCAGCAGCAAAAAACTTCAATGGCGTAACTGTCGTTGTCGATCCTACTGATTATGATGCAGTGTTACAGCAGCTTAACGAGGGTTCTAACGCTGTAGAATTCCGTAAAAAACTAGCTGCAAAGGTATTTAGACATACAGCGAATTACGATGCAATGATCGCAAATTATTTTACAACGATTACAGAAGAAAAAGATCCAGAAACGTACACTGTTACATATGAAAAAGTACAATCTTTACGTTACGGAGAGAACCCACATCAACAAGCGGCATTTTATCAAGAGCCTAATGTAAAAGGTGCTTCGATTGCAAATGCAAAACAGCTACATGGTAAAGATCTGTCTTATAACAATATTCAAGATGCAAATGCTGCACTAGAGATCGTGCTTGAATATAGCGAGCCTGCTGCAGTAGCAGTGAAACATATGAATCCTTGCGGTGTTGGTATTGGTGAGACGATTACAGAAGCTTATACAAAAGCATATGAAGCAGATCCTGTTTCTATTTTTGGTGGAATTGTGGCACTGAATCGTGAAGTGGACGCGGCAACGGCAGATCAGTTAAAGGATATCTTTTTAGAGATCGTTATTGCACCTTCATTCTCTGAAAAAGCAATGGAGATTTTAACAGTGAAGCCTAACATCCGTCTACTAGAAACACCGATGAACAGAGAAGGCTCGAATACAAAGAAAGTTGTTAGCGTGATTGGTGGACTGCTTGTGCAAGACCAAGATACTGGTAGCGTTTCTGCAGAAGATATCACAGTTCCTACAGATCGAAAACCAGATGAAAAAGAATTAGCAGAGCTATTATTTGCTTGGAAAGTTGTAAAGCACGTGAAATCCAACGCAATTGTTGTTGCGAAAGGTGACCAAACGATTGGTGTTGGTGCTGGGCAGATGAACCGTGTTGGCGCGGCAAAAATTGCTTTTGAACAAGCAGGAGAAAAAGCAAACGGTGCGGTGATGGCATCCGATGCATTTTTCCCAATGCCTGACACAGTAGAAGCAGCTGCAAAAGCTGGAATCAAAGCAATCATTCAACCAGGTGGTTCGAAGCGTGACCAAGATTCGATCGATGCTTGTAATGCACACGGAATTACGATGGTGTTCACCGGCATGCGTCATTTTAAACATTAATTTTAGGATTTTGAATGGCCCTCACAATGTGGGGGTTTTTGATTAAAAAAGGGGGTAGTGGTGTGAGAGTTCTTGTAATCGGTAGTGGTGGTCGTGAACATAGTATTGTGAAAAAGTTAATGGAGAGCAAGCAGGTGGATTCGATCTTTGCGGCACCAGGTAATGGTGGAATTGCTGCAGATGCAACGTGTGTAGATATAAAGGACGATGATGTGGATACGCTAGTGGCTTTTGCTAAGGATAATGCGATTGATTGGACGATCGTTGGTCCGGAAGTTCCTTTACTTGCAGGTGTTGTAAATGCATTTCAAGCGGAGGGCTTAAACGTATTTGGCCCAACAAAAGAAGCTGCCTTAATCGAAGGTAGTAAAGACTTTGCCAAAGCATTTATGAAAAAATACCAGATCCCAACTGCAGACTATCAAACCTTTACCGATGTTGATCAAGCGAAGCAATACATAGAGGAGAAAGGTGCACCGATTGTCATCAAAGCGGATGGCCTTGCTGCTGGAAAAGGTGTAGTTGTTGCCATGACAGTAAGAGAAGCGTTAGATGCAGTTGAGATGATGCTCGTTGACAACAAGTTTGGAGAAGCGGGTAGCCGCGTTGTCATTGAAGAGTTTTTGGACGGGAAAGAATTTTCCTTGATGGCTTTTGTGAATGGAGAAAATGTTTTTCCATTAATGCCAGCAAGAGATCATAAGCGCGCTTTTGATAATGATGAAGGGCCTAATACGGGGGGGATGGGTGCTTTTTCACCGGTACCTGATCTATCTGGTTCGGACGTGGAACTTGCTGTTAAGACAATTTTAATGCCCGCTGCAAAAGGAATGATTGCAGAAGGTCGCACTTTTACGGGGATTTTATATGCTGGTTTAATAGAAACAGACCAAGGTCCTAAAGTAATCGAGTTTAATGCTAGATTGGGTGACCCCGAAACACAAGTCGTGTTGCCACTGTTGAAAAATGATTTGTTGCAGGTTGTTCAGGATGTTACAGCAGGTCGTGATCCAGAGCTTGCATGGGAGGATGCATACTGTATCGGAACAGTTGTCGCATCTGCTGGCTATCCAGGTGCTTACGACAAGGGTGTGGCGTTACCAGAGCTTGCTCCTTCTGACGAATGCTTTGTTATTCATGCTGGAACAGCTTTGGATGATGAATCGGGTGGATTTGTTTCTTCTGGGGGGCGTGTTCTTCTTGTAGGTTCTGTGCAAAAAGAAGCTGGGATTGCACAGCAGCATATTTATGATTATTTAAAAGTATTTGATCGCACGGATTCGTTTTTTTACCGTAGTGATATTGGGTTTGGACGAAATAAATAGAGGCTGGTTGAGGCATACAATGGGAGGGGATTCTGTTGTGTGTCTTTTTTTGTTGCCATTAGAGTATGGCTCGTGATGACAGAAAATGGGCAAGGGTGAGTTGAGTCTGAAGAGATAGAAGCGTATTTGACGGGTGGGAAAGGAAATCGCGTTAGAAGGTGTCAAAAGAGAAGCGCATTTGACAGGCGGGAAAGAAGACTGGGGTAGAAACTGTCAAAAGAAAATCCTTTTTCTTACAACTATTTATCATCCCAACACAAAAGGTAAAATATGTTAAAGTAGAGTAAAGCTTTTAACCGGAGGGGTGATCGAAATCGATACAAATAGCGAAAAAATACTATCAATCTCTAATTTAACGATGCGGTATGGGGCAACAAATGTACTAACTGGTGTTGATCTTGATGTTTACAAGGGTCAAATTATTGGATACATAGGGCCAAACGGTGCTGGTAAAAGTACGACAGTAAAAATTATGCTTGGTTTGGTTGATGGGTATCATGGGAACGTTGAGATTTTTGGGCAGGACATTTCCAATGGAGACAACAGCTATAAGCAACGAATTGGCTATGTGCCGGAAAATGCAGAGGTGTATGATAATTTAACTGCAAGTGAATATTTAACGTTTACTGGGCAGTTATATGGGATGGACGAAAGTGAAGCAGAATATAAAGCTATTAGACTAGTAGAAAAATTCGGGTTAGGTGATGTCTATCATACTAGGATCTCTGCTTATTCGAAAGGGATGCGACAAAAGGTTTTGATTATTGCTAGTTTACTGCATGATCCGGATCTGATATTCCTGGATGAGCCGCTAAGTGGGCTGGATGCCAATAGTGTCATGATTATTAAAGAGATTTTGGCACAGTTAGCTGCGGAAGGTAAGACGATTTTCTACTCCTCGCACATTATGGATGTTGTAGAAAAAATCAGTAACCGAATCGTACTGCTAGCGGATGGGAAAATCATTGCTGATGGTTCGTTTGAGGAGTTAAAACAAAAAAATAAAGAAGGAACGTTAGAGGAGATTTTCAATGAGCTCACTGGGTTTGATCAGCATAAACAAATAGCAGAAGAAGTCGTGTCGATTGTTAAAGAGGTGGGCAATAATGCGTAACTTCCTATCCCTAAGAATACTCGATAGGTTTCAATTCATTTTTAGATTTCTAGGAATAGAATACGAGATGATGAGAAAGATTCTAGCAATGAAGCTAACGATGGACCAAAGACGTGTTCCAACCATTTTTAACCAGTCAAAAAATAAAGAAACAGGTAATCAGTTTTTTAAATCGCTTGGGCTTTATGCATTATATGGACTCATTCTCATTCCTTTTATTGTTATGGGTGACCACTATGTTTTCCAAATGAGCATTGTCTTTGGTATATCGATGTTCATTCTGATGACGTCAATGATCTCCGACTTTTCTACAGTACTGTTAGATGTAAGAGATAAAGCTATTTTAGACACGAAACCTGTGAAGAAAAAGACGATTAGTGCTTCTAAGATCGTACACGTAAGCATTTATATGATCCAATTAACTGGCGCGTTTGCGCTCATTCCAATTATTGTAAGTATATTTGTGAAAGGAATCCTCTTTGGTCTTATTTTTATCCTTGAAATCATTTTAATTGGTTTATTCATTGTTGTATTAACTGCATTAGTGTACATATTTATTTTACGCTTTTTTAATGGAGAGCGATTAAAAGATATTATTAATTATGTGCAAATTCTGTTATCTGTTGGAATCGCTGTCGGTTACCAAGTTTTAATAAGATCATTTGAATTTGTCGATTTAGATGTTACATTCCACTTTCAATGGTGGCACATATTCATTCCGCCAATGTGGTATGGAGCGCCATTTGAACTGATATTAAATCAAAATGGATCAAAAGCTATTATTCTATTTTCAATATTGGCACTCATTGTTCCGTTGATCTCCATTTTTATTTATGCTCTGTTAGTTCCATCGTTTGAAAGGAATTTGCAAAAGCTACTTAATAATAGTGGAGATAATAAAAAGAAAAAGTTACGCGTAGATCGTTTTTGGCAAAAGGTAATGTGCAGAACGAAAGAGGAGCGTACGTTTTACTTGTTTGCCATTAGGATGATGAAGCAAGAAAGGGAATTTAAGCTAAAGGTCTATCCTTTACTAGGCATGTCCTTTATTTTCCCGTTTATTTTTGTCGCGAACTTTTTAAGCATGGAATCATTTGGAGACTTGTCAAACACTAAAATGTATTTAACGATTTACTTTATTAATATTATCATTCCTTCAATCGTCCATATGGTTAAGTTTTCTGGCAAGTATAAAGGGGCTTGGATTTATCGTGCTACACCCATTCAGGATCAAGCTTCCATTTATCGTGCGACATTAAAAGCATTTCTTGTGAAGCTTTATTTTCCTGTATTCTTTGTGACGAGCATCGTATTTGTGAGCATTCATTCTTTCACGATCATCCTAGATCTTGCTGTGGTGCTGGCAGTCGCTTTCTTACACACGATTATTTCGTATAAGGCATTAAATAATGAGCTATATCCCTTTTCTCAATCCTTTGCATTTGCACAGGAAACAAATGTTGCAAATAATATTCTTATGATGATTATTGGTGGAGTGTTTGCCGGAATACACTTTATCGCTTCCGTCATTCCATTTGGTTTGTATGGATATTTAGTAATTTTGATTGTAGTAAACCTAGTATTATGGCAAAAAGGCTTTCGAACGAGTTAGGATATGCGCCTATTTTTGGGATGGGTAGTTGCGGATTTGAAATTGATGAATAGGCTAATTGTGTAATGCATGAAGAGAGGAGCAGTACATGATGCCAAACAGAAATAATGGTTTTAATCCATATGGGAATTACGGGCAACCATACCCACCAAACTTTGAGGGACCATTACCAGGTCCGGGTGGAAACTGGCAAGGTCAGCCGTACCCACCAAACTTTGAGGGACCATTACCAGGTCCGGGTGGAAACTGGCAAGGTCAGCCGTATCCACCAAACTTTGAGGGGCCATTACCGGGTCCGGGTGGAGGAAACTGGCAAGGCCAACCATACCCACCAAACTTCGAGGGACCATTACCAGGTCAAGGTGGAGGAAACTGGCAAGGCCAACCATACCCGCCAAACTTTGAGGGGCCATTACCGGGTCCGGGTGGAGGAAACTGGCAAGGCCAACCATACCCGCCAAACTTTGAGGGACCATTACCAGGTCAAGGTGGAGGAAACTGGCAAGGTCAGCCATACCCACCAAACTTCGAGGGACCATTACCAGGTCAAGGTGGAGGAAACTGGCAAGGTCAGCCGTACCCACCAAACTTTGAGGGACCATTACCAGGTCAAGGTGGAGGAAATTGGGGAGAACAACCAATGCCATCAAATTTTGAAGGACCGTTGCCAGGCCCGAACGTTGGAAATTGGAATCAACCTCAACAACCTTACCCAATGTATAACAACCCATATATGAACGAATACGATGATTAAAAAAAGATAGCAATAGGGTAACGGGGTTCCATTAAGAGGATCTCAAGCATAAATCCCACTACAAAAGGCATGTGAACGCATTGTTGCGTTCACATGCTTTAATTGTATTTGCTTTAGGAATATAATTTAGTGCGTCATAATAAATCCATGTGGATACTGTGCGTCTTATCTGTGATAATAATTGATGAATAGTTACGATTGTGAAACATGATGTTAAAGTAATGGATCAGTTTTGAACAAGCAAAGGCCAATCCTTTGAACATGAATTCCATACCGTGTAGAAACGAAATGCTATACTGTTTATAAAATATATTGAAAAAGCGAGGATCTACAATGATTGCAAAGACAGAAGAGGATTTTAATGGATTAAAAGAAATTGGTAAAATATGCGGGACGATACGAGATGAACTAGTCCGCTGTACCAGACCTGGAATTACTACTAAAGAAATCGATGAAATTGCGGGTAAGATGTTTGAAAAAGAAGGAGCTCAATCTGCACCAAAAGGAGAATACGATTTTCCAGGATATACGTGTATTAGTGTGAATGAAGAAGTAGCGCATGGGATTCCGGGTGATCGGACTATTGAAGAAGGTGACCTTGTAAATATAGATGTTTCAGGTTCGAAAAATGGTTATTTCGCAGATACCGGGATTTCTTTTGTAGTTGGACAAGGAGATACGATCAAACAGAAATTATGTGACGTTGCTAAAGAAGCATTCGACGCAGGACTTGAGAAAGCAAAACCGGGTTCGAAAAAAAGCGCGCTTGGAAAGTCTGTACACAATGTAGCAAAAAAACATGGCTTAACAGTTATAAAAAACCTTACTGGACACGGTGTTGGCCGTTCCATTCATGAATCACCAGATCATATTTTTAATTATTTCTCTCGTTGGGATGATGAAATTTTAAAAGAAGGTATGGTCATTGCCTTTGAGCCATTTATCTCCACATTGGAAGAGGAAGTGTACCAATCCGAAGATGGCTGGACATTCCTTACAGATGAAAGTATTGTTGCTCAATACGAACATACGATTATTCTTACAAAAGAAGGACCAATTATTACTACGCTATAAGCGTTAATTGAGTCGCAATTCATAGGTTCGTTGCAGTTCAAATGTCAGACTTGATATTAAAATGCGTATTAACGCTAAAATACTCAATTTCAGGTGGCACATCTTAATGTGGCCAAGCATGATTCTGACTCTGAATGGCTTTCGCTCGCACTTGATGTCCGAATCCAAGCATGATTCTGACTCTGAATGGCTTTCGCTCGCACTTGATGTCCGAATCCAAGCATGATTCTGACTCTGAATGGCTTTCGCTCGCACTTGATGTCCGAATCCAAGCATGATTCTGACTCTGAATGGCTTTCGCTCGCACTTGATGTCCGAATCCAAGCCTGATTCTGACTTTGAATGGCTTTCGCTCGGACTTGTTGTCCGAATCCAAGCCTGATTCTGACTTTGAATGACTTTCGCTCGCACTTGATGTCCGAATCCAAGTTTGATTCTGACTCTGAATGGCTTTCGCTCGGACTTGATGTCCGAATCCAAGCATGATTCTGACTCTGAATGGCTTTTGCTCGGACTTGATGTCCGAATCCAAGCTTGATTCTGACTTTGAATGACTTTCACTCGTTCGTAACTTCCATCGAAGTCTGTTTCTGGACTATGACTAAATTTCTATAAACTGTATAGTAATTTAATTATTGAATTTATCGTCAATTCGCAAGAGAAGACGTGCAGTAGGCAATGTATAAATCATATTGCTCCTAGATAACAAAACTATATAAACCAATCTAACACCTTCAATTGTTTGAGATTACACACACATACTGTTAATCTAGTACTATATATAGAATAAGATACTTTTTGAAAAAGTAATTTTATAAATTAGGGGCGTATGAGGAATGAACAAAAATATGGTGCTAGATAAATGGAAACGACCACTCCAAGATTTACGTATATCAGTGATCGATCGTTGTAATTTTAGGTGCACCTATTGCATGCCGAAGGAAATCTTCGGTAAGGATTTTGCTTTCTTACCGCCAGAACAACTACTCACTTTTGATGAAATCGAGCGATTAGTAAAGATTTTTGCAGAGCTCGGGGTGAAGAAAATAAGATTAACAGGCGGGGAACCTTTGTTAAGAAAAGACCTTCCTCAGCTTATAGAAAAGATAAACCAGATTAAGGGAATTGAGGATATAGCGCTAACAACCAATGCCGTTCACTTGGTTAAGCAAGCATCTGCTCTAAAAGAAGCTGGACTACAAAGAATAAATGTTAGTTTAGATGCACTAGATCCTGAAACGTTTAAGGCAATTAATGATCGGGGTGTGAGCCCGGACTGGGTTATTAAAGGGATTGACGCAGCAATAGAAGCTGGCTTAGAAGTGAAAGTTAACATGGTCGTGAAAAAAGGTATGAATGATCATGAAGTTTTACCAATGGCTGCCTACTTTAAAGAGCGTGGGATTACTTTACGCTTTATTGAATTTATGGACGTAGGACAATCCAATGGATGGGATTTTTCTAAAGTTATAACGAAGAAACAAATGGTAGAGCAGCTTTCGGAAGAATTTGAATTAGAGCCAGTCGATCAGGATTACTTTGGCGAAGTAGCAAAACGATATCGATATAAAGGGACAAATACAGAGGTTGGTTTTATTACATCCGTTTCCGAATCGTTTTGTTCTAGCTGTACAAGAGCAAGGATTGCAGCTGATGGAAAGTTCTTTACTTGTTTATTTGCAACAGAGGGCTTTGATCTAAAAGAGTTGGTTCGTTCTGACAAGACGGACGAAGAAGTTGACCAAGCAATCAGATCCATTTGGGGTAATCGTACTGATCGTTATTCCGATGAACGAACGGAAGAGACAGTGAAGAATCGCAAGAAAATTGAGATGTCTTATATTGGTGGCTAATTTAAGAATTTTCCAATTAGAAAAGAAGTGATCATATGTTGAAAAACCATAGAAAAGTATCGCCAAAGTCCGTCTCATGTATGGTTATTACCGTCAGTGATACAAGAACGGAAGAAACTGATAAAAGTGGGCAATTAATAAAAGAGCTCCTCCAAGAACATCGGCACGAAGTCGAGGCGTACCAAATCGTCCATGATGAAAAGGATCAGATTGAGGAAGCAATCCGAGAAGGTATGGATAATGAAAAAGTCGAGGCTGTCATTATAAATGGTGGTACGGGTGTTGCAAAAAGAGATGTAACCATCGAGGTTGTTCAAACGCTTGTACAAAAGGAGTTACCGGGATTTGGTGAGATTTTTCGCTACTTAAGCTATGAAAAAGATATTGGCTCTGCTGCGATTTTGTCTCGGGCGGTTGCTGGAGTAGGTAATGACACAATCCTATTCTCCGTTCCTGGCTCATCAGGTGCAGTGAAACTAGCGATGGAAAAATTAATTCTGCTTGAAATGGGACATATCGTGATGGAAATTCAAAAAGATCTGTAAGCATGAAAAAGACGGACAACTTACTCGTTGTCCGTCGTTCGTTTAAAGGCGCCACTTTTTCCACCAGATTTTTCGAGTAGGTACGTTTGGCCAATAATCATGCCTTTATCAACGGCTTTACACATGTCGTAAATCGTTAATGCAGTAACAGAAGCAGCAGTTAGGGCTTCCATTTCTACACCTGTACTTCCCTTTGTTTTTACTTCAACATCAATAACAAGCTCCCAACGACCGTCATCACGTGATACCCAATCGAATAGGATGTTGACCCCACTTAATGCGAGTGGATGACACATAGGAATAATGGTTGATGTTTGCTTGGCAGCCATGACGCCCGCGACTTGGGCAACAGCAAGCACATCTCCTTTACCCATCTTATGGTTTGTAATCTTTTGATAAATTTCTTCAAGTACAATAATGCTAGAACGAGCGATAGCCCGACGAGAACTTACTGTTTTATCGGTTATATCAACCATTTTGGCTCTACCTTGTTGATTCATATGTGTGAATTCTGACAAGCTTGTCCACCTCACAAAGTTTTACTTTTAAAAATTAGTCCTATTATAACAAAAGATAGAAGAATAGATAAAAGGGTTGCTCGCGAACATGGTATAATAGCTTTTCAAGATAGAAGAGAAAGGTCGAACTTTTCATGAAGAAATGGTACATATTTTATATCTTAATTAGCCTCCTACTAATGGTGGGTTGCTCTGATAGTGAGAAGGAAGAGCTAACTGTCTCGATTGCGGCCAGTATGGCTGATGCTATGGAGCAAGTGAAGGAAGATTTTGAGGTAGAGCACGGTCAGATAGAGATCATCTATAATGTTGGTTCGTCAGGTGCTTTGCAGCAACAAATCGCACAAGGTGCACCGGTGGATCTCTTTTTATCTGCGTCAGAAGAAGAATTTAATAATTTAGTAGAACAAGGGATGATCGAGCAGAACTATTCTACTATTCTTTTACAGAATGAATTAGTGCTTATTAAGTCAGTGGAAAATAATGCCATTAGTTCTATTGACGATTTACAAAAAAATGAAGTTAATAAAATAGCAATTGGTACACCTGAAACTGTGCCAGCGGGAGCTTATGCGAAAGAAGCACTCCAACACCTGCGTTTGTTTGAAGAGATAGAAAACAAGCTGATCCCTGCTAAGGATGTAAGACAAGTCCTGTATTACGTAGAAACGAACAACGTGGATGTCGGGTTTGTGTATGATACGGATGTGATTAGCTCGGATAAAATTGAAATAGTGGAGCGACTGGATCCGGATAGCCATACACCAATTTTATATCCTATTGGGATCATCAAAGATACAGACCAATCCGACGCTGCAGTCACCTTTTATAACTACTTACAAACAGAAAGTGTTTCACAAATATTTGAGGAGTATGGGTTCAATCCCGTGGTAAATACAAATGACTAGTACTGCCTTTTTCCATCCGATTCAGGTTTCTTTACTTGTAGCAATTAGTGCACTTATTGTTGTGTTAATTACAGGTTTAGGTATTGGTTGGTTCATGTCAAGAAACCAATTCAAAGGAAAAACAACGGTAGAAACGATGCTAATCTTGCCATTGGTTTTACCTCCAACTGTGATTGGTTTCCTCTTAATTATGATTTTTGGAAATCAAGGTGTGGTTGGTAAGTTGGTGGATCAGTTATTTGGTCAATCTGTTATGTTTACAGTCGGGGCTGCGATCATTGCTGCGATTGTTGTTTCTTTCCCACTTATGTACCAATCAGTGAAAACAGGCTTTCAATCGATTCCAAATGACATAGAGAATGCAGCAAGAGTGGACGGAGCGAATGAGTGGAAAGTGTTTCGTTATATATCTATTCCTCTGTGTGCAAAATCAATAGTATCTGGGATTGTGTTAAGCTTTGCGAGAGCGCTTGGTGAATTTGGTGCAACGATTATGTTTGCCGGCAATATCCCGGGTAAAACACAAACAGTTCCAACCGCGATATATGTTGCTTTTGAGTCAAATCAGATGGGACTTGCATGGGCGTGGGTAATCGCAATTGTATGTATTTCTTTTATTATGTTATTTATGATTAGGAAAAACAGCTAGAAAAATGACGCGCTATGTCTTTAAGCGCGTCATTTTTTTACCCATCCATGCATATGGATTAAGATGGATTAATTGGCTCCACGGGTTCACTCTGATTTTGAGTGTGGTTATTTTCATCAGCAGTCATTGATCTGGAAATAACGTCGGTTACTGGACAATAACGAACAATGCCTTCTCCAATTTTCATAGCAGCCATCATCGCGATAAGTAAGGAGCTTTGGCGCCATGGACGCTGCACCATTCGAGCCGTTGCATACGTTAATAAAGTGAAGCCACATGTGATCCGAATTAGTGCATTTACAATGCCTATGTTTTGCTTTATCAAAAAAATCACCTTCCTGAAATTTCATTAATGCAGTTTACCTGCAATTGTGATACGATAGTAAAAAAATAACAATAGAAATAGAGGAGATTACCATGGATGAGCACCTTTATCGTTGGAGGAATCGCGAGTTAAGAGAGCATGTTTCGGTGATTGATAATAAGTTCTCACCTACTCTTTTACTCAAAAATGCAACCTACTTAAATGTTTCTTTAAAGCAATGGATAAAAGCACATATTTGGATATATAAGGATCGAATTGTTTATGTTGGTGATCAATTACCAGATAAAGTTACCAATACAGAAGTTATTGATTGTAGTGGAAACTTTATTGTACCGGGTTACATTGAGCCACACGCACATCCTTTTCAATTATATAATCCCCATCAGCTTGCCAAGTATGCATCTCAAACAGGGACAACAACCTTGATGAATGATAATTTGCTTTGGCTTTATTTAACCACGCAAAAGAAAGCGTTTACACTTATTGGTGAATTCATGAAACTACCTGTATCCATGTATTGGTGGGCTAGATTTGATTCCCAAACACTTTTACAAGATGAGCAAGAGTATTTTAATAATGGGAATATATTAGCTTGGTTGCAGCATGAAGCTGTCGTGCAGGGAGGAGAGTTGACTTGTTGGCCACAAGTACTTAAAGATGACGATCGAATCTTGTATTGGATGCAGGAAACAAGACGATTAGGCAAGCCTATTGAAGGACATTTCCCTGGTGCATCCGAAAAGACTTTGGTAAAAATGAAATTATTAGGAGCAAGTGCAGACCACGAAGCAATGACGGGGAAAGAAGTGTTTGACCGTATTCGTTTGGGATATCAAGTCAGTTTGCGGTATTCTTCGATTCGTCCGGATTTGCCAACGATCTTGTCGGAGTTGAAAGAGCTTGGTGTTAAGAATTATGATAGCATGACGATGACAACGGATGGTTCAACGCCTGCTTTTTATGAAAATGGTATGATGGACCGATGTATTGAGATTGCAATCGAAGCGGGTGTACCGATTGAGGATGCCTATATGATGGCTAGTTATAATGCGGCGAGACATTTCAATATGGGTGAACGACTCGGTGCGATTGCGCCTGGTAGGGTTGCCCATATTAATATATTGGATGCAAAAGAACATCCAACTCCAATTTCGGTTATAGCAAAAGGTAAATGGATGAAACGTGATGGTGTCCCTGTCGATAATATGGGGGATATCCGGTGGATGGAAAATGGAATTACTCCATTAGAATTAGATTGGAAATTAGAAGAAAGTGATTTGCAGTTCTCGATGCCTATAGGTATGGAGATGGTGAATGATGTAATCATAAGAGCTTATCCTGTATCGATCGATGCAAATGTGGATAAGATTGAAGGTAACAATGATGAATCGTTTTTAATGTTAATTGATCGCCATGGGAAGTGGCGTGTGAATACAATTATTAAAGGCTTCACGAGCGAATTAGGAGGACTGGTTAGCTCATATTCCACTACGGGTGATATTGTGTTAATAGGAAAAAGTAAAGCTGATCTAATGCTCGCGTTTAATCGGATGAAGGAGCTCGGTGGTGGAATTGTACTGGCAAATGACGGAAAGATCATATTTGAGCTTCCTTTACAATTATCAGGAATGATGTATGCAGGCGATATGGCGACATTAATGGAAAAGGATAAAGAGTTAAAAGAAAAGTTAAAAGCGTTTGGGTACAAATATAATGATCCACCATATAACCTATTATTTTTATCATCCATGCATTTGCCTTTTATACGAATTACGCCGCAGGGAATCGTTGATGTCAAAAAGAAAGAAGTGCTATTTCCTGCTATCATGCGCTAATTTTTGTTATAATCAGTACAGAACTTATTATACTGGCAGAAGGTTGTGTAGATCGTGGCAAAATACGTAAAGTTTTTATTTCTAATATTTGTTGTATTAGTGATCACAGCATGTGGTAATGAGGATGAGCAGGTAACAGAAAATGAAACCGAACCTCAAGAAGTAGAGGAAGTTGAAGAAGTAGAAGAAGTCGTAGAACAAGAACCTGCAGAACCGGAATTCGAACATGTGTATCCTTTTACAGGCGAACCAACAAATGAAGATATTGACCATCGTGTTGTTTCCGTGATGATCAATAATGCACCTGCAGCTAGACCGCAAATTGGTTTAACAAAAGCAGACGTTGTCTTCGAGATTTTAGCTGAAGGTAATATAACAAGATTATTGGCGTTATTTCATAGTGAACAGCCAGACATGATTGGACCAGTCAGAAGTGCTCGTCCATATTATTTTAACCTTGCCGATGACTATGGTGCGTTGTATGTACACCACGGTGCGGCGAAGTTTATTGAAGATATGTTAAAGAATGGTGCAGCTGATTATTTAAATGGCATGTATTATGACAATGACATGCATTTATTTAAGCGTGGAGATTTACGTAAGCCACCACATAACTCTTACGTTCTTTTTGATGGGATATATGAAGTAGCTACAGATAAGGGTTATGATATTACAGCGGATCACCGTCCCATGACTTTCTCAACCGAGGAAGAAGTTTCAATCCAAGGAGACGCTGCAACAGAAGTGAGTTTTGATTATGGTTCATCAAATAATGTGCGATATGTTTATGATGGAGAAAGTGAAAAGTATCTAAGGTTTAATGGGCAAGAACAGTCGGCTGATTTAGAAACAGAAGAGCCGGTACAATTAGATAACGTATTGATCCTTGAAACAGCTCATGCGGTTGTGGATGATCAAGGACGAAGAGAAATAGATTTACAGTCTGGCGGAAAAGCCTATTTGTTACAAAAAGGAAAAGTACAACAAGTTGATTGGGCTAATGACGAGGGTCATCTTGTTCCAGTTAAAGATGGAGAAGTTGTGCCATTTGTGCAAGGGAAAACGTGGATTAATGTCATTCCAAATTCTCCGGGCTTAGCGGAAGTTACCATACAATAATAATCCTAAGATAGCTAGAAGTGGGCGTTATAAAAGGGGTGATCATAGATGCAAATTGACAAATTGCGTGGTGAACAGTTAGATCAATTATTTGATGCTATTCTCACGTTAAAAGACCGAGAAGAATGTTATCGCTTTTTCGATGACATTGCTACCATGAGTGAGATACAATCATTCGCACAACGACTACAAGTGGCAAAAATGCTACGCGATGGTCATACGTATCATGCAATTGTTCAGGAATCTAGTGCTTCGACCACTACTATATCTCGTGTGAAAAGATGCCTGAATTATGGAAATGATGGCTATCAGATGGTCTTAGATCGCTTAGATGAACAAAAGGATGAATAAATAATTTCGGCGCCGGCTATGCAATCGAACCGGCGCTTTCTTCATTATCTGGAATATAGGAATTTATTATCAAGTGTGACGGCCATGTTACAAACGGACATTTTTTCCGTTATTTCTACTAAGAAGGTGACTTTGGGGCTACTCGCGGACATTTTTTCCGCTATCTCTTCAATTTGAAGCAATTTTCTTACGCTTTCTATGAAATAAAGGAAAAAATGTCCGCCAACAGGCCAAATTACTAAGAAAAGACTAAAATAGCGGAAAAAATGTCCGTTCCATTTTGTTAATCGCCTGTCATTCTCGTATTAAGACGGTTAAACACTAATTTTAAAAAGAAAGGAAGATAACCATGATAAGATTCGGTACGATCGGAACAAATTGGATTGTAGATCGGTTTATCGATGCTGCTTCCAAACTAGAAGATTTCTCATTACAAGCTGTCTATTCAAGAACCGAGGAAAAAGCAAAAGCATTCGCGGAAAAACACGGTGTAGCACAAACATACACAAGTATGAAAGAAATGGCGGCATCTAGTGACATTGATGCAGTGTATATCGCAAGTCCAACATCGCTTCATGCAGAGCACGCAATTGAATGTATGAAACAAGGCAAGCATGTATTGGTGGAAAAAGCGATTGCTTCGAATGAAGTAGAAGTGAAACAAATGATAGAGGTAGCCAAGCAACATAATGTTTTATTAATGGAAGCCTTAAAAACAACGCACTTGCCAAATTTTAAAGTAGTGAAAGACCATTTACATAAAATCGGACCGGTTCGTCGTTACTTTGCTAGCTACTGCCAGTATTCTTCTCGCTATGATAAATTTAATGAAGGCATTGTGCTAAATGCTTTTGATCCAAAGTTCTCCAACGGATCTTTAATTGACATCGGAATCTATTGTATTTATCCGATGGTTGCATTGTTTGGTGAACCAGATAACCTACAAGCAAATGCCTACATGCTAAGCACAGGCGTTGATGGACAAGGCAGTATTATTGTTAATTATGAGAAAATGCAAGGATCTGTGATGTTTTCAAAAATCACGAACTCTTATGTTCCATCGGAGATTCAAGGGGAAGATGGATCGATCATCATCGACAGCATTAGTGAGCCAACACACGTAGAGATAAGGTATCATGATGGAAGCACAGAAGTGATTTCAAAAGAACAAGAAGCAAATGCTATGTATTATGAAGCACAAGCATTTATAGATCTAATAAAAGATGGTAAGACCGAATGCCCGATTAATTCTTTCGCAAACTCTTTGATCACAACGTCAATAATTGAACAAGCTAGAAAACAAATAGGTGTTGTATTCCCTTCGGATCAGTAAAAAACTAGCCTTCAGGGGCTAGTTTTTTGTTTGGACAACCCTGTCTAGAAAATGGTAAGAACAACTTGCTATTATCATTCTGAAAAATGCTGGATTTTTGATATAATAAAACAATGGATTAGTATTGGAGGATGCTCTAGTGTATAACATGAAAGAATGGAAACATGTGTTTAAATTAGACCCGGATAAAGATATAACAGATGAACAGTTAGAACAAGTCTGTGAGTCAGGTACAGACGCAGTTATTGTTGGTGGAACAGATAATGTTACGCTAGATAATGTGTTGCAATTATTAAGTCGAATCAGACGATATACCGTTCCTTGTGCGTTGGAAGTTTCAAGTATGGACTCCATTACGCCAGGATTTGATTTTTATTATATACCAATGGTTTTTAATAGCCGTGATAAGAAATGGATGATGGATATTCAACATGAAGCGGTAAAACAGTTTGGAGACATAATCGATTGGAACGAAATGTTTGTTGAAGGCTATTGCATTATGAACGAAGAAGCAAAAGCGTATCAATTCACAGATTGCTACATGCCGGATGAGGAAGATGTGATTGCCTATGCGCGAATGGCAGAGCATATGTTTCAGACACCAATTTTTTATTTAGAATATAGTGGGAAATATGGTGATCCGGCACTTGTGCAACGCGTAAAGCGTCAATTATCCAACACGCAATTGTTTTATGGTGGCGGCATTACTAGTGTTGAACAAGCGAAGGAAATGAGCGAACATGCTGACGTGATTGTAGTCGGAAATAGTATATATGATGATTTAAATAATGCATTAAAAACAGTGGATGCTGTAAAAGGGAAATAAAAAAGGTGGTGTTCTTGTGAGTCAAGCAATCGATGATTTACTAAATGGGTTAAATGAAAGACAACGAGAAGCGGTGAAGCATACAGATGGACCGCTACTGATTATGGCCGGAGCTGGTAGTGGTAAAACAAGAGTATTAACGCATAGAATAGCCTATTTGTTAGGGGAGAAAGAAGTATCACCTCGTAGTATCCTTGCGATTACTTTTACGAACAAAGCAGCTAGGGAGATGAAAGATCGTGTCTATAACCTAGTTGGACCTGAGGGTAATGATATCTGGGTATCTACGTTCCACTCGATGTGTGTACGTATTTTAAGACGAGATATTGATCGTATTGGCCTCAATAGAAACTTTACTATTTTAGATAGTGGCGATCAGTTAACGGTGATAAAAAATGTTTTGAAAGATAAAAACATGGATCCTAAGAAATTTGAGCCAAGAGCAATGCTTAATGCCATTAGCTCCGCCAAAAATGAGTTGATCACACCAGAAGAATATAGCAAAAATGTTGGCAATTTCTTTGAACAACAAATTGCGCAAGTATATGAGGGCTATCAGAAGACATTACGTAAAAATCAGTCACTAGATTTTGATGATTTAATTATGGAAACGATCAAGTTGTTTGATCGCGTACCAGAGGTGTTGGAGTATTATCAACGTAGGTTCCAATATATTCATGTTGATGAGTACCAAGATACAAACCACGCGCAATATTACCTGGTCAAGCAATTAGCAAACCGCTATCAAAACCTGTGTGTTGTTGGTGACTCTGACCAGTCAATTTATCGTTGGCGTGGGGCAGATATTAAGAATATCCTTTCTTTTGAAAAGGATTATCCTAATGCCTCGGTTGTGTTATTAGAGCAAAACTACCGTTCTACAAAGTCTATATTGGATGCGGCGAATGCGGTAATTGAAAATAACCCAGGTCGTAAACCAAAAAATCTTTGGACAGATAATACAGAAGGATCCAAAATACATTACTACCAAGCTTCCACTGAACAAGATGAAGGTCTATATGTGGCAAATAAAGTAGAAGATTTCGTGAAAGCAAATGAATACAATTATAAAGATATAGCCGTTTTATACCGCACAAATGCCCAGTCCCGTTCGATTGAGGAAACGTTTGTCAAAGCCAATATTCCATACCAGATCATTGGCGGTACAAAGTTCTACGATCGGAAAGAAATTAAAGATATGCTTGGATATTTACGTTTAATCGCGAATCCAGATGATGATTTAAGCTTCGCGCGTGTAGTCAATGAACCAAAGCGCGGGGTCGGAAAAACGTCTTTAGAGAAAGTGCAAGCATATGCAGCTCAGGAAGGCATCTCTTTATTTACGGCTGTGCAAGAAGTAGATTTTATTGGTGTTAGTGCAAAAGCGGCAAAAGCACTAGCAGATTTTGGTGCTATGATTCGAGACTGGACAGCACAGCAGGAATTCCTAACAGCAACGGATATGGTTGAGGAAGTGCTAAATCGGACAGGCTATGAAAAAATGTTAATTAACGAGCGCAGCATTGAATCGGAAAGTAGATTAGAAAACTTAGAGGAATTTAAGACAGTAACGCAGCATTTTGAAAAGAATAGTGAAGAAGACAAGACGCTTGTTGCTTTCTTAACTGACCTGGCATTAATAGCAGATATTGATCGTGTAGATGAGGATCCATTTGCGGACGAAAAAGTTACACTAATGACGTTGCATGCTGCCAAAGGTCTTGAATTCCCTGTTGTATTTCTAATAGGGCTAGAGGAAAATGTTTTCCCACATAGCCGTTCGATTATGGATGAAGAAGAAATGCAAGAAGAGCGAAGATTAGCGTATGTTGGGATTACGAGGGCAGAGAAGCTTCTGCATATTACCCACGCAAAAATGCGCATGCTTTTTGGTAGAACGAATATGAATCCAGTAAGTCGATTTATCAGTGAGATTCCGGAAGAGCTATTTGAAGGTCTCGAACAGGCAAGACAATCGATGTTTGGAGGTCCTGCTACAATTAGCACTTCAAAATCGAATCCGTTTGATGCTCCGCCAGCGCCAAAACGTGCTCCAAAGAAAATACAACCGAAAACAACAACGGGTGGCGAATCCATTGGTTGGCAACCTGGTGATAAGGCAAACCATAAAAAGTGGGGGCAAGGTACGGTAGTTAAAGTACAAGGTGAAGGTGAATCGATGGAATTAGATATTGCTTTTCCTGCGCCAACAGGTATTAAACGACTACTAGCTAAATTTGCACCAATCACTAAAGAATAGATATTGAGGTGTGTTTCGTGATGGATGAAGCAAAAGCCAAACAGCAAATAGAAAATTTGCGAAAAGAACTTGAACAATATAACTATGAATATCATGTACTCGACCAGCCAACGGTATCGGATTATCAATATGATCAAAAAATGCAAGAGCTGATCGAGCTTGAAACAGCCTATCCTTCATTGTTGACGAGTGATTCCCCATCTCAGCGTGTCGGTGGCAAACCTTTAGAAGCATTTGAAAAGGTACAACACACAGTCCCGATGTTAAGCTTAGGCAATGCTTTTAATGAAGAAGACTTACGAGCATTTGACCGTCGTGTTCGCGAAGGTTTAGAGGCCGAAGAAGTAGCGTACGTGTGTGAATTAAAAATTGATGGATTAGCTGTTTCGTTGCGCTATGAAAATGGAGTGCTTGTCCAAGGTGCTACTCGTGGTGATGGTCAGACAGGGGAAGACATCACTAGCAACTTAAAGACGATCAGAAGTATTCCATTAAGAATTAATCAAGTAGATACGATTGAAGTACGAGGTGAAGCGTTTATGCCTCAAAAATCATTCCTTTACCTAAATGAACAAAAAGAAGAGAACGATGAAGAACCGTTTGCTAATCCTCGAAATGCGGCGGCTGGATCGTTAAGGCAACTTGATCCGAAAATAGCTGCGAAACGCAACTTAGATATATACCTCTATGCAGTCGGACAATGGGAAGCGGGCACATTAACCTCGCATAGTGAGCGATTAGATTACTTACAATCTTTAGGTTTTAAAACAAACCCGGAGTGGCGTAGATGCGCTAACATCGGTGAAGTAATCAATTATATCCAAAGCTGGGTTGAAAAAAGAGCAGGTTTAAGCTACGACATCGATGGCATCGTTGTTAAAGTAGATCGCCTGGATTATCAAGAAACCCTCGGGTTTACAGCCAAAAGCCCACGATGGGCAATTGCGTATAAATTCCCTGCTGAAGAAGTGGTAACAAAGTTATTTGATATTGAGCTAAGTGTTGGTAGAACGGGTGTTGTCACGCCAACAGCATTACTCGAACCTGTGAAGGTTGCAGGCACGACCGTACAGCGGGCATCGTTGCACAATGAAGACTTGATTCGTGAAAAAGACATTCGAATTAATGATACGGTTGTCATTAAAAAGGCGGGCGATATCATTCCTGAGGTTGTTCGCGTTATCGTGGAAGAACGTACAGGAGAAGAGCAACCCTTTTCGATGCCTACGGAATGCCCTGCTTGTGCAAGTGAATTAGTACGATTAGAAGAAGAAGTCGCACTTCGTTGTATTAATCCAAGTTGTCCAGCACAATTAAAAGAAGGGCTTATTCACTTTGTGTCACGAAATGCGATGAATATTGATGGACTAGGTGAAAAAGTTGTAGAGCAACTATTTGACGAACAACTTATTTCTACTATTGCCGATCTTTATAAGTTAAATCATGAGGAGCTACTTCAACTAGAGCGAATGGGTGAAAAGTCTGTCGATAATTTGTTAAAGGCTATTGAAGCGTCTAAAGGCAATTCATTAGAACGACTATTGTTTGGACTTGGCATTCGTTTTGTAGGAGCCAAAGCTGCTCGAACGATTGCATCTCATTTCGAAACAATGGAAAAAATACTAGAAGCAACATTTGATGACTTTGTCGCTATCAATGAAATTGGTGAAAAGATGGCGGATTCGCTTGTCAGGTACTTTGAAGAAGAACAAGTAAGAGAATTGATCGCTGAGCTTAAAGATTTAGGGCTAAACTTAACATACCTTGGTCCGAAGAAATCAGATCAACCGGAAGATTCCGTGTTTATGGACAAAGTCATTGTGTTGACAGGTAAACTAGAAATCTTTAGTAGAAATGAAGCAAAAGAGAAGATAGAAGCGCTTGGTGGTAAGGTCACAGGAAGTGTAAGTAAGAAAACAGACCTACTCATTGCAGGTGAAGAAGCAGGATCTAAATTAGACAAGGCGAAACAACTTGGTGTAGAGATCTGGAATGAACAGCAGTTACAAGAGGCTTTAAGTTAGTTAGGGGAGGAATACCATGAAGAACATACGTATCGTGCTACTCGTTTTGCTTATGGTCATGACTGGCTGTGCACCTTCATTTGAGAAACAAGAAGAAGTAATAGAAGAAAACATAGATGAGACAGGACAAGAAACAGCAATCATCCCAAGCTACAATATTTCGGATGAAAATTATCGCGTATTGCTTGATTATAAGTTAAGTAAATCAAGAGGTGTCATTGTCAATCAAGTAGCGAATCGATTAGATATTGATGAGTTAGAAGAAGGATTACGACGTCAATCCTTAAGTTATTATGATCCGGATCGCTACTTCTTCCAGGAAGGTCAATATATTACAGAAGATGTTTTATATAGTTGGCTAGAAAGGAATGAAGGTAAGGACGAAGAGGATGAAGAGGATGAAGAGGAAGACTTAGGCTTAAATCCTGAGATTCCAGATCTTCCTGAAGATGCTGATACAGAAGAAAGAATAGAAGCACAAAGGGAAAATCCTAAATATTTATCACATATTTTAGAACAAAATTACTTAACCAAAACAGAAGATGATGTCGTTCAACTAGGTGGAATCTCGATTGGTATTGCGATGAAATCTGTCTATCGGTATCAGACGGAAATTGGTGGCCCAAATTATTATAAAGAAATTAGTATGGAAGATATGTTAGCAGAGGGAAAAGACATATCCCAACAAGTGCTAGATCGTATCCGTCAAATGGAGGGGCTAACGGATGTTCCTGTTATGATTGCATTATACCGAGAACAAGCACATGACTCGCTTGTTCCTGGTAATTTCGTGGCTCGTACAGGGATAGATGCGGGCAGTTCCTCGATCGGCGACTGGGAAACAATTGATGAAGAGTATATGTTGTTTCCATCAAACGAAGCAAAAGAAAAATACCCAGACACTTGGGCGAATATAGAAGATTTTGAATCTGATATAGGAGAATACTTCCCTAACTATGTAAGTGTGATAGGAAAAGGGTTCTATCGAGATCAACAACTGCAAAAGTTAACGTTAGAGATCCCAATTTCTTTTAATGGGAAAGCGGAAGTTATAGGATTTACCCAATATGTGTATGGACTCGTTCGAGAAGGTTTTCAAAAGCATTACGACTTGGAAATAAATATCACATCCAGCGATAACCAAGAGAGTTTAATTATACGTGAAGCTGGTGAAGATGAACCATATGTCCACGTGTATCATTAAAAGGTGTTAACATGTAGGAAGGCCTTCTCCCAGATGGAGATGGCTTTTTCTATATTTGGCTCCTTTATTTTAAAATACCATACTCTAAGCGGCTATGAGAGACCTTATTTCACCTTTAAGTACTACTTTTTAAATCTCTGCGGCTATCAAGTACGTTATTCCGTCAAAGCTATCACAAAATGAATGGAAACAATGCAAATAAGGGCTCTGGTGACCGCTAAACTAAAATAAGATGGGAAATTGGTTAAATAGGGGCTCTCATAGCCGCCAAAATCTTATAGTGATCTCAAGATGACATATAAATCTATATACGTGGTAAAAATAACCTCGGAAATCCTAATGATTTATAGAATCCCGTTATGTATGCTTTAAAAAAAGGTTAGAATGAGTTAGTAGAACGTAATTAATCTGTTTTCAATCTGATTAGATGAAAATACGAATGAATAGAGTAGAAAAAGATTGGTTTACTTAGAAAAAGTTGCTAATTCCATGTGTTTTTTGCTATTATCATAAGTATTGTAAGGACTCGAAAAATGAACAATATTCTATCTGTCATAGTAAAAAAAGATCCACATCATCTTGATTGATAGAGATGATATAAAACACGGAGGTGAAGAGAATGTCTGAAATTTCAAAAGAACAAGTAAAGCACGTGGCACACCTTGCGCGACTTGCCCTTTCAGATGAAGAAGTAGAAAAAATGACGAAGCAACTAGGTGATATTATCACGTATGCAGAGCTTCTAAATGAACTAGATACAGACAACGTAGAACCAACCACACACGTATTAGAATTGAAAAATGTAATGCGTAAAGACGAGCCTAGAGAGTGGATTAAGAGTGAAGATGCATTAAAGAATGCACCGGATAAAAAGGATGGTCAGTTCCGCGTCCCATCTATTTTGGAATAAGGAGGGTAAATCATGTCGTTATTTGATCTTAAATTAAAAGAAATTCAAGAAAAGCTACATAAAAAAGAAATAACAGTAAGTGACCTTGTTTCAGAGTCATTTAATAGAATCAAAGCAGTTGATAGCGAAATAAATGCATTTTTAACACTGAATGAAGAAGCTGCAAAAGCACAAGCGAAAGAATTAGATGAGAAGCTTGATGGCAATGTTTCCCCACTATTTGGTATGCCAATCGGAATCAAAGATAACATTGTTACAAAAGGTCTAAGAACAACGTGTGCAAGTCAGTTTTTGGATAATTTCACTGATCCATTATATGATGCAACAGTCGTTGAGAGATTAAACAGCCAAAACACGGTAACGATCGGTAAGCTAAATATGGACGAGTTTGCGATGGGTTCTTCCACTGAGAATTCAAGTTATGCAAATACAAGAAACCCGTGGAATACAGATCACGTTCCTGGTGGATCTAGTGGTGGATCTGCTGCAGCAGTTGCAGCTGGTGAAGTATTTTTCTCTTTAGGATCTGATACAGGTGGTTCCATCCGTCAACCAGCAGCATTTTGTGGCGTGGTAGGGTTAAAACCTACATATGGCCTTGTCTCTCGTTTTGGTCTTGTTGCTTTTGCGTCATCTTTAGACCAAATCGGACCAATTACACGATCCGTTGAAGATAATGCTACATTGTTACAGTCTATCGTAGGACATGACCCAATGGATTCTACCTCTGCAAATGTGGATGTTCCAAACTATAGTGAAGGTATCGAATCTGGAGTTAAAGGTTTACGTATTGCTGTACCAAAAGAGTATTTGCAAGAAGGTGTTGACCCCGAGGTTCGTGATGCCGTTTTAACAGCATTGAAAGTGTACGAAGATTTAGGTGCAACATGGGAAGAAGTATCTTTACCACACTCTAAATATGCAGTTGCAGCATACTATTTACTTTCTTCATCCGAAGCTTCTGCGAACTTAGCACGTTTCGACGGCGTTCGTTATGGTGTGCGTACTGAAAAAGCAGAAAACATGATCGATATGTTCAAACTATCTCGTAGCGACGGCTTTGGTGACGAGGTAAAACGTCGTATCATGTTAGGTACTTTTGCATTAAGCTCCGGGTATTATGATGCTTATTACAAAAAAGCACAAAAAGCACGTACGTTAATCAAAAATGACTTTGAAAAAGTATTTGAAGATTACGATGTAATTATTGGCCCAACAACGCCTACACCTGCTTACAAAATTGGTGAAAAAATTGATGATCCATTAACGATGTATGCAGATGATATTTTGACTAGTCCAATCAACCTTGCTGGTGTACCAGGACTATCGATTCCTTGTGGTTTCTCTAAGGATGGTTTGCCAATTGGGTTACAGTTAATCGGAAAACACTTTGATGAGAAAACACTTTATCGTGTTGCTTATGCATATGAGCAAGCAACAGATCACCATAAAAAGAAACCTACTTTAGGAGGTGACAGGTAATGAACTTTGAAACTATTATTGGCCTTGAGGTACACGTCGAGTTAAAAACGAATTCTAAAATATTTAGTCCGAGTCCAAACCATTTCGGTGCGGAGCCAAATTCCAACGTTAACCCAATCGACTTAGGTTACCCAGGTGTATTGCCTGTCCTAAATGAAGAAGCAGTTAACTTTGCAATGAAGGCTGCGATGGCTTTGAACTGTGAAGTCGCAACACATACAAAATTTGACCGTAAAAACTATTTCTATCCAGATAATCCGAAAGCGTATCAAATCTCGCAATTTGACCAACCAATTGGAGAGAATGGCTGGATTGAAATTGAAGTGAATGGCAAAAAGAAGAAGATCGGTATTACGCGTATCCACATGGAAGAAGATGCGGGTAAACTTTCACATAGCGATGACGGCTATTCTTTAGTAGACTACAACCGCCAAGGTACGCCTCTAGTAGAAATTGTATCGGAGCCAGATCTACGTTCTCCTGAAGAAGCATATGCATATTTAGAAAAATTGAAAAATATTATTCAATATACAGGTGTTTCTGACTGTAAAATGGAAGAAGGATCCCTTCGATGTGATGCGAATATTTCCCTTCGTCCAATTGGACAAGAAAAATTCGGTACGAAAGCGGAACTGAAGAACTTAAATTCCTTCTCCTTTGTTCAAAAAGGATTAGAATTTGAAGAGGTACGTCAGCAAAAAGTATTACTTTCTGGTGGAGAGATCCTTCAGGAAACACGTCGTTATGACGAACAAACGAAAGAAACAATTTTAATGCGTGTGAAAGAAGGTTCTGATGACTATCGTTACTTCCCAGAGCCAGATTTAGTGCCTTTATATATTGATGATGCTTGGAAAGAACGCATTCGTGCCGAGATTCCTGAACTTCCAGATGCTCGTAAACAACGTTATATTAATGAGTTGGAATTACCAGCTTATGATGCGATGGTATTAACGAGCACGATTGAGATGTCCGATTTCTTTGAAGCAACAATTGGTAATGGGGCGGATGTAAAGCAGGCTTCTAACTGGTTAATGGGTGAAGTATCAGCTTACATGAACAAACAACAAAAAGAACTACATGACCTAGCTATGACTCCAGAAGGATTAGCAAAAATGATTAAGTTAATTGGAGATGGAACGATTTCATCGAAAATGGCGAAGAAAGTATTCGCTGAACTTGTTGAAAAGGGTGGAGATCCTGAGCAGATCGTAAAAGAAAAAGGTCTTGTTCAAATCTCTGATGAAGGTCAATTAAAAGATATCATTGTAGCAATTTTAGACAACAATGAACAATCAATTATCGACTTCAAAAACGGTAAAGATCGTGCACTTGGATTCTTAGTTGGTCAAGTGATGAAGGAAACAAAAGGACAAGCTAATCCACCAATGGTAAATAAAATCATCTTAGAAGAAATGGATAAGCGTTAAAGTTTCTTTAGGAATTGCTTATACATCAAATAAGAAGCGAGGGGACTGTTCTATATCGAGCAGTCCTCTTTCAACTGTATGAGGGAACCAACAAATCCTGACAAGTTGTGGGAAAATGTGACAACTATCACTTTTCAAAAGAGGATAAAACGGCTATGATGTAGGGTAGAATAATAGCTGTCATTAGAGCAGATTGGGGGAAACCTATGAAACGTGCTCGTATCATATATAATCCAACATCTGGACGAGAACTTTTTAAAAAAGAATTAGCAAGTGTACTTCAACGATTTGAACAAGCTGGCTATGAAACATCTGTGCATGCTACAACTGCCAAGGGAGATGCGATTCAAGCAGCTGAGAAAGCAGTGGAACGAGAATTTGATGTCGTTGTCGCAGCTGGTGGCGATGGGACGATTAATGAAGTAATCAATGGACTGGCAGAGAAAGAGATTCGACCGAAACTTGGGATTATTCCTGTTGGAACTACGAATGACTTTGCGCGTGCGATGGGGATACCTAGAAACATTCAAAAAGCGGTGACTGTCATTTTAGAAGGACATTCGAAACCCTTGGATATTGGGAAAGTGAATGGCGATTATTTTATGAATATTGCTGGTGGTGGTATGCTTACCGAGCTTTCCTACGAAGTCCCTAGTAAACTAAAAACGGTTTTAGGTCAGTTAGCATATTATCTGAAAGGTATTGAAATGCTTCCTTCTATTCGTCCTACGAATGTAAAAATTGAATATGATGACCAAGTATTTGAAGGCGAAATCATGCTATTTCTTGTTGCCAATACGAATTCCGTTGGAGGCTTTGAAAAGTTGGCGCCCTCAGCATCCATGGACGATGGCAAGTTTGATTTACTTATCTTGAAAAAATCCAATTTAGCTGAGTTTGTTCGAATTGCCTCGTTAGCATTAAGAGGAGCTCACTTAGAAGATGACCTTATATTCTATACCAAAGCTAGTCATATACAGGTGCATACTGAACAAAAGATGCAATTAAATATTGATGGTGAATTTGGTGGATTATTGCCAGGAGATTTTACAAATCTTCATAAACACATCGAGTACTTTATTCCAACAGAAATAGAAGAGAAAGAAGAGTAGCCTTAGCCTCTTCTTTCTTTTAGTTAGTATGAGTTTCAAGTGACTTTGGAAGAATAAAAATAAGAGATATTGTCGAGATACAATCGCTAAAATCAAACATATTTCCTGGGAAATTCCACAATTGTAACAAGGATATGCTTATTTCTCTTCCATTTGAGAATATAACAGACTTTGGACAGCATTTGACAAGAAGGACGGATATATATGGTAAAACAAGAACCACCTGTAAAAAAGAACCAAACTATTGAGTTAACTTTTGAAGATATCACACATGAGGGAGACGGTGTTGGGAAAATTGAAGGTTATCCCTTGTTTGTGCCGTATGCGCTTCCTGGCGAAAAAGCACAAGTGAAAGTAATTAAAGTAAAGAAAAACTTTGCATTCGGAAAATTACTACATATTGATCAAGTAAGTGAGGATCGTGTCGAACCTCCTTGTGACGTGTATATTCAATGTGGTGGTTGTCAACTTCAACATATGAATTATGGCATGCAGTTAGAGATGAAAAGAAACCAAGTGAAAAATGTGTTAAGGAAAATAGCGCATATTGATGATATTCCAGTACATCCAACGATCGGAATGGATGATCCTTGGCGATACCGTAATAAAGTGCAAATTCCTGTCGGCCATAGAGATGGCGAGCTCATCACAGGATTTTACCGAAAAAGAACCCATGAAATTATAGAAGGCATGGACACCTGCATCATTACATCAGAGATTAACGACCGAATGGTAGAAGCAGTACGTCGTATCGCAGATCGACTCGGTATTTCCCACTATGATGAGGAGAAGCACAGAGGTGTACTGCGTCACATTATGGTCCGTACTGGTCAAGCAACAGAAGAAACGATGATTGTGTTAGTGACTAGAACAGAAGAACTGCCATACGCAGATGAGTTAGTTAAGGAATTACATGAAACATACCCGCAGATCAAGTCGATCGTACAAAATATCAATAAACAAAGAACGAATGTGATATTGGGTAGGAAGACAAAATTGCTATGGGGCGAAGAATACATTTACGATACGATCGGAGATATTAAGTTTGCCATCTCTGCCAAATCATTTTACCAAGTCAATCCTCCACAAACGAAGAAACTCTATGATAAAGCATTAGAATATGCAGATTTATCTGGAGGAGAAACAGTCATCGATGCTTATTGTGGAATTGGAACAATTTCGCTATTCTTAGCGCAAAAAGCGAAAAAGGTGTATGGTGTCGAAATTGTGCCTGAGGCAATCTCAGATGCAAAGGAAAATGCTAAGTTAAATAACATCGATAATACTGAATTTGTTGTAGGCGAAGCAGAAAAAGTAATGCCTTGGTGGACGGCTCAAGGGCTTAGACCAGATGTGATTGTGGTCGATCCTCCTCGTAAGGGCTGTGATGAGGCATTATTAGAAGCGATGATCACAATGAAACCTAAAAAAATTGTTTATGTTTCCTGCAACCCATCTACCTTAGCACGTGACTTAAAGATTCTAGAAGATGGCGGATATGAAACGAAGCAAGTGCAGCCGGTGGACATGTTTCCGCAGACGAACCACGTTGAATGTGTCGCAGAAGTTGTGTTGAAGTTGTCTAACTAAAAAGTAAATCTGCCAACCAAAATAAACATTTGCTAACCGACCCCAATTTCGTTAAAATAATCTTTTGCGAATTAGGGGTCTTTTTCATGTTCACTCCTTGTCATTTTTGCAATCTCTTTTTTTCTCGATGCTATGTGGAAAAAATATGAGTTAATTATAAACTACTCAATCCCAAGGGAGTGTTGTAAAGGAAAAAGATACCTTGATCAAAAGAAAGGTATCTCCATAAGGTAATTAGATTTTAACTTACTTAATCCTTAATTTTTCTTAAAGGTACTTTTCCTATAAAAGTATTAAGAGAGAGATCGTAGTGTTTTTCAATATCTTGTCCAAGTTTGTTTTCTAAAGATTCTAATTCACTAAGAATATAGGATAAATCAAACACAGTGTACATCTCCGTTTTTCTCCAAATAGATGTAATTTGTGCTTTATTGTTATACGGAATGATGGATATGATTGGTTCATCTTTATCCCATTCCATTGAGTAATAATAAAATGCTTGAAGCCCTTTTTTATTAATGTGGTTAAACCATCTGTGTAAATAAAGATAAAATTCGAGTAATGTTAAATTCTCTTGAAAATAACTGACGCCATTGATTGTAATTTCAAAATCTCCTTCAATTCTAAATGCAATAGACGGCTCTTTTTTTAGTTTCTTGGGAATATCTGCTTCATTAGATGTAAAGTGGTAAGAAAACTCTATTTTACTGGGTATGTTGTCCATATGTTCCCCTTTCGATTCCATTTTTTTACCGAGGTTTATAATTATTACAAAGGATAACTTTTGTGATAAACGAAGTCTGGATCAATTCAATTCTTGATTTATTCAATGCATTACCGGGAGGATTTTGTTTCTGAAAACAATTGGTTCCTAATGAAAAAGCTAGTCACTATAAATGACTAGCTTGGGTTGAATAATTCGCTGGTATTAATCTTAAATTCTTTGAACAGGTTTGAGATTACATCTTCGCCTAGATTAACTAGGTTGAATTGGATTTCTAAATCCTTATCTAAAAAATATACCATTATATGACTTTCCATTGGGTCTACTATCCAGTATTCCTTAACACCAAAATTCATATATAAATTTAGTTTTGTTATCATATCGTGAGATTTACTCGAAGGACTCAGTATTTCAATGATAAAAACTGGAGCTCCAACGTATTCATTTTCGGTGAAGTTATCTTGATTGCAAGCTACAAATAGATCAGGTACAACCTTCTTTTTTTCATCATTATTTACGTTGTTAAATACGACATCAGTTGGTGCTGCAAATACTTTACATTTACTACCTCTTAATAAATTATATAATTGAGCGTGCAAGTAAGATGATATCTCCTGATGTTTGATGTCAGGAGATGGAGACATGTATATTACTCCATCGATAAATTCTAGTCTTTCATCTGTATTCTTTCGTTCAGATTCAAATTCTTCATAGGTGCTATACCTTACATTTATTAAAGTCAAAGCAATCACCACCCTAAATCAATTATATTCGGATTATAACCAAAAAGAAATACTTATACACGCACTCAAACAAGGACGGAGAAAGGGATTTTATTTCCTTGGATTTCATCACATTACGCTAGAAGACAGAGACATAATTAAAAGGCAAAAAAGTAAAAGATCCAATCACTTAAAGCTGATTGGATCTCCCATAATAAATTAAAATACAAATTCAATAGTACCATCTTTGGTTAATTCAAACGGACCAGGTGTGACATCTCCATCAGGTCGCTTTGTTCCAAAAAAGTCGGAGTCAAAACGATATGGATTGCTGTCCGGTTGCTCAAACTTCATATCAGCGTGATAAGTTTTGCCAAGAAGATCAGTGGTGACCACCATAGAAGAGGCCTCACGAAGCAATTTAGGCTCATTGATCTGAACTTGCACTTTGCCTTGTGCAGGATTAATCTCCACATTAATGCCCTTCTGCTCATAGATATTCCCATTGGGTTCATGAGTACCAGGAACCGCATTGTTCAAGTACACATTTCCGCCCATTGCCACCGGAAGAACTGCATTACCTATAAAGATATCCTTTGCGGCATCTCCAAGCTCAGCGATCTCCTCTTTCGTGAGTTCCCACCATTTTTTATCTTTTGCGTCAGGATGCTTGTCGTAGCCACCGAGTCCCACAGGGTGCAGATAGCAGATGGAATCGTCCGGAACACCATCCATGACAGTCTTCCCGTCATCTCCAGATTCATCTCTAGGTTTAAGGGGAAGATGCTCAAAAAATGTTATTGGAACTGGTTCTTTATTCGCATCATTATCCCCTAAGAAGATATTGTTATAGTACCGATCATCGCCTCCGGTAATATTGGAGTAACCTGCCATTGCTGTCTCGTGAGGGAAGTGGTACGGCGTAATACGAGTAATCTCTGAACGCACCACAAATCTACCTGCAAACAAATTATGGGCAAATGCTCCACCCTGTGCCATATTTCTGAAATTCATCGGAGAGAGGAATAGATTATGATCAACCATGTACGGACCATGGCATACCTCAACGAAGAAGTCCTCCGAAAGATTGTCGAAAAATACATTACGGCTGATTCGAGTACCTTGTGCCTGCCAGTCAAGCCAAACCCCGCGGTAACAGCTATAGATTATATTTTCATTAATTTGCGTATCCAGGGAAGCGTGTAGCTTAATTCCTCCAACTTCAGCACCATGTCTGAGTTTCTTGTGGTGAATATTGTAAATGCGGTTTTGATAAATGCTACTGAAGGCTGCCCCCATATGTCCCACAATGCCTGCCTGTTCACAGTCATGAATCACATTGCCTCGAACGATGTGGCTGCCTACGCTATCCTTATGCCATCCAGCACGTAATGCTCGCAAGATAACCTCCTGCTCACGTTGCGTGCCGCCTTTCGAGTGCTTGTCCGAAATCTTCGTATGACCTGTACCGATTTCAGTACCTAGGCAGATACCGACACTTTTGGATTCGCTGATCAAATTGTTTTCAATGATCCAACCCTTACTCCAGTGAGGGCCGATTAAACCTTCTTGGTAGTCGGTTGGCGGTGCCCATTGAGGAGAAGCTTGACGAAGTGTGAATCCACTTACGGTTATATAATTAAGTCCTGGTTTCTCAGGCCAGAAGCAATAAGGCCGGACATTAATTTCTACATTTTCCTTACGAGGGTCTTTTTCACCAAAATTGGCCCAAATTTTTGTTGTGGAAGACCCAACTTCGGCATACCATGTTAGTAGTGAGTCCTCGGGATATATGGCTTCGGACCAAACTTCGGGCTTATGTACCTTATCAACACTATCGCATTCATACAAGGATTTGTGATCCAAATATACATCACCGAGATGAACTGGGAAAGCTCCGTCAAATAGCCAGTCTCCACTCAACTCTACTTCATAGGGATTGCGAACGGAAAATATAGAATTAGGTACTTCAGTACTCCAAACATTGTCTCCCTCAGCCTTCCAATCGGAAATGCGTTCAGCCCCTGTAATAACTACTTCTCCGTCTCCTGCAGATTTATATACTATTCTATGCTCTTCAGTTCCCCCATTAGCCGGATTAACCCATTCCCTATATACTCCCGCGTGAACAACAACCGTATCACCAGCCATGGCAAGAGCCGCAGCACGTGATATGGTACGAAAAGGTAGATCAGCTGTTCCTTTTGCCTGATCATTTCCTTCTATTGACACATGAAATTCCATAAAAACACTCCTTCTCCCCACCCTATAAAAGTTGTAAGAATTCCTTACAAACTGACGGGCATGCAATGTATTTTAGTAGTAAGTTGTTAACAATTTGCTTATGAATAGTGCTAATATTATCTGACGTCATTTTCTCATACCTGTGTATATAGTGTCTAGCCAGACCTGACGGCTATATATATTGTATGAAAAGTAGGTGTTTGCGATTTTGGTATTAAAGTGCATTAATTTCAAGATGAAAATTTATAAAGGGCAACCAAGGTTTGTAAGCGCACTTCCAGACCTTTAATTTTAATACGTAATAGTATCATCTTTTTATCACTAAACATGTGGAGTGGGTAGCGAAAATTGTGTTGAATCCTATTCAAACCCATGCCTTAATTCTTACGGTTCAAGACATGGGGGGAGGCTCAGTCGTACGTTAGTTTATGGAATTAATTTGCATGCATATTATATAAATGTTAGGTACAATAAGCTATTGTTCGAGTGCCAATGTGACCTTCTCTTTATGCACTTCTTCTTCATCTTTCCCTTGCCAAAGGACAATCGCATACACTTCTTCAATATCTTTGTATGCTCACAGGCTCTCCTTGCATGTTTCTATAGGATTCATACTCTCTATAGAACTCACCGGTAGATTCTTCTGAAATTTCTAGGTCTCGTGGTTTAACTCCTTCATTCGCATCTGCTATTATATTGTTATGAATGAAAAGATCATCTTTACCCACGAACCGGATATAGAATTCTGCTTTAAAAAGAGCAGCTTCATACATGTCTTGTCCCTTCATATACATCCGCCCAGCATAGGTGCGAAAAAGAGCTGGACTAGCCTTTACGGTATAATCAACTATCTTCCAATGTTCACTTTCTCCACTGAAGACTCCAGTTGTTTGTTCTTTTGGTAATTCCCTATCATAGTAAAGTATTTCAGCTTGATCAATCAGTGTGGCTAATGCATATTTGTCAAAATCAAAGAATTCATTAGACATAGGTGCATTTCTTAATTGCTCAGATACTTGAACAATGTCTTCCAAGGTTATATCTTTTTGCAGTTCTAACCCAACCTCCTTTATCTTTTCTACGGTGTCCTCTGTACTTACACCAACAAAAAGCCCATAAATAGCTTCACGCTCAGAAGATAAGGGATCTTTCTCTTTATTCCAATCCATTTGATTTATTAACATGAGAATCACTAGAAAAATGAGCACGATTATTTGTAGTGCTGGAACTACCTCTCGAATAGAAGATGGCTGGTGTTGCATGAACATGGGGATATGTTCTTTTAGTGTATGTCGGATTTTATCTACTACGTCTTCCTCTAAAGCACGTTTTGGTATTTGAATACCTTTTCCTTCTTTATCAAAAAGAAAGAAATAATCATCAGCTTCTACCATGGATTCATAATGATTCCAACGAAATAATTGTTGCTTGGAAGCGGATATTAGTTCAATCCCATCCTCTTTTAGAATAACGGTTCTCTCCCCAAGAAAATTCTGATTAATAAACCATTTATCCCTAACGTAATACATAACTTGTTCTAGGATTGGAAAAATAATTGCTGAGATAAGTAACGTTTGGAATAGAGCATAATGGAAGCTATTCCCTAGAGAGAGAATGAAAATTCCTGCAATGAGGATAATGTATAACCAAAAACGAGTAGTTTTGAATCTTTTCGAATAGATGCGAGCATTTTTGGAAAGTTCCCATAGATCCTTTTTTTCTAATTGAAATTGTATCTCCATGATTTAGCACCTCTTAGGAATGATTTTCAAATATATATTCTAATAGTAGACGAGTATTTATGTTTGCATGTTTCACAATTTCATAAAATTATTAGAATGATAAATAACTGAGATTTCAAGCAAAACCAATACCCCCGCCCGCTTGAACTAAATCGTCTTTGTCTCCAGAACCGATGTAATATGGTAAGAAGCGATAGATATCTTTGTTGGATATTTTACTACTAATCGTCATCCGTATTTCCTACCTTGATAATAAGACGAATGAAATATTACAGTTATTTCACTTTTTACTTTCTTTATTTCTGATTATATTCCTTTTTATGGATATACGAGTAATGAAATTACACTTAATGTTTTTGTTTTCTAAAAAGAATGATGTTCAAACGAACGGTCTATTATAATATGGAACTTTTTTTATAAAAAGAGGAATAAAATTCTTTATGGCGAAAATATGTAATAGTTTAGTCGAATCTATAACAATAGCAGGTTAGTTTACCGTTGTGAAATTCGTTAATTAATTGGATGATTATAAGAAAAAGCTCACTTTTGATTAAATGAGAATAAAATAGAAGCAAATGACAGTACCACAAGGTTTCCTTGTGTTTCTATAGATACTTTATTTAAAAAAGGATGATAAACATGAAAATAATCTTTGCACATCAAACTATACAGGGAGTAACTGATAAATAATCTCTCTGTAAATAAAGGGGAGAATTATTATTTATATTTATAATGAAGTGTTAAAAATCAGTGATTTACATTTGATGCCTAAGATATTGGAAATTTACGGGTTAGAAGGCTATAAAATTTGCCCTGTTCAAGCGCATGAAGGTGGACGGAATCTTGTTTATACCTGTGGAAAAGATGGTGTAGAAGATAAGGTTATCCGAATTTCTTTTCTAGATGATAGAAGCAGGCAAGACCTACTTGGTGAAGTTGAATATATTAGATATTTATTCCAACATGGAGCAAGCGTATCGGATGTAGTCAACTCTCAAAGAGGTAGATTACTAGAAGAGATCGTCTACAATGACCATAGCTTTTTTGTCGTTTTGTTTAAAAAGGCTAAAGGAATGAAACTTGCGGAAAATCATTATCAGTATCGGGAAGGAGTTCCTATTACCGAAAATTATTATAACTGCGGTAAAGTCCTAGGGAAAATGCACCAACTAGCGAAAGGGTACACTCCGAGTCATCGTCGCTATAGTTTTTTTGATAAATATAATGCTGCATATATCGATAACTTGATACCGGATTCATTATCCTTATTAAAGGAGAAAATATTAGAGTTGCTTCAAACTTTAAAAGGACTGGACATGAGCCAGGAATCTTATGGTATGGTACATTTCGATTATAGTGATGGTAATTACATGATAGATTTTGATTCTGGTCAAATTACTGTTTTTGACTTTGATAATTCTTGTTTTTGTTGGTACATGTTTGACCTTGCAAATATCTGGACACACGGAGTTGGCTGGATACAATTTGAGAAAGATGCGGGTAAACGCCAAGCGTTTATGAAGGATTATTTTGAAACAGTACTCAATGGATACCGATCTGAAGCGGAGATTAATATTTCTATGCTCGAAAAATTACCATTATTTATTAATGTAGTAGTAATGGAAAACATCATTGATGCATTTGAGGTAATGAGGAATAGTGGGGAAGAACTAGAATGTGGTGAAGAGCTTTCCTATCTCATCAAGTGCTTGGAAGATGATATTCCGTATAAGGGATTTTTCAATGAAATATATTCAGTTGAAGAACCTTTTGAGTATGAGGAACGAACCATCTAAACGATAATTCAACCCCGAATTCGTAAAATTTGCGAATTCGGGGTGTTTTTACACGAAAGGCTATTTTAATAGGTGTCCCCTACGTTTCACATCTGTCCTTCCTATGCAAAAAATTTAGTTTGTAAAATGTTCATAGCCCCTTCTATTTCTTTCAGCTCGGATTCTGTTAAATGCTTAATTTGCTCTTGAAATTTAAATTCAAGCTCTTGAAACACTTCATTCATTAGAGCTGTTCCATTCTCTGTCAGACGAATGTCATACTTACGACGATCATTTGGATCTACAATCTTTTCGCAAAGTTGACTTTGCATTAACTTTTTCAACTCGCGGCTAGCATTAGGTAAAGATAGATGCAAGCATTCACTGATTTCACTTAGAGTCACAGGCTGGCTCACTGTAAGGAACTCTAATATTTTGTATTGAACGTTAGTTATATTTTCAATTTTGATTTCTTTTGTCATATCGTTTGTCACTTGATGTACAGATGCAGTAAACCGAACAAACTGTTGGAATAGCTGACCCTTGTTCAAATCAATCACCTCAGGTACAAAGTATCAAATATATTATCATAAAACAATTATCAATTGACAACTAATTAAAGGGAGTGTTACTATTTTGTTATCAAATGATAACGAATGGAGTGTTTTATTCATGAATGTTCTTATTGTTTTTACCCATCCAAATCACCAAAGCTTGAGTTATGCATTTTTAGAAGGAGTACTTCGTGGTTGTGAGGAAAACCATGCTATCCAAGATGTTCAGGTTCTAGATTTATATGGTGAGCATTTTAATCCGGTCCTTGAATTTGGAGAGAAAAAGAAAAGAAGAGATATGGATAAAGATCCAGAATTAGAAAAATATCGTGATCAACTTTCGTGGGCAGAAAAGATTATTTTTATCTATCCTATATGGTGGGGAAGACCACCTGCTATGTTAATGGGATATATCGATAAGATGTTTGCTTCAGGATTTGCTTACAAGGATCATGGAAAGTTGTTACCAGAAGGGTTGCTCAAGGGAAAATCTGTAGTGTGTATTTCTGTAATGAAGGGTCCAACCTTTTATCCATTGTACTGGCTAAATAATGCTCATAAAGTTTTAATGCGTAAAGCATTATTTCAATACGTAGGTATTAAAAAGGTTAAGTTCTTTGAGTTTGGCAACATGGAAAATGCAAAGGGGAAACATCAACAAAAAATAAACAAAGTATATACGTACTTCAAAAATGTTGTAACCATAGCTTAACATCGTGATATCAACTATTAGTTTTATAGAGTAGAAAGGAACTTGGGCTAAAAGCAAAAATCATACTTATTGTTGGTGCATGAGACAGAGTGAGTGAATCAAACATTATTGTGTATAGTCGGTTTTTCTAATAAGCTTAAACTAGCAGTTAGCAAACAATAGTATAGGATTAACCGAGGAGGTGGGCACAATTGGATAAAGAAAAATTAAGAAAACGAGCATTATCGTACGTCACGATTCCAACTGGTTTAACACCTCTCATCGAGGAGTATGCGGTGGGAGAGGGTGGAAAAGGTGAGGCATTCTTTTCATGGGCGAATGAAGAAAAAGATAGTGGGATTACGTTAAGACTTGATTTAGATGGTAATCTGACAAGTCTATCTATTCACAAGGATGATCATAGGGTGCACGATACAGTTCCTTTAGATGTAGACGAAAGAAAAGAACGAGCAGAGCAATTTTTACTAAAGTCTTATCCGGATGCTTTCGATCATGTAACCTTCTATGAAATGAAGAAACGGGATCATGCATATCGTTTCATCTATGAACAGCTTGTGATGGACCTACCACTAAAGCGCTCTAGCTGTTTTATTGATGTAGACAGTTATGGGGAGATTATTGGGTTTAGTTATAAGGGGGTTGACCCGACGCCGAAGATACCGGACGTGATCATTGCAAAAGAAAAACTAATGGAAGATGTGCAAGAAAAACTAGATTTTCATCTGGTAATAACCAGTCTTCTCTCCTCCCTTCAAAATGTTACAGAAAGTGGACTTCGTCTAGTGTATGAGATCGAGCCATCTTTCATGCGATATAAAGCTAATGTTTTGAATCCAACCTTAACAATTATGCATGATGAGGATATTCCGGAAATAACATTTGCGCTTCCCGCTCTGCCTAACTCTACTATTGGTGATAAAAAGGTATCGATGGAAGATTTTATTGGAATTCCCCCTAATATGGAGGTGATTCGTGAGACGGATATGGGACCCGAAACTGGTATCGTTTGGCGTGATAAGGACTGGGAGAACACGACTGAGGACTTATCCGTTTGTAGTTTTTTCAAAAGGCAAAACGATGGTACGGTGAAAGCAATGGTTTCTAAAAAAACAGGCGAAGTCAGGAGCTTCATTTGGTTTAAGCAAAGGGAAGGTGAGCTTCATCTAAGCCGAGAAGAATGTTTTCAAAAAGCACTAGCGTTTCTACAATTACAGGTAGCCTCTTACTATCCTTACTTGCAGGGCATTGCTCGGGATGCTGAGGAAGATGAGGCGAGAAAGATCGAGTCTTTCGCCTTTTCTATCCAAACCGAGGCCGGTGTTCGAGTTCTATCCGAGATCGTCATTGTCGCGGTTGATTGTACTACAGGATTAGTGAATCATTATAGTGGGCCAAATTTCGACCTTGTGGAGTTGAGTCAGCTTCCTAGTAGGCCATTGATTACGAAGGAAAAGGCAAGAGATATTTTCCTGCGACATTTAGACTTTGAACTAGCTTGGGATAAAGATCTTGATACGGAGGATGCTCTGCTGATTTATCGAGCATGTGAGAATGATGCTAGAACTTCCATTCGTTATATTGATGCAAGGACAGGACAAGTGATTGTTGACAAGTGATAAGTTGTAATTAGGCGGGGTGAGTCCGCCTCTGCATTATAGAAAATGAGGAACTTATTGGAGGCAGATACCTTGTCTGAGGTATCTGCTCATTATTTTAATAAATCAAATCCAATGCGATCGACTGTAGTTGTCTGTGATAGACTAGGTCCATAATTGGAGAGCACCACTACACCCATTTTTCTGTCTTTGTTAAAGCCCATAAAACTAGAGTAGCCCGCTGTTCCGCCGTTGTGCCATATGACGTTTTTTTCTTTATTGATAATCCAGTTCATACCAACATGCATCCCGTCCGTATGTTCATGTAGAACGTGATGGGTTTCTGATAAAATACTATTGAAGTGATTTTTATTCGACTCGATATGACTTTCTAGGAATGCTAACTGATCTGTGATGGTCGATCGAAGTGCCCCTGCAGCCTCTAATGACTTGAAATCCCAATTGTTCACTTGTTTATTTTTGTGATTGAAACCTGGTATGAGACGTGCTTTCTGACTGGCAGATAAATGTATGGCCGTGTCTGTTGCTTTCAATTCTTCTGTGATCTCTTGCTTTATGACATTCTCATATTCGTTACCATATTCCTTAGCTAAAATATAGCCCAATAAACCTAAACCTAAATTGGAGTATGTAAAATTTCTTTTCTCAGGATTGAACTTAAATTTTTGTAAAAATTTGATCATATCCTCATTTGTAAAATAAATATAAGGATTGTTTCTGACTCTTTTTGACAATAGTAGTTTCATCGTGAAGGTAAAAGGCAAAGAAGGTAAACCAGATGTATGAGTAGTTAAATGTCTGATTGTGACTGGATGGGCTTGTAATGTTATATTTTTCTTTAACGTAGGAAGATACTCTGTGATGGAATCGTCTAAGTTTATCTTCTTTTCCGTTATTGCTTTTGCTAATAAGGAAGCGGTAAAGACTTTTGTGATCGACCCAATTTCATATATCCGATGTTCTGGTGCTATTTTTGGAAGGGAACTTGGATTTCCTTCCGTTATTATTTCTGTTTCCCCCTCTCTATAAATTCCAATAGTAAGCAGGAGATTGGTTTTATTTTTTATGTATGGAAGAATCACTTCCCGAATACTATGATCATCCTTTATCTCATCAATCATTATGTACATCTCCTCAGTTCTCTAAATTATTTACATTATATCATGATCGATTTGGTTTTTTGTTCCAAAAGTGGAGTTGAAAGAGTTGTTACAAAGGTCTTATTACTTTGTTCATCCTCATTCGGGTAATACGGTTATTAGCTAATACATATTGTTGACAACCGCCACTACTATGTTATACTAAATACCAGTAATAAGTAATACGGATTACCTGTTATACAGAGTACTGATAAATAAAAAGAAATACGAGTGAGGGATAAAATTTGGAAAATAATACTGAAATGATGAAAGGGGTTCTTGAAGGGTGTGTGCTTGAGATTATTAGCCGTGGTGAAACTTACGGTTATGAGATCACCCAACAGCTAAGAGAACTTGGCTTCGCTGATGTGGTGGAAGGCACAGTGTACACGATTACGATGCGGCTTGAGCGAAACAATCTGGTGGACATCAATAAAAAGCCATCCACGAAAGGTCCACCGAGAAAATTTTACACACTAAATGCAGAAGGTGTAGAGCATCTAGAGAACTTTTGGGAAAAATGGGAATTTATTTCAAACAAAATTAATGAACTGAAAATGAAAACGAATGGAAAAGGGGAGGAAATATGAGTATCTTCGAAAAAATAATTGGGAGCCTGGAAGACAAACGGGAATGGAAGGCGATGGAGGAACGCGCCAAGGCACTTCCAAGTGAATACCTTAATGCTTATAACGCTATTAAAAAGTACATGTGGACTGCTAGCGGCCTCACTGACTGGAAAGACACACACCGTGTTTTCAGTGGGATCCTTGAGCTTTTTGAGGAAGGCGCAGCAGAAGGCAAGAAAGTCACTGACCTCACTGGTGAGAATGTTGCCGCTTTTTGCGACGAACTTGTGAAAGACTCGAAAAGTTGGAAGGATAAATATCGTGCGAAGTTAAACAATACGATTGGTCGTGACTAATCCGTATTAGGTTAATTTTTCAGAACTTTATAAATGGCATTATTTATAGACTGTGAAATGCTCTCCTGTTGGATTGAGATTCATAGTCTTTTTTTTGTTATAGAAATAGCCCGTAAAACCACGCGGGCTTGCCCCGTGGATGTAAGGGCTTCGCTCAAGGGCAGTTCTTAGACTGCTCTACTTGAGCAATTTTTTGTTTGGTGAACAAAAATATAGATTGAGAACATACATTCCCACGTGGTAAAATGTTTGTAAGTAGAAAAGAAAATAAGATACAAAAATTAGGTGAAATGATGAGTGAGTATAATAGATTAAATCATTGTAAGTTTCTT
>NZ_JAOALK010000048.1 GCF_025154055.1 Aquibacillus koreensis
ATAGTTTCATGGACACACCTTAGTTAAGTTTCTATAGATTTGTTACACTATATAGAAGAAAGGTTGTGTCCGTATGGGAAACAAAAATACAGGCAAAAAATATAATGAAGATTTTAAAAAAATGATAGTAGATCTTTATAATTCTGGAAGTTCAGCTAAAGACTTAAGCAGCGAATATGGCGTATCTGAAGTAACTATTTATGCATGGATTAAGAAGTTCTCTCCGATTAAAACAGAAGATGGTGACACTGTTACAGCTGATGAAATTGCTAAGATGAAAAAGCAAATGCTTAAGCTGCAGGAGGAGAATGACATTTTAAAAAAGGCTATGGCCATATTCGCGAAGAAGTAACACTTGCTGAACTAACCACTGTCATCGATGCTCATAAAGATGATCACTCTGTTAAACAAATGTGTGATGTTTTAGGTGTGTCCAAAAGCACGTACTATCAAACGAAAAAGCATGTGGAGTCTAATCGTGATCGTGAAAATAGAGAAATAACTGAGCGTATAAAGGATATTCATGCAGAAAGTAAACAGCGTTATGGAGCACATAAAATCTATGAATCTCTAAAAAAAGAAGGCTATAACGTAAGTATCAAGCGTGTACAGCGCCTAATGAAAAAGGCTGGTATCCGTTCTATCATTGTTAAGAAATTTAGACCTACACCAAGCAAAGAAACAGTAATTGAAAGAGACAATATATTAAAACAAGACTTTAACACCACAAATATAAATCAAAAGTGGGTTGGAGACATTACGTACATTAACACGTTAAGAGATGGTTGGTGTTACTTAGCTTCTGTGATGGATTTACACACGAAGAAGATTATTGGTTATGCTTTCTCACGCTCGATGACAACAGAATTAGTATTAAAGGCTTTGGACAATGCTTATATCACACAACAACCCAATGATGGAGTAGTGTTTCACTCTGACTTGGGATCACAATATACCAGTGAAGATTTCACACAGCGCATACAATCGTATGGAATGGAACATTCCTTTAGTCGCAAGGGTTGCCCTTATGATAATGCCTGTATTGAATCATTCCATGCGATCTTAAAGAAAGAAGAAGTAAACCATGTTAGATACTTAGATTTCAACTCTGCAAACATTGAGTTGTTTAAATATATTGAAGGTTGATATAACCGCAAAAGAATACACGGTAGTATTGCTTATAAAACACCACAAGAACTTGAAAATGAACTAAATGTACACGTGGCAGCATAGACAGAATGGAGAGCCGGCTTTACATGGAGAAGTGAGCATGATAGCCTCACTTGGCTTGCCAGCATGTTTTTAAATAAGCTGGCTTCCTGGCATGAAAATCTATGCTCACAGAGGCTCCTTGTCAAGCCTCTTAATTTCTAGAATCTATTCAGTTAGAAAATTAACTTTTTTGTGTCCAAGATATTGACGTAGATCCATTACAAGCCCAATTGATTAGCTTAGTTAAAAGCTTCCCACAGTATGTTAAAGATGTAGAAATACTAATTAAACAAATTATAGGTAGTCAGCTTGTAAATCAAACACTTGAAAGGTTTAACATTAATCCACCCGATGTTGCAGATAACATCTCTAACCAAATACTATCCCACCTTAACAATTCTTGGCTTGAGATAGGGGTAATTGTTGGAGCTGTAAAAGATTTTATTATAGCACTGATCATACTACCTTTTATTTTGTTCTATTTATTAAAAGATGGGAAGAAACTCCCGCTATATTTTACTAAATTTTTACCAGTATCATTCCGACAACAAACCCTTACTGTAATAAAAGAAATTAACCAAAGTATAAGTCTTTATATCCGTGGACAAATTATTGTAAGTTGTTGTATAGGCTTTTTATTATTTATTGGTTTTAAAATAATTGACCTTGAATATGCTTCCTTATTAGCACTTACAGCATCTTTTACAAGTATTGTTCCATACCTAGGACCCGCCATTGCTATAACACCAGCATTGATAATTGCTATAGTTACCTCTCCAATCATGCTTTTAAAATTAATAATTGTTTGGACTGTTGTTCAATTAATTGAAGGAAAGATAATTTCCCCACAGATTATGGGACGAAACCTTAACATTCACCCAATAACTATCACATATTTGTGATTCTAACAGCAGGGAATTTATTTGGAATAATTGGAATTGTTTTGGCTGTGCCAGGTTATGCTGTGTTAAAGGTGATTACTACTAACCTATATGATTGGTTTAAAATAAGGAGCGGATTATACGTAGAGGATGGAAAAAAATAAAAAATATAGGAAAAAATTTAAGGGGATTATCTAGACTACTAAAACGACTAACAATATACACTAACTCTCTACATTTAATACCTTAAGTTTATCAATAACTAGGCGTTTCTTATAGATAATTCTGATAGTGGCTGAAAGAAATTATGCTTCTTTATTAACTAAATAAACACAGAGGCTTCGTTTTATCCCTGTGTTTATTTAGAACATTTTCATTCCATTTATTTAGGTAATATTACCTCTAAATAGTTGATACGATGCCCATCGCTTTCATATACCTTAAATAAATACCCTTGATATTCTATCTCCTTACCTTTTAATGTATTAAAGTTTTGGGTGAGGAACCAACCGCCAATAGTATCAATATCTTCATCTGATAAATTAGTGCCTAATAAGTGATTCACATCACTAATTAGTAATTTTCCATCAATGATAAAGTGATTGTCATTTAATTTACGGATTTCAGGTATTTCTTCTTCATCAAATTCATCTCTAATTTCACCAACAATTTCTTCAAGTATATCTTCCACTGTGATCAAACCTGATGTTCCTCCGTACTCATCAATCAAAATGGCTAAATGAGTCTGCTCTTTTTGCATTTTTAACAATAGATCATGAATCGGAGTTGAATCAATTACTTTAATTACAGGATTCAGAATTGAATCCAATTCAAAGTTATCTTCATTGATTTCATTAGATGTGAAAAATTCCTTTATATTTATAAATCCTACTATGTTGTCTTTGTCCCCAGCAACAACTGGATAACGAGTATATTTTTCTGTTTTTATTGAGCGAAGTATATCATCATAATTGTCATCAGTCGAAATTGTTACAATCGAAGTTCGTGGTACCATAATTTCTTTGGCGATTCTTTCATCAAATTCGAATATATTGTTTACATACTTTAATTCGTTCTTATTAATTTCTCCGCTCTTATAACTTTCTGATAGTAAAATGCGAAGTTCTTCTTCAGAGTGTGCCTGTTCATGTCCTACGGGTTTTACTCCAAAAGAACGTAATAGTAATCTTGCCGAACCATTCATTGTCCAAATTAGCGGAGCCATGATATACCCAAAATAATACAAGGGACGAGCTAATAATAAAGTCATTTTTTCGGCAAATTGGATCGCCAAAGTCTTTGGAGCTAATTCACCAACAACTACATGAAGAAATGTAACAAGCGAGAAAGCAATAATATAGGATAAAAGAGTAGTTACTGATTGTGATAACCCCATAGCATTAAACGCTGGATACAACAATTTCTCAACTGTTGGTTTACCTAAGAAACCCAATCCAAGTGCTGTCACAGTTATTCCAAGTTGACATGCTGAAAGGTAGTAGTCAAGGTTATTAGCTACTTTTTTTGCAATTACAGCCTTTTTATTTCCTTCCGAGATTAACTGATCTATTCTTGACATTCTAACTTTTACCACTGCAAATTCAGAACCAACAAAGAAAGCTGTTAGTGCAATTAATAAAGCAATTAAAAACAAATTCGTTATTAAGATAATATCCAATTAAATCCCCCTGAAGGGATTCACCTCCATTTAAAATTAAGATTTTATTGTTCATCTTTATTTCCTTGCATAAAATCATCACAAACTTTATTAATTCAAACAAAGCCATAAACGCACCAAACACATAGTAATCTGCGGCATTTAAGATTTTTTTAACACCATGCTCTTTATCATTGAATCAAATACCTTCTGTTAGCATTAAGTCCCTAGCCAGATTACTTCATTGTTAATCGGATCATAATGGTCAGATAGGATACTTGGTACAACCTCGATTGTAATTTTGTTTAACCCGTTGTTATCCAAAAGTCGCCTTACACAGTTTGACGTGATAAGCCAGTTCTAGCTTGCACTTCAGCCCGTTTTTTTATAGTTACCTTTCACTTTAAATTGTACCCTTATTGATATATCTAATGCAAAAAAAAAAAGAATATCCATAGGATGAAAAAGCATTTTGTCTAGCCCTCCAAATCAATTAATTAAATGAGTAATAATAAGGTTTGTAATTTTCATTTTTTAACTAAGAATTTTACTTTTGCTGTGGGGGCATGCATGTAGAATTACAAACAAATCTTTACCGTATTAAACACCTTTTTATGCTGTTCATATTTCCATTCATGTGTAACTTTGGCATACCTTAATGTGGTATGGGTGAACTGTGACCTAACAGTTCTCGAATAGCTACATAAACCAATTTAAACTATTTAGGATAATTAAATATGTTTAGGATATATTATTCTTGTGGAGGTGATTAACAATGGCTAACAATCAACAACCAAACCAAAAACGAGCTCGTACTAACGCACAACAGGTTAGACAACAAAATGCTCAAAGTGGACAAACTGGAGCTGGTCAATTCGGAACAGAATTTGCTAGCGAAACTAATGCACAACAGGTAAGACGACAAAACCAACAATCCCAGCAAAATAAGAACCAAAACTCTTAATTTGCAACTTTATAAAACACCTCTTATCGCTCGATAGGGGTGTTTTTTGATAAGCTTTCATAATAAACCTTTACAGACCATTCTTCTTTCAGTAAACCTTCAAATTAAAAACATTTCTATTTTCATAATCCTTATTTATTTTAAGTGAATACCCATTTATCTTAGTAAGCGTTACTTAACAACATGGTCGTTTGTTTGTTGAAACCATTCCCCTATAGATAAAAGATATGAATGGTAGTCAATAAGCAGTCTTGCAAACTGTAAGACGGAAGTTATCTTTACTTTAAATTGTCTCCATATTGAAATACTCATGCTAAAAATAGGAAAATCCAAATAAAATATTTCCATATCAGTTTGTAATTTTGCTACATGTAAAACCTATAATTTATATGGTATAATTTTCTCTTCAATGTTGGATTTTTCAACCTTTTCGATTCCCTATAGCCTATTCAAATAAATTCATGGGATTTCTGTTGAGCTTGTAAAAATCAGAGGTACACTCTTTCTTTCTAGTTATAATAAAATATAAAGGAGGTAATCCCCAATGGAAAATCTGATCTTGCAAATGATAGAAGCTTTTAAAGAGCTATCATATTTAGGTATTATACTTGCGTTAACATTTGAATTTGTTCCGGCAGAACTTGTACTACCGTTGGCTGGTTATTGGGTATATGAAGGAACCATGAATTTATATGGAGCCATTTTTGCAGGTTCTATTGGCGGTGTACTTGGTCCACTCACTTTATATGCATTAGGTCGTTGTGGTGGTAGAGTAGCAATAGTAAAATTCGGGAGATATTTTTTCATAAAAGAAGTGCATATTGATAAATCAGATCAATTTTTTGAAAAATATGGCGGAAGTGTTGCATTTTTAGGTCGATTTATCCCGGGAGTTCGGACGGCTATTTCGATTCCGTGTGGAATGGCCAAGATGAATGTGTGGAAATTTATTATTTATACGTATTTAGCCATGCTTCCAGTTACAGCGATTTATGTCTATTTAGGCTATAGTCTTGGAACTCAGTGGGAAAAGGCTGGTGAATTATTTAGTCAATATGCTAACTATATGTTAATTTCAATTGCTATACTCATTATTTGGATGATTGTAAAAAGAAGAAAACTAAACGTACAGTAGTTAACCAGCATCATAGTTCATTTATACTAAAATAAGAGACTGACTCAAGGTTGTTATACAACCATTATTCATATCAGTCTCTTTTTGTTTTTTTATTTATAATAGATTTGGTGAAAAGATTAGCAATAAAATGCCCACAATAAAACAATAGTAGGCAAAATATTTTAAATTCCCTTTTGCCATAATCCCCATAAACCATTTCATCGCGAAATACGTCATAAATAAAGTAGCAATAAAAGCAACGAGATATGGTATAGCCAACGAGCCAATACCGGGACCATTAATAAGATCTGAAATTCCCAGTACCATACCACCAAGACTAACTGGAATATACAACATAAACGAAAAGCGTAAGGCCGTATCTTGTTTCATACCTACTGCAATAGATGTTATAACTGTTGCACCTGAACGACTAATCCCCGGAATAAGAGCCGCCGCTTGAGCTAATCCAACAATTAAAGCATCTTTAAAGGACAAATCTCCATCTCTTTTAACCCCCTGAAAATTACGAATCAGCCAAAGCGCTGCTCCGGTGATTAACAAAGTGATCGCAATTGTATTGAGTGATGTTAAATACTCAGCAATTATCTCGTTGTATAGTAAACCTAGCACAGCTGCAGGGATTGTCCCAATTATAATATAAATAACGAAGATAAAATCGGACTTGTATTCCTTTTTTTGAGTTCGAATATATTGTATTGTATTGACCATTAAGCGTATAAGGTCTTGACGATAGATAAAACATATAGCAATTAGTGAGGCTGTATTCGTTAGAATTTCGAATAACAACCCTTTCTGTTCTAACCCCAATAATCTTTGTCCTATGATAACGTGACCGCTTGATGAAACAGGAATAGGTTCAGTAAAACCTTGAACTAAGCCTAAAATAAGGTATTTTAAAATGATAAGTAATTCATTAATTTCCATAAAAAGTTATGTACCCCCAAAATTGGATTTTAAGACTTTTTATCTACTGGCTGTATTTTGAATTATACACTCAAGAATGTTAACTTAAAAAATACGTTATTCTGTGGAAATTAACAAGGAATGTCCATTTTTAAATAGACATTCCTTATAAGTCATATAATTGGGCAAACTTTTAAATGGAATTGTTCAGCGACCTTCTATACCTTGTTTTTACGAACAAATGAACTTAAAAAAAGATAACTTACACAATTCCCTTGCCTATACTACAAACAATCATTAAGTCGTGGCCAACATTTCATTTCCATCCAATTCATCACGAATTTCTCCGACAATCTCAGATAAAATATCCTCCATCGTAACGAGACCCACACTAACACCTTGTTCATTCGTCACAATGGCAATATGAGTACGAGTTTGCTGCATCTTTAGAAAAACATCCTTAATGGAGATAGATTGCTTAAATCGTGGAATCTCATGGATAAAATAATCGATGGCACCCTTTCTTCCAGCCGCAATGCTTGTCAACATTTCCTTTGTATTGATAAACCCAATAAAATCTTTTGTTTTATTACTCATGTCAATTACTGGATAACGAGTAAAATCATACTTATCAATCACAATAATCATTTCGTCTAATGATTGATGCTTTTCAAGTGTTATTATTTCAGCAATAGGAATCATGATATCCTTTAGTTGTCTTTCATCAAACGCGAAGATATTTTTTAAATAGTCAAGCTCTGTTTGGTTGATTTCTCCGCCTTCATAACTTTGCGCAACAATCAGCTTTAACTCTTCCTCAGAATGGGCCGTATCGTGACCAGACGGTTTTACACCGAATAGTTTAAGGATCCGTCTAGCAGATCCATTTAGTACACGAATCACAGGGCTCATGATGAATCCAAACCAATAAAGCGGTGGAGCCAATAATAACGTCATTTTTTCCGAGTATTGGATGGCTAATGTTTTAGGAGCAAGCTCACCTATCACTACATGTAGTAGTGAAACCACGGACAATGCAATAAAGTATGAAAGCATTGTTGCGACTGCAGCAGGGATATTAAACTCTTCAAACAAAGGCTGTAATATTTTTTGTACAGTTGGTTCACCTAAAGCACCCAATACAAGTGCTGTAATTGTAATCCCCAGCTGACAAGCAGATAAATAATAGTCTAGCTCCTTCGCTACTTTCTTTGCTAACTTTGCCTTCTTATTACCTTCAGCTATCAATTGATCGATTCTTGACATTCTAACCTTCAAAATGGCGAATTCTGCTCCCACAAAGAATGCTGTTGCAAGGATGAATACTACGATCAAAAATAAATTTAAGATTATCATTCCGTCCAATTATTTCCCTCTTTCTGAGGGATTCACCTCCAAGATGTTTCGGTTAATGATAGAGAAGCTTCCTTCTCTTCAGTTATTTCTTGTTCTTTATCCTGATGAAAGATAACCTGCTTTATTTGGAAGTTATCCACTTGATCGACCGTCCATAAATGACGACCATGTTTGATTTCATCGCCTTTTTGTGCAATATCGAAATTTTTTAATTGAATCCAACCAGCGATCGTATCAAGATCTTCACTATCCTCAAATTCCAAACCGAATCTGTCTTCTAGTTCAGAAAGAAGCACACGGCCGTTAATAATATATTTATTCTCGCTAGCCTTTCGAATATCTGGTACCTCATCTGCATCAAATTCATCTCGAATTTCACCGACAATCTCTTCTAAAACATCTTCAAGCGTTATTATACCGGATGTCCCTCCATATTCATCCATGACAACAGTCATATGAACCTGAGCCTGCTGCATTTTTAAGAAGCTGTCTTGAATACTAGTTACCTCAACCACATGTGGCACATCACGAATAAATTCTTCAAGTTTGCTTTCTCGACCAGCAACAATATGACTCAACATTTTCTTAGCATTTACAATCCCAATAATACGATCCTTATCGCCGTTTTCTATTACTGGGTAGCGTGTATAATTATGCTCATCTAGAATTTTTATTATTTCATCATAGCTCATTTCTTTATCAATTGTGACAAGATCGGTTCTCGGTACCATTATGTCTTTCGCTACACGCTCATCAAAAGAGAAAACATTTTCCATATATTTTAGCTCAGTCTGGTCAATTTCCCCTCCTCGAAAGCTTTGAGCCATAATAATTTTAAGTTCTTCTTCCGAATAAGCCTGCTCATGTGCTGCTGCTGGAACACCAAACATACGAAGGAAAACACGAGATGTACCATTTAATACTTGGATAAACGGGTACATAATCTTTCCGAACCAATATAGAGGTCCTGCTAATAGCAACGTTGCTTTCTCTGAAAATTCAATCGCGAGTGTTTTGGGTGCCATTTCACCAATTACCACATGAAGGTAAGTGACAACAGATAGAGAAATCGCATAAGAAATAATCGAAGCAACTCCATCAGATACGCTTAACCAATCAAATACTGGATTCAATAATTCTTTCACAAATGGCTTACTAAATGCACCAAGTCCTAATGCCGTAACAGTAATACCAAGCTGACAGGCAGACAAATAGTAATCAAGATCCATGACAACTTTCTTAGCTACAACAGCCTTCTTGTTCCCTTCTGCAATTAATTGGTCAATCCTTGACGTTCGGATTTTCACAACGGCAAATTCTGAAGCAACAAAGAAAGCCGTCAAGGCAAGTAAGATTACTAATAAAAAAATATTTGAAATCGTATATATATCCAATTATTTCCCTCTTCCTGAGGGATTCACCTCCAGAAATAGTTAAAGCAAACTCAATTCTTTCAATACATTAGATAATTCATTTACTAGTGATAAAATACCTGTTCTTTTTCAACATTTGGTACTTCTAAAGGTTGGTCAGAAAGCAAATCTAACTTCCTGTACAAACGATTGATAACATCCTGTACTTCGATCACAATAATCGACCTTTTGATTTTCCTGTTCATGAATGATCTTTTAATCTCAGAAATAGAATATCTCTGCTCTTTTAATCGCTTTATTTTTTCTAATATTGATGACATCCTCGTGTTAAAGACGATATTTAAAGAAGACCTTTATACACGTAGCAAATTCTGTTGAGTATAATAATCAATCGTTCGTGAAGTTAATCCACTTAATTTAGCCACTTGCCCAATTCGCAATAACGCCTTCCCAATTGGAGCCCTCCTTTACATTTGTTTTCAAAACCTTTACGCTCTACTTTTATATTACTCTCTTAATGTAATAAACAATCTACGGATATATATATCAAACTATGACGTTATGGTTTATATAAAATTATATATAGAACTCTATATCGATTCAAGTATCGAGTATTCGTCGTCTTCTATTCCTTGGGAAAAATCATAACATCCATAGGATGCAAAAGCATTTGTTTGAACCTCTGAGTGAATCAATTAATAAGTAATAATAAGGATTGTATTAATGAGAGACTTTCTTTTGAAATATTTTTCTGCACATATTCAAGTTTTTTTTCATTTTCATTAAGTTGATATAATATCTCACTAACTTCTTTTTCAAGCCCTTTTATTTTTAATCTTAGTTCCGTGACATCAATTTCTTCGGCATAATTTTTCACAATCCTTTTTTTAATTTCCTCTAATGACACCCCATCTTTTTTACTTTTTTCAATAAAATTTAGCTGTTCTATTGCTGTTCGTTCATAATAACGGTAATTAGAAGTAGAACGTTCCGCTCTAAGTAAACCAAGGTTTGTATAGTAATCAATTGTCCTCTTTGTTACACCAGTGATAGAAGCAAGTTCTCCAATTTTTAATTTCTCAGCCCCAACGCTGTTCCCTCCAAACTACAACGTGATGGTTTTATTTTATATCATTTCTTCTATTTAAACAATAATAAAAATCGAATAATACTTTATGGATAAGTTTGGCGATGAGGTAGAAAAAATATATCCAAAGCAACAAGTTAGTTACTATGGAATAAGCAACTATGTTCCATAGAAAAAAGCTAAGATCATAACATTGTCTGCCTATTTGTCATTTTTTACTGAGATTATAACTTTTGTTAAATTATCTCAGAATAATGCCAATTTGTTTAAGATTGAATTTTTCAATTACCTTACTTGTGATATGGTTCACTTCTTGCTTTATCGTAAAACAGTTCTTCTATTAAGCAAATACACATCAATATCTCCAAGTGGTATACCTTTATTTAACCTCTGACATAAAACAGGCATAATTTTAACAAGCAATCTACTAATCTTGGAGAGGTTTATATATATATATACAATCGTCTAGGCATCCCAAATTACAGTATCTTCCAATATGTTCCTCTTTTCATTCAATAGTAATAAAAACCATTGAAATTTTATTTTAACTTCAATGGTTTTTATTTAAAACTTATCGATTAAAAGAATAATCACTAATAAGACAACGTATATCTACGATGATTTATTTCCGTGTTCTCTATCCGCCTATCTGTCTTTATAATCATTCATTTAATCATACTCCTCATAATCTTTTTTGCGTAGCACCTCTTTCGGAATTTCTATACCCCTAGAACCTCTAATATCAACTTCATCTTCTTCTTCTGGATAATAAACGATAAAACTTTCCGGTTTTACTTTTGCCAATCTTTTTGGTAATTCCTCAAGTTCAGGATGCCAAGCAATGGTGCCTTTTCTTGCACTCATAATGACTACAATATCATCCTGTTTTAACATAGATTCGTAATTTTCTTTTAAGGATGGCCAACCATTTAACTTTCTTATCTCAGTAGGAGGATTGGGCTTAATTTTCTTTATATATTTTTCAAATGTTTCTATAGAATCATTAATTACTAAAACTAATAACGAAGCACCTAATCGGTCTGTCAACATTTTTATTCTTTCTAACGCCTCAATAAATCCCGGCTTATGATCTTCACCATAAGGAATGATCAAAATAATTCGTCTTGTGATTTGTAACGGATGACCTAATTTTGTTACTAACACCGTTTGAGTTGTTTGATCAACAAATCGGTCAATAATACCTCCAAATAATTCGTTGGGCTTTCTTTCTGCATTCCATCCAATAACAACAGTGTTTATTCTTTCTTCAGCAATAGCCCTTATTATGCCATTCGACACATTTCGATCTAACCTTGTTATAGGACGTACTGGAATTTCGGCACCGGATGCATATATGACCGCATGACCCAACATCTTTTCTGCATTTGCTACCTCATCTTGTGATGTTCTTATATCTTTTTGTACTACTGTTAGAGGATATAAAGGATGTTCCTCCGAAGTAGAATGTTTAATCAAGGTGGCAAGATCAATTAAAGATTCCATTGTATGTGGATTGGCTAATGGAATAAGGATACGCTCAGGTCCTTCCTTTCTCTCACTAGGTTGTTGTTCCTCATTTAGTGCTAATTTTCTGCCATATTTCTCAACAAAATATGGTCCGGCAATACATGTTAACAAAATCATAATGATTACAGCATTAACAGTTGCTTGATCCAACAGCCCAACTTCAAAACCAACTAATGTAGAAGCAAGTGTTGCTGCTGCTTGTGGTATGGTTAAACCAACCATTACATTGCATTCTGTCTTGGAATATTTGTAAACCTTACTAATAATTATTGGAGCAGATGCTTTTCCTATAAATACTGAAACAACAATGGTTACAGTAATAATCCATGCTTTTGGGTTGTTAAATAACACACTTAAATCCATTAACATTCCTACAGATAACAAAAAGAATGGTATGAATAATGCATTTCCCAAAAAACGTATACGATTCATTAATGTTCCATGATCAAAAACAAAACGATTTAGGGCCAGACCTGCTAGAAATGCCCCGATAATTGGTTCCACGCCAGCAACAATTGCCAAGAAGCCTGAAACGAAAAGAATAACCATTACATAAGTAAAATTAGTTACACCTTCATTTTCTGCATTTCTAAAAAACCATCTTGATAACCTTGGTGTTCCCCAAAGTATTATTAAAACAAAAACAATCAATGAGACAATCATTTTTATCCAAAATTGCAGAGACAATTGACCTTCAGCAGCTCCTGTGACTACTGCTAATACTAATAAGGCGAAAGTATCTGTAAGCAGAGTGCCTCCTACTGCAGTTGTTACTGCCTTATTTTTAGAAATTCCCATTCTGCTAGCAATAGGGTAAGCCAACAAGGTATGAGAACCAAGGATTGATCCTAAGAGTATGGAGGCTGCAATACTGTAATCAAATATAATACCGACAACTGTTCCGAAAATGAGCGGAATACTAAAGGATAGTGAGCCAAATAGAATACTTCTTTTACGATATTTTTTGAATCCATCAATGTCTAATTCTAAACCTGCAATAAAAATGATAAACAGCAATCCTATAGTACCTAATAAAACAATTGTTTGATCCCTTTCTAATAGATGGAATCCATGCGGTCCAATAATAACCCCTGCCAGTATTGGCCCAATAATTCCGGGTATTTTTAATTTTTTCATTAGTAATGGCGTTAAAAAGAAAATAACCATTGTTAACGCAAATATAATAACTGGTTCATCAATTGGAATATTAATCAAAAAATCCCTCCAAGAATTTTATATTAGGAAGTAATAATAACAAATTCATTGGCACAAAAAATAATTTGATCAAATAAAAATTAATGTTCTTTCAAAATTGTATGTATCTAATATCTTATTATGCCTTGGGTAAAAGATATTAGATACATACTTTTACAAAGTTACTGTTAAAATCAATAACCGATTGTTAAAAGTCTACAAACGATAAATAACACCTTTTATTTAAAGTTCTTAGCTAAATTATTTTTTGCACAGTAATCGTCTGCTACGCAGCAGTATAAGAGTTCTACACTAAGTTATATGAATAAAATTAGCAATACACTCATCAAATAGCATGAATCATATCAGCTTATTAATAAACATACTGAAAAAAAATACCATATACAATTTAAGTGTCTCTACTATACGACTATAATTTCCCACATAAAAAGGCTGTCTGAGTAATAAATACCTAGACAGCTTCATTGTCATTTAACTACTATATACCCCCATATTTTTAGAGGCTTGCTAGTTTATCTCTCATTATTTCTAATTTTAACAAGTTAACACCAATAACATTTTCAAAGAGAAAGTTCTTTGCAGCATTAACATTGTTAAAAACTGCTGCTTCAACCATAACAAATTCATCCTCAAAAATTTGTGCAATACATGCACCATATAAATTACTATCATCAAATTTCACAATTGCTAATCGTACAACGATACCGCAAAAATCAACATCATCTTGCCATATAAAGTCATTATTCATTTAGATTCCCCCTTTCTAAATGAACAATTAACCATTTATTATCCTTTTCCTTTTCAGTTGTCAAAAATCTTATGAAATATCTACATGATTTTTATTATATTATCGTGCTTTACACAGAAAGTAAGATCTGACCTTATATAAGGTAGCTTAAATAAAATTCATAAAAAGAAAGTAAGCAAGGGACTATCCCTCGCTTACTTTTTGCAGTGCTAGGCCATTTGATGCATATACTATACTTCTTATCAGCATCTCATCAAATACGTAATCAGGTAAAATTGCAGATAGGTATTTTTGGGTTAAACCGATAGTCGTAAAAACCCTTAAATGCAATAATTGCTCTTGATCTGCTCCCCTATCTTTTTCTATCATTACATAAAACAGATCAGTTGAACTTTTCCCCATCCATTCATAACCTGTTTCCTTAGAGATGACAATGTTGTAATCACCGAAAAATGAGTAAACCAAATTATCTTCTTGTAGTACTCGATCCTTGTATTTATCCATTTAGATCTCCCTTTCTAGAGTGAAATATCCTACACTGTTAACTTATATTCGCATACCTGAATCCCTTGTTTTTCTAATGGAATTTCAATCTTTAGCAGTAATTAACTCCTGTATTGCATCATAAGTTTCTTTGATAATTTTCTTTTCAATAAAGTACTCTGGAACGATAGATAATAAAAACCTAACAAGATGGCTGGTATTACTAAATCTTCTTTGTAAGATATCCCTTTGTTCCCCTTGTAGATTTTCTTTATTCACAATAACTACATAATTACCTACAGATAAAGAATTATTCACCTTTACTACCGATACATAATATCCTCCACTTTTAGCCATAACCATATTTTTGTCGGCATGCACAATCGTTGCTTCTTTTCTTTTGTTCATTTCCTAGCCTTCTTTCGTAAGAATTTTATTCATGATGATATTCCATACTGTAACAGAGATACCTGTAAAATCCCTTAATAATTACGGTCAAATTGCCCTTTAAATCAATGTTAAGTAGTAGTATATAGGAATATATACTTAAGCTAAGAGACTCCAATTTATTAGATCAAAATGAAAAAAGTGCTCTATAGATTTGATTCATTACTATACTTGTTTTATAAATAAATTGTAGGGCACCAACATAACAGTCATAACAATCAATCATAATACAATTTATAATCAGCCTACCACATACATTAAGGAGGTTGATTCATATGAAAAATGAAAAGAGAAGTTTTAAAGATAGGTACAGTAATGACTGGATCTGTACGCTGAAGCAGGTAGCGGAACTAAAAGGGGTCATATTATCAAAAACTACCGAAGAGGTTAGATTTAGTAGAGGTGGTACATGGTCAATTGAAGAAGAAAATCACTTAGGTAAGGAAAACGAATTCCCTAAATTAAAACTTTCTAAAGAAGAACTGTACTGTATTAACCAAAGTAACATTAACGAATTAATCAATAATATTTGCTGTGTAATTTTTGGACTCGACCAATCATTAAATGATAAGGAAGTTCATGAATTTTATGTAAGAAAAAACACTGGTTTACTTTTAAATCTATCTAATTCCTTCGAGTTTGTGTTTAATCGAGGTAATTATGATTTTAGTTGCAAAATAGAGTGGGAAAGTTATAATCGTTATTTGCTAGTTATACTTGATGATGAAACTGTTGGCTTTGCTAGAGATATTAGACATCTAATTAATTTTCTATTTGACTTGTCGAAGCAGGCCATAGATAATTTCTACGTTCTTTCTTTATTTTGGAATGAATTAAAAAAGTTTGAAGATTACTATTATTATTTAATAAATGAATCTATACCTCTAACTTTTAGACCAACAACTGAAATCATGATACAAAATAAGTACCCTTGGGAATTAAATGGTGAATACCGCAAAATAAAAGATGTAATTAAATTCTACGGTCTAGATGAGCATGTTACAATTCCAGAAAATATAAATCAGGAGCATTACATGGATGAAGGCGAATTACTTTTTTGGCATGAACGTGAATATGGTTATTTTGATAGAGATATAGAAGAACTTGCGCATTTATTTTTGTGCTATTTAGAACTTTATACTTTAGTACCCTTTGAAATCAGGAAAGAAAAATGTTTATATACCAATAATCACAAAATTTTAATTGACAAGGAATATATTATTGAGTGGAATAAATCGGAAGGATGCTTTAGGATAATTTCTTTTAATTTCAAATGTAATTATTTTAATGGTCCTGAATGCTTAATTGAATATCTTTTATCGCTTATTCCAAACAATATAAATAAAAAAATTAAGAAATCTTACTATAACAAAATTGAAAAATTTGCTTATGTAATTTGTAAAGACTCGAGTGCCGATGAATATAAAGATCTAGTAGATTTGATTTCCAATTATGATCAGCGGAAAATAAGCAGTGACGATATACCATTCTAGGAGACTATTTTATTTGTTTGTGTTAGCAGCAGTTCCTATCTTTTACAAATAAATTTAGTGCTCTATAGATTTGATTTAATAACTTTTTTCTTTTATAAATAAATTGTAGGATATTACTATAACAATTAAAACAACTCATTACACCACTATTTATAATCAGCCTACCACGAATTTAAAGGAGGTTGATGATTATGACAAATCAAGAAGAAATACTAGATATGAGAAATAACGAATGGATGGCGATCTTGGAGAAGGTTGCGGAATTAAGGAAAATCCTTATACAAATGCAGAGCGGTGAAATATTATTTTGGATAAATGGTGGATGGCATTATAGAAGCAATGAGTACAATTTTACTAAGGATTATAATACTCCCCATTTTATCCTTTCTTTTGAACATCTAGGAAATATCGATGAAGGAAATGTAGAGAATGTTATCTTAAATATTATTAAATTGCTAGATTTCTATAATACTTACATTAATTTTCATTATGACAGCGGCATTAGTTTCGAGGATTATTTAAGGAAAGAAGAAAATAAGGATATTTCTACTATTTTACATGATAGAACTCACGATAGTTTATGTTGTTCCTATAGTTTTTACGTATATAGTGACACTGGCAGGAATGTATTCAATTATACCTTTTCATGGAGTGAGAATGATAAAGGTATGCAGATAGTTTTTGATAATTCAAAGTACGGTTATGCGAACTTTTATGATCTAACAATGTTTTTATTAGAAGAGTCCAATTGTATACCAGATTATGAAATGTACACCCAGTTTTGTAAGAAAATAAGGGAATTTCAAAGTCACTACTACAAGACTAATTCAAACACTGATGGAAATTTATTTACTTCTTACTCTGAGGTTGAGTTGCTAAACCCAGAAAATAGAGAAAATCGTTTTAATTCAAAGAAAGGTTCTTATTTAGTAAATCGTGCAGTAAAGATTGCAGATATAATTGGTTATTTTGATATGGACATTGGGATAAGTAATAAAAAATTACTAGAAAAGTATATTGATACTGATTATCTGTTTACCAATTTTGGGTACTATGAGTTTTTCAATAACATAACTGTTCAAGAAGTTTACCAAATAGTTATGGATACTATCGAAAACAAATTACCAGAACCATTCTCTATCAGAAAACATACTTGTAGATATGATAATAGATTTAAATTTGTAGTGAATACAGGAACTGATCAAACTGAATGCGTAGTGGAATGGAACTACCTGAAGGAATGCTATAGAATTAAAAAAGGTGTTAATACATATACGTTTTTTGAATCATACAATTCACTAATACACCACATTATAAGAGAATTTATAAACGAAAATAAAATTCATAAGGATAAACTTGTAACGGATTGTACACATCTAATCAAAGCAATTGAAAAATCTTCAAAGATGGATATTGACTTAGATCATTTAATAAAAAGCATAAATGACCCAAAGAATATTGAGCATATACTTTACAGTGATTTACCTTTTTAATATCATCTTACCATTTAAAACCAATAAAAAGTGCCCTTTGCATCAGCTTAGGGCACTTTTTATTAGGATGGATTATCCCCTTCAAATCTATAATCCATTTCAAACATTTTATCTGTGTACCATTCACGGAATTCTTCATTCTCTGTAAATTTCTGATACATATCAAACTGATCAAACATATAATCTTGAAAAACTTCCTGCATAATTCGCTTGAAAGCAATTTTGGCATTTTGCCGATCCGAGTGATTCTTCGTGTTCTGGTATTCTTCTTTTTCAACTACTTTTTGAGGAAGCTCTTCCATCATAAATTTACGAATCGAATCATTTTCAGTCAGGTCTTTACCAAACTTTTCATTGAAGTCCCGCACAATTTCGCTTAAATACTCTAATTGTGGGTCTTTTATGACACTTGACCCACCCGTTGAAGCGGGATCTAATTCAGTATTTCCTTCCAAGGTAATGTTCTGCATCTCTTTTTGATCTACTCGATAACTATCTATATCTATAGCTTCCAGTATCCCTTCTGATAGATCATCATCAGACAGTTTAGGTAGTTTAGGCAACAAATATTTTACAGTCGTTGCTAATGCAGTCCAGTCCTGCTGATTGTACGGAAGGATTTGCGACAAGAAAGAATAAGCACGGTGAAATGCTCTTGCTTTTGTTTTAAATTCAACTTGATCATCATAAGGTAGTTGCTTAAAACGTTCAACCATTGCTTCTAGAATTGGATCTATAACCTCTCTACTAGCTCCCTCTAAATACTTATCAATTACTTGCATTATTTCTTCTTCAGAGAACACCTGCATCTCTACTAAATCATCATACAAATCATTTAATCTATTAGGATCAGTACCTTCACTTAATACTGTAGTCTTATAAAAAGGATCAAATGCCTCTTTTATCTCTAGAGCTGTATTAGCAAAGTCTAAAACAAATGTCTCATTTTTATATGGTTTATACGCACGATTTAACCTAGAAAGCGTCTGCACTGCCCTAACGCTATTTAGTATTTTATCAACATACATAGTGTGAAGAAGGGGCTGATCAAATCCAGTTTGAAATTTTTCTGCAACAATTAGAAATCTATATTTATCTTTTTTAAATTCCTTACGTATATTATCTCCCGGAAAGCCATTCATTGAAGATTCATCGTATGATTTATCGTCAATGGTTCGACTTCCCTCGAAGGCAACAAGTGCTTCAATATCTAAATTTCTTTCTTTCAGTATTCGATCAAATGCTTCTTTATATCTAATAGCGCTAATAACTGAACGTGTAACAATCATCGCTTTCGCTTTACCATTTACTTTTCTTGGGCGATAAACTTGATCCAAGAAATGATCTAACATAATATTTGCTTTTTTAGCAATTGTTAATTCATTTGTTTCAACAAATGATCTCATCTTGCCTCTAGCACGACTACTATCAAATTTTGGATCGTCTTCTATTTTTTTATAGAGTTTATAAAAACTTTCATATGTGGTGTAATTTTTTAAAACATCAAGGATGAATTCTTCTTCAATTGCTTGTTTCATACTATAATTATGAAATGCGATATAAGTACCATCTGATTGTTGGTCACCGAAAATTTCTAAGGTCTTATTTTTAGGAGTTGCTGTAAACGCAAAATAACTCACATTAAGAGGCATTCTCTGACTTTCTACAAATTCGTTGATTTTGTCTTCTAGAGTAATTTCTTCTTCAATTTCAATATCCTCTTTTGAAAGAGCTGCATTCATTTTTCCCGAAGTATTACCTCCTTGAGATGAATGTGCTTCATCAATTATTATTGCAAAGTTATAATTCTTTAATTCTCCTATATCCTTCACAACATAAGGAAACTTTTGAATAGTTGTAACAATAATTTTTTTGCCAGACTCGAGGAAAGCTTTTAATTCACTACTTTTTGTTGCTGCTGCCATTACCCCATCAACATGTGAAAACTGCTTGATGTTGTCACGAATCTGTTTATCAAGGATTTTTCGATCCGTTACAACAATCACACTATCGAATATATTGTTCTCTCCATTAGCATTTTTAAACTCAGATAATTGATGTGCAAGCCATGTTAATGAGTTACTCTTACCTGAACCTGCACTGTGTTGTATTAAATACCTATGCCCCGGTCCATCTTCTTTAACTTTATATAGTAATTTGCGTACGACCTCTAACTGATGATAGCGTGGGAAAATCTGCTTTTTAGTTATTTTCTTAGTATCTTCATCTTCCTCTTCCACTAATTGAGAGAACCATTCAATGATGTTTGCTAAACTATTCTTTTCCAATACCTCTTTCCAAAGATAATCAGTCTTTAATCCATTTGGATTAGGTGGGTTCCCTTTACCGAAATTATAGCCTTTATTAAATGGTAGAAAGGTTGTACTATCACCCTTTAATTCAGTTGTCATATAAACTTCTTGATCATCTAAAGCAAAGTGAACAAGGCATCGTCCTAATTTAAAAAGTTCTTCTTTGGGGTCCCGATCATTTCTATACTGACGAATTGCATCCACAAAGGTTTGACGGGTTAAAGTGTTCTTTAACTCCATTGTTATGACTGGTAAACCATTTATAAAAAGAACCATATCAAGCGATTTATTAGGTGTCGATTCAGAGTAATGTACCTGACGCATTACTGAAAAAATATTTTGCTGAAAGTTCTGAAAAGATTGTGCATTTAAGGTTTCAGATGATGGTCTCTTATAATAAAGTTTAATTTTTACGTCTCCATCACGAAAACCATCGCGTAGGACTTTTACAATCCCTTTTTTCCTTATTTGATCGCTTATTCGCTTAAAAAATCGTTGTTCAAAATAAACTCCGTGCCGATTTTTAAGTAGCTTAATTGCTTCACTTTGAGTTGTTATAAGGAACTGCATAAGGAGTTCCTTATCAATACAGTAGTGGGGATCATAGTTAATATACGTACGAGTAACATATCCATTTTCATTAAGATGAAGCTCTATAATCTCTTCAATCCCTCGTTCCGACATATCAGTTACCATTTTGCCCATATCCTTTCTCTTCACTCACTTTATGTCTTCCAGTTACCATATTTAAAACTAAGGCATCAAAGTATTCTTTAACTTTTGCAATCTCATTATTAACAGAATCAATTAATATATTAATATGCGCTAACTTTTCGCTTATAAAATTAACAATCTCAACTTGGTCTTTATACGGGGGTCTTATAAATGGGATATCAAAAAACTCATTGGAATACAGTCTCAGTCTAGATTTGTGAATCCCAGTTGATCTGACATTATATTCTGCTATATATGCTCTAGACCTTAAAAGCATATCCAAATACTCTCTATAAAATAAACAATCTTCTTTCATTCTATATACAGCATAAGAAGGGCTTACTATTCCACTATGACTTGATACACCGATTCCACCAGCCCATGCCCACATGATATTACTTACAATGTCATGTGGAACACATAGCTTTGATCCAACATATGATTCCGCCATAAACATATTTATTTTTTTCTCTGAACGTGGAACAACTCCATTAATATGTGATACCGAAAGTAATTCTTCTTTTCCTGTTACAGATCTTTTATCTATTTCCTTAAAATAATATTTACCCCTTTTTACTTCCCAATGAGATGGTATTGATTTAATACCAGTTATTGGTCCAGACTTAGTATTCCCTTCATTCTCTAAACCAAAAATGTACTTTTCTATAATTGTTGCTTTTAATTCTATTAGTTTATCAACCTTCTCATTTTTTATTTTTATTAATTTTTCTACTTCACTTTGTTTTTCATCCAAATATTGAACAATTTTTTGTTGCTCCACTAATGGTGGCAATAATGACTTCATTCGTTTGAAATCCTCAAATCTCAGGTTCAGTTGATCATCATGGATACCATAAGAGTTTTGATATGATACTTTTGCGTAAACTGATGTTCTGAATAAATAATGGTAGTATTTGGGGTGTATATTTATCTTTGGTTTTAAAATAATATAAGCTGGACTTACAATTCCCTCATAGGAACTAACCCCGATAGCTCCTTGCCACATACGCATTTTATTATAAGCCAAGTCACCTTTACAAACATGTTTGTAACTAGTTTTATCCTCATTAGATGAATCTCTTTTAACGCTTTCTTCTAATAATTCTTTTTGAGTTATTACTCCTCTTTTAATAGTTACTGCAAGTAAAGGCAAATATTCGAATCCTTTTTCACTTCTTTCTTCAAATAGGGCAACATTTGGTACTACATCCCAATGTTCCGGTACTCTATTTATCCAATTTAAATTTGCTTCCTTGTATCTTCCATACTTCTCCATTTTACTTCACCTCTTCCAACAATTGATGAAGCAATCCCTCTGACTTTTTATCAAGTTCTATGAGTTCACTTGATATATCCTTAATTTCTCGTAATTCATCATACTTATAAAAATACTTTGTAAACAAAATATCATACCCGATAATCGTTTTATCATAATCAATCCAAGCATCATCTACATAAGGTAAAACTTCTCTATCAAAAAACTCATTTATATCGTCATTAAGCGGAACTTTTTCAGTATCACGAAGATCAACATCTGGCTCATATTCTACTGTAGATTTCGCTTTTTTCTTAATTATTTTTTCAGCAGCACTGTCCCTCTTTGTAAAGAAATCTAACAAAAGTTTTTTCTCCGTTTTATTAAGTTTTATATTGGTCTCTTCTAAGGCACTATCTAAATCTTTTATTACAGAGTTATAATTCATATGTTTTTCTAAACCAAAGGTCTCTCTTAACAAACTTACAAGCTGATCTATGTTTGAAACAAATTTTTTGTACTTTTTCTGATTTTCCATAAACGCTTTTTTCATATTTTTTATTTGTTCATCATTAATTTGCATTGACAAACGTAAAGGTCTTTCCACTGTAATTTTATAGTATCCAAATTCTTCTTTGTCAAAAATTCTTGATTCCTCTGTTTCTTCAAATTTAACATACGAATCAAGGATATTTTGAATATGTTCCTCCTTTAATTCATTACTCTTTTGTCCAAGGTTTTTTCTCATCTTTTCATACCATTTTGATGCATCAATTAATTGAACTTTACCCTGTCTCATTGAAGTCTTACGATTAGACAAAATCCAAATATATGTTACAATCCCTGTGTTATAAAACATATTTTCTGGCAAAGCAATAATTGCTTCTAAATAATCATTCTCGATAATCCATTTTCGGATATTACTTTCACCTGACCCTGCACCACCTGTAAATAGGGCTGAACCATTATGAATAGTTGCAATTCTGCTTCCTAATGAAGTACTTTCCTTCATTTTTGAAAGCATATTTACCATAAATAGTAATTGGCCATCTCTAGAACTAGGTGTACCCATTTGGAAACGATTATCTTCAATGTTTCTTGTCACGGGATCGGTTAATGCATCTTTATCAACCTTCCAACTCTTTCCGTAAGGAGGGTTCATTATCATAAAATCAAATTTCATATCTGCAAAATGGTCACTAGATAATGTTGATCCATATTTAATATTTTCTGGGGTATTTCCTTTAATCATCATGTCAGACTTACAAATTGCATATGTTTCTGGTTGAACCTCTTGGCCATATAATCCTAGGTTTATCTTTTTCCCCTTATTTGCAGCTAACTCTTTTAGGAAATTTTGAGATTCAGTAAGCATTCCACCTGTTCCACAAGCACCATCGTATATAAGGTAGTCAGAACTCTCAATTTTATCAGCAATTGGTTCAAACATTAAATGTGTCATCAAAGCTACAACATCACGTGGGGTAAAGTGTTCCCCAGCTTCTTCATTGTTTTCTTCATTAAACTTTCTAATTAGTTCCTCGAACACGTAACCCATATCAAGACTAGTTAATTTTTCTAATTTCAAATCTGGTTCGGTGTATCTTTCTACCAATTTAAATAATACATTTGCTTCTTCAAGCGTTTCTAGTTGATTATGAAATTTAAATTTTTGTACAATTTCACGAACGTTGGGACTAAATCCTGCAATATATGTTTCAAAATTTTCTCGAATTTGACTAGGTTCATCTAATAATCTACGTAATGTAAACTTTGAAGTATTATAGAAAACATAACCCGATGCTTTCTGTAACGCTGCATCTTGATTTACCATACCCTTTTCATTCAAGAAATGGTGCACCTTTTCAACCTCTGCTTTAGTTGGTTCAAGAAGGGCATCGATTCTTCGTATGACTGTCATTGGTAGTATTACATCTCTATATTTACCTCTAACTAGTACATCCCTTAAATAGTCATCGGCAATCCCCCAGATATAACTAATAATTTGATTAATATTAATATTGTTCATGGACTTTCCTCCTAATTTAATTCCAACTTAATTGTACTATAATACTAGCAATTTCTCTAAACAATTTATTAAAGAAGAACCTTCCACGTCTATTATGTATTTGAGGCTTTAGTATGATACTCTATCATTAAAACAGTAACATTTTTTGGAAGGAGGTAATTCGTTGGATAAGTATCCAAGCAACTCTTTTGAATACCTAATTGAGAGTATAGTTCAAACTGAAATCTCCCAACTGCTTAACAAACTTAATGATAAAACAGTTAAGGACCAAAGAAATTATTTAACTATCAAAGAGGTATCATCCATGACAGAAATCGGAACCTATACTCTAAGACAGCTAACATATGCAAGAGCAATGCCACATTTAAGAGTGAAATCAAGATTGTTATTTGATGAAAAAGATATCGCACAAACTATTAAAGATTTTAAAGATAACGGCTGGACTGATCCAGAAAATAATTGGGATGTGAAAACTGTTCAATCCGATATTGAAGAATTCCAGTCCAAAAAGGAGGACCCTATTTTGATAGATGAGGTTATAAGAAAAATTATAAGAGAAGAACTAGATGATTTTTCTAAAGAAATATTGAGCCAAACAAAAATAGATAAAGAGAGATATTATGGTCGAACCATATTAACTATTAAAGAATCTGCAAACTATTTTAGAACCAGTCCTTCTACTATTTATTCATTAATTAAAGAAGATGGAATGCCTCATTTAAAGTTACATAGTCGTTTTCTTGTTGTTTTAGAAGAAGCCGAAGCATTTTTATGGAGGGAAACTGCAAAATCTTATGCTGAAGAAGGTAATATATATTGGCAACGAATCTTACAAAAACTAGATTGGGAAGAAAAAGAAAGAAACTTAGCATATGAGAAAGCACTTAAACGGTTAGAGGAAAGTATTTAGTACTAGTTTTCAAGTTATCAAAGTTATTTTTCTTATGTGTTATGAACTTATATATGGGAGTGTGTTTTATATGTATCTGTCGGAACTTTCAATAAAAAACTTTCGTAAATACGGAAATCCCGGACTTAACTTAAATTTTAATAAGCACTTAAATGTACTTGTTGGAGAAAATGATTCAGGAAAGAGTACTATCGTTGAGGCGATAAAGTTTGTTCTTTCTACACATAACAATGATTATCTTAGACTAAATATTGAGGATTTCCATTTGGCAAAAGGTGCAGATGAAGAAGAGAGAGCAACTGAAATTAACATTATTTGTGTATTCAGTGGTTTTAACGTTGAGGAAGCAAAAAACTTTTTAGAATGGCTCCATGTAGATAAAATTGGTGATACACCCACCTACAGTTTAAAAGTTTTATTTTCTGCAAAAAGAAAAGATAAAAAAATATTTTACGATATTTCAGCTGGAGGAATTGATACTGGAAAGTATTTAAACGGTGAGGCAAAAAACTTATTAAAAACTACTTACCTTAAGCCGTTGAGAGATGCTGAAAATGAGATGACCTCAAGAAGAAATTCAAGGCTTTCCCAAGTACTTATTAATCACTCTGCATTCGAAAACGAGGAAGAACATGAACTAGTAAATGCAATTAAAGAAGCTAACGATAAAATAATGGATTATTTTATCGATAAAAATAAAGTCGATACTGATAAACCTGTTTTGGAGCATGCTACTGAAGAGAATACCGGTGCACAAATATTAAAGGAAATAAATGAGTACCTTGAAAACTTCTCTAGTAACAGAAATATATTAAAGTCACAATTCAACATCTCTGATATTAAATTAAAAAGTATTTTAGAACGTTTACAATTAAATCTTGAAGATGCTAAACCCGGGCTTGGTTCACATAATATTTTATTTATTGCAACAGAATTACTCTCTCTTCAGCAAAAAGATTACGAAGGGCTTAAATTAGCACTTATTGAAGAGATTGAAGCTCATTTACATACACAAGCACAAATGAGGTTAATTGACTTTTTACAGAAGAGATCATATGAGAGTGATATACAACTAATCCTTACTACACATAGTACATCATTAGCTTCAAAAATCCCCCTAGAATCTATGTTTATATGTCAAGATGATAAAGTGTTCTCTCTAAATTCTGATGAGACTGGACTTCTTAAAGGAGATTATTTATTTTTGGAAAGATTCTTAGATTCTACCAAAGCAGACTTATTCTTTGCACAAGGAGTTATTATGGTTGAAGGAGATGCTGAAAATATTCTTATTCCTACAATTGCACAAATAATCGGTTTACCATTATCTAAGAACGGTATCACAGTTCTTAATGTAGGGAGTACAGCATTTCTACGTTATTCAAGAATATTTATTAGGGCAAATACTGAGAACGGAACTATTAATATTCCAGTGGCATGTATAACAGATTTGGATATTAAACCTGAAATAAACACTCAGGACCAATTAATTGATCCAACCCTTGAGACTATTGAAGTAAAAAGAGAAGGGATAACAGCTAGATTAACTCAACAAAATGTAAAAGCATTTATTTCTCCACATTGGACATTAGAACATGACTTTGCAAGGAGTACTTTTCAAGAGGATATTCTTAGAGCGGTATTATGGGCAAAAAAAATACAAAATAGTGATTCTGTTGGGCTTACTGATACTAAGAAGGACAAAGTTGAAGAAGAAATAACTGAATATAAGCAATTCTGGAAAGACAAAAATTATCCATCTGAACGAGTTGCATATGAAATCTATGAAAATATCATAACAAAGAAAAATGCAAAAGTTTCCAAAGCAATAATTGCACAATGTCTCTCTGATATTTTACTGGAGAAATTTAAAGAAGACCCAGTTTCTACTAAAACACAAATACTTACCGACCCACTATTAAAGTATCTTGTTAACGCTATTAGATATGGTGCGGGCATTAGTGAGGTGAATGAATAGTGTATGAAATAACTGATGAAGAAATTAAATGGGCAGAAGAAATATTACTCCCTAGCGGTCTAAGTTTTGATGTTCAAAGAAGAAATGTGATTAAATGCTTATCATCTAAAGATATTATTGCTTGTCCCGGTAGCGGTAAAACAACAACTCTGTTAGCAAAACTGTTAATATTAGAAAGAAAATTACCACTAGATCATAATCAAGGGATCTGTGTTCTCACACACACTAACGTTGCTATTGATGAACTTAAGAACAAAATAGGTAATCGCAATTCTAGACTATTTAGTTATCCAAATAACTTCTCAACCATTCAGTCCTTTGTTAATAAATATTTAGCGATTCCTGCTTATCAATACTTTTTCAAAAAGGAAATCCACATCATCGACAATGAGTATTACAAAGAAGAATTTTACAAAGAATTCAATAGAATTTTTAAAGGATATAGAGATAACATTATTAAAAAAGCTGCCTACTCCCCTGTACATACTCTATTACGTTTAGATTATCATGAAGATAACCTAATTTTAATGTGGGGTACAAAGCCACTAGAACAGGTTTATAGAAAGGGAACTCCTACATATAGGTTTCTATCTGCTCTTAAGAATAGAGTGCTTCAACGCGGAATTTTAACATTCCAAGAGGCGTTTGCTCTAGCAGAAGAATATATCAAAACTTTCCCAGAAATTAAAACAATAATTTCTGGAAGATTTAAGTATTTGTTTATAGACGAAATGCAAGACACATCCTCTAGGCAACAACAAGTTATTCAGAGTATATTTGATTTTAATAAGGTTGTTACTCAATTCTATGGTGATCGAAATCAAGCAATATATGAGGAAAATAGTTCAGTTGAAGTTAATAACTTTGTACAGGGAGAACCACTTTCAATAGAAAATAGTTTAAGGTTTTCACAATCAATCGCTAATTCAATAAAAAACATCTGTGTCAGTCCACAAGATTTAAAGGGAAATGGTACCATTCGAGAGTTAAAGCCTACCATTATTAAATTTAATAAAGAAAATATTCATAGAGTTCTCTCTACCTTTGGAGAATTAATCGTAAATAATAACCTTGTACAAGAAGGTAACCATACATTTAAAGCTGTAGGAAGAGTTACACATAATAATGATGGCGAAAAAATCGTTATTCCTAGCTACTGGCCCTATTTTAATAAAAGAGAAAAGTCGCCTTTAGAGAAAGCAACAACTTTCAATGCCTATATTAATCATTTAAACAAACTAAACTCTACGTTTGCAAAAGACTATAGAGAAACATTCATTAAATGCTTTATAAACTTCCTACGACACTTAAATATTAAAAATGACTCTCGTTATTTTACAGGAAAAAGTCTTATAGATTATCTCGATAATAAATTACAAAAAGGCTTTAGTGATATTGAAAAATTAATGACAGACTGGACATTAAAATTAAATTCTGGTATTAACATTGAAGCTGACCTAAAAAGTTTTTTAAGTAATGAGTTTTTATCTCATTTCGAGGTAACAGTTTCAAAAGAAAATTTATCTAATTACTTTACCCCTAATCTAGAGGTTCCAAACGATGAACAGGAAAGTGTAGCCAACGTCCAGAAACAAAGTGATTACCTTTATGTATCAGAAAATGGAGAGAACATACTTATTAATATCGACACTATTCATGGTGTCAAAGGAGAAACACATACAGCTACATTATATTTAGAAACTTTTGCTTATGTTTACGAATTTGATCAAGGTAAGATAATAGACTACCTAAAAGGAAATCATACTAAGCCAAAGAAACGCCAAGAACAAATACTAAAACTTGCATATGTAGGTATGTCACGCCCATCTCATTTGTTATGTGTAGCAATACGAGAAGAAGCATTAGAAGGTCATGAATTAGATCTTATAGATTTGGGTTGGGATATTGTAGATGTACAAGCACAGAAGAAAGAAATAAAACCTGAAGAACAGACAATTGTACTGCAATCCTGAAACCTTAAGAATAAGCATTGGGTATAGCTCAACCCAATGCTTATTCTTCTCTTTAGCAAAGTTTACGCTACGTATCATTATTCCTTTTTAATTCGATAAGCAGACATTCAATCTCTCTCTCCATTATAATAGCAAATACATTATTGCTTTCCATTCTAACAAATACATTTTCAGTAGTTATCTTTTTGATTGTAGCAATTCTGTGATTTAAACTGATTGACTTATTTACTGGAGAAGTTTCCATCCTTAGTAGTATCTTACAACCTTCATGTTCTTTCCTTAATTCAAAACTATTGACCCTTATCATTAAGTTACTTCCGATTTTTAAATAGAGTTGATTGTTGTACATTTTAATACCTTACTTCTTCAGAACCTGATAAGCCCCTTAATAATTTAAGAGCCATTTGACTACTTTCCATATTTTGATTAATAGCAGCCTTCAATAACTGAATTCTATCTCCTTCTGTTGTTTCAGGATTATTATCTAAGCCTTTTAATACTCTTTCATAAACAAAACTAAAATCCCCAAACAAATAATCAATAATATTTCTATTCAAAGCTCTCAATTCTTTTATATCAAAACAATCTTGATTACTTATCGTAATACAAGAATTAAAAATTGACATTATCTCTGTAAAGGCTTCTTTTTTAACATTAATTTCATCCTCGCTCAAATCTTCAAAAGACCTCCCAGATCTTGATAATGATGAATAAGTTAAAAGTCCAAATAACACTGTATCAAGGTTAACTCCATAAGGAACTTTTAAATTCTGTCTATCTTCGAAATGTTCTTTAATTTTTACTGATGAATATTGGATAAACTCTCCTAAAAAATCACAGTCCCACGTGTCCAAAATAAAATCCGAAGTTCCCATTATATAATCTATTGAAGTATTTAATAGTTCAGCTAACTGAACTAAATCCTCTAATGTCGGGCTTCTTACATTATCCAAGTAATCTTGAAGAGTTGTCTCACTAATATTGGAATATTTAACTAGATGAACAATTTTAAGACCATTAATTTTTAGTAAATGTTGGAGTTTATCTCCAATTACTATTTTTAACTCCATGTTATTATTCATGAACTTTCATCCTTTCATTGTCTCTCTAGAGTCAGCTGAATAAGTAATTAAAGTAGTATTAAATATCCTATTAACAAAGAAATCGGGACACTAAATAGCAATACCTTTCCTTGCCAAGTAATACTGCTATTGAGTTCACAATCTTTATTATTGTTTCTTGCTAATATATAACCCCGAAGAATACAAAACCATAAATATCCCCCTGACATTAGAAACATGAGAAAATATATGCTTAGAAAAACATTTTCAGTTAATACATCAATGGCATAACCAGATACTAAATATAAAACAAACTTTCCTACAAATATCTTGATGACAAAACTCTTTGGCAAGCCCTCCCTTATATCCTCCACTTTTATAGGATTTATCTTTGTTAGAATTATGTTGAATACAAAGCCACCAAGAAATAATGTGAAAACTGAAAGGATATAATAATTTGTTGTTTGAATTCTATAGTGCCACCACATTAAAGGCAAACATATAGTTGTAAAAAATATTGAATAGTAGAACATCATTGCAAGCATCGCGACCTTATGCCAAAAAAAATCAATTATTTTCCCCAAATATGCTCACCCCCATATATTGTTATTAGTTTAACGTAGATACTAAAATATCTCCGCTATTATGGGCACATTCAGATATTAATAAAGGTTAATTAATTAAAATAGAACACAAAAAAAGACAGGTAATAACCTGTCTTATCTCTTACGATAATAATAATTTGTAGTTTGTGTGTATAAAGTAGATACCGGTGGTCGGGGTCGAACCGACACTCCAGAAGGAACACGATTTTGAGTCGTGCGCGTCTGCCAATTCCGCCACACCGGCATAAGAATTGGAGGCGGTAACCGGATTTGAACCGGTGATAAAGGTTTTGCAGACCTCTGCCTTACCACTTGGCTATACCGCCTCGATTGGAGCGAAAGACGGGATTCGAACCCGCGACCCCCACCTTGGCAAGGTGGTGTTCTACCACTGAACTACTTTCGCAAATATAATGGCTGGCCCAGCTGGATTCGAACCAGCGCATGACGGTACCAAAAACCGTTGCCTTACCGCTTGGCTATGGGCCAATATAAATGGGGCGGCTGATGGGAATCGAACCCACGAATGTCGGAACCACAATCCGATGCGTTAACCACTTCGCCACAACCGCCATTAGAGATAAAAAAGCGACAATCATGTTTTTAAGAACGAATGTCGACTAAATAAATATAAAGAGCAGGGGTAGTAGGAATCGAACCCACACCAAAGGTTTTGGAGACCTTCGTTCTACCGTTAAACTATACCCCTATGATATTAGATCAACTTTTTTTGAAATTTAAGTGGTGGAGGGAGTAGGACTCGAACCTACGAACCCGATGGGAGCGGATTTACAGTCCGCCGCGTTTGGCCAACTTCGCTATCCCTCCACTAAATAAAAGTGGTGGCTCGGGACGGAATCGAACCGCCGACACACGGATTTTCAGTCCGTTGCTCTACCGACTGAGCTACCGAGCCAATACATATTTTTATAAAAGTGGCGGTCCGGACGGGACTCGAACCCGCGACCTCCTGCGTGACAGGCAGGCATTCTAACCAACTGAACTACCGGACCAATGATATGATTTTTTGGTTGCACTTTTCAAGTACTACGTATTTTTCACTAGCAGTGAAGCAATTCCAACGTAGTAAGTGAAAGTAATTTGGTTGCGGGGGCAGGATTTGAACCTACGACCTTCGGGTTATGAGCCCGACGAGCTACCAGACTGCTCCACCCCGCGATAATATAAAGTATAAAGTTATAATATGGTGGAGGATGCAGGGCTCGAACCTGCGACCCCCTGCTTGTAAGGCAGGTGCTCTCCCAGCTGAGCTAATCCTCCACTGTATTAATGGTGACCCGTACGGGATTCGAACCCGTGTTACCGCCGTGAAAGGGCGGTGTCTTAACCGCTTGACCAACGGGCCATAAAAAGAGTTTTGTTAAAGTGGCGGAGAGCGAGGGATTTGAACCCTCGGTACGGTGTTGACCGCACACACGATTTCCAATCGTGCTCCTTCGACCACTCGGACAGCTCTCCATATGGCTCCACAGGTAGGACTCGAACCTACGACCGATCGGTTAACAGCCGATTGCTCTACCACTGAGCTACTGTGGAATAATGGATAAAAGCCTGGCGACGTCCTACTCTCACAGGGGCAATGCCCCAACTACCATCGGCGCTGAAGAGCTTAACTGCTGTGTTCGGCATGGGAACAGGTGTGACCT
>NZ_JAOALK010000049.1 GCF_025154055.1 Aquibacillus koreensis
AAATCTTCACTGGTATATTGTGATCCCAAGTCAGAGTGAAACACTACTCCATCATTGGGTTGTTGTGTGATATAAGCATTGTCCAAAGCCTTTAATACTAATTCTGTTGTCATCGAGCGTGAGAAAGCATAACCAATAATCTTCTTCGTGTGTAAATCCATCACAGAAGCTAAGTAACACCAACCATCTCTTAACGTGTTAATGTACGTAATGTCTCCAACCCACTTTTGATTTATATTTGTGGTGTTAAAGTCTTGTTTTAATATATTGTCTCTTTCAATTACTGTTTCTTTGCTTGGTGTAGGTCTAAATTTCTTAACAATGATAGAACGGATACCAGCCTTTTTCATTAGGCGCTGTACACGCTTGATACTTACGTTATAGCCTTCTTTTTTTAGAGATTCATAGATTTTATGTGCTCCATAACGCTGTTTACTTTCTGCATGAATATCCTTTATACGCTCAGTTATTTCTCTATTTTCACGATCACGATTAGACTCCACATGCTTTTTCGTTTGATAGTACGTGCTTTTGGACACACCTAAAACATCACACATTTGTTTAACAGAGTGATCATCTTTATGAGCATCGATGACAGTGGTTAGTTCAGCAAGTGTTACTTCTTCGCGAATATGGCCATAGCCTTTTTTAAAATGTCATTCTCCTCCTGCAGCTTAAGCATTTGCTTTTTCATCTTAGCAATTTCATCAGCTGTAACAGTGTCACCATCTTCTGTTTTAATCGGAGAGAACTTCTTAATCCATGCATAAATAGTTACTTCAGATACGCCATATTCGCTGCTTAAGTCTTTAGCTGAACTTCCAGAATTATAAAGATCTACTATCATTTTTTTAAAATCTTCATTATATTTTTTGCCTGTATTTTTGTTTCCCATACGGACACAACCTTTCTTCTATATAGTGTAACAAATCTATAGAAACTTAACTAAGGTGTGTCCATGAAACTATACTAGCATCAAATAAACAACTTACTAATGTCAAAGTTGAAGTAAATAATGAAACATTTATTCATAACTACCTCTTTATTTTTAATTAATCCTCTCGAAGAAGTGCCCTTACTAGAAGATATTTATTAATCATTCGTCTTCACTGGAATGAACACTGATTGTCTCTTGGGCTTGTGTCGAACCATCACTTCCAATCGCCTGTACAGTAATATGATCATGAAACACTCTCTCACCAAACTCCCATGTAAAAGACCACCCATCACTCTCATCTATGTCATAACCAATAAGGGTGCGTTCATCCCAAGTCCCTGTCCCTGTTGGGGCTATCCAAAATAGAACAGTTTCAATATTTTTGGCTTCTACAGAAATAGTCATGGTACTCACGTCTTTTGAAACCATCCACCAACCAGCTTCTTTTTCTAAATCTGTATCAACACTTATTATTTGAGATTCTGTATCACTAGCCGAAACGATTGCAAATTCGTCTTTAGGTGTTGTTTCTTCTACATTACTACAAGCGGAAAATAGTAGTATAAACAATAAAAAGTGAGGTACCTTTAAGAGTCTTTGCATATTGATTCCCCTTTGTTCTATGTCCAATTTTTAATAATATTTCAGTGTATGTAGAAATTGCTTATCAACATTTTCAGGTAATGTCAATTATCCTATTCTTGTGTGCTTATTAAAACGATAACGTTTAAAATTTAATTATTATATCTACATAACAATCAAAGAAACAAGTGCCCAAGGTGCAATGCATTAATGATACTAATTTAATCTATCGTTTTTCAGCAATAAAAATGCTTACATTCAATTTTAACATAAAATCCCAAAAAAACCTCTTTAAAAAGAAGCGTTTTGAATATATACTTCTAACGATAAATCATTAACACCACACCTTTTAGTAAATTTAAAATATAAGATGGTTTAACTTCATCACAACTCTATTGAAACATCGATTCGCTCACTAAACTTCTCTATTATATTAAACGACTCACAACCATAAGAGGTCCCAAATTTTTAATGATCATAATAAAAGTTCACAATAGTTACATGTTTTAAAAAATAACCTATCCTCAATAAAGTTATTTGATTCAAAAGTAAAAGGATCGTCAAATGACGATCCTTTTATTCTAATAGGGTGAAGCCTATGAATCACTAATCTTTTCTCATCTCTTAGGAATAATATATATCCAACGGTCATTTATTTTCGTTACATAGAGACTTGCTTCGTAACTTCCACCTGAAAGGTATTCTTGCCACACAGTGTACATATAATAGTCATCTCTTATTTTTTCCTCGTTTAATATTTCATAATCAACGATTCGATCTCCCTCTGTAACAAAGTCCGATAGAATTTCTATTCTTTTCTCTTGTGAATTAACAATTTCGTCAATACTTCTTTTCACAAAATCTTCAATTTTACGATCTATAAGGGAGTTTAATGCTTTTGTAATTGCGTCTTTAGGTGTTGACTCAAATATCATTGATTCTCTAAATTCATCATATTCATCCAGAGGCTTTTCGAAAATTCTCAATACCCAAGATCCTTTGTGCTTAACTGAAAATAACGGGTATTGTGACATACTTCCGGCACTAGATTCGAGGACAACCGTATATTTGTACATATTGTCATCAACTTTTTCTTCATTTATAATTTCATAGTTAATTATCGTAGCACTATATTTTTTGTGGGTTTCTATTGCTTCTTCTTTTGTTTCAAAGCGATCATCAATGATAACATTTATATATTTCTCATAATCACGATTAATTCGCGCTAATAAAGCAGTATCTATAGCGTCTTTTGGTGATGTAATATCATTTTCAGAAAGAGAGAGTGTTTCTGTGCTTGCTATCATGGTAGGTACTATACCTGTTTTTTCCTGTTCCGATACATCTCCCTCGATCAATGTAATGTCTTCTTCCTCCATAAAGATAGGGTGAAAAAGATATGTGTTCATTATATCTTCATCCAGATTTTTAAATTGACCTTGCTTTACAACCCAGTAGGTATAATCACTTCCACTCGGAGTAGTAAATCCTGAATATCCAGAAATTGTATTATGCAGCGATATGGTTGGAGTCAGTTTTACTATTGAAAATAAGTTATCATCGTAATAAAGACCATATGCACTGTATTGATGATTATCATTTCTTACAATTAATACATCATCACCATCTTTTGTTTGTACATATTCGATATCTGATCTTGGATTAGATTTTATGAAATGTTGGATCGCTTCCTCTTTTTCTGGAAAAGTTTCTGCACCTTTGCCCCTTGCCTCCTGCCAATATTGTTCATTAAATTGGACATCGGATTCGTTTGAGAAAAAACGATTAAAATAGTCACCTTGTAATGAAATTATTAATAATACGATTATTGCTGCTGAAACAATATGAGCAGCAATATAAAGAATAGAATGGTTTTTATTTTTATTGTGTTTTATACTATTCATATATTTTCTTTTTAGATCGGAATCAAAAGGGTTATCCTTGAAAGTATTATGGTCTAACTTTCTTTTTAAGTTTGACAAATCCTTATTACTCACTACTTCCACCCTTTCTGTTGTGTTGATTTTTTAATAAATCCCTACCTCTTACTAGTCTAGTTCTTACTGTTGATTGACTAACTTGTAAAAGTTCAGCAATTTCTGGTGTCGGTAGTTCCTTATAATAATAAAGAAAGATAATTTCACGATATTTTATGGGTAAGTCTAGTACCAGTTCTTCAATACTATTTGCCTCTTCTTTATTTATTAATTCGTCTTCAACTTCAACAGGAACTTGAGAACTTTTGAAGAGTTTTTCTATCAAATTAGTAAATAGACGCTTTCTACTTGCTTCTTTTCTTAAGTAGTCTTTACACGTATTTGCACTAATGCTATATAGCCAGGTTTTTGATTGTTGTAGATCCTTCAGATTATGCATTTTTTTGTAAGCTTTAATCAATGTATCTTGTACGAGGTCTTCTGCAGTTCCCCAATCTTTTACATAGGTATAGCAAAAATTAATTAATGATTTAGCATGATCATCTATGAGTTGTTCGATAAAGACTTCTTTATTTTGATATAAATCACTCGCTATATCATGATTTATTTTTGTTTCGTCACTTATCAAGATTTATACCCCACGCTTCCTTTAATTTTGATATCAATAATAAGACGAATCCCTTATCAATAACGTCCCAGATTTTTCAAGTCTTTTCACAAAAAATAGGTCGCCACGAATGACGACATAATATTCACTATATATCCTTTTAACAATTAGTTCCCCCATACTTATCCGCATCAAAATGCAAAGATTGGTTATATGGTGCATCACCATCGCCACCACCGTGACCAAAGTTTCCATTTTCACCTTCTTCATTAAATACTTCAAAAACGTTAAAAAGGTAATTAGCAATAATGCCAGAATAAACATTACGAGTAATTTTTAAAATCTTATTTCGAATATTGGCTTATTCGTAGGATCTCAAAGAAAGTTCGGAATGCCGGATTTATTGTGCAAAAGGGCTCTGACCCGTTCCGTTAGAATTACCGGCTTCCACCACTTGGATAGGTGTGACGAAGGAATGAGAGGGCATTGACCCGTTGAGACATGGAAGCGAAAACCTCCAAGTTAAACCCCCAATAGTTTTAAGCCAAAGCTCCTTTAGTTTAGTATTAATTTCTTTTTTGTTTACAAAGAAAAGTGTATCCCTTGTTGCAGGAATTAGAAGTTTAACAAGGAGAAGAGGAATATTATTTAATTAATTGTTCTATGTACGGTTCTATATAACTTTGTTATTCTTCTGTTAAAGCATCTGGTAATTCATTAAGATTAAAATATTGGAGATCAAAAGATTCTTTTTTATCTATTTCAATATTTCCATTTATATCCTTTGAGACATACACCGCTGTTACAGAATAAAGTTCATCTCCGTTAGATACCTTAACATAGTAATCTTGACCTGAAAAGATGCCTAAAAGTTTTAATTCTCCTATATTAAGTCCTGTTTCTTCTTTCACTTCTCTTCTTGCAGTATCCTATAAGCTTTCACCTTATTTCATAAGACCACCAGGCAATCCCCATCCACCATCAGTTCTATGTTGTAATAACAACTCATTAATCTCATTTAGTAATAAGACCACCGAACCTGTTAATATTAAAGGTCTATTACCAACTAAATTTCTTAAATCCTTAACATAATCCATATTTTCTGGAAAACCCCTTATCATTTGTTATTTGTTCTTCTACATTACTGCTCTTTAACACAAGAAGGGCTGTATCACTTGTTTCAGATAAGCTCCCTTTAATGGAATAAGCAATTTACTCATGGACAAATAACTTTTCAGCAATTTCTTTATCATCATCTGTGTCTTTAACCCAAACTTTTACGTCATCATTTATACTTAATTCATCAAACTTCTCTTTACTTCCTTCTATACTGGTATTTTTATTAATATATATCTCATAAACTGGATAAGAAGCCTCGTCGATAGCATGTGGGGCAATAACGATAATACTTTCCTTTATGTCCACAATAAACATATTACGATAGTCTGGATTTGCTTCTTTTTCCGTTTTTTCTTTTACCATTTTAGTTGGGTTAGAATCAGTCTCAGCATTATCTACTTCCTGACTACTACAACCGAATAAAGATATAAGAGAAAGCATTAAAATTAAAAAAATCTTCATTTATCCACCCTCCTCTTATTACACAAACCTGGCATGTTAGTGCATCAAGCACTACTTCGTTAATGGCATAATTATGTATTTAGATTTTTCGTGAGTATCGATAATGAAAAGCAAACAGTGGTTTCATCATCCTTAATACCATCATACACATTCTTCCATAAAAAATGGAAGTCCTTAACTGGTAAATAGTGTTTCATTTTATCAAGCAAAAATTGAAGTAGCATCTTTTTCAAGCGGTCACACCGTTCATATCAGCTATTGTTATTGTGCTGTTTTTGGTTGCTAATTCAAGTGTTTAGTATACAGTAATAATTGATATAGAAGGAAAAACAACAGACCAAATCACATTGATATGCAGTTTTGTCTCAAAATAGTCGTATATTACGGATGTTTCTCCACAACTTAATATAATTGGCCTGATTTAAGGGCTAATTTCAATATTAATCTTAATAGAACAATTAATGAAAATTGCTATAAACTAAAATTCTCCAAACTCTGATCAACAATATCCTGGTTTATACCAATATATCTAAGCGTAATATCCGGAGATGTATGATTAAATATATCTTGCAATAATGCTACATTCTTGTTAATGGTATAATGCCAAAAACCAAACGTTTTCCTCAAACTGTGTGTGCCAAACTCTGTTATACCAATATTATTCGCTGCTTTATTGAGGATTTTATATGCTTGCACCCTCTGCAAGGGTAAGTCTGTTTTGTGCGATGGGAAAAGGTAATCTTCGTCATCTTTCCCTTCAATATAATCAGCAATGATCTTTCTCAGTTCTGCATTAATTAAAAATCGTTTACTCTTTCTTGTTTTCGTTTCTTTTAGGATGATATGAGTTTTATTCCGAACATCACTCACCTTCAGTGGCAGCAAGTCGCTAATTCGTAACCCTGTGTTAATCCCCATGACAAATAAAAAGTAATTTCGGTATGAGGTCTGCTTTAATTCTTCTTTCATCGCGTGAATTTGATAACGATCTCGTATTGGTTGAACTGTTTGCATTCCTTTACTGATGATTGCGTGATAATCAGATCTTATCATTTCTTTTCTTTTTACATCTCTAACTTTCGAACGGTTTAATTCTTCCATTCTACGTTTAAGTTCATATTCACCATATTTATCTAACAGATACATATATTGCCCTTCTGTTAACCACACATGATCTGAAAACTGTAACTTTTCCAATTCTGTTCACTCCTACTCCTATAGAACAAATTTAGACTTGTCCTATGATTCTATCTCTCGTTCGATTTTCTGTTCCAGTTTATCTAGAAACAATTCCAATATATGTCATGCAGAGAAACGCTCTCAGACGAAATTAAATACTTTTCCCCTAATGGTTATCAATCTAAATTCACCAGAGACGATTTGTATTTCTAAGGCTAAATAGTACACTTTTTACATATTTTTCATGAACGTACACAATCGATATGTATCATCCCTTTATTTTACAACAAACTATGGTTACTGGATACCTTAATATGACGTGTTTTCATATTTTTTCATAATGAAACATAATACATATTTTGTTTCTTTCAAAAAAATGGGTTTTAATTTGCGGATTTTGATTCGAGACTTTTGAGTATGTTAAAAACATAAGAGTTGATAGACGACATATTTTTGTAATAAAAAAAACACATGAAGTAATTTCCAGTAATCCTTCATGTGTTTCTTCTGTATAGTTTTTTTAAAAGACGAAATCTAGTTTACAAGCTTACCTTCCCAATCCATGACTCCACCATCAACACTTACTATTTTTTCGTAGCCTAATTCATTTAGGATTTTTGCAGCTTCCATACTTCGTTTACCACTCCTACAAATAAGAACAAGCTCTTTTTCTGTCGGTAATGCAGCATGGTCATCTTTTAATGCGCTTAGAGGAAAATTAATCATAGCCTCTATGTGACCTGATTCGTATTCGTCCGGTTCACGTACATCAACAAATACCACATCGTTAGAACCTTCACTTTCTTGCATTTTATCAGCTAATTCTGTTGTAGAAATCGTTTTGATACCTTGATTATCATATAGCATGTACCCTACAAATAAAACTATTACTATAAGTACCAATATAGATATTATATTTTTCAAGTTTCGTCCCTACTCTCTTATATTGGACATCAGGCTTGAGAAATCACTAACAGTGAAATGAGAAAGCCTGAGTATCCTACAACTATTTATTTCAATCTTTTTTAGGCAGTTTCCTAGTCCTCCCAATAAAAAATAGCATCCATTACTAAATAAGCTCTAGGATCACGAAAAATTGTTGGGATTTTTGTTTGAAAATTCAAAGATTGATTCAACTTTTCCGTTTCTAATAATTCAATATCAAATTCTATTAGTGCCAGTTTCAATTGCTCGGCAATTCTATGGTACTTTTCGTCCAAGTCTAATAGTCTGTAACGACCAAGTAAAGAACCGTATGCCCCACCAACTACTTCGTTTGATTCGATATGAATAGTTTCATACCTCTCATCTTCCCCCATCATTGCTACAGGGGCTAGACGACATACATCTAGTATAATACCAGTTTTCTTTATCTCTCTATGGCCATATTTTTCTTCAACAACTATTAGATCTTCTTTTCGATAACAAAAGAATTCAACATAGGAGGCGTATCCACTGCCAAAGTGATCCCACTCAGCCTCACATATTAAATTCGGGATACGATTTATACGATGATATAACCGTCGGATGTGTGCTTCAATTTCTCGCTCATCATTTGTATCATAAGGGAACCGACCTCCTATGATTTTACCTTCAATTAATTGTTGTAATTGAACATTTGAAAACACGTATAAACCCTCTCCCTTTTCTTCACTAGCTCCTTTTATTATAGTCTAATCTTGCTATTCGTAGTAAGTCTAAACGCGTTTTAAACCTTTAAATGCACCATTAATGGGCTTTGTCGTTTTCATCCCGGCAAATTGAATATAATAGGTATTCTTCTTCACATCAATCTCTTTTACAATCCCTTCACCGAATACTGGATGTTTTACTTTCGTTCCGATGTCCATTGTCGATTCACTCTCTTTTAACGGTATATCTCCTGTTCCTAACATAAAATTCGACCCCTCCACAAAGCGAACAGATTCTTGATAAAATTCTTCTTCTAGCATTCCAATCCGATTAACGAGGTTTTGTTTAATTTCAAAAATGAAACGTGAAGGATACTTTTTTGACCCTCTTCTCGAAAGGCCCTCCGATTCAGTAATATACATTTCCTTTTCGGCTCTCGTAATTGCGACATAGGTTAATCTTCGTTCTTCCTCTAAAGCTGCCACTTTTCGTTCTTCTAGTGACCTGCTGCTTGGCAGAATTCCGTCTGTCATCCCACATAAGAATACGTACTTAAACTCTAACCCTTTTGCGGTATGAATAGTCATTAACTTTACACTGTCTCTTTTATCTTCTTTGTCTGAATCCGTAAAAAGAGTTATTTGTTGTAAGTATTCATCCAACAATAGTTCTTCTCCAATCGATTGTTCATACGTGACAATAGAATGAAAAAATTCCGATAGGTTATCGATACGGTTTTGATCCCCGTCTTCACGCAGATATTGGTCATATCCTGATTCAAGAAGAAGCTTCTGCAATAGTTCTGATACAGTTAACTTCGCATATTCACGCTTGTACTTTTCAATTAATGCAAGAAATTCAAGCGCCTTTGTTGAGTTGAATAAAGAGTCCCCTGCATACTTCTTTAATGTATCATAGTAGGTTAGGTTTTCTCTGTCCGCTTTTTCTTTAATAAACTGAATGCGTTTCTTACCTATGTTTCGTTTAGGGGTGTTCACTACTCTCAGAAAGGATAAATCATCCCCGGAAATTATTAATCGTAAATAGGCTAATGCATCCTTAATTTCTTTCCGTTGAAAAAATTTCATCCCACCATAAATGGTGTAATCTATATTTTCACGTATTAATCCTTGTTCTATAAATCTAGATAGAAAGCTTGCCCGATAAAGGATTGCGATATCGCTTTTCTTCGCCTGCTTCTCTTCTATTAATTGATTTATTTTTTCCGTGACCCATTTAATCTCATCTTCTTCATGCTTTCCATGATAGTGTATTACTTTTAATCCTTTTTGATTATGGGTAAACATATCCTTTTCGATACGCAATGAATTTTTCTTAATCAGAGAATTACCAACATCTAATATTTCTGGGGTAGAACGATAATTTTGATCTAATACTATGGTTTGGCAGGTTGGATGCGCCTTATCGAAGTTCACAAAATACTCGGGTCTTGCGCCACGCCATTCGTAAATCGTTTGATCCGGATCACCAACGACAAACAGATTTTCATTTGTATCACTGAGCATATTTATTAATTTGAATTGTCTAAGACTACTATCCTGAAATTCGTCCACTTGGATGTAGTGCAGTCGTGTTTGCCATTTATCTAATACTTGTCCGAAATCTTCAAATAGAATAAAAGTAAAGTTAATTAAATCGTCAAAATCCAGGCCAAAGACTTTTTTCTGTTTTAGTAGATACATATTCATGATCTTTTTTTCGAGTTCCATCTCTTCACTTGTGTTAAATTTCGAATTTGGATTAGTAACAACTCTTACATACGCAGGATCCATTTTGTAAGAAGCAATTTTCTTTAGCATATTGTTAAAGGAATTATACCGAATAGTTATTCCCAACTCTTCATATATTTCACGCAAAATCGTCTTCTGGTCTTCTTCATCTAAAATGATAAATTGTTTTGGATAATGAAGATGGAATATATCTTCTCGTAAAACTCGAACGCAAAAACCATGATATGTAGTGATGAGTCCTGTATCACAACCGCTTCCGATCAATGACCTGACGCGTTTCTTCATTTCAGTAGAAGCTTTATTTGTAAATGTTACACATAGTATATTGGAAGGATCTATCCCTAAGTTCTCAACAATATAGGCATACCTATTTGTCAACGCTTTTGTTTTTCCAGAACCCGCCCCAGCTACTACACGTATATATCCTTCCGTTGTCGTAACAGCTAGTTCTTGTTTTTCATTTAGTCCTTCTAACACATATTCAGTCAAAGCTAAACCACTCCCAACAAAATGCTTTTACTAGAGTGTAGCATAATTTCTCATGAATAGGAACAAAAGTTCGCATGGGGTATTTAAAGAAAGATAATATATTTCTCACATAAAACCATGAGATGTAGCCTATAAATATAAATTAAATAAGTGAGTTTTTGTATATAGTATGCTATTTCACTTAAAGGGAACATATGTGCTATAATTGGGTAAGTAGTATATATTCGGGTGGAGCGGTTATTCCTCTGTGGAGAACGGGGGTGACCGTATGTCAGATGTACAGATCATGATTATGACAGGAATATTCATTGTTGCCTTCGTCAACTTAATCATAGTACTGATAGATAAAATGAACAAAAAATAATCCACCTGTTAAGTCTGTGCCGGACTAAGGTGGATTATTTTAATACCTATTCCCACAGCAACCGTAAAGCTACGGATACTACTGAATAGTCGAAGCGTACCAGCGCTTCGGCTTTTTTATTATATGTTATATTATCTCAATTATAAGTTAATGGAATAAACTTTGCAAAGCATACGTAAGTATAATTCCTACGAATCAGAGCCGTTATTCTAGCGCACGTACCAAAGGCCATGTGCGAACTTCAATTTTCTTTGAAAAATAGAGTATCGGATTTTCATCCGCCACTAGAATTCCCTGGTTGTATAACATTGTGTTCTGTTTGAACTCTGCCTCTGCGTTTTGCAGTTGCCACGGTTGGTGTAGGATATCGCACCGAAGTGGTACTCCCTTTTTGTTTGTGGTATATAAGCAATAGCGTTCAGACATCCATTCCTCAAAAGTCCCTTTTTTTGCATAGAACGGCTCGGATGTAGGTCTATAATTGCAAGCGAAGTTGAAATCATTCGTATTTCGTCTTTTACTTTCAAATTCAATAGTAGAATCGTTTTTTACCAAAGTCATATCAGCACGCTTGTAGGGTAAGTGATAGAATGTTTGAGCACTCCACACTGCTAACTTGTTACTAGCTTCGAGGCTAAAGAAGTAAACGCCAGGTTTACCATCCACTGATACGTACGTCCGAACATTAAGTTCTGGAAATTGATCAGTGCCTTTCACGCGTGGTAAACCTCGTAATCGAACGCCTTTCATTTCAAACGGCACTACACCAACCCACCCCATTCCATTGAAAGAATCTAAAGGCAAGACTTCGGGTACCAACCGTCTTAAATCATCAAGTTTAACAGGGTAATGGGCAAACAAAAGGTTATGCCAATTTTGTTTCATTGTCCAAGGCAAGTTTGGTAATGGCCAAGTTCGATGACTGTCGTCCCATAATTCTTTATTCGAATTTTTGTCCGCACTCACTATAAACACTCTCCATTTATTTAGATACGACTTAAAAAATCAACAAAGAACGCAAATTCCAAGATTTCTATTGATCTTTCTCAGCAAAATCTAAAATTTTTAGCATTACCTTTCGTAAATCATACATTTTTTCGTTAGATTTGATAATAGGCTTATGGGGTTCTTCGTATGGCACATAAATAATCTCGCCTATTTCCCCATTATTAATCATTATTTTCTTACCCTTATATTGGTTCATTAAGTATCTAACAAACTTAATTACTATTTCTTCGTTAAATCTGTTATCTTTCGCTTCTTGAAGCAACACACTAATTCCAAAAAAGGGAGATCTTTGTTCATGATAGCTTCGCTCAGTGCAAATAGCATCAAATGTATCAGCGATCGATAAAATTTGTATTAAAAAAGGAATATCGTCTCCTGACTTCCCGATAGGATAGCCAGAGCCATCAAGTCTTTCGTGGTGAAGAAGTGCACCCTCTGCTATTTTCTCACTCGCCATTAACTCTAATAATATTTGATAGCCAAACAACGTGTGTTTTTTTATCTCGTTAAACTCTGCGTTCGTCAATTTCCCTGTCTTATTAAGGATAGTATTATCAATTCTTACCTTACCGATGTCATGAACAATCCCCATATTAATTAACAGACTTAACTCATTTTCAGAAGCATTTAGTATTTTGCCTATTAAACCTGAGAGCAAACTGACATTCACGCTATGTTGATACGTATATCGATCTAAATCTTGAAATCCATAAATAACGTCAATAGCATTATCTAACCCTTCTATCTCGTTATACGTTTCCTTCATTCCTTCAAAAACACCAAAAAAGTCCGGTTTCTCCCCTATTTCGATTTTTTCGATGATTGAACTGTATTGGTCAATGCACTCCGTTATTAATTTTTTTACTTTTATTTGAGTACTTTCCTGTAATCTATTACTAGATTCTACTTTATTTACAGAGTCATATTTCCAATTAAAATGACTTAGCAAAGTTAAATGATTGTCTGTTAGTTGTGTCCCTTTATTAAGCAGAAGAACTCCCTTATTCGTAACAATATTATGTTCTAAGATATCACCGAATGATAAAGAATTGTTTAAGTCCGTCATATCATAAAAACTACCTTTCCCTTTTCCTTGTTTAACATATTATACTAATTTTCAACAATTTTTACCAATTGAAGGTAGTTTTCTACATAATTCAAAATGTACCCAACTTATCTAGATAGGGTAAGTAAAGAAATGGTTTAAACAACTCGGTATGGTATCCTAAGGCTAGTTCTGCCAAGCTTTACTTAATAAGCGAATACCTGATTTGATTTCAATCTCAGATAATCCACCATATCCTACTAGAATCTTAGGAAAACAATTCATTTTACCGTAATAATAGATAGAATAAGGATATACCTTAATACCAACATCCATTGCCTTATTAATTAATTCCTGTTCCTTCATTTTATTCTTTACTTCTAAAATAATATGTAGGCCAGATTTTTCACCTACTACTTGTACTTTTTCTCCTAAATAATGATCGATTGCATTTAACAAGGTTTTATGCTTTTTCCGATATAGTGTTCTCATTTTATTTAAGTGTGTTTGCCAATGTCCTTCCTTCATAAAACGATAAAGTGTTTCTTGGTGAAGTCTTGAAACTGTTTGCTTATAAATCGTGAAGTGATCCTGGTAATTCTTTAAAAGTAATGATGGTAAGACTATGTAGCTTAAACGAATCGATGGTATCAAAGACTTTGAGAATGTTCCTAAATAGATAACACTTTCGTTTGAATCGAGGCCCTGTAAGGAAGGAATTGGTTTGCCTTTATAACGATATTCCCCGTCGTAGTCATCTTCTATAATATAACTATTTGTTTCTTCCGCCCATTTCAACAATTCCATTCTTTTAGAAATCGGCAAAATCATTCCATAAGGGAATTGATGAGATGGAGTAACGTATACGACATTAGCTTTTGTGTTTCTTAATGCCTTCACACTGATCCCTTCTTCATCAAGTGGGATAGAAACCGTTTCTGCTCCTCGATGCTCCAACGTAATACGTGTTCGATGAAATCCAGGGTTTTCAATCCCGTATATCCTATCACTACCTATAATTAAATGAAGTAAGCCAATAAGTACCTGTGTACCTGCACCGATAATGATTTGGTTAGCATTACATCTCACACCACGAGAAGTATAAAGGTGAGAAGCGATTTGTTCACGAAGTAATAGCTCCCCTTGAGGGTCTCCAATATGAAGTAATTCTCCTCGATCCTCGTATAAGGATTGCATGGTTAACTTGCGCCAAATAGTGTACGGGAAGCTATCAAGATCTACCTTTCCGGAGTTAAAATCAATCTTTACTTCTTGGGTTTGGTTTTTGATGGACTCCGTGTAATTTGTAACTACTCTGTTTATATGAATGTCGTCTTCCATTTTTGTAACAAATAAACCTTTCCTAGGTTCGCTTATCACATACCCTTCGGAACTCAATTGGTCATAAGCTGATTGAACCGTATTTAAACTTATGCCTAGATGGTCAGATAACTTTCGTTTAGATGGTAACTTTTCATTTGGTTTCATGCGTCCTGTTAATATTTCTTGTTTTATATAATCTGCTAATTGTATGTATAAAGCTTTGTTACTTTTACTATCTAGTAAAGGTGTTAGTTCTATCAATATGTTCCCCTCATTTCTGGCACTCTTAAAAATAACAAATCTGGTTCTTTTGATTATACCAGAATGTGATTAAATAAAGGTAAGTGAAGAAGGAGATGATGTAATTGGTAAGTGACATATCGATAAGAGAATTAAATACGAAGGAAGAATGGAGAGAAGCCTACCCTGTAATGAAACAATTGAGAACACATTTCGATGAGTGTGAATTTATTCAATTAGTTCAAGAAGCTAGCGAAAAGGAAGAGTATAAGTTAGTCGCACTATATGAGAATGGAAAAATTGTTGCAGTGACAGGATTCATGCCTATGATCACGTTATACAATGGAAGGTCCACCTGGGTTTGTGATTTAATTACTGATTCAAACAATCGTTCAAAAGGATACGGTAAGCTACTTCTAAACTATGTGGAAGAATGGTCCAAAAACCATGACTACGATGTTGTCTCGCTCTCATCAGGATTACAGCGATTAGATGCACATCGATTTTATGAAAGTAAGGTGGATTATGACCGCGTGAGTTATGTATTTTTGAAAAAACTTTAAGTGATACCAAGAAAGGAGTTGTATAAATATAACTCCTTTCTTGGTATCACAAATTATAGGTGAAACGATGGATGCATTTATATGCAAGTTGTGTTGTCAGTTGAAGCATTCATGGCTTTCTTAAGGCTCCTATAGACTTAACCTTTGAATATTCTCATTTCAAATACTTCTTCTCAATGTAGCCTTACCGTGATCTAGATCTACTTTAGGAATAATCCAAAACTTCGATATAAATAGAAACACTAGAAAAATAAAAGTAAATATATAGGTGTTATTAACCGTGAAGAACTTTGTTTCTATGGAGCCAAAGGCAACTATAGTATGGATGACAAAAAAGGAGAAAAACCCAACGTATGTTGATAAACAAATATAATTACTGATTAACAATTTCTTATAATTACGTGAGAAGGGTTTCGTTGACATAATAATACTAATCTCTTTTATTTGACTAATGAATCCGTACAATAACAATAGAAAAATGATTAAAAGCATAAGAATTCCAACTCCTTATAAGGTAAGTACTACGTCCCCTTAATTGATATAGTACATATTTCTCCGTTTCTTCAACTTAAATAATTTCTAGCCTTTAACATATTATACCAATTAAACAAAAGAAAAGGTATTTCTTATAAAAAAAAAGCACTCTGATGAGTACTTTTTTAATCTTTCTAGGCAAACTCCTTTGTTTAATGCAGGTCGCCTTTAGCCTATCATTTAAAAATCTAGCGATATGAAGGCGAAGTAATAAGAAGTTGTAATTTTGTGATTAAAGTGAACCATAAATTACCGAACGCAGTCTCGGCTGATGATAAGCTTCAAAATTAGGAAACATCTGTTGCATATAGACAGCCGATATTTTTTCTTTAGGGTCGATCATTACCCATGTTCCAGCTAGCCCTGACCAACCAAATTCTCCGATCGAACTATTAGATCCACCTTGAGCTGGATTTATCATCGTTCTTACCCCTAGTCCATAACCATAGCCACGAAGATAATCCCAATTAAACTGTTGCATCTGTTCTTCGTTAAGGTGATTCATCGTCATAAGATTAATCGTCTTTTCTCCTAGGATACGTTGACCATTCCATTCACCACCGCTTGCCAACATGTGAGCAAACCGACTAAAGTTATTGAGTGTTGATAAAAGACCAGCTCCTCCTGATTCGTATGAAGATTCAGGTTGGAAATGTTCATCAAATGCAGTATTTCGGCTAAGCTCTCCTTCTTCACTTCTGTTATATAAGCATGCCAAACGATTCACTTTATTTTCAGGAACAATGAAAAATGTGTCATTCATATCAAGGGGTTCAAAGATATTATCTTTTATGAAATCCCCTAAGCTCTTTCCACTTATAACCTCTATAAGTGCACCAAGAACATCATGACTTAAACCGTAACGCCATTCTTTTCCAGGTTCGAATGCAAGCGGAATAGCCGCTAATGCTTTGGATAATTGGCGATTCGATAATTTGTTTTCTTTCTTTAGCTTTTCCATCGCAATACCAGCCTGACGTTCTGTCTCACTTCCATCACCAGGGTAAGTTAGCCCGGAAGTCATCGTGAATAAATCTTTTACTGTAATCGATCTTTGTGAAGCAGTCGTATATATTTCTCCTTGATTATCCTTTTTGTAAACTTGCATGTTCTTAAATTCAGGTAAATATTCCTCCAAAGGATCATGAAGCAAAAACTCACCGCGTTCATACAATATAAGCGCTGCGGTACAAGTTACTACTTTTGTAAGCGAGTGTAACCGAAAAATACTGTCTGGCGAAATAGGTGTGTTTGTCTCCATGTCTGCATAGCCTACATATTGTTCAAAGATGTTTTTTCCTTGATGCATCACTTGCATTGAGCATCCTGTTGGCCCTTTTTCTACAAAACTATTTAAAAGATTGTTTAATTTTGATGATAAAGTCATATATAACACCCTTCCTTTAATCGTACAAGCTATCCTAAATTAAATGTATATTTACTGCCCGTGTCTGTGTGAAATGAAAATAGATTCTCACCAAGTTTCCTTAATTGCACCTTTTGATTTTCTACTAATGCTTTCTGTTGTAAAGGATTTAATCTAATGATACATTCCCCGCCAAGTGTTGATATGATTGACAAATGACTCAATTGTTCATTTTCCCATTTCATTTCTATCTCGAATCCGCCTCTTGCCTTAAGGCCTTTCACGCTTCCATGTGTCCAAGCTTTTGGTAAGGATGGAAGTAAATGAATCTCCTCGGTATGACTTTGGATTAGCATTTCTGCCATTCCAGCAATTCCCCCAAAGTTTCCATCTATTTGAAACGGTGGGTGATTGTCAAACAAGTTTGGCAAGGTAGAGGATTTCAATAAATCTAGTAAATTGTTATAAGCCATTTCAGCCTCTTGCAACCTTGCCCACATATTGATGATCCATGCTCTGCTCCAACCGGTATGTCCACCACCAAATTTCAATCTTCTTTCTAACGTAATCTTTGCCGCTTTTGCTAGGTCGGGAGTTGTTCTTGGTGATATCTCTCTACCTGGGTGAAGAGCAAAAAGATGTGAGATATGGCGATGACCTGGTTCTGCTTCTTCATAATCCTTATACCATTCTTGGATTTGCCCATGTTTACCGATTTTTGGCTGTGGTAACATTTGGATGATTGTTCGTAATTTTCCTCGAAATCTTTCATCAACATTTAATCGTTCACTAGCTTGGATACAATTAGAAAAAAGTGCATATATAATTTGACTATCCATGGACGGGCCCTCACATAAAGTCCCTTTCTCACCATTTGGTAAGATATAGGTATTTTCAGGAGAGACAGATGGTGTTGTTATCCAGTCGCCATTTGGAGTTTCAACTAAATAATCAACAAAAAATAGCGCCGCTTCTTTCATTGTTCCATAGTATTCCTTTAAAAAGGCTAGATCACCTGTAAATGCATAATGATCCCACAAATGTAAACATAGCCAAGCAGCACCTAAAGGCCAAATCGTCGCAGGTATATATAAATCCTGTGGAGCTGTATCTCCCCATATATCTGTATTATGATGTGCAGTAAATCCTCGACAACCATACATCACTTCAGCAGTTTTCCTTCCAGGTCCTCTCATTTTTTCAATATGATCAAATAAAGGCTGATGGCACTCCGTTAAATTGCAAACTTCTGCTGGCCAGTAATTCATCTGTGTGTTTATGTTAATCGTGAATTTAGAACCCCATGGAGGAAGCATGTTATCATTCCAAATTCCTTGTAAATTGGCTGGAAGTGAACCGGGCCTGCTACTTGAGATGAGAAGATAACGACCAAAATGAAAATATGTAGTTAGGAAGTCTTCGTCAGACTCCCCTGTTTTTAATAATTCTAATCGTTTATTCGTTGGTAGTGAACGCTTATTATTCTGATCTCCTAGTTCTAAATCTACTCGATTAAAAAGAGATTGATAATCTTCGATATGATTTTGGAGTAATAAATTATATGACTTCTTAGAAGCTCGTATAAGCGTTTCTATACATTCTTTTTCAGGTTGATCATAACGATAAGACGTTGAAGAAGATAACAGCAACGTAACCGTATCCGCTTCTTTGACAATTAATCTATTTCCGATGGTTGACACTTGACCATTTTCTGCGATTACCTTGATACCACTACGAAAGACAATACCATTTTCTCCGCCAGTTTTTCCTCTCATCATAAGAATATCTGAATCTAATGCTACTAATTCATCTAGGTTGTAGGAATGTCCTCGTTCAAAATACATCTGGAATGAGATGGATTGCTCCATGGAAGCTGTTAACCGAATAGCAATAATTTGATCAGGATAACTAGCGAATATTTCGCGATTGTATCGTACTCCGCTGCAATTGTATTGAATATTCACTAAAGCCTTATCTAATCTTAGCTCTCGCTTATAATTGGTAATAGCTTTTGAGCTGTGTTCAAAATTCAATAATAAATCACCAAGTGGTTCATAATGCCGTTGTGAATCAGGGGTGCCAGCAAGTGCAAGTAATGCTAGTTCTTCAGCCTCTTTAACTTTTCCCATGGAAAGTAATGATCTAACCCTCGGTAAATGACTTAATGCGTCTGGATTGTTTCGGTCTCTTGGTCCCCCATACCAGACTGAATCTTCATTTAATTGAATTCGTTCATTTTCCGCTTGCCCATAGACCATTCCACCTAGCCTGCCATTACCAATAGGTAAGGCTTCATTCCAATTCATAGCATGTTGTTCGTACCAAAGTATTTTATTACTACCCTCCATTTTTGTCACCCCAAAACAGTAGTAAGTTATTTACATAGAGAACTTTAATAAAGACACCCAGAAATTAGCTGCTCCTTTATCAAACTAGTTCAAAGGAAGCCAGACTTGCTCGACCACCACCTGTATAGGTGAAATATAACGCATGTACACCATCTGGCAACTGAATATCAGCAGTATATTCTGTCCAGACATTGGTAAACTCAACTGGTATTTTGGCCAGAGCTTCTCCATTCCATGCTGTTTTCACTTCAAAAGCACCATTACAATACCCTCGAACTTTAATTTTTACAGTCTTAATTCCCTGACAATCAAAGTATTTAAATCCTGCGGTTGCAGAGTCCTGCATATTTTCGATATAACCGATTTCCTCATCGCCATCTTTACAATCTTGCGTGATTTTCGGGAACTGACTATTCATCCATAAATCACCTGTGTACATAGCTTCATCACGATGAAACAAGTTACAAGCCAGATAAGCTGGATACTCTCCTCTTCCCATTAGTGGGCCACCATTTGCACCACAAGATGTCATTTCAACTTGCGGAATCGTTCCATCACTAAGAATTTCGATTTGTTCTATGCAACCTTGTCGACTGAAGTTAGAACCATTGGTATGTCTATGATAAAAAATGTACCATTTATCTTTGATTTCAACGATACTGCCATGGTTATTACCACCATAATACATAGGCTTTTCCGCTGGTTTATAGGTATCAATATGAAGATCGTTGTTGCTTACAATCACACCTTGATATGCAAAGCCTCTTGTCGGTGATTTGCTTGTAGCGTAACAAAGTTCATGAAAAACAACCGAGGAATAGATGAGATAATACGTATCACCTATTTTTCTCATTGAAGGCGCCTCGAAAAATTCGTGACCTACAAAACTACTACCAGCACTATATGGCTCACTTGGCGATACGATAACTGGTTCTTCTAGAATAGTTAGCATATCTGGACCAAGTACTGTTGCCATTGCGCCTTTCCTAGATTTATCTCCAACTGGACAAAATCCCGTATATAAGTAAGTCTTATCTCCTTCTGTAAGTAAGCCAGGATCAAACTGTGGTTGATCTCCCTCTCTCTCTCCTAGACGGGTGCCATCGGAATAATGAACATAACCATAAAACTCATATTTACCAGCAGGTGTATCACAAACAGCAACAGATACAACAGGAACTTTATCAAGTACATAATACAAATAGTATCGTCCATCAGGACCAACCGTTACATCCGGTGCATAAAGGCACATATTTTCGGCATGATTAAGCGGATCATCCGTCTTCTTGTAGATGACACCTTCATAACGCCAGTCTCCGAGATCATCTACTGGCGCTGACCAACAAACGTAATCATTTAAACAATAGACATGTCCATTAAAGCGGTCATGAGAGCCATAAACATAGACTCTATCATTAAAAACATAAGGTTCACCGTCAGGAATATACTCCCATGAAGGAAGGTAAGGATTTAACGCTTGCTTTTTCATTATGTATCTCTCCAATTCTCTTTATAAATTTAATTGAATTATATATTATTATATCATTTTGCTTGTCCCATCTATCTAAGAAGTTGATGTTTATAAGGTGTATCCAAATCCTAAAATGGTAAAGTGCTTATCTACGTCATCTGAAGCCATCTTGATCTCAACGAAATGTTCCTTACATTCTTCTTCTTGATATAAGATCACAGCATGGCAATGCGTCCAATTAATTTCCCGAGGATCGACACACTTCATGAGTTGTCCATCAACGAATATATCCGCTTTTCCAAACGCATCACTTCCTGAATCCTTGTAAATAAGAATGAGGCTTTTACTATTAATCTTCATAGTAAAGCTATTATTTCCAGATGTAGTGGCATGCATCCAATTATTCGGGAATTGAGGTGTTGAAAATAAATTATCGTCCATTTCTACCATTTGTATATCCTCATCCGTTTCAATAAAGCTTCCCATGTCTATCATGGCCATGCTCAGGTAATTTTTCCTGTCAAGTAAACGGATGTTCTTAAACGCATCACCAATTACTGGATCTACACTGATATTTATGTCATCCTTATTGATTTGCGTTTTTTTGGTCTCAGAGAACAGGTAAGCAAGACAATCAGCCATAATTGTATGACCATCATTGGTAGGGTGGTAGATATCAGCGAAAAATTGTCGCTTCGAAATAATATTTCCTTCGTCCCTTGTTAATCGGAATTGATCTACCACAGCATCTTTAATGCTTACCATTGGGAGATCATAATGCTTCCCTACTCGTGAGAGTCTTTCTTGTAAATTCCAGTCATTTACAAACACACTAAACAATAAAACAACCGCAGGATTATTGTTTGCAGATAGTATTTGTAGACAGAGACTCTCATAACAAACTCCCTCTGTCTCGTCATCGGCATCATTTACCGCAAACTCAACAATAACAATATCCGGCTCTACGGTGCCCTCTTTTAAAATATCGCGGTGATAACGGACTACACCTAGTTCAGAGGGAGTCCCTCCTACCCCACCTTTTACAAAATGAATGTTCTCTCCTTCACCTTTTCCAAACATTTGCTTGAATCTCTTATACGTTTGATAGGCATAACAATTCGTATGAATAGGTTCTGCAACAGCTCCTTGCGTAATAGAACCACCTATAAAAGCAATGGTTACATCCTCACCATTTTCTGCTTTTTCAATTACTTCTTTTAACCTTTTATTATTCCCTTTGCTAAGTAAAGATTTCTTTATCATTGCTTTATATTCTTCCGTGTTAAATGCTACGGCTTCATTCGAAATTACTGGCACTTTATATTCCTCATGTAAGTATAATTTGACACTTACACTTGCTTTGGCACCAGGATGCTTACATTCGAATTTTAGCTTCTTAAAAAGATTAAATTGAGACCCGTGATCATCTAAATGGAAAACCTTCTCCGTCCCATCCGTCGGACATGAGAGGCTTAGTACAGTTCCTGAGGCATTCTTTCCATGTAACATAACATTTATGTGATCGTAACTTTCACTATCTATCTTTATTACGATACCTATACTATGAACTAGTTTTTGTAATCCCTTACAATTACCGAGTTGATTTAAAATCTCCTCTTGGGTGACACAGCCAGTTAGTCTTGCTCGATTTACTAAGTTTTCACCTTGCAAATCGATTTCTTGAGAAGGCTTTTCATCGTTAGAAGTAATCATCTCTATTACTTCTTCAAACATAATGAAAAAATGACTCCTTGTTTTATCGGGCTCTCCCGATGCTTCGGGTTTTACATTTCTGGGCCTAAGTGTGACGCTTTTTTCATCTGCCATCTTTTCTAATTTCTCCTTAAATGATCTGATTGCAAAAATAAGATTACCAGATTGATAGACGAAAAAGGCAGTTCTCCTCATCTGCTTGCATTTGGAGCAGTTGCCTCTTTCATTACGTATCAATCTTCTTAATTGTATTACTTACTTATTTTGTAAGGGGGTTTTTATAGACCTAAATATTCAAACCAATCAAAGTAAGCTGTGTTCTCACTGCTTGCGCCATTTGAACTAGCATATAATCCCATTTCGGCACCTACAAATCCGCCGGCAACATCTGTACTTAAAATACGACCATCCACGTTTTCCATTAGAACTTGGTAGTTTGTATTGTTTTCACCGAAATAGAAACTATAATCTTGACCGTGCGCCTCCACCTTTAGATATAATTGGGATGCATCTATTGGCATCTCTTTTAGCACTTCTTCGTTACCATCTGTTCGTTTAACTAACTTTATTACTTTTTGACCCGCTACTTTTGTATAGACAAAGCTGAAATTAAACTGATGATCTTGTTGTAAAACAATGCCAGCTTCTTCATTTTCATTATTGGGTGTGAATTCCATGACTGTAGTAGCAACAAAATCAATATGTTGTTGTCTTCGTCCTACAAAACTCGGGTTATCAAGTTCGGTTATCTTTTGTGGTCTGAGTTTTAAGGCTAAATAGCCTGGACGTTCTGTTAAACTATAGAACGTTTCTTTTGGTGTTCGAATAAAGTTCCATTTATAATCAAGCTCTTCATTTTCAAAATGTTCACAAACAGTGGAAGCTATTGATTTAACTTTTGGCAAGTTTGGCTTTTGATAAGTCATTTCTAATTTACCAGACCCAGGACTCATCACTGGCCATCCGTCTTCCCAAGTCACTGGAATTAAATAAGTTTCTCTACCAAGATTTCGGTAATATCCACCATAAATACGTGATGCTAACCCTACAGCCCACCATTCACCATTTTGGGTTTCGACAAAATCACAATGACCTACATTTACAAGTGGATAATCCCTACCAAGGTGTCTATGTGTTAAGATTGGGTTTCCTGGATTTCCTACATAAGGACCTGTGATGTTTTCACTTTTTGCTACAGAGACAGCATGATGATGGCCTGTACCAGCTTCAGAAATCGCTAAATAATAATTCCCATCTACTTTGTATATATGTGGACCTTCTGGCCATATCACGTCTCTTAATGCGCCACGCCACAAACCAACAGACTCTCCTACAAGTTGGTTCGTTTCGAGATCTAGCTCTTGTAGCCACACTTCCCAGTTTCCGCTATATTTTTCCCCTTCTGGTGCTGGTCTAGTTCCGTGATAATAGACTTTACCATCATCATCAAAAAATAAAGAAGGATCAATACCAGGAGCATTTAGATAATAAGGATCTGACCAAGGACCTGCTGGATCTGTTGCAGTTACAAAGAAATTCCCACCTTGTCCCACATTTGTTGTGATCATGTAAAACACCCCATCGTTATATCGAATGGTTGGTGCAAAGATACCTTGTGACTGCCTTTGACCATCTAATGGAAGTTGGGAAGGTCTGTCTAACACATGTCCGATTTGCTCCCAATTTACTAGATCTTTACTATGGAAAATAGGTACTCCTGGATAATATGCGAAAGAAGATGTAACTAAATAATAGTCTTCACCTACTCTACAAATTGATGGATCTGGATAAAAACCTGGAAGTATTGGATTCTCGAATGTTTTCATAATGAATTACTCCTTTTATGTCTGTTTAATTTAGTGATATCTTTTTTCAAAAACTAGAATATTAATAGTGTTATTATATACCTATTTTATTTTACAACAAACGCTTACATTTTTCTTTGGACTTGTTGCTTAAAACATTGCAAATATTGCTTTTTTTATCCCTGCGTATTAATGTAGAAGTTGAAAACTGAAATCTAGAGGCGGTTAAACATATGAGGCACATACTACAACACATTACGAATACTTTTTCGTTGGATCATACAATCATTGAATCTCCTTTTAATATCGATACACACATACATGACTGCTATGAAATATTTTATTTCATTTCTGGAGACCTCACATATTATATTGAAGGTCAAGCCTATAAATTATCTCCTCATGACATAATCATTACCAATACTAGAGAGTTACATCGGATTGTTTTTGACTCTAGTGCTTGTTATGAAAGGAAGTACATTCAATTCAAACCTGAATTTATTTCCTCGTTTCAAACGGATGATTATAATATGCTTCATTATATGGAGAACCGAAAATTAGGTAAATTTAATAAGATATCTGCAGCTGATGTTCGTGAGGCAGGTATAGATCAGTTGTGGAGCAAAATAGAAGAAAACGCTCTCGTGAAATCACCTGAGAATCAAATCTTGATGAAAACTTATTTTATTCAATTGCTTGTATCGATTAATAAGATATTTTCAAAATATAATAGCCCTGTTGTAGAACGTCCAAAGTACGATGAAAAAATCGTTCACCTGCTAGAATATATAAATAATAACTTAGACAAAAGAATTTCATTAGATTTGTTACAAGACAAATTTTTTGTGAATAAGTTCTACTTATCTCATAGTTTTAAGAAAACTACCGGATTTGCTGTGATGGAATATATAACATACAAAAGAATTATGTGGGCAATTGATTTGATAATGGATGGAACTACAGCTCTTGATGCATCTCATACTGTAGGATTTGGGGATTACTCTACTTTTTACAAAGCATTCAAAAACACAACAGGAATGTCACCCAGACAGTATTGCAAGCAATAATGTTTGGGTGACATTAATTGTTTTTAGTAATAACTCATTTATCACCAATTATGGTGGTCAAAGAGTTAATGGTTCTCCAGTCGCTATACCTGTCAATATGGAACGCCGAACCCAAAGCCCGGATTATGAAAGAATCCAAATTCTGATTATACACAAGTGAATGATTGAATTTGTTGTAAGCTTATTCCAAAATATACCCATCTAAACCCGTTCCAACGGTATCCTGAAACAGAGTTGCGTCCGACAAAAGTTGGATAGAACCAGAATTGTTGAAATCCTCTTAACCATACATACGTAAATCGAAATAGGCATCTACGAATTCCACCTGGATCCACTGCAAATGTTTCAACTTGTTGTGTTTGCAAAGGAACATTAGTTGGTGGAGGTGATGTTGGAGGTCCGGCTTGTGTTCCTTGTCCAGGTGCTGTTGGAGGTGGAGAACTCGGAAAGCCTGGTAGTGTGAAATTCCCTCCTAACCATGGAAACCCAGGTATCAATTGTCTCTCATTTAAAGACACATGAGGATAATTATAAGAATGAACCGGTACGGAATACGTATAAGTATCATATTCGGCCATATTTCCCCAATCTAATTTTTCGTTAGTAAAGTACATATTAATCACTCCCTACATGTTTTCCATACATCCTATTCAATAGTCATATGTCTATAAACTTGTACTGCTATAATTGTGCGTTTACCTATAAAGCCAATCTGTAAGATGAATAGATAGTAATTTAAAGGTCTTTAAATAGAGCCAATGAACAAATAGCAGTCGACGGAGCTTGATTTCCATCTTTCTATATCTAACACATTTTTTAATTTCATTGGTAGACAATAAAAAAAGTCTAACGTCCTAGTTCTAACTAGGAGCCTTAGACTTGCAAAAGATTTACATTTTGAATTCTATAAGACAAAATGTAATAACCTGAGTTATACCCGGGTAAAGAATATTCATAAATGTTCTCTACATCTTACTTTTTTCGATGAGCAACAGCCACTATGTCTTTTCATATGAAAGTAACAGGGATCCTTAGGAAGGCTCTTTTTATGATTATAATGACAGTGATCATACTGTTTTTTTCGATGTTTACTGTGGCGATGATGGTCGTATTTAACATGCTTTCCTTTGCAGTGATGGTGGTCATATTTATCATGTTCTTCTTCGTCATGATGATAGTCGTACTTATTTTGTTTTCCATTCTGATGATCATCCGCAAATAAGTCTTCGTATTTACTTGATTTAAAATAATCAAAAAGTTGACTTTCTTCATACATTCTTTTAAATCGTCCCATGCATTCACCACCTTTTTTAGTAAGGATAATATAGCTTATGTATATTTTCATTTATGGAAAGGTACAAGCAACCTTATTTTCAAAAAACAGGCAAACCTTTTACAACGAGATATCATATAAGAACAAGTTAGTATGGCAAAAGTATTATAAAACCACCAGTTTTTGACGTATATCTTTCGTCATTTTAAGTATCGCAACGCCTCTCTTTTCATCAATTCCAATTAATCATCTATTTTTCACAACTGGACGATCTTTTAGAAGAATATGTATTTGGATTGCGTCACAAAAAAAGTTGCTTTTTGCATATAAACAAAAAGTAACTTTTTTATTTCGTAACACAAACTTTATAGATCATTTTCATTTGAACGATGACTTCTTTCAATTTCTGCTACCGTAACGAAAATTAGCACCCTTTACAATCGTTAGCAGGCTGTAAAAACAGCTATAAACCATGCATTCCTTTTATTATTTTTGTTTTACTCTTAATAACCGTAAACTATTTAAGGTAACGAGTAATGTTGCACCCATATCGGCAAAGATAGCAATCCATAACGTTAACCATCCAGGTATAACAAGTAACAACGCTAGTGCTTTAATGCCTAAAGAAAAGGTAATATTTTGTTTAATTATACTTAGTGCCTTACGACTTAACTTGACTGTATATGGCAACTTGCTTAAGTCATCAGACATTAGTGCGATATCAGCAGTTTCTAGTGCTGTATCTGTCCCAGCACCACCCATAGCTACACCAACAGTAGAAGCTGCTAGCGCCGGTGCATCGTTCACGCCGTCTCCCACCATGGCAACACTATGATGGCTTGCTCGCAATTCTTTAATATAGTTCAGTTTATCTTCTGGCATTAAATCCGCTTGAATGTCTGAAACCCCAGCTTCTCTCCCAATCGCCTTCGCAGTTCTTTCATTATCTCCTGTTAGCATTACTGTCTTTTCAATACCATATTGATGAAGTTTTTGAATCGCTTCTTTGGATGTTTTTCTTATCGTATCGGCTACGGCAATGAGGGATAAAATCTTGCCTTGCGTCCCTAGTACCATGACGGTTTTACCATCCGTTTGCAATTGGCTAATTTCCGCTCTTGTCTCATGGTCCATTGTTAATTCCAGTTCATCAAAAAGAGTAGGACTACCAATATAATAAACGTCCTTGTTCACCGTTGCTTTTATACCTTTACCTGTAATGGATTGGAAATCTTCAACATCAACTAAGTTATAATCTATTTCCATGTCATCAGCTTTTTTCAATATAGCGGAGGCAAGCGGATGTTGTGATCCTTTTTCAATTGCTGCAGTGATCTTAAGAAGCTCTTTTTCGTTTTCACCATATGTGATAAGGTCAGTTACAACTGGAGTACCTTCCGTTAGTGTACCTGTTTTATCAAAAGCGATTACTTTTAAAGCTCCTGTTTCTTCTAGATGAATACCACCTTTTATAAGAACACCATTTCTTGCTGCATTTCCAATCGCCGTGACTACAGCAACAGGTGTAGAAACTACGAGTGCACAAGGACAACCGACTACTAATACAGCCAATCCCTGATACACCCATAACCCCCATTCACCACTTAAGAACAATGGAGGAATGACCGCAATGAGAATTGCGAGGGCAATAATCCCAGGTGTATAATATTTTGCGAATTTATCTACAAATGCCTGAGACGGAGCACGTTCTGCTTGTGCTTCTTCCACTAAGTGGATAATTTTAGATAAAGTTGTATCTTCAACGCGTTTGGTAACCTCTACTTCTAATAGACCTTCTTCATTTAATGTGCCCGCGAATACCTCTTCATCGATTGATTTGGATACAGGAACACTTTCACCAGTTATGGCAGCTTGGTTTAGGTTTGAGGTTCCTTTTACGACAACCCCATCCATTGCCAGTTTTTGACCAGGCTTTACAATCATGATATCCCCAACTTGAATATCATCTACATGAACGATCAATTCTTGCCCATTGCGACGTATGAAAGCTTCTTTTGGAGCGATATCCATGAGAGATTCTATAGAATGCCTTGCTTTATCCATAGAATATTTTTCTAAAGCTTCACTAATTGCGAAAAGAATAACAACTGTAGCCCCTTCTCCCCACTCGCCAATAATGGCTGCACCAATTACGGCAATTGTCATTAGGGTGTTCATGTCGAAAAGTAAACGAGATAGATTCTTTAGACCTTTAATAAATAACGAATAACCACCAATGACAATGGCCAAGCCATAACCTACGGTTGGGATTATAGACTTTGAACCATACTGGTTTCCGAAGAACCAACTTAATAAAAGCAATACGGCAGAAATATATACTTTAAAGGTAGCTTTTTGTTTCCAAAATGGAGGACGTTTTTCGGCTTTTTCGTTTTCGTTACGAATTTTTAAATTTTCAAACGCTCCGGCCTTTTCTAATTCTTCAATGGAGGCATCACCATAGACTGTTATTTTAGAAGCGCCAAAGTTTACTTGAGCATCGGAAACACCATCCAGGTGCTTCACGTTCTTTTCGAACGTTTTCGCACAGCCTGCTCAAGAAAAGCCTTGGACTCTAAATGTTTTTGCTAGTTCTTTAGACATTCATATTCACCTCTTGTCGGTAAGTTAGTCCTGTGAGAATTAATTGTTTAACTTGTTTATCTTTTAAGGAGTAAAAAGCTAGCTTTCCTTCTTTTCGATATTTAACAATCCCTTGTTTATGAAGACTCCTCAAATGATGAGATGCCGTAGCAACAGATGAGCCAATAATGTTTGCAATATCACAAACACATAGTTCTTCATCAACGCACAAGGCATAGCAAGCTTTAGACCGATTTTCGTCAGCAAGAGCTTTAAATAATTTAGTAATCTTAGCTATATCTTCTTTCTGCAATTGAGCTTGTATTCGGTTCACCTTTTCTTCATCATAACAATAAACCTCACAGGTATCTTTCTTAGACAAAACAATCGCCTCTTTCATTCAAATGAGTATTTGATTATATCTTATCCTTTCTTTCTACATTATTCAAATGGTTGCTTGAATGACAATAAAAAAAACTGAAATCTAAGTGAATTTCAGTTTTGGGAAGTAATTTAATTTTGATTACTTTGCGTTCCGTCTCTTAAAAAAGATAATTTCAGGATCTCCTTTATCTAAATTATCGACAAAGCCACTATGTACAAAGCCATTGGACAGAAATACATTTTGCATTGGTTTATTTGATAAATTGGTGGACGAAAAAATTTTATCGGTTGAGGATTTTTGTGTGAAACGATCGATCAATGCCGACGCAATACCTTTTCTTCTTGCTGTAAGAGATACAATAACTAAAGAAATAAAGCTACAGTCAAAAAAAATGTTGATCATGAATTAAAAATCCTTGTATTTCCTGATCGGTTTTAGCAATCAAACATCGACCTTCTTGAACAGCTCTTTCTAAATAATCATTTCTGCTATCTGTGCCAATTACTTGTTTATCGATTTGGACGATAGATTCTACATCATTAGGGTGTGGTGAAACAATAATTATCTTCATCATAATTTTTAACTCGCTTATATAGTATTTTATTTGCATTTGTAAGAATTAGCTCAGTTAATTACATGTTTTATGTATAGATTCATAGTCTTGCTTAAGCTTTTGAGGAGTTATTTTGTTTTCTCTAAAATTTGCTTAAGAACTTTACTTGTTTTTGAATTATCAATGCCTACTCTAACTGCGAGGGAGATAATGATGAAAAGCAAACATAATACAAATAAGAATAAAGCGACCCCAATCATTAAAGGTAAACCTGTAAGAAACTCACTTACTGTCATTCTGTTCATCTCCAAATCTTGGTCTATTTAAAAACATAAATAATAATGTCAGATCCAGGTACCTGCGAAAAGAAAAAGTAATCTTCAACTTTATTGAATCTGATTAGATTTCATTTTCCAATTATACCATAATTTAACACTTTTATTCTGATTTCGTATTGTTGAATAAGTTAGATATTTTGAAAGCAACCTCTTTGGGTTTTACATCCGCACGTACTAATTCTTCTATATCCATCCAAATGGGTATATATGTCCCTCTATCCCGGTCTACGTCTGTGTATTCTTCACCCTGTCCGCTACCGAATGTTCCTCCAATTAGTTCAGCAAGAAAAAAATATTGAACACCACCTCTATAATTAACTTTTGAGATGCAATTGTTAATTTTAACTTCAACTCCTAATTCCTCTAGTACCTCTCTCTTGGATGCAGATTCAGGTGTTTCGCCAGTTTCAATCCCGCCTCCGGGAAAAACGTAATAAGTGGAGTCTTTTCGAATCCGCTTTATTAGTGCTACTTTGTGATTCTTTATCAGAATTACTGAACCTCTATCTCTCAAAGTACTCACTCCAAACCATGAATTATATTAAAAGTGTGTAGTTTAAAATGTACACTTTTATAAAACGTTCCCATACTCCATTAACCAACAATCTTGATATTCCCCTTCATGAAGTTCATGTTTTGGGAGCTTTTTTACTTTTATAAATCCACTTTTCTCATAGCATCTAATCGCTCTTTGATTTCTTATTTGTGGATCCATCACTACTCTTTCTGCACTTTTCTGTTTTATTAGGTATCTTGCCATGGAAGTAACGAGTAATTTTCCAATTCCTTTATTCCAATAGTCTTCTTCGCCAATAAATTGATCTATTCCATAGATTATTTGATCGTTATATCCATATGTAGCTTTTGTTATGTCATCTAGAGTATAGAACTGAATATAACCAATTTCTTTCCCGCCAAATTCAACCATGCACCTACCTTCCCTGTCATTTCCATAAAAAACTTTATTAACCTGTTCCAAATCAAAAGGCTGATCCCTTCCTTCGTAAAATTGCAATACGTTCGGATTAGAAAGCCAGTTGGCTAAGAGCGGTTTATCCTTTTCTTCTAAGTACCTTACTTGGAGGGCGTCTTTTTGAATTAGCATATTAATTCCTACTTTCTTCATGTAAAATGATATGTCTATTTTATCAAACTTTTTACATTTTCTTACGTCTAAATAAATATGTTGTATTGCGAGTCTGACGCAGATACTAATCTATCTCCATAGGGTTTTGTAACGTAAATCATTATCTAACCACTCATGTTTATTGGAAACGCAAGAACCGTCCCCACGTTTCCAGTTTTCTTTTGGATTTTTTTGTGGAATAATGGATGGAGTGTATTTGTGTGTAGGTGGAGGGATTTTTGTTGATGGCAATCTTACATAAGTTAATTAAAAAGTTAACATATAAACAGCTGATTTTATTTACTGCTTTGCTGTTTTGTTTTATTGGTTCAGTTCTATTTGTTTTCCATAATCATTCTTTTTACGAACGTCCTATAGTTGAAGTTACCGAGACAAGTATAATAGATACAACAGAGACTGTGGATAATCATAATAATGAAGATATCCTATATACTCAAATTATCATAGCTGAAATTAAAAATGGAAAAGAACAAGGCCAGAGCATAAAATTGATGAATGAGTATTCTACCTCTCAAGCGTACACGCAAGAATATCAGGTTGGAAATGAACTTTTTATAAAGTTTGATGAGAATGAAAGTAGTAATTCTTCTCTAGTAGGTACCATCCAAGAGGTTAAACGTGATAAGTATATTTTATTGGTGGCATGGCTTTTCGTTTTGATATTACTTATAGTTGGAAAAAGACAAGGTCTATTTTCCATAATCAGTTTAGCGATAAATGTCTTATTGATTTCCTATGCGTTAGATGTATATATTCATACTTCAGGCACAAGTTTATTATGGATTTGCGGAATCAGCGTCGTCTTATTTACAATCATATCTCTGCTACTTGTCAATGGTCGGAATGAAAAAACGTATGCAGCGATTGTTGCGACTTTATTAGGTAGTTTCTTATCATTACTGATTACTTTTCTAGTTATGAAGCTTACTTCCGAAAATGGATTAAGATATGAGGAAATGGGCTTTCTAACCCGGCCCCCTCACGTTGTATTTATGGCAGGTTTATTTATTGGTTCACTAGGGGCCGTCATGGATGTAGCAATAACCATGTCTTCCTCAATCTTTACTTTGTTTGAAAAAAACAACCATATTGCTACAGATGCATTGAAAAAATCAGGAATGGAAATCGGCAAAGACATTATGGGAACGATGACAAATATTCTGTTTTTTGCTTATGTTAGTGGTTCGATACCATCACTAATCTTATATTTGAAAAATGGATCACCACTAAGTTACACCTTTTCTATCAACCTTTCATTGGAATTGACTAGAGCACTTGCGGGTGGAATTGGTATTGTTATAACCATTCCAATTGGATTATATTGTGCATTATTCTTTGTTAATCGAAAGAAGGCTAATTTATGAATACAATCGTTGCGTTAGCTCTCATTTTACTTATACTTATGGTGCTTGTAGGTGGTAGGAAGGGTGCAAAGTCATTTATAGCGATATTTTTAAACTTTGCGGTTCTTATTGTAACGATCTTTATTATGTTGGATCCATCTGCTGATCCCATTATTTTGACGATCTTTGCCAGCACATTAATTAGTTGTATAACTCTCTTTTATATAAATGATGTGAACAGTACTACTAAAACAGCTTTTCTATCTACGGTTATTACCATTGTTATATTGCTCGCTCTTATTACATTTTTAACGGAAACTACAATGATTCAGGGATTTAGTGAAGAAGAAATAGGTGAACTCTATATATTTTCTTTCTATATCGGCATTGATTTCGTGAAAATTGTTGCCGCAATGATTATTATGAGTACAATTGGTGCCATTACGGATATGGCAATTGCTATTGCATCTCCTATGCGAGAAATTCATTACCATCATCCAACCATCAGTAGAAAAGAATTATATCGATCTGGAGTTAGTATTGGCAGAGATATTCTCGGGACGAATACAAACACATTATTCTTTGCCTTCTTTGGAGGGTATCTGGCTTTACTTATTTGGTTTAAAGATCTTTCTTATACTTTTGGGGAAATAATAAATTCAAAAGTGTTTAGTGAAGAAATGATCACCATTATGTGTGCAGGAATCGGTATAGCAATCATTATCCCCATTACTTCAGGGATTACCGCATACGCTTTAGTTAGGTCAGGTGATAATTAATTGATAATAACAAAGGAAGGTGTCAGACATTTGTGTCCGACACCCTTTATCATTAATTGAACAATCCATTTTTATTCCTTTTCTTCCTCTTTTTCCGAGAAAAATTCAAAACAGTTTTTTTCTATCAGACTATACAACAATAGCATTGGGCTTTAATTCGATGAAAGGGAGATTTTTATATATATTTCTCCATAGCAATACGTGTAAAAGAAAAGAAGGTTTTTCTTCGAATTCTTTGGTAATGGCAATAGTCATTTTTCCTGAGTGGTATGGGTTATCATATGATAATCCTTCGCTTCTGTGGTTAACTTCTTTACATATGAGAGGTCGTCTCTGATGTAACCCCCTTTTCAATATCTTCTATTCAAATTAATGATTTTAGTTATAACTATTCGTATAGATACATACATTTTTGTAATATCTATACGAAGGGAAATGATAAGATGACTTCAAAGAACTACGCTCATAATTTTCAAGCACAATTCCCACAAAACAATCCAGCGTATTTACATCCGGTTGTACAGCCTATCCATGTGAATAATCTACCTACCCCCTATACACATATATACCCCACACCATTAGTACCTCAACCTACACGGTATGTAACCCACCTTGATCCGGTTTTCGTTGACCATTTGAGTAGACATCAAAACTTAAATATTACGGTTACGACAACGAATGGAAAAGTAGAAGGAAAGTTAGCTGGTGTAGCAGTAGATCACATCCAAATTAATCTTAGTAAGGAAAAAGCCATCCACATTAGAATTTCTGAAATTGTTTCATTTGAAGGATTGCCAATTTCATATAAATAGATATCGTTTAGTAAACTTTTTAAAATTTAGTCTTCTATTACATAAAAACGAGTTTGGGAAAAAATCCAAGCTCGTTTTTATTTAAATCATTATAAACTGTTGGGTGCTTCTCTTTAGTGTCATGCAGGTTGGCTATTAAACAGACCATTTTATAAGCAGTCCTGCTTGTGCATCCGACTAGTTGCATAGCTTCTTTAAACAATGGCCATTTTTCTTGTAAATAGGTTAGTGGAACAAGAACATCAATGTCTTGGTGGGGATCAAATGTCAATCCAGTTACTTTTTCTAGTCCCAATGAACCAAATAATAGACGTGTAATTTCTAATTGTTCGTTCAAGTTCTTAGCAACTCTAACAAGCTCTTCATATAAATCCATTATTTTATTTCTCCACCAGATTCTTATGTCTAATCCAATCTGGCTCTATTAATGAGAAAATTAAAGCATCATGAGATTGTTGATCTTGATAGAGATAACCCCTTAGTAATCCCTCTTGCACAAAACTTAATCGCTTTAATAGTTGAATTGATGCTTCGTTTTGAGGATATGTCACTGCACCCACTCTATATAACTCTAATTCTTCAAAAGAATATTGTAATACTTCTTTTACAACTTCATTCGTAAACCCTTTCCTCCAAAAGGTAGGATGTAATTCGTAACCGATCTCCGCCTTTTTCTTTGAGGTGTTAAGGTTGTTTAAACCCACTGTTCCAATAAACTCTCCTGATTCTTTTATTACGATCCCCCACCTTATTGCTCTTTGTTCATCATATGCCTTTTGGAAGAAGTCAATGAATTGTCTTGCTTCCTCCTTACTTTTTAAACTGTCCATTCCATAGTATTTTGTCACATCGTTTCTCGACATAATCTCATAATAGGACTGTGTATATTCGTCTTTTATTTGCACCAGGTGAAGTCTGTCTGTTTCTAATTGAGGGAATCCCATCAGTCATTTACTCCTTTTTATATAAATATATTCCTACTAGAATGAATCACGTATTGGTAAGCTTTTAACTTCGAATATAATCGTCTTCATATTCGTTAGGTTTTCTTCCTGTTTGTAATATAAAGGATCTTGGAATACCTATACCACCACAGATAGACTGTTTCTGAACCTTTAGTTAAAGAACTGATTCACTTTATTTTCATTTTCTAACTGTTTTTGTACGTAACGTGTCAACTTTTCTTCATTAGTAAATTCACTTAATTCTTCCCCATACCAATCTTGTAGATTCTCTTTTGTTACTGTATATTCATCTTTTCCAAAATGAAATGTAGCATAGTCCACATTTTGCACTAAAACAAATAAAAATGTAGCATTGTATAATGCTGTATCTATGTAATCTTGTTCTGATCCTAGCAAATCATAATTTATGATTATGCCATATGGCTGTTCTTTTGTATTAAGTTCAAATCCTTCTACATGTTCGCCATTTCGCAATTGATTGGTAAGGTTTACTACTGCACTGTTATCGCCTATAAACGAATCTTTATACTGAAAGATATCTTCATTTGCATGCATTGTGCTGCATCCATTTAAAGAAAGCATGATCAACAGTGAAAAGAACAAACATTTAATTTTCTGCCTCATTTGGAAACCCTCAATTTAACAATATTTAAAAGCTCTTTTAAATTATTGATTTCATAATCGGGTTTAATAATTCCTTTTAATTCTCTGTTGTTTCTATTTACCCATACATTTTTAATCCCAATATTATTAGCACCAGCAATGTCACTAGATAATGAGTCCCCTACGTGAATGACCTCATTTGGATTCAATCCACTAATCATTAAAGCGTGTTCAAACATCTCTGAACCAGGCTTATATGATTTCACGTCCTCACTTGTAATTATGTCCTTAAACAACAACTGATGTAGATGAATAGCTTCTAAAATATCTGAACGGTCAATATTAGAGAGTATATAGACGGGAAGTGTATTTTGCTTTAGAAATTCGACTGCATCTTGAAAAATAGCTGGTGTCATCCAATGTCTAAACATCAGATTAACCAGTTTTGTTTCATCTAAGTTTGATTGAAAATATGACAGTGTTCTTTTTATGGAAGTTTCTTCTAAGGTTCTTTGAGGTATGAAATTTTCACCATGACTTTCATTAAATAGAGTTGAAAGTTCTTTCCACCATACTCCCCCAATTTCTGATACTGTTGCATCCGTTTGCGAGTTTGCCTTTATTTGCTCACATATATTAGTTATAACTTTTTCATCTTCATGTACAACTGTTCCATAAAAGTCCAAAAATATAGCTTTAACAGACATAGGAATCCTCCGACTTCTTTATATTATTTATTAACTAGGAAATAGAATGCACCCATAAAGATAGAATGTCTTAGATTTTCCAATAGGATCAGTTCCGAAGAATGCATATAGTTTATTAAAACCACACTTAAAAACAAGCAAACAAAATAAAAAATATAAATATATTTCCTAGAAACTTCACGAAATCCCCCTATCTTTGGTCATTCCATAATAATTTCGTCTGCTATTAGATGCATATGTTTCAAAGTAATAAACTGCCTACTTTCAAACGAGACTGTCACAAGGTCTCCTTCATCAATAGCTTTCATAGGCAATTTTTCTCCTTCTAAGTTGCTAATAACAGTGTCTTCAGTCCATTCAATCGTACAATAGTAACCTAAACCATCGGAACCACTAAAGCCACTATACTTAATAACGGGACAGTCTAATTGAAATGATTTCTTATTTGAATCTAAACCTACTACTATTCCATCAAGTGTTTTAGTACTTATACCATTAAGAACAAAAATGATAAAAACAACTGTTGCAATCAATATGAACAGTAGTATTTTTTTCATTATTCCCACCCTTTTGTTAAGCATTATTTTAATCCCATTGACTTTAAACCCATACAAATCTCATCTACAATCTCAGAGACTGATAAAGTACCATCCACTATAATGTCAGAGTTTGGTTTAATGGTATTACGCATTTCAATATACCCCCTTCTTCCACGTAAAAGGTAATTGTCCAAATCATTTAATATAGTAGTGTTAGAGCTATTTTTATAATCTCTCATCAATCGACGTGCCATTGCAACATCTAATGGGGTATCTATGAAAATAGTAGCATTAATCCATTTGCTAGTCTTAACATGCTTATCGGCAAACGGATAATCGAGAAGAATAAAAGTATAGCATTTTGAAATGATTTGCTTCAGATCATGTATCAAAGGATCCAAGTTCCACTCATTATAATCTGCCCCTCGATCCACCCAATCAATAATATCAACCGGACCTTCAAAATCATAGTCATCGAAAAATAGGTTTGTAGAATTAGATAATCTATCACTTAATGCTTTGGTTATGGTTGTTTTACCGCCACCTGATACACCTGATATTGCGATGACGAAAGGTGATGTAAAAAAAGTCATAATATTTCTCCTTGTCTATTAAAAATCTACTTTTCTGTGCCTACTATTCATCATAATTAAGTGGTTGAAAATAAGTGTCTTTAAAAAACAGCTTTTGAAACATAAAATCCGGATAAGGCAAAGCTAATTTCGGTTTATTTTCTTCACTAAAGAAACGTAGCTCAACTGATTCACCATCCATAGATTCTAGTCCTCCACTTACTATCTCACAATTGAAAACCAAGATAGTATATTCAACATGGTCACCATTAGGATAGATAAAGCGGAATTCCTCTCCGCCAAGGACACTTAATATTTTTGTAGGGTTAACAAATAGTCCCGTCTCTTCCCATACTTCTCGAACAATTGCTTGAGCAGCTGTTTCACCAGGTTCAATTGCTCCTGCTGGTAAACTCCAATATTGACTATCGCGAGGGTGTTGAAACAATATTTCGTCGTTGCTATTTCTTATAATTGCTGCAACACTTGGTATCAATAATAGCTCTGATCCAATTTTTTCTCGAAGCCCTTTGTAATAATCAGATATCGGCACGTTTTAACTAATCCTCCTTTAAGTGATACTTTCTTTTCCCAACACTTATCTGCCCTCTTTATTGCAAAGATACGTCACGATATGGAGAAAAGCACCAACTATAGTTTAACATTATTTTCCTTTTAATTGAGATAAAATAAAAAACATTCCTTCATTTCATAAACTACACTTAAATCATAGACTTAGGTATGTACACACAATAAGATCCACTTTCGATAATCTCCAGGACAGCTTCTAGAACGAGAACCTCCGCAAACAAACCGATAATCGCAGAAACCACACTTCCCTTTATCTAAGTCTGAATTCCGTGGATTGACTAAGGCTCTTTTATAAATTGTTATTAAATTGCAATATTTCAACACTAAAACAGGTACATGCGTCTATTATAATAAGATAAAGAAGCATTATTACACCTATTTGTGAAATGATTAACAAAAAGGGGAGAATCACTTGAAATTTCCAAATATTTTTAAAAAAGGTGACATCGGCACTGTTAGCTTAAAAAACAGAGTTGTACTGCCAGGTATGGGGACGGGACTTGCAGGTCCTAATGGGGAAATGACCGAAGCACTCATTCATTATTACAAAGAGAGAGCAAAGGGCGGCGTTGGTTTAATTGTCACAGAGTTTACCGCGATTGACTACGATCTTGGAAAAGGAACCTTCAAGCAACTTCGTATTGATGATGATGAATATATCACAGGATTTCAACGCCTAGCGCACGTCATACATACTTATGGTGCGAAACTATTTGTTCAGTTACATCATGCCGGAAGAGAATCCAACTCTGCATTACTTGATGGGAAACAGATCATAGCTCCAAGTGCCATTACTTGTGATGCAATTGGAGAACAACCAAGGCAATTATTGACAAACGAAGTAAAGGAAATCATACAGAAGTTTATATCGGGAGCTATTCGTAGTTGGCGAGCTGGTGCAGATGGGGTTGAACTTCACGGTGCACACGGTTATTTGATCAGTCAGTTTCTAAACCCAACTACGAATATTCGTACAGATCAATATGGCGGTAATTTTAGAAATCGAATGCGATTTGTAGAAGAGATTATACAAGGCATAAAGCAAGCATGTGGCATCGATTTCCCCGTTAGCATCCGCCTAAGCATTGATGAATTTGATGATGGTGGGTTAGATGTGGAACAAAGTAAAAGGATATGCCGCTACTTGGAAAAGGTTGGCGTCGACGCAATTCATGCGAGTGCGGGTAACTACAATTCTATGGACAAAGTCATTGAGTCGCCGTTGTTTGAACAAGGTTGGCGTGTCTATCTAGCCGAATTAATAAGAAAAGAAGTCAACATTCCAGTCATCGCGGTTGGAAATATTAGAGAACCAAAATATGTAGATACCATTATAGCAGACGGTAAAGCTGATTTTGTAGCAATAGGCCGCGGACACCTTGCAGATCCTGCATGGTGTAATAAAGCCTTGCATGGACGTGAAAAAGAAATTAGAATGTGTATTTCCTGTTTGCATTGTGTGTACACAAAAATAGGACATATAGAGTGCTCCGTAAATGTGCGAGCTGGACGAGAATTGGAGTTTGATGATTTCCATGCAATTAAAGAAAAACAACGCATCGTAATTGTTGGGGGCGGTCCTGGAGGTATGGAGGCCGCAAGAGTATTAGCAAATAGAGGCTATGACGTTACCCTTTTTGAGAAAACAAATAAGCTTGGAGGGCAATTACATTTAGTATCCGACCCCACTTATAAACAAAAAATGGATTGGTACATTGATTATCTTTCAAATGAGATGGAACGATTAGATATAGATATGCGATTACAAACGGAAGCAAGTGTAGATAAAATACTAGCGCTAAGTCCGTATGCTATCATTTTGGCAACAGGAGCTACCCCACTTGTTCCAAGTATTAAAGGTAATGATTGTCCACATGTATATACGTACGAAGATGTGAAACTAGATCGTGTAACGTTTAAGCATAATCGCGTCGTTATTTTGGGTAGCGGAATGGTGTGTCAAAGTACGGCGCGTAGACTTGCTGAACAAGCAAATGATGTAACATGGATTGAAATCCCAACTAAATCAAGTAAGAAAATAAGTCCGGAGGTCCGATTACGATTAATCAAACGTTTGAAAGAAATCCATGTGAAGGTAGTTACAAATCACAACGTAAACGAAATTCAAAGTCGTTGTATTACCGTAGAGGATATAGAAACCGGAGAAAAAACAAAGATAGATACAGAATATGTAGTTGTTGCCATGGGAGTAAAAGCCTATAATCCATTAGAACAACAATTGCGTCAAAGAGTGGATCAAGTGTATGTTATTGGAGATGCTGCTGGTCATGCCTCTCTTGCTGATGCTACGCATGAAGGATTTTGTATTGCATATAATTTAGGGATAAAGCATAAAGAAAAACAAAATACAATCTCAATATAGTAAAAATAAACCGTAGATTCTATATTAGAATTTACGGTTTTTAACTTCTGATTTAATAAAATTTTCAAGAATATGATTGAATGCTTGCCACTTTTTTGTTGGAATCTGATGAAACTCATTTTTTATAAAAGCAAGTTTGCTTTGTTTACATTGCTTATAAAAAATTTTGTGCTTGTGAATCCAATAAGCATTTTTTCCATAAACTGATAGTACAGGCATCTGTAGCTGCATTAATTTTTCAGAGCAATCATATTGATATGTTTCTTCATAGAACCTTATCCAATGATTGACATTCGTAAGCTTCATTGCCTCGTACAATATCTCTCTATACCCTTGATCCCTAGCATGACTTTTGGCTAATATTTTTGCAAGTAAGTCTGGAGATGCTTTTAACACTCTAACTCCTATATTGTACATCATCCGTAAACCAACAGTGTCTACCTTTGGGTATCCCCCAGATAATATAAGTGCTTCCGTGTTTAACGGATACCGCAGTGCGTACTCTTGCGCAATCATTCCCCCTGCTGAGTATCCGCATATAATTACCTTTTCTAAATTATTGACCCTAAGTATAGCATTAATCTCTTTTATATATTGATTAAAGATGGAATCGTTTAAAAACGATTTTGACCAGCCATGACCAGAGAAATCTGGAAGGATTATTTGATATTTGCTTGATAAAACCCTTTGATAATCGAACACTCTTCTACCAAGACCAGGAGGATGAATGAAAAGGATCGGTGTACCTTCTCCTATCTTTTCGTAGTAGACGATACCATTCTCAAGTGTCACACTTCTCAAAAAATCACTCCTCCCTTTCATCTATTTCTGTTTGTATCGTTTTAATGGTTGTTGTGCAGGTCCTTCCAATACTTCACCAGTAATTGAAAACCTAGAGCCATGACATGGACAATCCCATGATCGCTCACCATCATTCCAATTTACTTCACACCCCATATGTGTACAAGTTGTATCAACAACATGAACTTCCCCACTTTTTTCTCGATATACTCCAGCCCTCTTACCGTTTATACGTATCACTTTAGCTTCATCTTCCTTCACATCATCTATACTGGCTGACGTAAATTCTAATTTGCCTTGGACCATATGTTTTGCCACGTCAGCATTTATTTCCATGAATTTTTTTAAATCAGGATCCGCATGAAATCGCGACGGAGCATATAGTTCTGCATATTTATTTTCTTTATTACTAATTAGATCAGTTATTAGTTTTGCAGCTACTGTACTACTTGTCATTCCCCATTTATTAAATCCAGTTGCGATAAGTACTTCTGGTTGATCTTCGGTTACTTTGCCAATATAGGGTACTTTGTCTAGTGTCGTAAGGTCTTGAGCAGACCAACGGTAAACGTACTCTTTAATTCCAAATGTTTGGTCTGCAAAGGTTTCGAGTGCATCATAATGCTCCGTTGTTGGCTTACCTTGCCCCGTTTTATGATGTTCTCCACCTATTAACCATAACTCTTCCCCATCCGTGGTTGTAGAACGAATAGATCTTGTTGGTTTCTCAGCATTGATATACATGCCACCAGGATACTTTTTATCCGTTTTGACAGCTACAATATAAGAACGATGCGGATACATGCGAGAAAAATAAAAACCTTGACCACCATAGAAAGGAAAATGGGATGCTGCTACAACATAATTACAAGTTACTCTATGACCATCTAACGTTAATATATTAGGATGATCTCCATTCTCTACATCTGTTGCCGTTGTATTCTCATAAATCCGACCGCCGTTTTCTTTTATGAACTGTACAAGTGAGACTAAGTATTTAAGTGGATGAAACTGTGCTTGATCTTTCATGATAATAGCTGATTTAATCGGTATATCAAATGGTATCTCATCCACGATTTCCCCATTAATTCCCAATTTTTCGTATGCTTTTAATTCATTAGAGATTTTACTTACATACTTATCATCATTCGTGTAAACATAAGCATCCTCAACGGAAAAATCACAATCTATATTATGCTCATCTATCGTATTCTGAATAAACTGTTTTGCTTCTTCGTTTGCGTCATAGTAAAGCTTTGCTTTATCTTCCCCAAGGTGTTGAATCAACTCGTCATAAATTAATCCATGCTGGGCTGAAATTTTTGCGGTTGTGTGGCCAGTTGTTCCGTTAAATAATTTCCCAGCTTCTAGTAGAGCAACCTTATAACCTTGTTTCGTTAATAAATAAGCTGTAGTGATCCCAGCAATTCCACCGCCTACAATCCCAATATCTATATGAATGCTTTTATCTAGTTTAGGAAACGTAGGAAATTTTACAGATTCTCTCCAATAGGGTTCTGGGAATTGTGGCACTTGATAATGTTTAGACATGATCTTCCTCCTGCGAAAATGTTAGTCATTTTTCCTATGTTTCGCAGAATATCTAAATTCATGTATGAACAAAGATATTTACATAAATAATCAATAAACTATCATCCAATAACATTCAGTACTAGAAAAATCCCCTTTACTAGTTAAAGTAAAGAGGACTTATTATTATTTGCTTTTTCTCATCATATCGTAGTATCGTACTGGTTGGTCTACTTTTACCTTTGTGATCATCATTGGATGTTTTGCTATATCCATTTTTTCTCCGTGTTCATTCCAAATTTCTTTAATCGTTTGTTTAAAATGATAAAAGTTTGGTCCGAAAAATTCTATCTCATCTCCTACTTTAAACGAGTTTCGTTGTTGAATCGTAGCAATTTGTGTTGCTTCATCATATTCAAGAACAAGACCCGCAAAATCATATTTCGTAATACGATCAGGTTTCCCGAATAACTGATCTTTTTCTGTAGGTTCGTTATAATAAAATGCAGTAGTCAACGAGCGTTGTGCTGCTTTCCAAATCTCATCTACCCACTCGGGATCTAACTGATAGTTAGCAGGATCTTCGAAATAAGTATCAATGATCTTTCTATACACATTCACGACTGTTGCTACATAATGAATACTTTTCATTCTACCTTCGATTTTCAAACTATCTACACCTGCATGAATTAAATCAGGCAAGTGCTCAACCATGCTTAAATCTTTGGAACTCATAGTGTAGGCTTCATCTGCTCTATCTGATATACTTACAGATCCATCTGTCCCATCTTCAAATAAATCATAATTCCATCTGCATGACTGTGCACAGCCACCGCGATTTGCATCTCGCGCAGTCATATGATTGGAAAGCACACATCTTCCAGAATAAGAAATACACATTGCGCCATGAACAAATGCTTCAATTTCAATGTCTACTTTTTCTTTCATTTCTTTAATCTCTTCTAGGGATACTTCTCTTGCTAACACAACTCGAGGAATCCCTTGGTTTTTCCAAAACTGAACAGTTCTCCAGTTCGCAATCGATGCTTGTGTACTTATATGAACTTCCAAATTAGGAGCAGATTCCCTACATGCTGAGATTAAGGCAGGATCTGCCACAATAACTGCGGCAATCCCAATGTCATATAGCTTCTTAAAATATTCATGTGCGCCTTCTAAGTTTTCGTTGTGTGCAATAATGTTTGCAGCAACATAGACTTTGGCACCGTATTTATTAGCGAATGCTACCCCTTCTTCCATATCTTCAAAGGAGAAATTACCTGCCTTCGCTCGTAATCCAAACTGTTTTCCACCGATATAAACGGCATCTGCACCATAGTGTATTGCAAATTTTAATTTTTCTAGGTTTCCTGCCGGTGCTAATAATTCTGGCTTCTTTCCAATAGTCATTCCCATCGTAACACCTCTATTTAGTAGATCTGTTCTTTAAAATAAAAACCTGTTCCAAGTTTACGTTCTTCACTCTTAATTGCACCTAAGCTTTCTCTCACTCTATTTAAGAACTGGAAACTTTTATATTGATATAAATCGCTCATACATAAATCAATCGCTTCTCGATACAGTTTAACAATTGCTTCATTGTAGCTTCTTGACTGAAGTATTCCGTTTATTCGCAAACTATCAATCCGCTTATCAATAAGTGGTTCTAGGTGCTCAATCATACATAAGTCTTCGTTACTCATAATATGAGTGCCATTAAAATCTTCAAACACCGGGTAATTTGTATCTTCTTTTTTCGGTTCCTTCAAATGAAGTTTCTTATCTCGATCATACTTTTCTTGGTTGTTTACATCCTCAATATGATGATAATAATTCGATACGAGCTTTCGTTTTGATTGAAAAATACAAGTCATACCATGAATTTGTATCTCTATTGGTAGCTCTAATTCTTGCTTTATTTCAAAAATGGCATCTAAAGCTAACTCGTTCGACAGAATCGCTCTTTGAATACCTTGCTTTTGCCAAAACTTTAATGTCTCAAAATTCGTAGATAATGTTTCTGGATTCCAAAAAACAGGAATGAACTTCCCCATTTCATCTAGGATTGGAAATACAGATGGGTCTCCACAAACAATTCCATCTACTTTCAGTTCTACTAACCTTTCAAAGTAATGCGGCAAATCGATTAAATCCTGATTATGAAAAATTGCATTTGTTACTACATAGATCTTTTTATTTAAACCATGTAAAAAAAGAACAGCTTGTTCGATATCTTCTAACCCAAAGTCACCTGTAACTCTTAGGCCATATTTCTGATGACCGACAAGAATCGCATCAGCACCTGCTTCTGCTAGCACTTTAACTTCCTTTAAATCTCTTGCTGTTGCCACTAATTCTGGACGATAAGATGTATTCATATTTTCACCTCAATATTTAGACAGTCTACACCTCATTATGACGATTTTTTTGAAAATATCTGTGATTTACATCACAAGCATAGACACTTTTGTAAAATGTTCAATAAAAAAATCCGGAAAATCCCGGATCTTTACAATTACGTGTTATCTACAAAAGCCATATGAATAGGAATACAATAGCAAAGCCAATGAAAATAGGTTTGTATGTAGCTTGGATATTTGTCTCGTGCTTAATCCCGTGAATGCTTGCATATCCTAAAGTCGCGATAGAAGTCCCCATTAGAATCGCCTTCATTTTAGTTGGAGCATCTATGTACATATAACCTATAATAATAGATGTAAATAATAATAGGGATAAGCACACAGATACGAGAATAAAGGGTGATAGAGAATCCGACCGATTTAATAGCAATAGAAACAAAGCGAGTCCTTCAGGGATTTGATGTATAATAAATGTACCAATTAATGCACTAGAGGTCCATTCCATCTCCCCTAATTCTGAACCTATTGTCATACCAGTGGGCATGTTATGAATTGCCATGCCAATGACAAGTAACAGAGTGGCGATAGATGTTTTGGGTGCGTATTTGTTTTTATGTAATTCCATGATAATGCCCTCAACAAGGAACATTAAAATAATACCCGAAAGGCATCCAATGATTAGTCCTAACCAGTTATATTGTTGTAATGTTTCGGGGGCTAGATGAAAGAATATCATACCAAGTATGATGCCACATCCGAATAAATACAGGACAGATGTATGGTTTTTAAAAAATATAGACATGATCCAACCGATGCCCCCACCGATTATAAGACCAATTAACAGTAATATAGAAATGAATAAGATCTGTCCAATCACATTCGCTCCTCCCCCACTAATTCATCATATACCTGGGGTGAAACTAATATGACCAATGACATAGTATTTTGTTTAAAAGTCCATCTTTACATTTGGACAACGTTTTTTTAATTCAGAGATAAATCGTTGTTCCTTTTTAGGTGAAATCTTCACACTTCCTAGAATCGCTGTTTTATAGAAGATTTCAAGGCCATTTCTAGCTGTTAATAATCGATAACCTGAATACATGTCTTTCGTACGTGAAATTCTTGTAATGGTAGCATAGCGAATCCTACTACGGAATGGGCCACCTTTTACAAGTAAATATTCATCTAACAGTACATATTCAATAGTAAAAGTAATCCATAAGATGAAAGTCGTTAGGACGATAAAGAGTCCTATCATAATGAATTGAGCAAGTAAGGGTGCATCTTGATCTAAAATTATAGGTAGTATCGTCGCTAAACCAAGGATAAGAATGGAAATTGTTATAAATATAATATAAAATCGATCTATTTTTGCCTTAAAGTGCACTGGTTACATCGCCTTTCCATACGTTGTTATAAAAATACTATCTACTTCTATATACGAATGTGTAAAAGAATGGTTTCAGGATTATTTGTGTTAGAATAAACGTACGGAGGGATCTTGATGAACAAAATAATACTATTTGATGGCGAGTGTAATTTTTGTGACCGTAGTGTCCAGTTTATTATTAAACGAGATCGTACTGCTACCTTTAAATTCGCCTCTCTCCAAAGTGATATCGGAGAAAAACTAAGGGAAAAGTATCAAATTCCAAAGCATTTGGATAGCATAATTCTGATCGATGAATCAAATTGGTATTCCAAATCTACTGCTGCTCTCAAGATATGCAAAAATCTTAATGGCTTATGGAAAGTACTCTATCCATTGTTGATTGTACCTAAGCCACTTAGAGATATCTTCTATAATGTTATCGCAAGAAATAGATATAAATGGTTTGGGAAAAAAGAAAGTTGTGAACTTCCGTCTCCTGATATTAGAAAACGTTTTTTGTAAATGCAGCTCTGTTATGAAACATGAGCTGTTTTTTAAATGTCAATGACCAAAAGTGAACTAATCAAAATAGTCATGAAAAAAATTATCGATAGTATCCTACCTACTTTTGCTCCCCAATCATCTCTATATTTATATCCCAAAAATAATGCAGGTAAGAAGAAAATTAGTGAATAAAATGCAGTATAATGCAATCCATGATCGCCTTTTGACCATGGTTTTAATCCAATAGATTGTATTATACTGTCCCCTAACGCTGCTTGATCACCAAATGAAAAGGAAAATAAAAATCCTAGTGAAAACAATAATAGTGAAAATGATCCTATTCCGATCTTTGTCTTCTCATATTTCAATATACTGTAACACCTCCAATAAGGAACTAATTAAGGTGAATAATTTTAGGAGAACCGTCCTTGCAAATAGAAGATTCCCTATTCTCATCAATCAAAAATGCCTTTTAAGGATGTTTTATTAATTGAGTTCTACATGAATCTTTTGATCTGGGAATGTGGTTTTCTGATAGCCATGTACTCTTATTCCAATAGGTTTAACGATATCCTCATTACCAGACTCAATAATTAGCTCTTCTTTAATTATGTAGTGTCTAATTTTTTCCATTTCTCTCGTGTATGTGGTCATTTCTTCTAGATTAACTTCATTCCCACTATAATCAACATATATGCCTTCATAATTATTATAGCTCATTCCATGGACCCCTGAGTCAGTAAAAACATCGTAAATAAGCCTTTCAAATACTCTGTCCTCCGTATAGGGAAAATTCATAGTTAAGCTAGAGGGTGTCCCTAACTTGATGTCATCAATAGTCACATCCGTGTTTGCTACCGTAATAGTTTGCGGTTCAGTTGAATCTGGATTAATAGTAAAATTTTCGTCTATAGGAACTGTTTCATTTAGGAAAGAAATCGATAAGTCAATCGAGTCTGGTGTGTAATAATACATAGGATCAAAGGCTGCGAAATCGAGTCGCCAATTTGCATCAGAACGCATGTCATCAATTGGTATAATTGACATATCTTCTCGAAGGAAAGTGTCTTCATTACTATCTAATCTGTCAAATTGAAGATAAGGCAAACCATATCCAGTAGAATCCTGCTCTTGTTTGAATTGATACTCAAAAAGTGTAGTTGTAGGAGCAATAGTTACTTTGTTTATTTTTATCTTATATCCTGCAATATCAGTTTCTAGATTAACTACTTTTTCAAGCATCTCCTCTTTTTTAATCGGAATATCAAATTTCCATTCCCCGTCTGTTAATTCGCCTGATTCAGTATGCATCATATACGAATATTTATTTAATTCATTCACTTCTTGTAAGCTACTAATTACTAATTCTATTTCACCTTCATCTTCTGAAATAGGAGGCATTCCAATCCTACCTCTGTAAACGGTGTCACTGGTCATTTGATCAGGTAGATCCATCATACTATGTACAGGATCAATGAACCGTTGATTAAAATCAAATACCCCTTCTTCCGTTAATACTCTAGGATGATTTGAAATTCTTAATAACCTGCCTTTATCTAAATCCTCAACCTCATAATAAACAAACGTTTGAATATCATCAGCCAGAACATGTGTGATCGTAACCTTAACGCCATTATCCTCTACAGAAAGATCTAAATTATTATCTAATCCAAATCGTTTTATTTCTTCAAAATTGCCTTGATCAATACTTTGATCGCCCCACCAGCTTGCAAGCTTGTCCATTGCACCAGTAGTGAATGTGATAAAAACAATAAATAGAATAGATACCGTTAAAATTCCCCATGTTTTCGGAGAAAGTCGGTGTATTAATCCACTAGTGGTTTTAATATATGTTCTGTTACATCTAGAACAGTTTCTTATGTGTTCTTCTATTAAAACTATCTCTTCATGTGTATATTTTGTAAGATCTTTATTTTTAATATATTTTCTACATTTTTTGCATTTCATTTTGTGCACCTCGATTTACCTAATCTTATGTCGATGTCCTCTATATTTCTTTTCGACTAAAACAGAGAAATTCCTCTATCTTTGTGTACTTTGTTGTTTAAGATTGCATAAAAATAAAGAAATGCTTTTTCTTAAACATGATTTCTTTCAATGAAACATAAAATGCAAAGATGGCGACATTAAAGCAATGTTGGAGGGCAAATCATGAGTTTATACTTCATTTTTATTTCTGCACTTTGTACAAGCTTAGGTGCTTTACCTATATTTTTAATTAAGAATGTATCCCATAAAGGAAAGGATACATTACTTGCCTTTACAGCTGGGGTTATGGTTGCAGCTTCTACTTATGGCCTAATTCCGTCAGCGTTAAAGCTTTCAAATGTCGGGATCCTGATTGTAGGCATATTAATTGGAACTTTAGTGTTAACGATGTTGGAAAGTTTAATCCCTCATGTCGATTTAGATCATACTCCAAATTCTTCTCCTCATGCGAGTGTTATTTTATTTTTAGTTGCAATGTCCCTACATAACATTCCAGAAGGATTGTCGGTTGGCATAAGTAATGTAAGTAATAGTGAAGAGTTAGGACCAGTCGTGTCTTTTGCGATTGGCATACAGAATATACCAGATGGTTTTTTGGTAGGACTGTTTTTAATCACGTTACATGTTAGTCGACTAAAAGCCTTTTTATTGGCTAGTATGACTGGATTCATTGAGCTAATTGCGAGCCTAGTAGGTGTAGCGTTCGGAGAGTTTTTTGAACCAATTATTCCATATGGACTAGCATTTGCAGCGGGTTCCATGTTGTTTGTTGTGTATAAAGAACTGATTCCCGAAAGTCACGGGGACGGGAATGAAAGAGTTTCTACGATTTCTTTTATCTTGGGTTTTTTAATAATGATCTTACTTACGGAATGGTATAGGTAACATCATTTTGATGTTTAACTCTCTTTATTTTAGAGAATAGAATTAAAAAACCATCTAAAGAGGTGCATTTCTTATTAATGCCTTAATCTATATTGCCATTTTTATTGGAGCAGCAATTGTTTCTGCGTTAGCAGCAATTCAATTATCTATACATGCAAATAAGATTAGTAAACATTCAAACATGAGTGGATTTGTTACAGGGACACTTTTACTTGCTGTAGCAACGTCTTTACCTGAATTAACAGTGACCATTTCCGCTAGTATTATAAACAATCCTGATATAGCTATAGGCAATGGGTTAGGCAGCATTTTATTTAACTTTTTTGTATTATTTGCGTTTGATATACATTTTCGTGGTAAACGTTTATTTCTCCATGTATCGGATCATCATGTTTACTCAGGAATTATTTCTCTTATTTTAGGATTAATTACTGCGATTGGGCTTGTCTTACATAGCTCTATCGCTATCATGCATATTAGCTTTATTAGCGTTTTGATTATAACCGTTTACATTGTAGGGATAAAAATCATATCAAAAGCTAAATCTGATCAAAACACTACAACCAAAACAGAGAAAGAACCTTTAACTCAGTCTAACAAGTTAAAATATTCTGTAACGAAATTTATACTATTTAGTGTAATTATCTTTGTTTCTGGAAGTGCTCTTTCACTTTCTGGAGATGCAATGGCTCGAAGTACAGGAATTAGTTCCACCGCTATCGGGGGAATTTTAGTTGCAATGGCCTCTTCTATACCAGATGCAATGAGTGTGTACACTGCTTTAAGATTAGCTAACGTAAACTTAGCAATAGGGACGATCTTAGGTAGTAATATGTTCAATATTCTAGCACTTACAATCGCAGATGTTTTTTATTCTAAAGGAAGTATATGGTTAGATACGGATAATCAACTAGTTTATATGTCTTTGATTGGTTGTTTCTTAACATTAATGGTAATGTTAATCATTAAAAGAGATCATACAAAAAATACATTTACCTACATCCTACCCTCTTTGATTGCCGTTGTTAGTTATTTTGTTATTGTGTTTTTCGTTATGTAGTATTTGATATCTAAGGAGATGTCTACCAACACTTTTAATCTTGAAAGGCTTTTACTTTTAGGGATCTTCTTTCCTTTTCGGTTCATCCAGCTACCTGTTACCTTCTTTGTCAATAGTTCGTTATTTTCTTTTAGTCAATATTATCACGAGTTATAAAAACTTTTGAATACAAAACAAAAACAATTCGCATATTAGGATTAAAAGGAGCGTAGTGAACATGAAAAGAAACGATCACTTAGAAAATGAAGTGCTTTATCTTACTAATCAAGCATACGATCAATTTCACCATCAGAATAAGGCTACACAACATAAAAATGAAGAGTTTATTAATAAGAAGCCAAAAAAAAGATAATCAATAAAACACAAGCTATTCTGTAGCTTGTGTTTTAAGTTATCATAGTATGTTTAAGGTAAATACGTTACTTGATTATATCTTTAATTGTCTTCTCTAGAGTTGGAAAACTAAATTGGAATCCCTCACGCTCTAGTCGTTCAGGAATTACCCACCTACTTTTTAGTACTAGCTCCGTTTCCGTTCTAATAAAAATAGCTCCCATTTCTAGCATCAATCGAGGTGCTGGTAGACCAAAGGAAACTCCCATTGCACGTCTGATCGTTGTCATAAGTTCTTTATTACTAACAGGGTTTGGAGCAGAAACATTGAAAATACCTGTTAGATCGTGTCTATCTCTTAAAAAGAGTATGATTTGTAATAAATCCTCTACGTGAATCCAGCTGAATTTTTGCTTACCGGAACCTTGCACGCCACCCATTCCGAATCTAACTAGATTCTTATACGGTGTCATCACGCCTCCTCCTTTACCTAATACAATGGCAATTCTTAAAGCAATTTGCCTTGTATTTGGCAAATCAAATGACAAGAGTGTTTCTTCCCATGCTTTTGCTACATCAACGGAAAATCCTTCACCTAATTCCCCGCCTTCTTCCGTCATTGGTCGATCCTCCGCATGACGATAGATCGTTGCTGTACTTGAATTCATCCATATTTTTGGAGGATTTTCACAGGATAGGATAGCATTCCCTAAAATAGTTGTAGTTTCTGTTCTAGAATCCATAATTGCTTTCTTGTTCTTTTCGTTATAACGACAATTGACAGATTTTCCAGCCAGGTTAATCAAAAGCTCGGCGCCTTCTAATGCTTGGACAATAGATGCCTGATCTTTCCAGGATATATGAGGAGTTTGTCTTGAAATGATAGAAACTTTATAACCTTGTTCTTGAAACTTGTGCTGAAGATAACTTCCAATAAAACCTGTTCCACCTGCAATTACGACATGTTTTTTCATTATTCTATCCCCCATCCACTTAATGATTAACTCCATATTAACATACCATCTAAAGTAACGATGTTCATCAAGCAATAAGTTGTACATTTTTAAAAAAATCCCTGCTAATCTGAGATGTATTTCCTCAAAAAAGCAGGGATGCATTTAAAATATAATATGTGCAACTAGTGCAATAATAGGTAGTGTGATCATCGTTCTTAATAAGAAGATTATTACTAAATCAATAAAACGAACAGGAATTTTTGAAGCAAGTAGAATTCCACCGACCTCAGACATGTATATTAATTGTGTAACAGAAACGCAAGCGATAACAAACCTAGTGAATTCACTTTCTATGCCACTACCAAGTAAAGCTGGTAGAAACATATCAGCAAAACCAATAACCATTGTTTGAGCTGCCTCAGTTGCTTCAGGCACCTGCAATAATTGAAGAATTGGGACAAATGGAGTACCAATCAATGCAAACACAGGCGTAGTTTCAGCAATAATGACAGCAATTGTTCCGATTGCCATGACAACAGGGATCACACCAAACCACATGTCCAGGACATTTTTCAGGCCACTTTTTAATGTATCCTGAAATCCTTCATTTCTTTTTGCCTGAGCTAAAGCTTTACTTAAAGCAAAACGGAATTCTGTTCTTCTTTTCACAGGTAATTCTTGCTTTTTCTCCGTTTGCTCAACCACGTACGTATTTGGTTTACGAGATAAAGGCGGAATTCTTGGAAGTATTAATGCTGCAACAAATCCAGCCAGTACAATTGTAAAATAATAAGGAACAAATAACGCCTGTAATTTTAGCTGAGAAAGAATAACGATACTAAATGTAATAGAAACAACGGAAAAAGTAGTACTTATTACGGCTGCTTCTCGTTTTGTATAATGACCTTGTTCATATTGATTATTTGTTAATACAACACCAATCGTTCCATCACCCATCCATGAAGCTAAACAATCAACAGAAGAACGACCAGGTAAAGTAAATAGCGGCTTCATTACTTTATCTAATAAGGTTCCAAAAAGTTCTACCAATCCAAAGTTAAGAAGTAATGGTAGAAAGATACCAGCAAATAAGAATATAGTAAACAATAAAGGAATTAGTTCAAATAACAGTAGCCCTCCAGTTGCGTCAGACCATACCCATTCAGGACCCAACTCTAAAAGAGTCATAATAGCTAATATGGCCCCCACAATTCTAACAATTACCCATGCAGGATGAACAACAAATATAGTAGTAAGAAAATGATGTGCTGTTATCCATCGCGGTTTTAAAATAGTTGCCCAAAACGTTACGAACGCAACGATCACCAATATAATTGTCATTGTCTCAGGGATGATTGGCGATATGAAGCCTTCCAGCTTATTTGCCATCCAAGCAACAGGTATCGTTATCTCTCCATTAGAAGAAATTGGAATCATGAATAATAAAATACCAACAAGAGATGGTAAAATAAAAAGAAGATAATCCCCCACTCCATATTGGCTAAGATCGTCATGTGATCTTACATTTGTTTCTCTTTCATCTGACAAAACTCCATCACTCCTTGTCTAGAATTCTTTTTATTGATGGGAGTTACTATTTACTTACTTAATATGTGTTGAAACGAATCATAGTATTTCTTCTTTACTATATTTCTTAAACCAATTAACCAAATAATCATGAGTGTAGACATCGTTTGGGTATTCGATAAACGCTGTATCTTCTTCCTCATACAGAAATTGAAGGAATTCGTTTAATGCTCCAATATATTCGTTGTATAGAAATTCAAAACTGATCGTCTCTTTTGGCATCAGGTTTTGTTCACATACTTTTGGATTTGTATAGTTCACATAAGTTCGGCAAGGAATTGGTCGTATTTCATATGCCATACATTGGTTTGTTTCTGTGTTTAACATAACACAAGGTACATTTGCTTTTTTGTACGATAACTTAAAATTAGGATCTGCATTAAAATCTATTGCTGTTAGTTCCTTTAATTTATCTCCATATTTTTTATAATAATGAGAAAAATGGTCTCTAAGTTCTGTTTTTCTGTCTTCTGGAAATCCCTGAATGGCTTTGCACATTAATTTTGCTTCCATTTCATTTATCACAATTGGAAAATAACAACAAAACGCGCAACCTAGTTGACAAGTAGGCTTCATGTTAACCATCTGCTCTATACCTGCCATTTCATTATTAACAACCTGGAGCAATTCCGTGAAACTAGCTAGTAGTTTGTTTTCCGTTGTTGTGTCTGCTTCTGCCCATTTTTCTACTATACGGTAAAAATTCTCTTCATCTACTTGATATATTTGGTTGATCTTTTCACATTTCAACTGAATTTCCTCGTAGGTTAAGAAGTTATCCATAGTGGTTTCCCCTCTACTTATCAATTACTTTTATATTTTAGGTCTAGGCACTCAATTTCCTATAATATCATATTTTGATTTGATTCATAACAAAAATTTCTAGGTAACTTTACGAACTATCATTTTATCTTCACAAAAAAATAAAGAGAAGAACAAAAATGTTCTCCTCGTACTATGTCGATTCTATAGGTGTTGGGGGAAACTCTCACAGATAAAGGTTCTCAAGAAGTACTTCTATTTTTTGCTTGTTCCCAATCTGAAAAGTAATATAGAGCATTTTTCATCAATTGAGGATGTGACTTCTTGATTTTCTTTTTGTTTAAATTTTTCTCCAACTTTTCCAACCTTCTAATACCTTCCATTACTTCCTCTAAGCTCATATCTACTTCCACTTCAAAACCCCCTTTCCATAATTTACTTTTAGATTCACCAATGGTTGGATATTTATTCAAATTTATTTAAACATTTTTACAATTCTATAATTAAAAAAGCACTCCAAAGAGGAGTGCTTTTTTTGACTTGTTTCTATTCTTTTATGAGTCCTGATTTATGTGTTCGATTTTTTCTCCAAACGTATAATAATAAGCCGATCATTAAAACACTTTGACTAAAAAATATGATTGCATCCCAAAAAGATGCCTGGTTACTAGGGTCAAATAATGCGGGTATAATGCTTGAATAAACAAAAATCATTTGTGGTACAAAATAGAAAGCAAATAGTCCTATTGTGAAAACCACACCACAAATATAGAAGATACTATAATATTTGACTACCTTTTCTTCTCCTTCAAAAGTTTCCGTAGATGGATCTGGTTTGATTAATGGGATCCATTTGTGAAGAAATTTCTTGCCATTTTCCATCAGGTTATAGCAACCTGTCATATTCTCACAAAGATAATACAAATCTGTTTTCATATAAAAACAACATTGATAGACCGTCTTAATAAATATATCAAGCACGATAATTGATAATACACCTATGAATACAGGGTGACTACCTTGAAAAATCAACAATAAGCTAAAAGCAGAAAGCAACATCACTTGATCAAAACAAATTCCTGCCGTATATAAGATATTTCGTTGTTGTGGTCTTAATTTCCACGCTCCAGTTAAATCAGTTTCAAACACGACAAATAATAATCGATGACCGATATCTAGTTTAGCTGGTAGGCCGTAGGAACGAACTGCTAATATGTGTCCAAATTCATGGATCATGATAAGGATCAAGGTTATCAACATATAGGTTACTATGTTAAACATCATAGAATCAAAAATAAATAAGTCCGTGTAATTAGGTAATAAATGCGGATGTATGAAAACCATTATTATATTTATAAGTATTATGCCTGCAAAAATCTTTGTAGAAATTTTATTGAAGAAGAATTTGCCAACTACAGGTGAAAGCCATTTAAAACCATTGGGTGTATGATTTTGTTTCACCTTATTGTTAATTAACTTACCATCGATTGTCTCAATAAGATCAAGTTCTAATAGTTGATTTGCAAAAGAAAGTAATTCTACTTCATCTTCTGGGTAGTTAAGCAAAAGCCTTTCCTCTATTTCACAAAGTGTTTCGCCTTTTCTTATCATGTTAATTGCTTCTATACAAATCTTAGGCATCTCATAAAATTCACCAGACATGTTGTCTTCAACAATAAAGTGCTTGTTATCATCGCGAATAGTTAAAGGGTATAGGGTTAGTTTGGAATCTTTACTCAATTGCATCATGCTTCCCCCAAATTTATATAAAAATAAATAGGATGCTAACTTTATAGCATCCTGTAAATAGTCAAAAAATAATTACTAATCTCTAAGATTTAAATAAGAAGCACCACCAACAAGTTACTTTTAATTTACTTAATTTTCTTACTTTCATAGTCTTGCACCTCCTTTTGGTTGTTCTCCATAGTTTCTATTTCTATTATGTAGCTTTCATAAAATTCAACCCAGGATTGATATGTCTCTTGGAATAAATCCACTAAATCCGGATCAAATTGTGTACCCTTACCATCAATAATACGTTTATAAGCTTCCTCTAAAGGTAAAGCTGCTCTATAAGATCGTGATGATGTCATAGCATCAAATGCATCGGCAATTGCTGTGACTCGAGCTAGATATGGAATCTCTTCTCCCTTCAACATTTTAGGGTATCCAGTTCCATCCCATCTCTCATGATGATAATAAATAACATCTATGTAATCTGCAATTCCTTCCACTTGCTGAACTGCTTTTGCACCAACAGTAGGATGCGTTTTTATTATTTCATATTCTTCTATTGTTAACTTAGATGGTTTTATTAATATTGAATCTGGAATATGAATTTTACCTATGTCATGTAATAAACAAGTATAATAAAAAGAATTTAATTCGTCTTTTTTAAATTTATTTGTAGCTCTCGCTAACTTCATTGCATACTCTGCTACACGCTCGCTATGACCTCTAGTATAGGGATCCTTAAGTTCCAATGTAGCAATAATCCCTTTCACAATCCCTTCTAATTGCTTATCATAGGACTTCTTAACAGCTTCTACATAACTGTGTATCCGATGTAAAATGATATAAGCTATCATAGATAATACAACAACAATAAGAATTGGAAATAATACAACAGGATCTTGAATAGCTAAGCCTATTACTAAGTATTTTAACCCCGTTCCAATTGAAACTAAATAGAAGAACCTTTTATTCACAAAAATTGGTGAAAATAGTATAATGAATAGCTCTACAACATTACCATTCGTATAACTATTACCTTCACTTCCTAGATAAAACCATATGTCGCTTATTATATTAATAGATGTTAATCCAATAAAAAAAATATACTTAATTAAATACGGTTTATCATTCTTTAATAGGAACATCGAAACCGGTAAAAGACCAAATAAAATGATATATTGAACATAATCAAATATATTGGTTTCTTTGGCTAAGTCTGACCCCCATGGTAGTTCAGGTAATAAGTAATTGTAAAAAACATCATATATTATAAAAATTGCATAAAATAACCATAAAAACCATATTGTTGTTTTTACTTCCGCATTTGTTAAAGCACTACTCTTAAGTCGTTTTTGCATTTTTTAATCCTCACCGTTTCTAGTTAGTATTATGATACATGATTATTGACCTTCATTTTATTAAGATAATGTTAATAATCATAAAATTCTGTCATTATGTTAGTAATATTAGATGATTTGGTGATTAATTGTCTAGTTTTTGACTAGCGTTAAGGATTAGTTGATTTTTTTCATAGTCCATATTACTTATTTTTGATATTTTACTACTATATAGGTTTTTTCTGGGCTATTATGTACGTTCTTGTAATTAAATTCTAATACATTTATCTAGATCTTCAAAAAGAAATTTTTGCATACGATAGTCCAATACTTAACCAGAGAAGGTAGTAGTCTACTAGATTTAGCAAAGGTAGATTTATGTATATTTTTGATTGTATTAGTCATGTTATGTCCCTAACATTTACTAATTAATTGAAGTATAAGTGAATAATGGAAATGTGTAAATATTAGCTGAAATAAAACTGTAAACAGATTGTAAATTATTTCACAATATATAAGTATTTTATCCTATGTGAAAATGTAATTTTGGAACAATTCTATATTTTCTTATAAAAAATAGTGCAAAGGTGGGAATTTATTCTTAAAGCATTATTTGTTTCTATTTACTCGACCTTTTGCTGATTTCCATAGTTTTTAGGTGTTTTTACAATTAGAATTAAAAAAGCAATCCAAAGTCATTAAAAGTAATGACTTTGGATGTGCTTCTTAATAGAAATGTCATTGAGATTTATTAATGTAAGACGACTATTCCTGCCCTCCAACTTCCTCGTTCTCGCCTTCTCCTTCAACAGATTCATCTATTTCCTCACTAACTCCATTTTTTGCTCTTTCTTCTTTTAGATTATAATAAGCATCCATCATTCTTTTTCCAATATTGTGATGAGGAGAATAACCTTTTAATTCTTTCCCGTTTCTAGGAACAACGATGGCAAAAGCAACTTCTGGCTCGTCGTATGGTGCGTAACCAACAAGTGTAAGATTCTCTGTATTCCCTACTTTAACACCGTTCTCATATATATCATTTTCTGCAGTTCCTGTTTTCCCAGCAACTTTATACTTTCTATATTCTGGTTCACCCCAATAGGAAGATGAAGAAGCAGTACCTCTAGAACCGTGATATACATCAATTAAGCCTTGCTGAACACGGTTAATGTATTGATCACTCATATCAATTTTATTCATAACATCTGTATTTAAAGATTTTACGACAGGTCCTAGTTGACCTTTCTCAGACTCTGATTTTCTTATTTCTTTTACAAAGTGTGGTCGAACACGATAACCATCACTAGCAATTGTTGATATATACTGTGCTAACTGAAGTGTAGTGTACGTATCATATTGCCCAATCGCAATATCCAATAAGTTACCTGCTTGTTGATTTGCGCCAATTACTCCGACACTTTCATAAGGCATATCAATTCCGGTTTCAGTACCTAAACCGAATTGATTAAAATAATTCCGAAGCTCTTGAAAGCTATCCCAATCAAAGCCATATAATGGTTCATTATATCTGTAGGTAGCATCTGCTAAACGCATGGCAATATGAAACATATAGACGTTGGAAGACCGTTCTAATGCTACACGATCGTTTAACCAACCAAGGTTATTATAAGAACTTTTTTCTGGTGTTTGGGCTATTTTAACTGGTTTATCCTCAATTCTAGTTCCAATCCCAATCACTCCAGAATCTAGCCCAGCTAATACGGTTGCGCCCTTTACCGCAGAACCGGGCTGATACGCATCATAGATAACACGGAACGATTGATCAGAGTACGTCCCATCTTCACGGTCATAACGACTACCGGAAATTGCTAAGATCTCACCGGTTTTAGGTTCCATCAATACGGCTAAAGCATCTTGCAAAAATCTATTTGATCCTGGATATTGCTGAAGTGCTGCCTCTAATTCCTCTTGAACAATTACATCTAACTCTTTTTGTAATTCCATGTCAATGGTAAGCACTAAATCATTACCACTTTGACCATCTACAACGGTTTCTCTTCCCACAACTGCTCCACTCTTGTCAATTGTATATTGGACTTCTTCTTTAATTCCTCGCAGTTCACTTTCGTATTGTTGTTCTAAACCACTTAATCCTACACGATCATTTCTACTATAACCACGTGTTAAGTAGTAATCACTATTTTCACTTGGAATCCCTTCGCTGGAAGATGAGATCCTACCAATAAAGTTACTAAACGTATTTCCATAGACCGTTTCTCGACTCCAATCCGTTGCAGCGTCGATGCCTGGTAACTCATAAAGATGTTCAGCTACCTTGGCAAACTCTTCTGCAGTGACACCTTCGTTCTTTATCACATGCGGCGTCAATTCGTAAGCTTGGTCTAATTCCTTCTTAATCGCAACAATATTTAATAATTCTTTATCCGACCAGTCATATTCGTTATAATCCGCAGCTGTAATTTTATCAAGTATCCTCTGGTATTGCGGACCATTCTCTAAATCTTTTTCCTCTTCAGTGAGTCGTTCTGTGGCTTCGTCTGCATTAAATAGAAACCAATATTCTTTTTTATCTCTTTCTCTTATTCTATCTTTTAATTCTTCCTGATCTTCTTCAATCACGATAAACTCCGCTAATTTTTCTGCAAGGTCAAGGCGCTTATCTGCAGACTCACCACTTTTAGGTGGTGTATAAGTAATGGAACGCACAGGTTCATTATCCAGAATAATTCTACCGAACCGATCATACATGAGACCTCTTGGTACGGATAACTTTGTAGTTGTATCTGATGTTTTATTAATTTCCTGTTGTGCTTCTTCCCCATTTAATATTTGTACTACTCCTAACTGTAAAACTAACATGGCAAATAAAACGAATACAAAAATGAAAAGTATATTTAACCTAAAAGGCAGGTGTGACTTATTTTGTTTTTCTTTAGCCATTTTTTACCCCCCAAAACTTAAATACGGAACAATTAGCAATATTTCCCTTTAATTACATACTAACACAAATATTTCAAATCTTTATACATTTTAACGATTAAAATATTACAAAGAAAAAAATAGTATAATAGTTAAATTCTGTTAAAATAAAGATGTTATGAGGAAGCTATGAAGGTGAGGAGAAAACATGACCGTTTTAGAAGTAAAACAGTTAAAGAAGTCCTTTGGTGCAATTCGTGCCGTGGATGATATTAGCTTTTCTGTAAAAGCTGGTGAAGTATTTACAATTATTGGTCCAAATGGTGCTGGTAAAACTACAACACTTGAAATGATTGAAGGACTTGTTCCACCAGATCAAGGTGAAATTAAATTTGGCGAATTAAACTGGGATAAACATGCTGATCAAATTAAGATGAAAATTGGAGTCCAACCACAATCTAGTGCGATGTTTGATTTGTTAACACCAGAAGAAAATCTGAATTTATTTTCTACATTTTATACAAGTGCACGACCAACAGAAGAAATATTAGAGCTTATCAATCTTACAGAACATCGAAATAATCATGTCAAAAAGCTATCTGGTGGACAAAGGCAAAGACTTGCTATTGGGCTAGCCATGATAAGTGACCCTGAAATCATTTTCCTCGACGAACCTACAACAGGTCTAGACCCTCAAGCAAGACGCAACATTTGGGATATTATCTTACAACTTAAAGCATTAGGAAAAACAACAATACTTACAACACACTACATGGAAGAAGCAGAAAAGCTGAGTGACAGAGTATGTATTGTAGACCAAGGGAAAATTGTGACATTGGATACACCTGCTTCTCTAATTGAACAGCTTACACAAGAAAGAGAAGTACACTTATCATTTATTGACGGCGCTGAAGCAGCAGAACAAGCTGAGCTATTTATGACCAAACTAGAGTCTGTTACGCGTACAGAACGAAACCAAGCATCATTAAAAATTTGGACGACAAAGCCTGAAGATACTTTGTATGAGTTATTTAAGTTTACCAAGGAAAATAATTACCACGTCGAACAGGTGTCTATCCATGAGATGAGTTTAGAAGATGTGTTTATTGCATTTACTGGTAAGGAGTGGAGAGATTAACATGAATAATATGAAACAATTTCAACAGATGTTTCTCGCACAGCTTAAATTAACATTACGAGAAAAGCAAGCGTGGTTTTGGGGAATCTTCTTCCCTGTCATTCTTATGGTTATTTTTATGGTCATCTTCAGTGGTGAGTCGAACGAGGACTTTCAAGCCCAAGTTGCGGTTGTAAATGAAAACCAAAATGAAACTTCTGACATGTTATTAAGCCAGATTAGCCAAATGGAACTCTTGGATATCAAAGAGGGAACTTTTAACCGTGAAGATGCAGAGGAATTGGTGGAGGAACAAGAAGTAGATGCAGCTATAGTGCTACCTGCATCAATGGAAGAAACTTCCCTTTCTCTTATTATCAATAAAGAAAATGAACAAGGGGCAACTACGCAAGCTTTATCAGGTATCTTAGACAAATTAATTCAACAAGCTAATTTAAGTGCTGCAGGTGCAACTCAAACCTATCAATTACAATTTGAGTCCGTTACTTCTGGTACCAACGAATTAGATTATACTGATTTTCTCCTGACAGGAATGATTGCTTTAGCAATTGCGCAAGGTGGGTTATTCGGAATGGTGGATTTAGTAGAGATGCGACGAAAAGGTCTGATAAAAAGACTTCGAATGACCCCGGCGAAGATGAGTATATTTGGTCTTAGCGATATGGCAATGCGCTTCATATTCAGTATTATTCAGATCGTTCTACTTTCTCTTATTGGAGTCTTTATATTTGGTGCGAATCTTTATATTAACTTTTTTAGTCTTATAGTCGTATTCCTATTTGGAGCACTTTCTTTTAATGCACTCGGTTATTTTATTTCATCATTCAGTAAAACAACAGAAGCTTATATGGGTGTTGCAAATATCGTGAGTTTTCTCATGATGTTCCTAAGTGGAGTGTTTTTCCCAATTGAAACGATGCCCGAATGGATACAACCGGTTTCACATGTCTTACCACTCACCTATTTTGCACAAGGATTAAGAGATAGCATGGTCTATTCGACAAGTCTGGCATCAAGTACGCTATGGATAGGAATAGGAATTATTTTTCTTTGGGGAGCAATAGCTTACCTAATAGGTTCATGGTTATATAAAACAAAATCAATTGTAGCAACAAGGTAGCATTATGATAAAAAACGGGTCGTGTTCATTAACGACCCGTTTCCTTTCACAATATTAGTTTACATAATATCATTATGTTTAACTTACTTGTTTCTTTTGCAAGTAGTCAACAATTCCCTGTGCGCATATGGCCAGATCAACTTTTATATGCTGGTGTACATGATCCGAAGATGGAACACCTTTTTCCTCTAAAAATTCACTAATCATCTGATATAATTTAGCCTCCACAGACTTTGCCTTTTCTTCAAACGGTAAGTTTGCAGTCAAATCGTATTCCTTCTCCCCTATTTCAACAAATTTTGGAAGCCAAAATTTAATTTGTTCATAAACAGATTCAGGGTTTTGTGCTTTTCCATAATGCCCAAAAAAGATGGAATCAACCCCTAAGTCTTCAACTCGATCTAATGATAGTAACATATCCTCAGGATCAAATTGGTTAGGTGAAGTAGACGGAAGAACCAATTCAAAATCATGTGTTTCTGTTGGCGGGTAAAGAATCCCAAGTGTATCGCCTGTAAAGATACCGTTACTTAATGAATCATAAATCGAAAAATGATGTTTAGCATGTCCAGGTGTATCAAAAAAAGTTAATGTCCGATTTTCTCCAACTTTCAATGTTTCTCCATCATTTTTTGTTATTATTCGATCCTCTGGAACTGGCACAATAGGATCAAAAAGATGATCAAAGCTATCCCCATACACCGCTTTTGCGCCTTGGATTAGCCTCGAAGGATCAGCTAAATGTCTTTGTCCTCTTGGGTGAACATATACATATGCATTTGGGCATTTTTCCAGCAATAGGCCTACTCCACCAGCATGATCCAAATGGATGTGCGTAACGATAATATGTTTAACTTCATCTAAGCCGATATCCAATTGTTCCAATCCTTTGAGCAAATGCGGGATGGACGGACTCGCACTTGTCTCAATAACTGTTATTTCTTTTTCATGTAAAATATAGGAACCAGTTCGTTGTTCTAGACTCAGGTCATAAAGATCAATTAAGGACATGTTATAACCCATTGATTTTGGTTGTGACATATTACCACCTCATTATGAAATAGGATAAATGAATACTACTTATCCAACATCAAGATATCTCTGATGTCATCTTCTGTTAAATAAGCTCCATCTTGCTTCTCTTCATCTAAGATTTCCCCAATTAATTGGCGCTTTTTTCCTTGTAATTCATTCATCTTTTCTTCAATCGTACCACGTGTTACCAGCTTAATCACTTGAACATTTTGTGTCTGGCCAATCCTGTAAGCTCGATCAGCTGCTTGTTCTTCAATAGCAGGATTCCACCATGTATCGTACAATATAACGGTATCTGCCCCGGTTAAATTTAAACCAGTTCCCCCTGCTTTTAAGGATATAAGGAATACGTCACGCTCTCCTTCATTAAACATAGAGCAAATTTCTACCCTTTCTTCTGATGGGGTCTGTCCATCTAGGTAGAAAAATGAGCGTTCTTTTCCTGCTAATTCTCTACCAATCAAATCAAGCATTTTTGTGAATTGCGAGAAGATTAAAACCCGTCTCTTTGCTAATCTCGCTTCTTCAATCATCTCTATTAATTTGTCAAATTTAGCTGAACCAGCAGTATATTGATCAACAAACAAAGCTGGATGACAACAAATTTGACGTAATCGCGTTAAACCTGCCAAAATTCTTATTTTATTTTTTCGAATCGTATCCTGATCCAGATGTTTTAACGTATCATGTCTGAGTTTTGCTAAATAAGCCGCATACAATTTTTTTTGTTCCGGGTGTAATTCCACTGAGATTTGGGTTTCGCTTTTTTCTGGAAACTCTGATAACACATCTTTTTTCATTCTACGCAAAATAAATGGCTTAGACCTGCTTCTAATCTTCTTTTTTGAAAGGTGACTATATTCCTTTAAACCAAGAAAGAGATCTGGGAAAATAACATGAAAAATCGACCACAATTCTTCGATTGCATTTTCAACTGGTGTGCCAGTAAGCGCAAATTTATTCGTGGATTGTATTTTCTTAACAGCTCTAGCTGTTTGTGTAATTGGGTTTTTAAACGCTTGCGCCTCATCAAAAAACACGGAATGGAAGTGATGCTTTTCAAAGCCTTGGACATCCCTACGCAATAAGGAATAGGACGTAATAATTAGATCATTATTATCCATATTTTCTTGTAGTCTTAAACGATCTTTTTTCTTCCCATCTATTATCGATACCTTTATGTCTGGTGCAAACTTGTTCAACTCGTTTCGCCAATTGTACACAACAGAGGAAGGGCACACGATAAGTGATGGTTGATTAGTTGTTCGACTTTCTTCTAGTTCTGATAAAATAAAAGCAATACTTTGCAATGTTTTTCCAAGCCCCATGTCATCTGCTAAGATGCCACCAAAACCGTAATAAGCTAAAGTTTTCATCCACTGAAAACCTTCTACTTGATATCCTCTTAAAATAGTTGATAATGAATCTGGAACATCAAAAGTTAAGCTCCCTGGTTGTCGAATATGTTCTAAAAATGTACGAAAAGATTCCTCTACGAAAATAGCTTGATTTCTTTCTACGTTATCTAATAATTTTAAGCTTTTCTCAAGTGGCATACGTAATCCATTGATTGGATCTCCATTCTGCTCTGGTAAACCCTGAAGAAAACGTTGTATGTCATGAAATTCTTTTGTTTCTAGTGACATGAAGGACCCATTACGTAGTCGAAAATATTTACGTTTCTCTTCTAGAGCTTCTAATACCTCGCGAACTTGATCATCTGGAATACCATCAAGTTCAAACTTATATTCAAGCCAGTTCGTTCGTTCTTTCTTAAATTTAACCCGTATTCTTGGAAAAAAAGAATCTTTCGTAATCCGATTCCTAATTGCAGTGGTTGTATAGACTTGAGCAAGCTTTTGTAGTTTTGGGACAACATAGGTTAGAAAGTCATACTCTAAGTCTTCATTATGGAGGAAATAGCCACTATCCGTTTGGGTGAACTTACTATCCTCCATGATTTGAAGAATCTCCTCTTCCTTTTCTTTGTTCCTGATCAAGTTACTCGTTTGAGGATGAGATTCCAACGGATTGATGACTATACTTCCATAATGAAACTCCAATCCAGCTAGTAAACGATTACTAACACGGTCTAAATAAAGCTTCACCACTAACGGTGTTTTCTCCCATTTTTTTTGCAAAGATTTAGCGACCTTTACTTCACCTAGTCTTTTTAAGCCGGGTACCACTTTTTCTAAATAAATAGGAATCTGTTCTTTAGGAATAGGTATGTCGTTTGTGTTAATCGCACCTATCACTCGTTTGAATTCAAGGAGGCGATCACTATCTTGTTCAGATAGATTCCAGATGTTTGCCTTTTGAAGAACAATTGAATAATCACGCATGATAACGAATTTGTTTAACCCTTTAACGCTTAGGTAATAACTGTGATCTCTTTTTAGAAAGTCAAAGTGTAGAGGTAATTGTTCTTCCATCATGTTAAAACCGCTATAGTGCCCGCCGTCTACAAAAAATGATATATTTGCGACTTTTTTTAGTAATGGTGCAAGTGCCTTCCACGAAGAAGGGGGTATAAGTAGTTGACTTCCTGGCATATCACTTAGAAATAGTGCTTGTTTTTCTAGATATATTTGTTCATCAGAAATAATCTCAATGAGTTGTTGAATTACTGCATCTGTTTCTACTGAATAGCAATGCAAATCTAGGTCAAACGTGAATAGATTAGAAATCTTATAAGGACGATTAGCTTTCATATCTGTTAAAAATGTCCTAATTGGATTGATTTGTTCTCCATTTATTTGTACTTCTATTGAAAATAGAATTCGATCACTAACAGGTACAGGTCGAAGTGTAAAAGCAGCTTCTACCATTTCTCGATTTTCAAAATGCCGTTGAGATTTACCTGTTCGTGAGGGTGGTTCTTGGAACATATGGATCAAGTCATTAGATACAGACGCATTTTGGCCGCTTTCTAACAAGACAGGATTTCCACGCTCATGATGATAGATAGCTAACAAGACGGCAGCTACATGCTGACAATCTTTTTTATACCCTGCCAAAGTCGGACAACTACATGAAGAGTAGAAATCACCATTTCTTGCCTTTTTAATAATTACGCGAAAGTCTTCTGTTGTCTTAACAGTAGCTTCACAAACATCTACACTATAAGTATGGAAAGTAATATTGTTAGATTTATATATCGATTCCCCACTCTTAAAGGAGACTGTCCCACATCTTTCTTTAATGCTCTTATTGCTTACTTTAATGTTCATGTCCGCCCCTCCTATTATTCTTTTAGGGCTTTATTTTATCTATTTCAAAATTATATCATATTGTCTTTTTGCTCATAATCAAAAAGGCTATCCTTTTGTCGTAGAATACCCTTTTTTAGACTAGTTGAATAATTTAGTTGTACTTATCAAGATGTTGCTATTGTTTAATCCGATTAGAAAAGTAGAAAAGAATCCATTGGTTGGTTCATGACTTTTAAGTATATTTAAAAATCCATTTTAAAGAAAAAGATCTTTCAAATTACAAATAAAATAATTAATTATCATTGATTCAATTCAATCGTACTAGTTATTTCTGTTTCATTTAATGCCTGTGATGCTAGATGATCAGCTTCTCGATTTTTCTTTCGCGATACACTTCGATATTCTGGTGTAATGCCTAAGGCTTCTAATTTTGTTTCGATTCGATCTGCCCATCTGTTTAACTCCTCTTCCACACAAGGCCAATCACCAGTCAACTGGTTTACAACTACCTGTGAATCACCAATAAAGGTAACAGGCATATGGTGCACGCCAAGAAATTCTAACTCTTGAATAGCTAAATGTAATGCAGCATATTCTGCTTCATTATTCGTATTTAACTCTTTAACGAGCGCATTTTTCCTTAGCCGATACGATTTTCCGTTCTGTTGATAATAAATAGCACATCCTAATCCTGATGTGTACGTATCGATGTCAAAACCGCCATCAAAATATACCGTTACATCGTGGGCTTCTGTCTCTATCCCTTTCATATATTTCCTTAAATCTTTTATAGTCCACGTACTGTCCTGATCGTCTATGAAAGTAATTTCTTTGACGCGTCCAGTCTTTTCGATATCCTCTGCCAGTAATATTGCCTTTGCAACACGCATTGTTTCCGAAGTAAATGTTGTTTGTACACCTTTTGCTGTTTGATAAATGTATTCAATTCTTACATCCATCCAATTACCACCTTTTCAACATAATCAAGATTTTATATGGGTTTATTTCTTTATTCTCTCAACATTCGGTACATATCATCCATCTATTTTCTACCCATAAGTAGAATTCATACAAGGTCTACTTTAATATCGCCGATACCAGCATGTATATTTAGGTTAGTTAAATGTAACCAGATTGAATTAAGGTTTGTATCGGATGCACCAGCATTTACAAGCAGTAATTTACCTAAGACTTAACACTTAAGACTTATATTGTTATTATGTTATGCGATAAGCGCCTTTCGCTGTTACTACTCAATCAATACACTAATTGGATAAAGGTATGGTTGTGGAGGTTCTTGAATTTCCTTCCATTCTTTCACTTTAATTGCAGGGAGTTGTACGCCATTATAATCTTCAATGTAAATCGTACCGCTTATTTCCATCCATGTATCCTCCATGATAAGAGTTACATCGTCTAAATTAGATAAAAATCCAATAATGGTAGAATCGGCCACACAATGTGTAATAAGATATCTAGCTAGCACAAACTGATTTTCTTCAAAGTTATCTTCCTTATAGACAAACCCATTTAAAGTAATTTCTTTCCCCACATATTCTTCTACATTAGCACTTATCGCTTCATAATAGGCGGAATAAACAGTGTCATTCATTTCTATAGAAGGTTCAGTCTCTAGATTACTCGCAATCTCGTTATATTCTTCTTCTGTCATCGTATTTGAATCTAAATTAGGGTCTGGTTGATTGTCGCTGGTTGGTGGTGTTTCTTCCGGCTTTATATTTTGTTCTGATTCAGGTGTACTCGCAGAATTTTCGGGCAGATTTTTTAAGTCCGCATCACCTTCTACTTCTGTACGTTCGTTATCTAGTGCATTATTGGTAATGGATAGCATGACCCCTTTTTTAGATGCAATGGATGCATCTAATGTAGAAGGAGGTAAAATAAACCCTGTTACTATTGGTAATACAATAATAGAATAAGAAATCAACTTCCTTATGTTCATGCTTTTATCTCCATGATCGTGGTTGTGTTCGTGATCACTACAACATTCATGTGCTTGTTCTGATTTTGTTGACCAGATCCGCTGTAGTTGGACTGTAAATAGAATAAGTAGTATGATGACACCAATTTGACTAATCGTGTTATATTTTGGGTTGATCAGTTTTAATATATCTCTCGTATAGTGTAAGTTGATAATATATAATGCAAAAAGTAGTATAATAATCGCTCTAACCGCTTGTTGAATATTTAAACGCATAATAATCCCCCCTAATATAAGCCTTGAACTAAAATAAAGGTGCTAAATACTACAATCGTTACAATGCTTATAAAGATAACGACAAATCTAGTTTTAAATACACTTAACATCATCAAAGTATTTTTTAAATCAATCATCGGCCCATAAACAAGAAATGCTAAAATAGCCGTAGTTGGAAAGATATTACTAAATGATGCTGCGATAAACGCATCTGCTTCAGAACAGAGAGATAGTAAATAAGCTAACCCCATCATGACAGCTGTACTGGATGCAACGTCACCATTTCCTATTCCAACTAATGATTCGGAAGACACGTATGTTTGTACGAATGCAGCAAGCACTGCACCTATAATTAAGTATTTTCCCATATCAAAGAACTCATCTACCGCATGCATTAGAACATTTCCAATTCTTACTGTAATTGGTTTTTTATTGGAGTCATCTGAATGAATGTGGTTAGCACTTGTTAGTCCTTTTTTTAATTGGTTTGTTTTAAATAGGAAGCTGATGATAAGCGCTATAACTAAAGCAATTAAAAAACCTATAATCATACGTGACAATGCGATTTTCAAGTCATTTCCGAATGCCATATATGTTGAAAGAATAACTATTGGATTGATAAGAGGTCCCGTTAAAAGGAATCCAATACCTGCATAAATTGGCACACCCTTTGCAATTAACCTACGTACAATTGGAACAATGCCACATTCACATGCAGGAAAGAGTGCTCCAACTACGCAGCTCATAATAGCTGCTAAAAAGGTATTTTTAGGTATCCACCTTTTAATATGATCCTCTGTGATGAATATTTGAATAATACCGGCAATCACAACCCCAATTAAAACAAAAGGTAGTGCTTCTATTAAAATACTTAGAAAAATAGTATTCATATGAAGTACTGAAGAAGGTATATTCATATATTGTTGCAAGTTTTCACTAAAAGTTATTAAAAATATAGCCAAGCCGAACAACATAAGTCCAGTAAAATCTATTAAACTGATACGAAGTGTACGTTTCATTTTTTTCCTCCATAAACTATTAGGGAAACAACTTGTTTAGTTGTTTCCCTATGATCATACTATCTTTCTAAAACATTTAAAAGCACTTCTAGATTTTGATACATTAATGTAAAATAATCTTCACCATTTTCTATATTATCGTCTGTTAGTACAGATAGATTATGGATTTCAAGAGATTTTACCCCTGTTTCCGTTTGGATGACTTCAGCAACTTTAGGTCTAACATTCTGTTCAAACAAGAGGTGTTTAATATCATGTTCTCTAACCACGTTAATTACACTTTGCAACTGTTTTTGGGAAGGTTGATCAGAAGGTGATATGCCTGTAATCGCTATTTGCTTAATACCGTAGGCTTCTTCCCAATACCCATATGCAGCATGAGAAACTAGAATTTCATTCCTCTCTAGGCTTTCTAACTTATGATGAAACTCGTTATCTAATTCTTCTAATCTAGATTTTAAATTTTGGAAGTTATCTTCAAATTCCTCAGCTGCATCTGGTTTTAGTTGAATTAGTGTATCTTTAATATTTTCTGCTAGATTGATAGCACGGATTGGGTCCAACCATACGTGTGGGTCTACATTACCGTGGTTGTGATCATGTATATCTTGTTCATTACCATTTTCGTTGTGTGTATCTTCTTCATGTCCGTGATCATCTTCCGTATGTGCGTCTTCTTCATGTCCGTGATCATCTTCCGTGTGTGTATCTTCTTCATGTCCGTGATCATCTTCCGTGTGTGTATCTTCTTCATGTCCGTGATTATCTTCTGTGTGTGCATCTTCTTCATGTTCGTGCGTACTAGCTATCAATGCGAGTCCTTCTGCAGCTTCAACAGGTAATACCTTCTCATCTTTTAATGCATTTTTTATTTTTTTCGCATACGTTTCTAATTCTGCTCCATTATAAATAAAAGCATCCGACTTAGCTATGTCCACCATCGTTTTAGATGTTGGTTCATATGTATGTGAGTCTGCTCCTGGAGTAATAATAGATGTTACATCTACAAGATCCCCGCCGATTTCCTTTGTGAAGTACTCTAATGGATAAATTGTTGTATAAATATTTAATACTTCTTTACTATCATCATTACTATTTGAACTCGCTGTTTCACCACTTCCTCCACAACCGCTCACTAACATAATAAGTAGTATGGTTGTCATGGCTAAGATGCTCTGGATAAATTTCATTTATTTCTCTCCCCCTATTTTTTATTCCATAGTGATTATATCGAAATGGTTACGATTTGTAAATAGTAATAATTACGTTTTATTAAAACAAATTACTACTTGATATTACAAGTTTCTCTTTCACTATAAGGAGTGTATAGAAAATGAAAAACCAAGAGCAATTAAGCTCTTGGTCACGAATCTCCCTGTAATATTTCTCTTGTTTTATTTAAAATCTCTTCATCTTTCAATCGGAACTCAAACTCTACTCTTCTTGATGCATCATGACTATAATTTCCATCTTCATCCGTTCTACCGTCCGTAAATGACTTTCCATTCACTGTCAATTTATCTTGTAAATGCTGTTGTATATTTTTGTATGGGAAACTATCACTAAGGATATATTCGGCTACACTGTAAGCCCGTTCCTGTGAAAGTTGTAGATTATATAAGTACGTGTCGGTTCGATCCGCGTGTCCCTCAATAATTATTTCAGACACATACTCTTCATAGCCACTATCAAATAATACTTCTAAGTATCTTGGAACGAATTCGTCTAAAAATTGAAAAGAATCTTCTTTTAAAACAGAATCATCAAACTCAAACAATATTTCTGTATTAAAGATAATGGCACCTGTTTTCTCGTCGACTTCAATACCTAATGGCGAATCTTCAAATTCTTCATTTAAATCTTTCACTAAATTTGCTCTTACACCCATAATTTGATCAATCGTTCTTTCCATTTCTTTGATTTGAAGAGATTTGATTACCATCATACATATGAAAATCAACACGAAACAAAGCAATATAGACGTCAACAGGTCTGTAAAAGATGGCCAAAAATGACTTTCATCCTGCTCGTTTCTGAATAACTTTTGGTATTTACTAATCATCTCGGTTCATACCTCTTCCAGTATTCAGTCGCATAGCTTCTTGACTAAAATCGTGCAGGTGTTTATTTAGCTTGTATATTTCTTGATTTAATTCACCAATCGTTTGCTGTGTTTGCCGTTGATTACTTTGCTGTATATCTTCGGTAATTAATCGCAATTCCATGAACTCTTTTTTAATTGATTGATTAGTCATATCAACGTATTCGCCAATGTTACGAACCACTTTTTCCAACCGGTCACCTAGTGTACCCTCTAAATTCGTCACATATTTCGATAACGTATCTTTTAATAAATTAAGATTCGATTCCAGTTGATTTTCTCGTTGATTAAATGACTGGTTCATTTGTGCAATGGTGTTATTAATATCATGAATTAATTCATTATTTTTTCTCCCAACTTGTTCATATGTGTTTGTTGCTTCAAGTAAGTGCTTTTCGAATGCCATCGAATCAGCGGCATGTCCTTTTAGATGATTATGGAAATCTTTATTAAACTGTTTTAATTCATCGAATCTGTCCGTCAACAATTCTTTATAATTCATTTGTGCTTGGTGAATGGTATCTAACGCTGCTGGTAAATGAACGACAGAATCACCTAGTTTATCAAAGTCTGTTGAGAGTTCCCGTAAATATGTTGTAATACCTTCTAATTTTACACTGAGGTCTCCACCGAAAATCCGTTTAAACTCCCTATTATGGTCCTCTAGACCTTTAACTAGTTCTTTGTTTTTTCGGTTAATGTTTTCCATACTTTCTTTTACAGATACTTGTGCATCTAAAATAGACGACGTGAAATCTTTTAAATCGGTAGTCGTTTCTTCAAAGTGTGATAAGTTTTCTATTTGTGCGGTTGATACTTCTTTAATTCTTTGATAGGTCTGTTCAAAAGTTGTTGCCATTCGCTCATTACGATCATCCATCTTTTTAAAATAGGTAAATAATTGATCAAAGTTTTTGTTTAACTTCACCGTCGCTTTATTAAGTCCTTCAGTCATTCCATGCATACTGTCAAAAAGCACTTGAAAATCGTGTAAGTTTTGTGCTAGTCCGTCATTAAATTTAGCCAAGTCTTCTGCTGATTTTTGTAATCCTTTTGTATAGTCTTTAAAACCACTAAAATGTTCAACAATACTTTGTAACGATTGTTGATTCGTTTCCTGCAGACTAAGGATTGACTGGTTTATAGCTTCTGATGCTTTAATAAGGTTTCCCATACCATTTTCATCATACTCTTCTAAACAGGACTCTACTTTTAACATTATATCGGTCATTAAGTACTCAGTATTGAACCCTTTAATTAGTAAGGTCATGATTAGTGACAAGCCCATACCGGCAATACTCGTGTAAAAGGCAATGTCGATTCCAGCTAATACACTCGCGACATCTTCGACAAGTTGGTCTCCAGATGCACTGATACTCCCTAATGACATCGTTAATCCAATAAATGTTCCTAGCACACCAATTAAAATAAATACCGAGACCGTAGCTTGTACCATTTTAATCAAACTGATAGACGGTACACCAAATATACGCCAACCAGAGAATTTCTCTTGAACAAATGTCTCTACTTTTACTTGCTCTTCTTGCTGCCTTCGGTAAAATTCCTCTTTAATACCTTTGACAGGCTCTATATCCAATTGATCCGTCTCACGTAAATGATTCCTTACTCTCCTTAACCGTAAAAAAAGCGTTAAGTGAATAATCAAAGCTATGAAAAACGAAACGAATAATACGGCAAAAATGACCTCAATTAGTTCATTCGATATAATCGCTTCTGCTTTCTGCTCATTCACAAAAAATTTAAGTATTCCTTCTACCATGTTGGCTATCCCCCTTCTATTTTCACACTGATTTCGACTTAGACTGGATTTTCCTCTTCCTTTATAATTATTCGTCCGATGGCAAAAACATGTTTATTGAAGGGATTTTTTATAATATACATACACGATTTTGAATAAAAAAGACTTATATTTCCCATCTTAAAGGATGAGGTGTTGATATGTTGAACCGAGCATTGACTACTGCATTAATTGGAATTGGAACAGCACAATTTTTGAAAGTACCTACACATTACATCGAGACTGGTAAATGGGATTGGAGAAAATTAATAGGTAGTGGTGATATGCCGAGTTCTCATTCCTCTGCTGTCACATCACTTACTACTTATGTTGCATTAAAAAAAGGAATACCTTCTATCCATTTTGGGGTTAGTAGTATTTTTGGTCTAATAGTCATGTATGATGCAATGGGGATAAGGTGGCAAACAGGACAAATAGCAATTGCTGTGAATGATATGGATGAACAATTAGAAAAACTTTCTGTCGATCATCCAAATATTAATCATAAGAAACGAGACAGAGAATTAAAGGAGATGCTTGGCCACCTACCTATAGAAGTTGCAGGTGGTGCTGCTTTAGGAATTGCAATTGGTGCAATTAGTTATTTAATAGAGAAAAAGACAAAGAATAATATATAACAGATAGTCAGGAGTCCTTGTATAGATTCCTGACTATTTTCTTTCATAAAGAGTGGAACATTTCCCGGGTAACCGCAATACTCGACATCCCCCTACCTCTCCTATCTTCACCTTTTTCAGAATATATCCTCGATCTTGCCCCCTTATATATTGATCATTTATTTCATTGTCCAACGTTTATTGGAAACACAATACAAGAGGTTGAATACAATGAATTGAAATATGATTGATAAAGGTGGAGGAAGAAAATTATGAAATATGACATTACTAGGGATTATATAGAGATTGGCAACTCTCGACCAGGACAAAGTAATGATGGCATCAGCTTTATCGTCAGTCACGATACAGGAAATCCCGGTTCTACTGCTTACGCAAACCGGAATTATTTTAATAATACCCAACCTTTTGCATCAGCTCATACTTTCATTGATGATCAATATATCTTAGAAATTATTCCATTGGATGAAATTGCTTATCATGTTCGCACGGAAGTTACAGGTGACAATAGGCGATTTGGTAATAATGCCAACGAGGCTGCTATAGGCGTAGAACTAGCTTATGGTGGTAATATAAATTTTGAAGAAGCATATGAACGATATGTTTGGTACCATGCTTATTTAGTAAACCGTTATAACCTTGATCCTGACTCAGATATCATTGCCCATAGTACACTTGATCCATCAAGGCGAACTGACCCTCAAAATGCGCTCCACAGAAATGGTCTTTCTTGGGATACTTTTCTAAGAGATGTCAAAAATGAATTACGTAGTGAATTTGGAGTAGAAACAGACGATTCGGATGTATTAGGAGAAGCTATTGCATTACCAATTGGCATTGGCGATGAGGGACCATTTGTTGAGGAAATACAACAAGATTTAATACGCACTGGTTATTCATTGCCTCTATTTGGGGCAGACGGCATTTATGGTGAGGAAACAGAAAATGCTATCATGCGATTTCAAAGAAGATACGATTTAAAAGTAGATGGTTTAGTAGGTCCTGTCACACTCGATAAATTAAACGAAGTGCTAAACGAAGGAGGAACGCTCGATAGTTTCCCTTTACCTTCTGGAATATTTCAACAAGGAGACGAAGGAGAAGAGGTAAAACAAATACAAAGAGCACTCCAACAAGTTAATTTTAATCCTCAAGGAATTGATGGTATATACGGACCAAATACGGAAGATGCGGTGAGAAGGTTCCAATCCATGTATGCTGCATTAGTCAATGATGGCATATATGGACCCGAGACAAGAAGGTTCTTACGAATGGAGTTAGATGACAGAAATTAAAATGGAAAATCTGAAAAAACATTAGAACTCTAAGGTAGAGAAGAATTGATTCTTTACCTTAGAGTTCATTTATACTTTATAGATAGCTAAAGAATAAGGCTTTTACCTTTAACCTCTTTGTTTTTCTCTGTTATCTTGTCTTTTCCAAAGCTTCCCTGGCCAATAGGCATACTTGCCAAGTACTGTAGTGATGGAAGGTACAAGTAAAGGACGGACAATAAATGTATCTAATAAAACACCTATTGCTGTAACGATTCCGAATTGTACAAGCACTTGGATAGGCATAACTGCTAGAACAGAAAAAGTACCTGCTAGAATTAAGCCTGCTGAGGAAATAACACTACTCGTTTCCTCTACACCTTCTTTGATTGCCTTTTTCATCGACATTCGCTTGCGATTCTTCCATATACTCGAAATCATAAAGATATTATAATCTCCACCTAGTGCTACTAAGAATACAAATGCATATAACGGAATTAGACCCTGCATTGCATCTGCACCAAGAATATAGTGAATAATAATCCAGCCTAGCCCTAAAGCTGAAAGGAATGAAACAACAACAGTAACTAACAAATAAAGCATTGCTGTAATCGAACGCAAATAGATTAGTAATAGTGCTGCAATAATAATAAGTACAACAGGTATTATTTTATTTTGGTCACTACTCGTAATCCTATCTGTATCATAAAGAGAAGCTGTTTCCCCTCCAATCCAAACATGTTCACTTGCATTTTCAACACCCGCTTGATCAAGTTCATTAACTGTTATATCTATTAATTCAGGAATATAATTAACTGCCTCATTGGAATAGGGATCAATTGCTAAAGTGACTGTCCACTGAACAACATTTTCATTCACTTCTCCTGATCTTGATTCTTCAACTTGTTCAATATAGCTTAAATCAGAAAGGGTCTCTTGTAGTTCCAATTCCTCCCCATTTGTGTCTACAATTACTTGAACTGGGGCAATTTCTCCAGGAGGATAATGCTCTTCTATGATTGAAAAGCCTTCACGTGAAGGCATATCCTCTGGAAATGATTGAAGCACGCCATACGTATAGTCTATCCTAGGTACAAACGCAGCCAAAATTACTAATAGAGCAGCACTAGCAATGATAATTTGCCAAGGTCTTTCCGTAACAATACGTCCAGTTACTTTACTGAATTTGCTTCTTATTTTTGGACGTCTTATCTGCTTCCCTTTCTTTTTCTCCAACTCTTGAATCATATTCTCTGTTCTAGGTATAAATGGAAAGAATGCAGTTCTCCCAAAGAGAGCCAGAAGAGCTGGGAGTAAGGTCATAACTGCTATCGCCATGATAATAATCGCAACACTAAATGGCACTGCGAACCTGTCATAGGAAGCATATTGCGCTAGGGATAATGTAAATAATCCTATTGCTGTGGTTAATGCACTCATTAAGATAGCACCGCCTGAATTAGCAATTGCTAATTGAAGCGCCTTGTATTTATTTGGTTCTAATAGCAATTCATCTCTATACCTTGAAATCAGGAACAAGCAATAATCAGTTCCCGCACCGAACAATAATACAGTCATGATTGAAATCGCTTGAGAATCGACAACAATCCAGTCGTTTCTTGCCATTACTCCTAATAACGGACTAATAAGACCATAAGCAAAAACAACACCAATTAATGGAATAACTGCTAAAATTGGAGAACGATAGAGCGCAATTAATAATCCTAATACGAGTAATACTGTAGCAATAAGTAGTGTTATGTCAGCTTGACTAAATAAAGCTGTTGCATCGATTTGAATCCCAACTGGTCCCGTGAGTCGAACATGCATTCCGTCTGTAGACAAATCTTCATCAAATGCTTTTATATTTGTTAGTTCTACCATTTTTTCTTTTAGTTTTTCTACATCAGCTTCTAATTCCTCTGTCGAAGCAGATTCATTAAAAAATATCGGTGTTGTTAAGGCCTTTTGATCACTTGAAGTCGACTCCATTAATGCTTGAACGGGCATAGCATTAAAGTCAGGCACAAGTGATTGCTGTGCTAATGGTTCATTTATTAATTCTCTGTAAACCGACTGTATTGATTCCAAATCTTCTTCTGTTAAACCAGATTGTTTATACCAAACTAATAATAACGGGACACCAGAATCATTAGGGAATTCATCCTCCATGATCTTTGATGCCTGAACAGACATTGCATCTTCCGGTAACAAATTACTGGAACCGGATTCTTCATTATTTACCTGTGGCCAGACACTTGAAACGATGGCAACTAGTAAAATCCATAATATTATTGTAACCCATCTACTCTTTGAGCCAGCAACTAGAGCTGCGAAGCTATTAATTAAATTTTTCATTTCTGATCCCCCTCTGTACCTAAACATATATTTAGAGAAAATATTGGATAAAATACAATAATTCCGAATTGTATTATTGTCTGCATTTAATTATATATACCGGTAAGTTAATTTTCAATCATTTTGAATTAATTTAATGATTAACTATGCTATACTAATTAGTGAAAGAGAGAACAAGGAGAGATCCGATTGAAAGATAAACCGAATCGTTCACTAGGCAGACCACGTGCTAGTGACATAAAAAAACCAACCAAACAAATGATTTTAGAAACAGCAACTGAACTTTTTATTGCTCGAGGATATCAGGAAGTTTCCATTGATGATGTCGCTAAGAAATGTAATGTTACGAAAGCAACCGTTTACTACTATTATGCTAGTAAAGCTAATTTATTTACGGAAACAATGGTACAAATGATGTTGCGAATTCGTGGATATATGAAAAAGATGCTTGAGGAAGATATACCTTTACGTGATCGACTTCTGAAGGTGACGATCGCGCATTTACATGCTACTTTTGATTTAGATCTAGAAGGTTTCATGAGAGAAACAAAAAATGCGCTTACAAAAGAGCAAGTAAAAATGATTCACCAAGCTGAAGAAACGATGTATGAAGCAATTGAGATTGCTTTTAATAAAGAAATCGAAGCGGGAAAGATCGGAACAGTAAACACTAAATTTGCAGCACATAGTTTCACTTCGTTATTAAAAGTGGGCAATTATCGAGATGCTAATAATAATCCTATTTTTTCATCAGTAGAAGAAACAGCTGAACAAATTATTACATTTCTTTGGAAGGGCCTTTATAACTAGCTTTTTAAAAAAGGAGCATTTCTAACTAATTGAAATGCTCCTTTCCGTGATTCTTTTTCCTTATTTCATATACACAAACTTTGATTTGTCTTCGGTAACTACTTCATTAACTCGATCAATGAATGCTCTTTTTATGTATGGATGGTTACTAAGTTGGTGACAAATCTTTACCTGTGCTTGTCGTTCATCGTTATACTCATTAACCTTTTTTTTCATGGACTTTAAAAGCAATCCATTAAACCATAAATACGGAATAATTATGGCAGTTTTAAGATTGTTCTCCTTCCATTCATCCAAGACATCATCAAAAGAGGGTTTACACGCTGCAAGATAACATGTGTTAACGTGGCGTTTTAACTTACCTTTTAATTGATATGCTATTTCCTCAATATCTCTTTGTGTTGATTTACGATAACTACCTCTTCCTACTAAGATAATTTTTTCTTCTATTAAACCGAGTGAAACTTCATTCACTCGTTGAACTAAGAGATCGACTAGCCTCGATTGAATGCCAAGAGGTCGACCGTAACGAAAAGAAATAGAAGGATATATTTTTTTTAGCTTCATAATCTCATCAGGTATATCGACTTTGTCATGCGTAGCACTTAACAACAATACAGGAATAATAGAGATCGTAGTTGCTCCGTGCACTATTAATCTCTGCACTCCTTCTTGGATCGAAGGCATGCAGATCTCTAGAAAGCAAATTTCTTGTAATGAAGTGTTGACCTCTTTTTTAATAGATTGTAAAAAATCGATTGCTTCTTTTTTCCCCTCATCAAGTCTAGTTCCATGGCTAACATATAAGACTCCATGCATGATTTTTCTCCTCACCTATATAGCTTTGCTTGCCAGTTGATTTGTAGCTAATTGTTCTTCAAACCATTGTAATTTCTCTCTTAAACGAACTACCTCTCCAATGATAATCATCGATGGATTTGCCACTTCATGTAATTGATTTCCAATGTTACTTAATGTCCCTGTAATTGTTTTTTGATTTTTGTTCGTTCCCCAATGAATAATAGCTATTGGTGTGTTTTCACACATTCCACTTTTCACCAGACGTTCACACAAGTCCGGAAACCGCTTGATTCCCATATAGATACATAAAGTTTCTACACTCCTGACTAAACTTTTCCAATATTCATCAGAATCTTTTTCTGGGTTATACCCAGATATAAACGTAACAGATGAACTAATATTTCGATGGGTTAGTGGAATTCCAGCATATGCTGGAGCAGCAGAACCCGACGTGATCCCTGGAACAATTTCATAGGAGATGTTATGTCGATGTAACACTTCTGCTTCCTCTCCTCCTCTTCCAAAGATAAACGGGTCCCCCCCTTTTAATCGAGTTACTATCTTATTTTCGAGCGCATATTTACATAATAAATAATTGATATTCTCTTGTATTAAAGCGTGTTTTCCTGGAAGTTTCCCACAATAAACCAATTCTACATCTTTTTTTGCGTAGGAAAGTAATTCTTTGTTAACTAGACGATCATATAAAATAACATCAGCCTTCTCGATTGCTTTTAAACCCTTTATTGTTAGTAATCCTGGATCTCCAGGACCTGCACCGACTAAATACACCTTTGTCACTGAACTTACCTCCATTCGTTTTTCGAACAAGACTATCTATTTATTAATAGGCCAAGGTTAAGGTTAAGATTGTACTTACCATTACAATACAACTTAACGGAAAACCAGCCTTCATATAATCCGTGAATTTATATCCCCCTGGTCCATACACAATTAAATTTGTCTGATATCCTATTGGAGATAAAAAGCTAGCAGAAGCCCCAATAGTAATAAGAATGACAAATGGCAATGGATCCTCTCCTAAACGCTGGGCGATTTCGATGGCTACTGGGAATAAAAGTACAACTGCTGCACTATTCGTAATTACTTCTGTAAACAGCACAGTTAGTAAATAAAGTAATATCAAAATAGTGAATTTCCCTAGTGGCATAGAAAATGCTAATAGTTGATTAGCTATCCATTCTGCAGTTCCTGTTTGAAATAAAGCTTCTCCTATCCCAAAAGCACAGGCAATTAATAGCAGAACATGGATTTGAACATAGCCCTTTGCTTCATTAACCGTAATGGTTTTTGATAGTAAGAATGTCACTACAGTAAGACACATAGCTGTTACCATCGAAACAATACCGATCGTTACAAGAAAAATCATTAGTACTAGCGTGCCACACGAAAACCAAGCTTTCTTTCGATCCATTTTGTTGATTAACGGGTGATCATTTAATAGGGTGACAACATAAAAATCATTGGTCTGGCTAGATCTTTCGATAAAATCATCACCTGCTAATAACAAAAGTGTGTCACCAGGTTTTAACATAATATCACCAATCTTTGAATCTATTTGTTCATTATTCCGATGAACAGCAACGACACCAGAATCATATTTACCACGAAATTGTGTATGTTTAATGCGTTGATGTAATAAAGCAGATTGATGAGAGACGACTACTTCAATTAATTGGCCATTGCCATTTTTAAGTTTATCTAACGTAATATTTGTCCCTGTCTTAAGCGATAATCCTTTTCGTTCTTGTAAAATAGCAATTTTAGAAATCAGTCCGGTAAATATTAAACGATCATTCGCATTTAATTTGGTAGTATGTTTAACTGGATATATTTTTTCTTGATTCCGAATAATTGCAATTAGATATACACCGTCTAAATGACGCAGCCCTGCTTCATCTACCGTTTTATTAACAAGAGGGTTATCTAGATAAGGATAGTTTTCCTCTACAATCATTTCTGTTAAATATTCTTTACTCTTTTCATTTATATTTGTCTTTGATGATGAATAATTAGGCAATAGGTTATATCCAATCGTTACAAGATAAGCAATGCCTAATATACTGATAGGTAAGCCAACTTTTGCTAGTTCAAACATGGAGTACCCTTCCATACCTCTTTCCAACATTAATCCATGCACAACTAAATTGGTGGATGTTCCCATTAAAGTGATCACACCACCTAAGATGGAAGCATAAGAAAGGGGCATTAAAAACTTTGACGGAGAGATGTTATTTTCTGTACACCATTTCCGAACAATCGGAGTTAAAGTTACGACGATCGGCGTATTATTTAAAAAGGCAGATGCACCTGTAACTGGTATTAACATGTTAAATAAAGCGTGTCGTTCAGACTTTGTTTTTCCTAATAAAGTAGTTATAGCATTTTCTACGAGTCCGGTCTTTTGAATGGCTCCAGCTACAATAAATAGAAGTGCCACAGTTAGCATGCCTTCGTTTGAAAATCCGGCTAATGCTTCTGCTGGTGTAAGGATCCCAACAACCAAAAAACTTGTTAATGCCACAAATACAATAAGGTCTGGACGAGCTACTTCTTTTACTAAAGCGATCATCATCGCAATAATCACTAATAATGTGAAGATCATCTCCCAAGTCATGAATGCCCCCCCTCCACCAATTAAACTCATTAGAATACTTGGATTTAAATATAAAAATAACTTGTTCAAGTAACGAAATTATTCCGTATAAGCCTTATTTTTCAAGAATTCAATTACATATTGAGTAGATTCTTCTATGGTATGTTTATCTGTATCAATGACAATCTCTGGATGTAAAGGCTCCTCGTATGGAGAGTCAATGCCAGTAAATTCTTTAATCTGCCCTGCACGTACTTTTTTGTATAGACCTTTAGGATCCCTTTTTTCGCATGTTTCCAACTCTGCCTTCACATGAATTTCGATGAACTCATCACTCTCTAATAATGCGCGAACATTGTCTCGGTCTTGGCGATAAGGTGAAATAAATGCAGTTAACACAATCAATCCCGCATCAACCATCAGTTTTGAAACTTCACCAATTCGACGGATATTTTCTGTACGATCTTCAGGACTAAAACCTAAATTTTTGTTCAAACCATGCCGAATATTATCACCATCCAAACGGTACGTACGAATTCCTGACTGATACATCTTCTTTTCTAATTCCACAGTTAAGGTTGATTTACCTGATCCAGACAAGCCTGTAAACCAAAGTACAACACTTTTATGCCGGTTTAATCGTTGTCTTTCTTGCTTCGAAACTTCAGATTCATGCCATACGATATTTGTAGACTTAGGCAATGATTTTCCTCCTTCTATTTGATTCATATCCTCATTAAATCTGTTGCATTCCTTTTATAAGAACTTCAGCTACTTCTGGACGTGAGAATTGTTTCGGTGGCCTCTCTCCATTCCGTAGCATTTCACGAACCTTCGTTCCACTTAAATGAACATGGTGACTCTGATCGTGGGGACAGGTTTTGGATGTTCCCATGTTTTCACACTTTGTGCAAAAAAAGGCATGTTCAAATCTAAAGATTTGAATACCTAGTTCTTCTTCAAAATTACGAATGAAATCCTGTGCCTCATACGTACCATAGAAATCACCAACCCCGGCATGATCTCTACCAACAATAAAATGCGTGCAACCATAATTTTTCCTGACAATTGCGTGAAGAAGTGCTTCTTTTGGACCCGCATAACGCATTGCAGCAGGATAGATAACCAAGCGTGTGCGGTCTTTAGGGTAATAGTGTTCTAATATAACTTGATAGCTTTCCATTCGCACTTTAGCAGAGATATCATCGGATTTTGTTTCACCGACTAGTGGATTTAATAATAGACCGTCAACTGCTTCCAGTGCGCTTTTTTGGATGTACTCATGAGCTCGATGAACTGGGTTTCGTGTTTGGAAACCAACAATTGTTTTCCATCCTAGCTCTTTAAACATCTTCCTCGTTTCTAAAGGATCCTTATGAAATTCACTAAATTCATCATGAACAGGACGGTTTAACAATGTAATTGGACCAGCTATACAGATGTCTCCTCTTTCGTAAAGTTTTTTTACTCCTGCATGTGCTTCATCTGTTGTTCCATATACCTTTTCGGCTTCTAAAGGTTTATTCAACTGAAATTTTTCTTCTACAATAATGGTTCCGTATAGCACACCATCTTCACCTATAAGTGCGATCTCTTGTCCTTGTGATATCGTTGTAGCTTTATCTGCAGAAATTGGCAATGTTATTGGGATACTCCAAACAATCCCATTTGCCAATCTGGTGTGTTGTATGACACTTTCATAATCCTTTTTGCCCATAAATCCTATTAATGGACTAAATCCACCAATTCCAATAAGTTCTAAGTCAGATATGGCCCAATCTGAAATCGTTAATGTTGGAAGAGACTGAGCTAAATCGATAGCTTTTTCTCGTTCCGTTCCTTTCAATTCGCGATTAACTAATTTCCCACCATGCGCTTGAATTGTCATACGTTGTCTCCTTTATACAAATTTGATCTGTAGATTTATTTATTCGCCGTTGGTACAGAATGGAAATCCAATCCGAATTTGACTTCCTCAACGTACCCTGCACGAATCACGAAATCTCCAAAATGTTCCTTTTCTTTTCGTTCTTTTGCGTAGGACTGTAATATTGGTTTTAATGAATCTAAGATTTCTTTTTCTCCGATATTTTCTCTATATAATTTGTTTAATCGATCACCATTAAAGCTTGCGCCTAAGTACATATTGTATTTACCAGGTGCTTTTCCAATAAAACCAATCTCAGCTAGGGCTGATCTAGCGCATCCGTTTGGACAACCAGTCATGCGGATTGTTATTTCTTCATCCCGTAGTCCTGCTTCATCAAGAATAACTTCAATCTTATCTATTAAGGACGGTAAATATCGCTCTGCCTCGGCCATTGCTAATCCACATGTTGGAAAAGCAACACAAGCCATCGAATTACGACGTAAAGCTGAGTTTCCTTTTCCATCAGTAAGTTCGTATTCCTCGACAAGTTTCTTTATCTTCGGTTTCATGTGGTTCGTAACGTTACTAATAATTAGATTTTGGTTAGCTGTAATTCGGAAGTCTCCCTTATGAACTCTAGCAATCTCTCGTAATGCTGTCTTTAGTTGATAGCCCTGTTTATCTATCACTCTACCGTTTTGGATAAACAAAGTTAAATGCCATTTTCCATCACCTTTCACCCATCCATAACGATCACCGTTATGGTCAAAATGATATTCTCTTGTAGGTTGTAATTTCCATCCTAACCGTAATTCTAATTCTTGGATAATCCAGTCTTTCCCTAACCGGTCCACCGTATATTTAAATCGAGCGTTCTTACGGTTAGAGCGATTGCCATAATCGCGCTGTATCGTTATGATCTTCTCTGCAACATCAATGATCTTTTCTTTTGAACAAAATCCAATTACTTTTCCTACTTGCGGATATGTTGTTGTATCACCATGGGTACTTCCCATTCCTCCACCAACAACAACATTAAAGCCAATGAGCTGGTCCTCTTCGATAATCGCGATGAATCCAAGATCTTGTGAAAACACATCCACATCGTTTGAAGGCGGAACCGCTATTCCAATCTTAAATTTTCGTGGTAAATAAAGATCTCCGTAAATTGGTTCTATTATCGCTTGGGAGCCACTGTCTACCACCTTTTCTTGGTCAAGCCATATTTCATGATAAGCGTTTGTACGCGGTAAAAGATGGTCACTTACCTTTTTCGCCCACTCATTTACTTCAGCATGGACATTGGACTGATATGGGTTAGAAACACTCATTACATTTCTATTTACATCTCCACAAGCAGCGATAGAATCTAGTAAGCGCTCATTCATAGTTTGGATGGTCTTTTTCATATTCCATTTTAGAATGCCATGCATTTGAAAGGTTTGCCTTGTTGTTAGCTTTAATGAACCATTACCATAATGATCGGCTAAGTCATCCATCGTTAACCATTGTTCCGGTGTGCAGACACCTCCTGGTAGTCTCACCCGAAGCATAAATTGATAAGCAGGTTCTAGCTTTTGTTTCTTTCGCTCTTTCCGTAGATCACGGTCATCTTGCATATAACTCCCATGGAATTTCAATAATTTTCCATCATCATCAGGTATAGCCAGACTTAACGGGTCAGCAAAACTTTCTTCAATTGTTCCACGAAGATTTTTACTTTCCTTTTTTATGCGTTCCATTTCACTTGGTGGTCCTGCTTCGTAAGGGAATTTTTCTGTCATTTATAAACTCCTCTTCATCATTGTTTTTATTTTTTATTAATACACATCACGTTGATACCTTTTGTTTTTACGCATTTCTGACAGGTACGCTTCTGCCTCTTGTGCAGTTTTATTTCCTTCTGTTTCAATTATCGATAAAAGTACTTTTTGAACATCTTTGGCCATGTTTTTCTCATCGCCACAGACATATAAATTGGCCCCTTGTTCTAACCATTGATAAAGCTCTTTCTTTTTCTCTAGCATCCGGTTCTGCACATATACCTTCTCTTCGTGATCCCTTGAAAAAGCAACATCCATCTTCGAAAGCACACCTTCTTTAAGCCATTTATTCCATTCAACTTGATAAAGAAAATCAGTTAAAAAATGTTGTTCTCCAAAGAATAGCCATGTTTTACATGTAGATGCTTGTTCTTCACATTCTTCTAAAAATGCTCTGTATGTTGCCACACCAGTACCTGCTCCAACCATAATAATTGGTGTTTCGGGGTTGGAAGGGAGTCTGAAATTATTGTTCTTTTGGACATAAATCGGTACATAATCTCCTGGTTCTAAACGTTCGGCAAACTGACCAGAACAGACCCCTACACGATCTCGGGAATGTGTTTGATATCGAACTGTCCCAATTGTAAGATGTACCTCATCAGGATTTGCTTTGGAACTACTTGCAATGGAGTATAGCCGAGCTGGGATTTTTCGCAAGATTTTTATGAAATCTACAGCTGTCACCTTCCACGGTCCAAAATCCCTAATTAAATCTAATAAATCTCTTCCATTCATATAGGCAAGAAGGTTTTCTTTGTTCTGTGTCAACACCATTTGTTTTAGTGTTTCATTTGTTGAAAGCTCTGCAGCCTTTTCTAACAAAGGGATCGTTAGCGTTGTAATTTCAAAAGTGGTCGTTAAAGCTTCACGTAAAGAAAGCACGTCACCAGATTTACTAACCGGAACCGATTCGTCTGGATTCCAACCTGTCTCTTCTATAATATTCATTACTAAATCAGGATCATTTTCGGGAATAATTCCTAAGCTATCACCAGGTTCAAACGTCAAATTTGAGCCCTCAATGTCTAACTCGATGTGACGCGTTTCTTTATTTGAGCCACGGCCATTTAGAACTAAGTTTTCTAATATTTTTGCCCTAAATGGATGTTTTTTTGAATGCGAGGGTTGGTCTCCATCCATTTCTTTGTTACTAGAAGTTGATGGTCGTTGATTGTTAACAGTTGATTTCTCCGTTACCTTAGATAAGATAGCATCGAACCAACCCTCTGCTAATTCTTCATAATCCAAGTCACAATCGACACGTGGATGTAACCTTTCTGCTCCTAGTTCTGCTAATCGTTCGTCAAATTGCTTTCCTGTTTGACAAAAGTATTCGTACGAACTGTCTCCTAATGCAAGTACGGAGAACCGAACATCTTCAAGTTTCGGAGCTTTGTTACTGCATATAAATTCATAAAAGGATAATGCATTATCTGGTGGGTCTCCATCACCATGCGTACTAGTTACAATGAATAAATCTTGTACATTCTTTAATTGTTTGGGTTTAAAGTCATCCATCATTCTCACAGTTACTTTAAATGATTGACTTTCTAACTTCTGCCCGAATTCTTCGGCCAGTGCTTGGCTATTCCCTGTATCTGTTGCATAAAGAATGGTGATTTCCCTTGTCGTTAACTGGTCAGATGTAACATCCGTTTCATCACTTTGAATGGTGGCTTGTATAGCCGTGGAAATCTGATTATTACTTGTAATAGACCCTGCTGCTATATAACCACTCAACCATACTTTTTGATTATCGGATAACGTTGGCAAAAGCCTATTTAACAGTTCGATTTGCTCACCTGTAAATGGACTATTCATTACTTGTAGTTGCAAAAGTCTCACCTCAACATTTTTTGTCCGTTACTTGTCAATGCAATGCCAATGCCTATTCAAGGAACCTATAAACCACTTATTCCACTTAATCATAGAGGATAAGTAGGATATAAGTGTAAAAAAATAGACTTGAGTCCTGTATAGATCATTGTGAATCACTCTTTGTGTGAAGCCCACACTCTGTCTTGTTCAAACCTTGCCATCTTCCTGAACGTTGATCTCCAGTTTCGCTAGCAGGTGTCGTACATGGTATACAACCAATGCTAGGATAATTTTTGTCATGTAAGTCGTTGTAATCCAAGTTATTTAATTGAATATAGGACCAAACATCTTTCCACGTCCAATAAATCAATGGACATATTTTAATAGATTTAAATCGTTCATCTTTATTCACATAATTGGTTTTACTTCTACTCAGGGACTGTTCTCTTCTTAAGCCAGAAATCCATGCCGTTGCGCCATCAAGTGCATTCTCTAATGGTTTAATTTTTCGAATATAACAGCATTGGTTCGGATCCTTTTTCCATAGGGCTGATCCATATTGCGTTGATTGCTCCTCTAACGAAAGCTCTGGCTTCTTTAATTCAATCTGAAGCTTTGGATATCGCAACTTCACTTTATCGATTAGGTCGTATGTTTCTTGAAAATGTAAATCTGTATCTAAAAAGACGATGTTCGCATCTTCTTTTATTTTTGAGATTAAATCGATTAATACAATTCCTTCTGCACCAAAGCTACAAGCATAGACGACAGATTCCCCATACGTCTTGTATGTCCAATCTAATACCAACAAGGCACCTTTTAGGTCATCTGTTGGGTGTAAATCAGTTAATGGGCTTGATTTGAAATTGTGATAGGAAAGTACGTCAGTGTCCATTTTTGTCTCCCTTCCATATTCAATAAGTATAGTTTAAGGACTATAGAGGATAGGTGGTAATGTAACCACCATCCTCTTTATGATCCAAATTTCTTACTTATTTTCTTCTTACCAAATTTCCTTAGCAGTATCGACAATGAATTTCAATTTCGCCCACTGTTGTTCTTCTGTTAGTTTGTTACCGTGATGGGTGGAAGCAAATCCACATTGCGGACTAATGCAAAGTTGATCCAATGGAATATATTGAGACGCTTCTTCTACACGAGCTTTAATTTTCTCTTTATCCTCAAGCTCCCCATACTTTGATGTGAAAACACCTAATACAACTCTGGCTCCTCCACGTGGAATATGTTGTAAAGCTTTAAAATCTCCAGAACGCTCGTCATCATATTCTAAGAAAAACCCATTCACTTTTTCTTTTGCTAATAATGTTGGTGCTATTAGGTCATAACTCCCTGCGAAGGCCCATGTTGAACGATAATTACCACGGCACAAGTGTGTAGTAACAATTAAATCTTCAGGTTTATCTTCAAGGACACCATTAATAACTCGAAGAGCCAAATCAATTAGTTGCTCTCTCTCATATTTGCCATCATTAAATGGAATATCTGTTGATGAGAGCCCAGCGATGTACACATCATCTAGTTGTAAATAACGAACACCTGCATCATAAAAAGCTTGGATCGCTTCACGGTAAGTCTGAATAACATCTTTTGCATATTCTTCTATGTCCGGATATATCGTTTCATCACGAATACCTTTGTTAAATAATTGATTCGGGCTTGGAATCGTTTGCTTAGCAACAGCACGCCCACCTACAATTTCATTAAACTCTAAGAATTCTTTGATATGAGGGTGATCTGGATTAAAAGATACTTTTCCTGTAACCCGTACATCATAACGCTCTGTTTCTTCGTCTTTAAATTGAAACCCCTTATCTGGGATATAACCTTCCACCCCATTTAAATGCTCTAAGAAATCCGTGTGCCAGAATCTACGCCTGAATTCTCCATCCGTTACAGCTTCCAAACCTATTTCAATTTGTTTATCAACAATACGTGTAATCTCCTCTGTTTCAATGCTGTAAAGTTCTTCCTTACTGATAAGTCCATCACTAAACTTCTTTCTAGCCAAATGAATTCGATCCGGTCGTAGTAAGCTCCCTACATGGTCTGCTCTAAATGGTGCTTTTGTCACTGTTACTGTCATAATAAATTCCTCCTCTTTATATATATAAACAAATATATTGTTTATTTCCTTATCATCTAACTCTTACCTGTTTCGCTGCTATCTCCAAAGCCAAATCTATATCTCTTATTAGATCACAGGCATGCTCTAAACCGACTGATAGTCGAAGTAATCCGTCTGTAATCCCTCGTTTTTCTCTTTCTTCATTAGGCATTGCTGCGTGTGACATGGTACTTGGATAGGACAATATAGTTTCCACTGCTCCAAGACTTACGGCAAAAACTGGTACTTTGGTTTTTTCTACAAATGTTTTGGCAACCTCTTTGTTTGGTAAACGAAAAGATAAAACAGCACCGTCTCCACTTGTTTGCCTACGATGAATAGCGTGACCTCTATGATAAGATAGGCCTGGATAATAAACTTCCTCAATCAGTGGATGATCCTTGAGATAGTTTGCAATTTGGAACGCTGATAATGTTGATTGTTTTAAACGAGCTGCGAGTGTCTTGATTCCTTGAATTAATAGGTAAGAATCTTGCGCTCCCAAAATAGAGCCAAATGTGTTTTGTATAAATGCTAGTTTCTCTGCTAACTCTTCGTTATTTGTCACTGCCAGACCAGCAATTATATCACTATGGCCAGACAAGAACTTAGTCGCACTATGCAAAACGATATCCACCCCTAAGTGCAAAGGTTGTTGATATAACGGTGTCATAAACGTATTATCCAAAAAAGTTAAGCAATCATTTGATTTCGCTAATTTTACAACTCCTTCAATATCTGTAATGTTCAAGCATGGATTTGAAGGTGTTTCCATATAAATCACGCGTGTATTTGGCAGAATAGAACGTGCCACCGCATCTAAATCAGTCATATCTACAAACGTGTAATCAATGAAATACTTGTTTAGTAATTCCGTAATAAACCGATACGTGCCACCGTACACATCTTCGGAAACAACGACATGATCACCTGCAGATAAGAGCATAAAACTTGAAGCAATGGCTGACATACCAGATGCAAAAGCAAACCCTCTTGTACCACCTTCTAATTCTGCAATTGTTTTTTCTAATGCAAGTCTAGTAGGATTACCAGATCTACTGTAATCAAATGGGCCAAATGCATCGAACTTCTCTTGATGATACGTACTAGATAAATAGACTGGGACATTTACCGCACCTGTTTTTTGTTCCGACCACCCCCGAAGTGATCCATGAATTAGAGTTGTCTCGATTTGTTCTTTGTAATTACTCATTAATCAACCTCCTCTTTCAAACTTAGGAATGCTTGGTTTAAATCTGCCAACAAATCATCTATATGTTCAATACCAACAGAAAAGCGCAATAATCGGTTACATATTCCTCTTCTATTTCTTTCCTCCTCTGGAATGTCTGCGTGTGTTTGAGTAGCGGGGTATGTGATAAAACTCTCTACTCCACCAAGACTTTCTGCAAAAGTAATCAATTTTAAATGATTTAGTAATGGACCTACCAACTTACTATCTTTTAATCTAAAAGATAGCATCCCTCCTTTTCCTGCATATAAAACATCCGTAACCTTGGGTTCTTGTCTTAAATAAGAAACAATTTTCTCTGCATTGTCTTGATGTTGGCGCATCCGTAATGGTAATGTTTTTAATCCTCTAATCAGTAACCAGGAGTCAAATGGAGATAGCACACTACCTGCAGCGTTATGTAAGGTGGCTAGTTGGTCACATAGCGATCTTCCTTTTGCAATCACTAATCCAGCAAGTACATCATTATGCCCTCCTATATATTTGGTTGCACTATGGATTACAATATCTGCCCCAATTTCTAATGGTCGTTGTAGATAAGGCGTTAAAAAAGTGTTATCCACAATGAGTACTAGATTATGTTCCTTAGCTAGATGGGCGTAATCACAAATATTAACTTCTTGCATTAATGGATTTGTCGGTGTCTCTAAAATAATTGCTTTTGTTTTACTTGATATTTTTTGCTTAACTTGATCGATATTAGTAAATGGTGTGTAAGTAGCTTTTATTTGATATGCATTCTCGTAATATGCAAGTAATCGGTACGTACCTCCATAAATATCTTCCGTGACCAATAACTCGTCACCAGCTTTGAACAATGACAGAACTAATTGAATAGCAGCCATTCCAGAACTACATGCAAATCCGGCATCTCCGGCCTCCAAATCAGCGACACCTTGTTCTAAGATGGACCGGGTTGGATTTTTTGTTCGTGAATAATCATATCCAGTTGACTGTCCGAGACCTTCATGTTGGTATGCTGTAGATAAAAAAATTGGTGTACTTACAGCACCTGTTGCTAGATCGCTACGGTTACCTAATTGAGCTAATCTTGTTTCTATTCTTTTTTCGCTCATAGACATTCATCCTTTTTTAGGAGATTTAATATTAAAACAAAAAGACCCTCTCATAAGAAGAAGGTCTTTTAAATAGTTCAAAACATTCTTCTTATCTATTAGGTTATAAAAACCTATTGGAATTAGCACCGGGCCAACTGGCTGGTTGCTGAGATTTCATAGGGCCATTCCCTCCATCTCTCTTGATAAGAAATATTATTTAATTGGTAAAATTTAACTTTTTTACAGTATAGTTTAAAACAAATAATAATACAAGTGATTTTTAAAAAAAATTGGAAAAGACTTTCTTCACAAGAAGAAAGTCTTTAATTTCAAAACGTTTCCTCTTATCTACAAGGTAATAACCTATTGGAATTAGCACCGGGCCAACTGGCTGGTTGCTGAGACGTCATCGGGCCAATTCCCTCTATCTCTCTTGATAAGATTGAATTTATTGAATTTTTAAGTACTTTAACTGTACCTAACTTTGGTAATAAATGCAATAGTTTTTTCCAAAAATATGAAATTCCACTCATGTTTGGGTGAAATAACCAGTTGAATTACAAAAATAAAAATCAGGTCTTTCTATTCATTCATTTATCAAATCCTACAATAGGTCTTATTGCTCGTCTAATTATCAATGACCCATCATACATTATGGCAGAGGTGAGCAAATTGAAAGTAGCTACTGGTAAAATACATATTTTTATAGTCTTGTTTTTAGTTAGTTTAATTATGCGTGTGCAAATACCTGTATTTACTCCATTTGCGGCAGCTTTCGGCGCATCAAGTGTGTTGATCGGTATTATTCTAAGTGTTACTTCTCTATCAAATTTATCAGGAAACTTGTTAGCTGGACCCTTAGTCGATCGTTTCGGCAAAAAAGTATTTGTAACATTACCAATGTTTGCTTCCGGTATTTTCTTTATTGCACATGGTTTAGCTTCTAGTTCAACTGATCTATTAGTACTTCATGGATTAAATGGTTTTGCGTTAGCCTTTTTCATCCCTGCTGCATATGCACTCTTATCAGGTTATGCAAGAAACAGTCGAGAACAAGGGAAAAATATGGCTGTTAATGGGATTCTCTCAACAATTGCTAGTATTGCAGCTCCGCTAATTGGTGGTAAGTTAGTCGTTATTATCGGTTACGTTAACACATATTTTCTAATTGGAGCAGCAATGATTGTAACTGGTATATATGCGATTCGCTCTCTACAAGAGAAAGAGTTAACAGTAACAATAAAAAATCAACCCAAAGGCACATCAAAACATATGAAATTGGTCACAAGTTCTAATTTAGTTGGTGTTTATTTAATTGGCTTTGCCGTCATGTATATTCATGGGGTATTGATTTATGAGATTCCTTACTTAACAGTGGATCAAGGAGTTTCAACGTTTCGCACCGGACAATTGTTTAGTTATATGGGATTAGGCACCTTATTAACTTTGTGTTTATTTTTCATCCATCGTTTTTCACCATTAAAACGTCTTGTCGTTGGCTTATTCGGGATGTCTATAACATTGGTAGGCCTTTTCATGGCTTTATTACCTCTACCGTTATTGTTATTTTCAATGGGTGTATTTTTTGGACTAGTTATGCCTGCGATGGCAACTGCTATTACAGATCATGCTAGCAATGCAGTTCATGGGAGAGCTTTTGCCTATATGTCTGCAGTATTTTCTCTCGGAATTATAACAAGCTCGTTTATTACGGGTGTTATTCGTTCCATGATCTCTCCATATTTTGTAGCATTTTTAGTTGGGATGACTATCCTTACAGTTGTAGTTTACCTAAGGTTACGTTCTTATCAAGACAAATGAAATTAACCTATAGAAGACTCAATTAAAAGAAAGATCTTATAGAATATTTCAAAATTATTTTCCAATACTAACTGTTGAGGAGGGATCATGATGGCAAAACGGACGAAAAAAAATGACCCGCAACAAAAAAACAAACAAGGTTTTGACTCCAGTAAAACAGACGCTGAATTTTCTAAGGAAATTGGTAGTGCAGCAGCAAATCGCGCCCACAAAGAAAAAGCTAAAAAAGAGCGCGCCAATAAAATCAAGAACCAATAGCATAAGAGGGAGTTAATTGGAAATGTCTAAATCAAAGAGTCAACGTGAAAGACAATGGAATACTAGAAAACAATCACAAGACCCACACGGAAAAGTTAAATCCTTTGAACAGCTTGCTGAAGAAACAAAAAAAGAAGATAAATAAAGAAGTAAACATCACGGATCAAAAACCCGTGATGTTTTTATATTCACTTTATATATGACAGCACACAAGGATTCTCTCACCTTTTCTATTCACCTAATCGCTTTTCACATACAATATTATTTACCGTCTCATACATTTTACTTAAACCTGTCATACTTGCTTCAAAGTCAAAAGCATCCTTTTCTGAAATTCCTAATTTGTTTGCCTCCATTCCTGCCTCCATATTAGCTCCAAGAAAAACAAATTTCCATTCATCCTTTTCTTGTTTTTGTGATATCAACCGATTTACTTGTTCGTAGTTGTATTCCTTACTTGCATTCTCTAAGCCATCTGTTGTAATGACGAATATGACATTAGAAGGCTTCTCTTGATCTATTGTTCGAGAAAGTCGGTAACCTACATCGACAATCGTTTTACCCACCGCATCCAGCAATGCTGTCATACCTCGAACATAATAATGAGCATTTGTTAACCTTACCATACTCGCTTCTATCCCATCCCACAAAATTTCATATTGATCATCAAATAAAACCGTTGTAAGCCTAGTTTTTCCTTCCAACTCATTTTGCCTTTTCAGAAAGGCGTTAAATCCACCAATCGTGTCTCCTTCTAAACCACTCATTGAACCACTTCGATCCAACAAAAATATAATTTCGGTTACTTCTGTACTCATCTTCATTCATCCTTTCGTCTTTTCCATGCTATAATAGTATCCAAAATTGTCCTAGATTCGGTCGCTTATAAAGCGACATTTTCGGAAGGGTGTAGACGATGTTAAACAAAAAGATGATGAAAGAATTACATGCGTATATCAAGCGAAACTTCATTGTTATGCCAGCAAATATTTATGATGCAGATAATATTTCCTTTGATATTTATTCTGAACACAATGAACTCGAAAATTATATTAAAACGAATAAAAAAGACTCTATTTCCTCTGTTCTCTTCAAAATCATAGACAAAAAAGGGTTAACGGATGTCGAAGTTTACAAAAGAGCAGGTTTGGATCGAAAGCATTTTTCAAAAATACGTTCAAATGCGAATTACAAAATAAGTAAACAAACAGCTGTGTCCCTTGCAATTGCGCTTCGATTAACAAAAAAGGAAACCGAACAACTTATGAACGTTGCTGGTTTCTCTCTTTCCGAAAATGACACATTTGATTTAATCATACAGTTTTGTTTAGAAAAACAAATCTATGATATAGATGATATTAATCAAGCTTTACATAGTTATGACTTAAAACCACTTATCCGAGCATAATCGAGATTATTTACATATGATGATCATTAAGAAAAGGCTTATCAAAATCAAGCTTACCTTTAATCCGCTTAATTCTTATTTTCTCACCTTGTAAGAATTCATCAACATCAATCACAACAGGCTTCTGGTTAGCACCGATAGAAAACCAAACCTTATTCAATTCTGTATCGTAGACTGTTGTATGCAATGTTCCTGACCAAGCATCATACTTTTTTGAAAATACTTCTTTTTCACTATTGTTTAATAGCTCAAAGGCTTGAACTACATTAGAGTTATCAATTTGATTGTTTTTCATGAGATTTTGTCTTCTAATGGAATCGTCCATTCTGTAACGATTTTCATCCGTTAGGAGTTCAAAATGGTTCGTACAGACATTCGTTGTTCTTTCTGTAACAGACCTAGGAGAAGCCTCTACTACGATTGTTTTTCCATTACGATCAAGTAAAACATAATTAAAGGTAGTACGATGTGGGATCTCTCTCAACACACTTATCGCTTCTTCTACTGTTGCACATGTTTCAAGGATGATGCGACCAATCATATTACAAATAAATCCGTCCCCTGAACCAATTCTATTTACAAAATTATAACCCATCATAAGTCCCTTTTCATTCATTCCATCCATGCGACCAGTAATTTGCATCGATGGACCTACTACGGCATAGCCTGTATCCGTTGGTTTATAAAGTACAAATCGCCCCTCATAACCACTAGGATGACTATCATAATTGCGGACCATGTAATTAGTACCCGTTAAAATGGAACATCCACTTCTGCTATAATCGACATAATGTCCTCCAAATTCCCGTAATGCATCTTCCATGTTCCAATTTAGTGCATCAGCCAAGCCACGTATTTCATCTATCATACCTGGAATGAAACGTTGAAGTATTGTAATCGATTCTTGTTGATTAATCGAAAAATAACGCGTTCTTTTTGACGTCCATTGTTTAAAGCGATTGGGAAGGATCGGTGAACCTTTTAACAATTCTCCTTGCATATATCCAAAATCATAATGATTTCCTGTAAATTGAACAACATCACTAAACACTGCTTGCATGATGAATACTCCTTCAAAAATAAAGATAACAAGAAGATCATACAGGACTGATTATACAAAGTCTAATATGAAGATGCACTTTGGATACATGGAGAGTTTTTCGTAATGAACAAATTTTCATAAGTAGAAACATTTTCTCTAGATCTTCATTTGGATAAACCATATGACTTTACCAACGACTAGTGTTAAACTACACTATAAATATGTTTTTTAAAACATTTAAACATACTACTAATATAAAAAAGCATAGTTATAACAAAACTACTTTTTTAAAAAAAGGAGAATCATAATGGTTTCTGAAGATGAGCTCCAACTATTCAAAAAAGAAATTTATTTATTAATAGATGAATATGATCGATGCTTAGATATAAAAATAAAGAATCAAATTTACCATGATATCGAATTATTACTAGATGTAATTGTAATGAGGTAAATGCCCCAATAGTGAAATTAATTTTCTTTGACTTCTATAACAAAATCAGAGCCAGATTCAACACTTATTTTGACATCACCTGACTCCTTAAACGTATATGGTTCGAGTTGATAAATTTCATTAATTCCAAATGCTTCTTGTAATTGATTAATATTTGTTGCTTCTACTTTTGAAACTGTTGAAGTCCACTCTACTTTTTTACCAGAAGGGTAATGAATGACAAATGGAATTTCATTGTTATTGTCCTGATCTAACCCTTCCCATGAAACTAAATGAACGGTCACATTCTCATCTTCCATTACGAGATGATCCGCGTAATACCCCATCTCACCAATATCTCCGAACACTGTATAATCTTTCCCATTAATTTTAACGTCAAGAAAAGGAAGTTGATACGTCAATTGAAAATATATTCCATAGCCTAAAGATGCAACAGTAGCTAGGGTTAATCCAGTTACTGTGTACTTAAAAGATTTTTTAGAAAAACTACTCATTATTTCTGAATATGGTGCAAATTTATCAACCAAAAGCAAAATAAACAAAATGCTTGCAAATACAATACCAATGACAATATACAAAATAAATCCCCCTCCTCTATTTATTATGTCTTAAATACGGGGGAAATAAGTGAAAAGTTTCAATTATTAAAATATTCGGCATTAATAATATATTTGGTTCCAAATCATAAATAGTTGTCAAAAACCTAAACAATACCATATAGTATTGCTTCCATCAACATATACTAAATATAGATCTTCTAACCTTTCATCCACAATCGTCAAGCCCACTGCCAAAGTATCAATCGTATTGTAACTTTTATGATGTAATAGCTTATTCTATTTATTTCATGATATTACTTTGATCCAATGCTCTTCACCTCTCTCATACACATACTTGACGTATTTTGAAATCTTTTGCATGTATTATTTGTTAATGCATTTGAAGATTATTCGGTTTTGCATGATAATGATAGTAAGTTCATGGTCAAGAAATATTTTTAGGGAATGAGAAGTAATGACTAATAACGAACATTTGTTTGATAAAGCATTAGATGTATGGATCAAGCAATTACCCCAGATAAAAGATGTAATAGAAATGATACCCATCACCTGGGAAAACCCTTTATTAAATCATTCTAAAATTGAATTTGATGAAGAACTCGGTAATGCTAGAGAACGGTGGAGACGGTTTGCTCCATATTTACAGACAGCTTTTCCAGAATTACATAGAACAAATGGTGTTATCGATTCTAACTTACAAAAAATAAATAACATGAAACAATACTTAGCGAATCATTATCAAGTCAATATTACAGGGGAATTGTATATGAAATGCGATCATCAATTACCAATTGCTGGATCGGTTAAAGCTCGAGGTGGTATCTATGAAGTGTTAACTTATGCAGAAAAAATAGGTTTCCAACACAATATGCTTTCTATCGATGATCCTTACTCAGTACTTAATGAACCCCGATTCAAACAACTATTTAGCAATTATACGATCGGTGTTGGTTCGACAGGTAACTTAGCATTAAGTATTGGCATTATTAGTGCAAAGCTAGGTTTTAAAGTTAATGTCTATATGTCTATGGATGCGAAACAATGGAAAAAAGATCTTCTGCGAAATAAAGGTGTGCATGTACATGAATGTAGCGGAGATTTTAGTGATGCAGTAAAATACGGCAGAATACGAACAAGCCTTGCCCCTAACGGTTACTTTGTAGACGATGAAAACTCTAAAGATTTATTTTATGGATATAGCACCGCGGCTTTCCACTTACAAAAACAACTAAACAATAAAGGGATCCAAGTTGATCACCATCACCCATTATATGTCTACTTACCCTGTGGTGTTGGAGGTGCTCCTAGCGGGATCTCTGCTGGGTTAAAAGGAATATTTGGTAGTCATGTTCATTGTTATTTTGCTGAACCGACACATGCTCCAGCTGTATTATTAGGTTTAATGACAAATAAACTCGATAAAGTATGTGTTCAAGACTTCGGTATTGATGGTAGAACAGAAGCAGATGGTTTAGCAGTTGGTCGGCCCTCGGCGTTTGCAATAAAAAAGATCCAATCATTAATTGATGGTATTTACACAATGGACGATGATGAATTATTCAAACTTTTATCATTACTTTTTGATTCTGAGAATATAGCGATTGAGCCTTCGGCGGCAGCATCCCTACTTGGGCCGGTAGAAATCGCAAGACGAGAATCTATTCCTAAGAAGACAACACATGTCGTTTGGGCCACAGGAGGATCATTTGTTCCAAGAGAAGAAATGCTAGATTTTTATGAAAAAGGAAAACTGCTTCTCAATTTGAATTAAAAATGTGATAAAAGCAAGAAAATCGTAGAAAAAGCAAATCAATTTGTATTTAATGTTTAGCAATAATTTTGTTGGATTTATTTTTACCCCAGTAAAAAGAATGGGACGAATTAACTTGTCCCATTCCTTTTATGTTCCACAATAAGTAACGTATGGTTCATTACATGCTGGCGCTGGCGACATAAATGCTTTAGCCTTAGAATTGTAAACATATGGATCTTTTAATACTTCAAGCAGACGTGTCATCACACTGTAATCATTGTTTTCTACTGCTGCTTCTAATGCTTCTTCTACTCGATGATTCCTTGGTATAACTGCTGGGTTATTCTTTTGCATTAATTCTTTTGAAGAAGCTTTCGATTCCTCTTGTCGTTCTAGTCTTGAAGACCATTTCTCCTTCCAAGCTTCAAATTCAGGTGTACCAAAAAACGACAACTTATCTAATTGATCCTCTGCTAATAATCGGAATGTGTTTGTGTAGTCTGCCTCTTCTTTCTTCATCATGGCTAAAAGTTCACTAATTAGTGTTTCATCCTCATCTTCTTCACCAAATAGCCCAATTTTTTTTCTCATACCTTGGATGTAATGAGTATTAAACATATCCTTGAACAAAGATATTTCATGTTGAGCAAGTTTAACCGCTTCCTCTTGGACATCATGCAATAATGGCAGTAGTGTTTCAGCGAAACGAGCTAAATTCCAACCACCAATGGCGGGTTGATTTCCATAAGCATACCTTCCTTGCCTGTCAATTGAACTAAAAACTGTAGATGGATCGAAATGATCCATAAATGCACAAGGTCCATAATCAATTGTTTCCCCATTAATTGTCATATTATCTGTATTCATAACACCATGAATAAAGCCGACTAGTTGCCATTTTGCTATTAACTCCGCTTGTCGTTTAATTACTTCATGAAGAAAAGAAAGATAGATGTTTTCTTTATCCTTTACGTATGGATAGTGTCTGTCTATCGTATAATCGGTAAGCTTCTTTAGATCTTCTGGCGTACCCCAATGTGCAACATATTGAAACGTTCCCACACGGATATGACTTGTTGCTACACGTGACAAAATTGCACCGGGCAAGTAAGTTTCACGAATGACATCCTCTCCAGTTTTTACAACTGCTAGGCTACGTGTAGTTGGTATTCGGAGTCCATGCATTGCTTCACTAATAATGTATTCTCTAAGCATTGGGCCAAGTGTAGCTCTACCATCTCCCCCACGAGAATAAGGTGTTCTACCTGAACCTTTTAATTGGATATCATACCTTTCCCCATTTGGAGTAACTTGTTCACCAAGAAGGATTGCTCTACCATCACCCAACATATTAAAATGACCAAACTGGTGCCCTGCATAAGCTTGTGCTAATGGGAAACTTCCTTCTGGTAACTTGTTACCAGCGCACACTTCCGCACCCTCGCTCTTCTTTAGAGGTTGCTCATTCAAGCCTAAAGAGTTTGCCAATGAAGCGTTAAATATAACTAATTCAGGTGATTGTACGGTGGTTGGTTCTACTTTTGAATATAACAGATCCGGCAGTTGTGCATAACTATTGTTAAAATTCCATCCTATTTCATTCGTCGTTTTTTGTTGATCCATACTCAACCGACCCCCTTTAATATTTTTGTGTAGATATATTTCAGGTATTCCTGTTGTTCTATTGTGACTATATTTATGTTTCACTGCTATAGGATAAGTATCCAAATATATTAAGATCCTCTCTTACAATTTGATGGGTAATGTGATCGTAACATATTAATTCAAAGTTGTTGTAGCATTTTTATTTATAAACCTGTATGATTCTCAATAAGTAAAGAAAAGCTAAAGATGAATATGGAAAGAGAGAGGAAGATATAAATGGAAGAGATCGAAGTTGGAGAAGTATTTACAATTACTGATGAGAATAACGATGAGCACACTGTTGAAGTGTTGGCTAAGGTCACGTTAGAAGATATTGATTATGTAGCTGTAAGCTTTATTGAAGATCTTCAAGAAGATACCGAAGAGGATATTGACATATTTTTCTTAAAAATTGATGAAGATGGTGATTTGTCAGCTGTTGAGTCTGATCAAGAATTTGATAAGGTATCAAAAGCCTTTGACTCTATTTTAGAGGACGAGTAATATCTAGAAAAGGATAAGTGGGACAAGGGACACCCTTCGTCCCCTAACCCTCTACAGCAACTTTTTCGTTTATATGCTTTTCTTTTTTAGTTGTGAGTGTAAAGAAAGCGATGGATCCAATCAGGGAAGTAGTAAATAATGCAGCTCCCATCGGTATCGCTGTAGTTTCATTAATTCCAATGAGTGGCGCAATCATGGAACCTATTAGTAAAGGTAACATACCTAATAATGCGCTAGCACTTCCTGCACGATGTCCTTGGTTCTCCATGGCTAACGAAAAAGTACTAGTTAAAATAATACCAATTGTAAATAAGTGAATAAATATTGGTAGCACAATCATGAATAATGGTCCATTCACAATCGTCATAATTAGTAACAACGTGTTCGTACATAGGGAAATAATCACACCGGTACGTAGTAATGTTCTTTCCTCTATAATTCCGCTTAAACGACCTACTAAAAAGCTGCCCGATATAATGGCCAACCCATTAATGCCAAACAGAATACTAAACACTTGTGGAGAAACCTGATAAATGTCTTGGTACACAAAAGGCGTACCCGCCACATAAGCAAATGTCCCACCTTGCACAAACCCTACTACTATGGCATAACCAATAAATGACCGATCTTTTAATAGACTTCCCATCGTACGAATGGAACTTCCAATTGAACTAGGCGTACGCTTTTCTTCCGGTAACGATTCTTTTAATTTAAAAGACACCGTCAATACGATCAACATACCTAGTAAACTTAAAAACAAAAATACTGTATGCCACGTAGCAAATGGTAATAATAATACTGCTCCACCAGCTACTGGAGCAATAATCGGACCTGTTGCATTAATAACCATTAACAAAGCGAAAAACTTAGTCAATTCTTTTCCAGTAAAAATATCACGAACTACAGCTCGAGAAAGAACTACACCAGCAGATGCTGTGAAACCTTGCAAGAATCTTGAAATGATCAATACGGTTATATTGGGAGCTAAAGCACAGATAAGAGATGCTACAGCAAATAGAGAAATAAATACGAGTATGGGTTTCTTTCTTCCTTTTGCATCACTTATTGGCCCTACAACCATTTGTCCAATCGCTAGACCGATTAAACATGCGGTCAGACTTAGCTGTACCAATGAAGCTCGAGCACCTAGGTCGTCAGCAATACTCGGAAAGCTTGGTAAGTACATGTCAATATTAAATGGTCCTAGCATACATAACATAGCAAGAAGAAAGGCTAGACCCAATCTTTGTTTTCCAGTTGGATTATGTAATGCAGTATTATGTTTATCTTGTTGAATATCCAACACCTCCCTAACCTTTATTATTATGAGGGATGATAATCAATTAGTCTAGAAACTAGATTTTTATATGGAGGGAACATTTTTTTCTCGTACACTCCCTATAGAATTATTCAATCATATACATTAGAATAGAAAAGGCTAACAGTACAAGATAAAACAAAATACAGTTACAAATTACATACCGAGGGATGACTACTTATATGGGAATACTACTACTTTTATTAAGCACTCTAATGTGGAGCTTCGTTAGCATCCTAGTGAAAGCTGCATCTTTTTCAGTTGACAGTTATACCATCACATTTTTACGTTTTTTTATCGGGGTTATTTTCTTATTTTTGTTCGTTTGGTTTAGCAGAAATAAGGTTACCATCACCTGGAAATCCAAATGGATTTGGTACGGAGCACTTGGAAAGATTGTTAACTATCTTTTTGAAAACTTTGGTGTTTCGATTGGTTATGCGTATGAGCAAATATTAGTTACACCATTTCTGACTATTTTCATGTTATTATTTTCAATCTTTTATTTTAAAGAAAAAGCAACTTTTCTCTCTTGGCTTGCTGCCACTCTTTGTATTTCTGGCGTCTTTCTAATTAGCTGGAACGGTTTACCAATTGCTCAATTGTTTGAGTTTGATTTATTTTTGACAGTGATCTTTGCTATTTCTGCCTTGGGAGCAAGTTTCCACTTTGTGAGTCAAAAAGTATTGATTCAAAAAATGGGTGCTGTCGATATGAATCTGTCCATTTTTTTGTGGTGCAGTGTTTTAACAACCATACCGCTCCCAACTCAATTTGAATGGACTGGAGAACTTAGTAGCCTATCCATCTTAGCACTTGTTTTGTTAGGTTTTATAACTGGAATTAGTTTTATCATCTATGCTAAAGGGCTAAAACATGTTTCGTTTTTAATTGCGGCTGTTCTTGTCAACTCCAGTGTACTATTCACCATTTTCTGGTCATGGCTTTTTTTCAATGAGCCCATTACCATTTATGTTATTTTAGGATCTATTTTATTTTTAGTTGGCATGATTGTATTGAGCTTACCGAGTGCAAAAGTATCTAACCAAAATAGAAGAGATCAAGCTTAATAAGATTTAGTTCAAAAATAAAGGAACAAGTTTTAAGTGATAAAACTTGTTCCTTTTTTTATTCGTTTTGTTTTAGGATTGTGTCAATCAAGTCTTGCATCACCTCTTCTGCCGACGTTATCTTCTCACCGCCACCTTGTGCAAAGGAATTTTTACCTCCCCCTCTTCCATTAATTTTTGGTAACACTTCTTTTATTAGTAGATTCATATTAGCAGTTGGTTCTGTGCTTCTCCCACACACTACTTGTAAATGTTGATCCGTTTCATTAATGAACAACACAATGCAAAAGGTCACCTGCATAGTAATAGCCTTCGCAAGCTCTTGTATTTCAATTAAAGGGCGATTATGATAAATCATCTTTATTAGCTTATAAATCTTGATAGATTGATGCTTGTTCAACAAGTAAATTTACTTCATATTCGATTAATTTAGACCTATAATCTTCTATTGTTTTTTCTAAGTCTTTTTTGTTTTGCAACACTTTAGCTACAGCATCAGATAATTGATCTTGTGGTGCACTTAAGTCATTCGTTAAACGCAGCATCGTTTGATGTTTTTCTCCTAATTGTTTCAACACTCGTTTTCCACAAATGAAATAAACACGGATCTGCTTCTTTTGTTTTTCCCAGTGTAAAACCTTGAGCGAATTTACCTGACCAGTTGATGTTGGATGTGTTCCACCACAACCGTTGTAATCAAATTGTGGGATAATGACTAAGCGTATATTGTCCTTTACACTAAGTTCTTTTCTTAATGAATAATTCATGATTTCTTCTTCCGTTATCCACTTCGATTCTATCACACGGTTTTCAAGAATAAGATCATTGACTATATCCTCTACATAATTTACTTCATGATTAAGAAGATCTGATGTTTCAAGATCAATCGAACATATGTCCTGTCCTAAGTGAAAGCCAACCGTTTTATAGTTGTATATATCCTCAAATGCAGCTGATAACATATGTTGTCCTGCATGTTGTTGCATATGATCAAACCGTCTGTCCCAATCTATACTTCCATAACATTCGCTTTGTAAATCTAATGGTGTCTCTACATAATGACGAATTTCCCCTTCAACTTCTTCCACATCTGTGATGGACACTCCATTAATCACACCTGTATCATGAGGTTGTCCACCACCAGTTGGATAAAAAATAGTTCGCTCTAATACGACATACCAACGCCCTGTCTGATCTTTCTTTTGATACCATATCTTTGTTGAAAATTCCCGTTTATAAGCATCATGATAATACAATTTTTCTGTCATTTTTATTCCACTCACCTTTTTCTAACGTCTTACCTACTATAGCATAATGTGTTAAAAGGTTTCTCGATCCTAACGAAACTATTTTTTGCTCTAATCTTATTTTTATAAAACTAATGTATCCCATTTTTTTCTACCAAATGTTATGATTAAGGTTAGAGATAAAAATAATGTTATACATAAGGAGCATTTATTATGACACAGCATAGCCTAACAAGGAACAATGTTCAGGTGAAGGGATCTGGAAAACAACCGATGATATTTGCACCTGGTTTTGGATTTGATCAAACCATTTGGTATCCGGTTTTGAAATCATTTGAAAATGACTACCAAGTGATTTCGTTTGATTATGTAGGTTTTGGAGGTTCAGATATCAGCGCATATGATTCTGATAAATACAATCAAATATCTGGTTATGTTGACGATTTGTTAGAAATTTGTTCAGACTTAGATTTACATAATGCTATATTTATTGGCCATTCTGTTGGAAGTATGATCGGAATGTTGGCTTCTATAAAGAAACCTGAATTATTGTCAAAAATGATTATGATTGGACCGTCTCCTTGCTTCATAAATGAACCTCCACATTATCATGGGGGCTTCGAAAAAGACGACTTAATAAACTTATTGGAGATGATGGATAAAAATTATACAAGTTGGGTGAATAGCATATCAAAAACAATTATTAATGATGATGCAAAGCCAGAGATGGCACAAGACATTGAGGAACGCTTCTCCTTGAATGAGCCAAATATTACTAGAACATTTGCTGAAGTTTGTTTCTTCACTGACTATCGTGAATATCTGTCTAATGTAATGACCCCGTCATTAATTATCCATAGCTCCAATGATGTTTTTGTACCAGACGTTGTAGCTGATTATATGAAAGAAAATATTCCTTTTTCCAGTGTTATACATGCAAATACAGTTGGACATTGCCCACACATGAGTCATCCAGAAGAAACCATTGAACTAATAAAAGATTTTCTACATAAACAAGAAACAAGATTAAACACGAATTCAGGTGAATTATAGCAATGGACCAACAATTAAACCTTTTGCCTAGTGGCTTTTTTTCACTTTCAACTAATTATGAAATCCTAGCCGTTAATCATACTTTACTGCAATTACTTGAATATGAAAAAGAGCAATTAATTGGGCAGACTATTCATACAATCCTTTCTAAATCGACGAGTAAGTTCTTTCAACTTATGTTTTATCCCTTAATGACTTCAAAACAAAAAGTCGATGAAATGTATCTTGAATTAAAGTCCAAAAAAGGACATGATATTCCTATCTTAATTTATGCAACAAGTGATAAAAATAAAGTAATCACCTGTGTGATTGTACCTATTACTAAGCGAAATGAATATGAAGATCAACTGTTAGAAGCAAAGAAGGTAGCCGAGGAAAGACTTATTGAAGTAAATAAAGTTAATCATCAACTAAAAACTGCCCTTCGAAATTTAGAGGAAAAGCAAGAAGAACTCTTAAAGGTAAATTCACAAATCAGCAAATATAAAATGGAAACCCAAAAGGAACTGCAATTAGCCAAGAATATACAAGAAACATCATTAACAGAAAAGATAGACAATAATCATATTCAAATTGAGTCCTATTATAACGCTTCAAGTGAATTATCCGGAGATATTTATGGCTTCTACCAAATAAACGAACATCAATATGGAGTTATCTTATTAGATGTGATGGGACACGGAATTTCGTCTTCCCTTATCACCATGTCACTTGGGACTTTATTTCAAAGATTAATTTCTAAAGGGGTTCCTACGGACTTATTGATGAAAGAATTAGATGAGCATCTGCATGGCCTATTCTATAACAATGAAGAAGCATGGCATTATTGTACAGCCATTTATCTATTTATTGATACAAATAAACAAACAATCGAATACGTAAATGCGGGACATCCACCTGGTCTATATCATGGTTCCAATGATGCACAAAAAGAGCTTTTTGCCTCTAGCCCACCAATAGGATCATTCGAAGGTATGTACTATCAAACGAATACGTTTAATTTTGTAAAGGGTTCTAGAATCTTACTTTATACAGATGGCGTTTCCGAATCACATAGGCGTGTTAGTCTAAACGAAATGTTGAAGAAACACATATCCATTCCAATTGATGATTTTAAACAACATCTATTAGCAGCTATTCAAACGGATAATAACCAAGAAGGTCCCCATGACGATCAATGTTTTATCATAATTGATTTGAAGTAAGTCTATGCTCGATTGATAAGCAAGGGAATGTTTGTGTTCCCTTCCTTATTAGATCGAATGATGATTGACCTCTGATGAATCAAACTTCTCTTTTACTCATTTCTCTCTATATTTTTACCTTCGACGAAACGCATAACCCATTATTGATGCACCATTTTAAGTTCCCCCTACCTCAATCGATTTCTTTGTAAAGCACTTGAACTTCTAATGTAATTTTGTCACCTAACGCCCATTGTAGCCATATGTTATTATGAAGCCTCTAAATAAAGGAGACAGCATAATGAATACAATTAATCGAAACAATACAGTGGTGCATTTTGATAAAAATCGCCTTTTCTTTAATAAATGGGAAATGTACAAATTGTTGTCTTCGTATCAGGTCCCTTTCCATATACCATTTACAACCGTTTTAACAAGACAGTCCTTGCATTATTTTTTAAATAGTACATCTCCATTCTTTATCAAACCTGTTAATAGCTGGGCAGGAAAGAATATTACACTTGTCAACCCTACATTAAATGGTTTCATTTTGAGTCAACCCAACGGAAATTCAAGCTTCTATCAAAATCAATCATTGATTATGCAAAGTATCGAACGACAATATGCTGGAACGCATTCTATTCTTCAAGAGAAGGCACCACTTACAAGCTTTAATTCAAAAGTCTTTGACATCCGGGTTCACTTACAGCGTGACCCATCTGGTGGTTGGATATATGCAGGAGATCTAGCGAGAATAGGTGGCAATAAAGTAATCGTCTCTAATCTATTCGCACAAGGCGGAGGTGTTATGGAAACAGACAACGTTATAAATCATATTCTCGATTTTAATCAAGTAAATAATGTAAAACAGAAACTCGCTAAATCAACTTACACCATCGCAAAAATACTTGATTCACAATATCCATTTGTGGATATTGGAGCTGATTTTGGATTAGATCAGCAGGGTGATTTATGGTTATTAGAAGTCAACACAAATGATCGAGAAGGTAGGCCTGGTTACGATTTATTTAAGAAATTACCTAACAAAACTACTTATAAAAAAATGATCACGATAGATAAAGAACGGAAAAAAGTCTGGAACAAAACTAAAATGTTCCCTTATCTTTTAAGAGGTTAATCCGTACTTCCAACTTACAAGAATTTTATTACAAATTTTGTTACTCCTAATAAGTGTTATGATAGAGATACTAAGTGAAGTACTGTATTGGGGAGTGAGAAAATGACTTGGCAAAAAGACCTTCTAAGTTTAATTACAAAGTCAAAAGATGAAAAGATGGCGGTGGCAGTAGATACATCTACAAATGAATATCCGGTTGAAACAATTAGAAATATTTTATCATTATTTAATGAGGTACAAAAGAAAACCCCTCTAATTTTTGCTGATTATAAGATTAGGGAAATAACGGACACTGCAAAAGTCACTGAGATTCCACTTATGTCTCACGGTAAGGCATCTTACACCGACACACTAGAATGGGCAAAGGAACAAAAAATCGATAAGCTTTTTTATATTACAGACGTAACTGGTTATTTCTGGGAAGGTTTAGAGATTAATTATGATGTAATCTGGCTGATTCCCGACAAATTCAAGCCTCAAGTTCCATTTGGAAAATCACTAAACCTAGTCAGACAAAGCAACAAGAAATAATCATGTGGGACAAGCTTCAACTTGTCCCTGCTTTAAATTACTCTGTTCTGTTAAATTATTTCTTTTGTCTTTTATTTAGATCCAAATTTGTCTAGGGCGTTGAACTTCACGATAGAATATTTATTTTCAATTTCAAGTACCTCTATTTACTTAATATCCTTAAATTCCCTTTCCCATGGGCCAACTTGTGCCCAATACCTCATCGGCCCCAGGTTGAAAGCAAATGTAATTTCCTTTAATCCCGGTTTCATTAAGTAATTAATATAGACTATTCCGTGTGCACATCTATTTTTATTATTAATTAGTTTATTGTGTTTTACTATCCTTCTTTAAAAAGAAATTCACAGAAAAAAAACAACTTATTCTGAATAAAAGCATTCAGAATAAGTTGTTTTAAGTTTGCCTAGCGACGTCCTACTCTCACAGGGGCAATGCCCCAACTA
>NZ_JAOALK010000050.1 GCF_025154055.1 Aquibacillus koreensis
TAGGTTTAGACGTATCAAAGGACAAAATTGCAGTAGCGGTTGCGGATGAGGGACGAACTAAAGCGAGATATATAGGCATGATCAGTTATACTGTTGAGGCAATTAGACATTTAGTAAAAAAACTAGGAGGAGCTGATCAACTACGAGTGTGCTACGAAGCTGGGCCAACTGGATATGGACTATATCGACTCCTTAAGAGCATGGATATTGAATGTGAAGTAATTGCGCCATCTTTAATACCACGGAAACCTGGAGAAAAAATAAAGACCGATAAACGTGATGCTCTTAAACTTGCCACACTTTATCGTGCGGGAGAATTAACCCCCATCTATGTACCAACGGAAGATGATGAGGCACTCCGTGATTTAGTTAGAGCTCGTGAAGATGTTAAAGAAGACGAATTAAGAGCAAAACACAGACTAACAAAATTTCTACTAAGAAATGAAATCAAGCCACCTGAAGGCACCAGGAAGTGGACAGTGAAATATTGGGATTGGCTAAATAGCTTAAAATTTGATCGATCACCATCTCGAATTGCTTTCCAAGAATATTTACAACAGCTGAAAGAATTTCAGCAACGACTAAAAATACTAGAAAAAGAAATTGAGAACCAAGCCAAAGAAGGAGCCCATGCCCCAATGATTCAAACCCTTATGACGTTAAGAGGGGTAGCAGTGATCACGGCTACTAGTTTGGTTGCAGAGATAGGCTCTTTCGATCGATTTCTGACACCACAACATTTTATGTCATACACTGGACTGGTGCCTAGTGAAAATTCTAGTGGTTCAACACGAAAACTAGGAGAGATAACCAAGACAGGTAATAGACATGTTCGGAAACTTTTAATAGAGGCTGCGTGGAGCTATAGATACCAGCCTGCAGTCAAAGGAGAATTGAAAAAGCGACAAAAGGACCATCCTACAAATGTTTTAGGAATCTCATGGAAAGCTCAAAATCGCTTGCATACAAAGTACTTCCGCCTACTAGGGCGCGGAAAAGAAAGTGGAAAAGCTATAACAGCCGTAGCGAGAGAATTGGCAGGTTTTATTTGGGCAATTGCCAACGAATCTACTTATGGATCTAATAAAAGTTGATGTTCTTTTGACAATGGGCACATGGGCAAATAAGCAGGAAGAGAAATGATTAAAAGGAAATAAATATAGGGCTCGAAGGCAAAGGTAAAAACCGTAGAGGAGAACACACGACGGAGACTTGTGCTAGCCATAAGAATGACTCGGTGAACGCACGCCAGGAGTTCGTGATAGCTCCTCAGACGGAACGATAAAATGTGACAACCCACGGATATCAGTATGCTCATCGGAGTAGAGATTTTTGCCTTCGTGCCGTGTATTTATCTTCTTTATAAATTAAAGAAAGGGGATAAATATAGATTTATTATTCTTAGCTTTCACGAGGATCTCAATGCTTCAATTGGTAGTCAAGGAAAGCACTTGACAACCAATTGAAGCATTGAGGAAGTGTTGGCAAGCTAAGAAGAAGGAAATATTGTAGCAGTTACTGCTTCATAAATGAAAAAAGAGCCGTAAAAGACTCTTAATTTAAGGTTGCACAAAAACCCGATATTTTAATAAGTGTGAGTGGGGCTTGACAGTTTCGTTCATATCAGTCTCCGTGTATTTCCTCCACTAGCTTTATGAAGCGTATTAAAAATACACTTATTACAAGTGAATGCAACTATATGATCATTACTAGACTATATTTTGAGAAGCAGCATTAGCGGAACAAGTTAAATTGGCGACACTCCTGGAGCGACCGAGCATAGGTCGTAATATATAGCGGGTGGGATTCCCGTCGAGAAAGAACTAGCCATTCACTCGTAGCGAGTCTTGGAGGGCAGGTGGTAATACCTTGCCTTTAAGCGTAGACAGCTAGGTAATGGGCCGTAAGCCAAGTGGTTGAAGGGATTGAGCTTCGAAATTCGCCTTAATTAGGAAGGCCGATGTTCTCAGGAGCACAGAAGGCAATATTGCTATTCTCGTTAAAGGCAAGAGAATAATAACTTCCTCGGAGTCGATGACCTCGGCACGTTACACATTGATATATTACGGCAACTCGGGAGAGCCTTTAAGTCTCTAAAAAGTTAGAGTAATGACGAACAAGCGATAATAAAGTGAGGGTTGTCAAATGCTTAAAGGCAGTCGGATAGTCGCATAGTACCTATGAAATCGGGTAATGCCGACAGAGGAAAGGCGACTACCTGTCAACGCCCTTGAAAGGGAAACATTAACTACACACAGAGGTGGATAAGTAATGGAAACGAAACTAACAAGGATAACAGAATTAGCGAAAATGAATCCTGATACGGTCTTCACATCATTGGTACATCTATTGAATGAAGAAAATCTCAAGCAATGTCACCATGAACTTCCAAGTGGTAAAGCTACAGGAATTAAAGGTGTTACCAAAGAGAAGTATGGAATGAAATTAGACGACAACATTAAAGAGCTAGTGAAGCGTCTTAAGAAGAAGGCCTATCGACCTGTTCCGGTTAAAAGGACATATATTAATAAACCAGGAACGAAGAAGAAAAGACCGTTAGGTATTCCAGACCATGAGGATAAAATCGTTCAACGTGCTTTGGTGAAAATCTTGAACTCTATTTATGAGAATGATTTTCTTGACTGTTCATTTGGTTTCCGGCCAAATAGAAGTTGTCACGATGCATTAAAGATACTAAATGTGTACATTGAAAAGCGCAAAACCAACTACATTGTAGATGTCGACATTAAAGGCTTCTTTGATAATGTAGATCATGAATGGATGATGAAATTCCTTAAACATCGCATTAATGATCCCAATCTTCTAAGAATCATCGCCAGATTTCTAAAAGGTGGTCACATGGAGGAAGGTAAATACTTTGAAACGGACAAGGGAACACCCCAAGGGGGTGTCATTTCGCCGATACTAGCCAATGTCTATCTACACTATGTATTAGACTTATGGTTTGCGAAAGTGGTTAAAAAGCACTTAAAGGGTCAAGCCTACATGGTTCGTTATGCGGATGACTTTGTGTGTTGCTTTCAGTATAAAAGTGAAGCCGATGCTTTCTATTCCGCACTTATTCAGAGACTACAAAAGTTTAAACTAGAAGTCGCAGAGGATAAGACGAAAATCATCACCTTTGGCCGATTTGCGGAGGAAGATGGTAAGCGTAATGGGCGTGATAAACCCGATACATTTGATTTCTTGGGCTTCACTCACTACTGTGGTAAAAGTAAACATGGCAAGTTTCGAGTCAAGCGGAAAACAAGCCGAAAGAAAGTAAATGCCAAGCTAAAGCAACAGAAAGAGTGGCTTAAAGCTAATCGAACCATGGATATTAGAGACATTATGGACAGATTAAGGAGATCACTCAATGGCTACTACAATTATTACTGTATCACAGATAATTTAAGGGCAGTACAGACATTTCTAGATCGTGTTAGAAAGTTACTGTTTAAGTGGATGAATCGGAGAAGCCAAAGAAAATCATTCAGTTGGGATAAATTCAACCTATTCCTTAGAAAGTATCCTTTACCTCACCCTAGCACTAAAGTGAACATATATGATTTAAAGAAAGACTTAAGCTATATTCTGTGAATGTTGATAGGAAGAGCCGTGTGCAATAATACTGCACGCACGGTTCTGTGAGGAGTGAGGAGTGCATCCACAAAACTGTGTGGTACACTCCCGCTTACTCGACCAGGAACCGCACGGGCTGAAGATCCACTCAGAAGCGCTCTTTCTTCTGAGTTAGCTGAAGCCGTGCCTGCAAGAGGAATCTGAATTTAGAAAAATCCGGGTTCTGGGATTTTTCGTGATTCCTCCTCGGAAAGGGAGCCAATTTCACTTGTGTAGCGGGTATGTTAGTTACGTCGGAGTTTATATAAACTCCGTCACGTGCTACTTCTTTCACCTAACACCCTTTTCATTTAATAAAAAATAACCTAATAAAATAGGAACTTTTTCTGATGTGACAGATAGAAATTGTTCAATAAATGGATAGTCTTCTGTTGGCATCGTATGAAGTAAGTCGCCCCACCATTCGGTTTCATATCTACAGATCATACTAAGATTATAAAGAATTAAATAATGATGCATTACTTCATGACTACTGAGAAAGTACTGCCTTTTTCCAGGTAAGAAAAAGGCGGACTCTTCCATGTGAAAGAAAAATGGACCTTTGGAGTCAGGAGTTAAGGAACGACTTAGCTCGATTTCAAGCGAAGAATCCACTTTGTTCACATGTTCAACATCAGGTAGATGCTTCATCAGTTTTTCAAGCAAACTCTCCTCTGTTAGATGATAGTGATCTAATAATACAGTTGGAATGTGTACTTTTTTTTCATGTAAGTGACTTACTTTTATTAACGGATGTTTTCCTGTGTGAAAGTAAAATAACTCATTTAACTCTGGGATTGTAACTAGGAGCTTGTGCATATCAATTTTTTCATAAGGAATTCGATCCATGTGATATAAATGTTTTACGAAATAAGGGAAAAGCCCTTTATGTTGCACTTTAACTTCGTCTTGTAAAAATGCATAATCTTGTTTTTTTCTTTTTCTAGTGGATACCCCATGTGCTAACATAGCAGTGTTTTCTGGATAATTAGGTTTTCTAGTTAATAGACACGCCTTTAAAAGATGTACCATACCATAAAAATACAAAATCGGTTTTACGGTAATACCGGATGCTTTTCCTGCCTCATAAAATTGTAATCCATGTTCTAGATAGTAAAGAAACCGATCACTATTTTCATAGCTGTATTTATTAGCCTCTTTTATTTCATTTTTTTCATAACATTCTTCTAAGTATTTTTGAGCTGTTTGTGCTGATTTTAAATAGGTCAGGAATTGTAAAATGTCCTTTTGTATCATTTATTAATTCCTTTCTTTTAAAGATTTTAAATGGTAGCGATTTCATCCATAAAAAAGGTTGAAAAAGCCTTTGTGATATCGTATTGTAAATAACAATAGTTAAAAGAAATACTTTACAGATACTATGTCGAAGGTTAGGTACCTTTGATTTTTATTCATGTAACAAGGACGTTAGTAAAGTTTCTAATCACATTTCAAGTACTATCTCCTTTTCACTCTATGTTATATACCTTTTTAAGTATGAACTGCGTGATTCTTTAGGGTGAAAAAGGCGACGTTGCTTTACATTTATACATATGTTTATAGCTTAACCAAAGCATGACTTTACTATTAGAGGAGGATAAGAATGAGAGAGGATAAATTTGTTAAAGAAGGTTTAACGTTCGATGATGTATTATTAATACCAGCAAAATCAGAGGTATTACCTAGAGATGTTTCAGTAAAAACAGAATTGTCTTCAAGAATTAATTTGAACATTCCACTTATAAGCGCTGGAATGGATACTGTAACAGAAGCAGAGCTGGCTATTTCAATGGCTCGTCAAGGCGGAATTGGTGTTATTCATAAGAATATGTCGATTGAAGAGCAAGCAGAGCATGTTGATCGTGTAAAACGTTCAGAAAGCGGTGTAATTACCAATCCATTTTTCTTATTCCCGGACAATCAAGTATTTGATGCCGAACATTTAATGGGGAAATTTAGAATATCTGGTGTACCCATTGTAAATAATGCAGATGAGCAAGTGCTAGTAGGTATTTTAACGAATAGAGATTTACGCTTTATTGAAGATTATTCTATTAAAATCTCTGATGTCATGACGAGTGATAACTTAGTTACCGCACCAGTTGGTACAACATTAAGTGAGGCCGCTAAAATCCTACAAAAACATAAAATAGAGAAATTGCCTCTAGTTGATAAACACGGCGTACTTAAAGGATTAATTACAATTAAGGATATTGAAAAAGTAATTGAGTTTCCTAACTCAGCAAAAGATGCACAAGGACGTCTGCTAGCAGGTGCTGCGGTTGGTGTTACGGCTGATTCGATGACGCGTATTGATAAATTGGTAGACGCAGGAGTAGACGTGTTAGTTATTGATACTGCTCATGGGCATTCCCAGGGTGTAATCGAACAAGTAAGAAGAGTCCGAGATAAATATCCTAATATCGACATCATTGCAGGAAATGTGGCAACTGCAGAGGCAACACGTGAGTTAATCGAAGCGGGGGCAAATATAATTAAGGTCGGAATTGGACCAGGTTCTATTTGTACTACTCGAGTAGTAGCGGGTGTTGGAGTTCCACAAATAACAGCAGTGAATGATTGTGCGACAGAAGCTAGTAAACACGGAATTCCAGTGATTGCTGATGGTGGTATTAAATATTCTGGTGATATCGCAAAAGCATTAGCAGCCGGTGCCCATGCAGTAATGCTAGGTAGCCTATTTGCTGGGGTGACGGAGAGCCCAGGAGAAACAGAGATTTTCCAAGGTAGAAGATATAAAGTGTACCGTGGGATGGGTTCTGTTTCTGCAATGAAATCAGGATCAAAGGATCGTTATTTCCAAGAATCTGAAGAAGCGAAAAAATTAGTGCCTGAAGGAATTGAAGGAAGAGTAGCCTACAAGGGACCACTGGCTGATTCTGTACATCAATTAATCGGTGGACTGAGATCTGGTATGGGATATTGTGGAGCCAAAGATTTAGAAACGTTACGAAATGATGCCCAGTTTATCCGTATGACTGGTGCAGGATTAAGAGAAAGTCATCCACATGATGTTCAAATAACGAAGGAATCACCAAACTATTCATTATAATGCTGAGGTTTAGGGGCTGAATCTTCTGGTTCAGCCCCTTCTCTGTTACATATGGAGGGATCTTATGATTATTGCAGAAAAAATTCATCCTTCATGGCAAGCCTTTTTGACTCCAGATGTCGTTTCTCTATTAGAAAATATTGAGAAATCTATTGGTACTGACTTTAATCCTACTAATCGAGCTGCTATTTTAAAGTTTTTGTCGGTAGATTTAAATAAAGTAAAAGTGGTTTGGTTAGGACAGGACGTTTATCCAGCCAAAGGAGTTGCAACAGGTAGAGCATTTGAAGTTGGTGGACTGGAAAGTTGGAATCAAACATTTAAACAAGTATCCATTAAAAATATTGTCCGTTTGGTTCATAAAAACTACCTTGGTATCGAAAACTATAGTGACATCCGAAGTTTTCAGGATATAAAGAGTGCTATAGAAAGTAAAGAGTTTCCAATAAAACCACCTAATGAGTGGTTTCAATCATTAGAACAACAAGGTGTTCTCTTTTTAAATGTATCGTTCACATGTCGAGTAGGAAAAGCAAATAGCCATAAAAAGCTTTGGGAACCATTCTCTGATCAAGTGATTCAATATATATCAAAAAATCGTCCAAGCCTTCGTTGGTTTTTATGGGGAAATGAAGCGAAATCATATCGAAAAAAAATAAATAATGGCGTATATTATGAAAGTAGACATCCAATGATGTGTAGTGAGAAATACGAGGATGATTTTTTAAAGTCTCAGTGTTTTTTACATACATGGGACCTTATCAATTGGTTAGGATAATCTACTTGTAATAGATCAAGTAAAAAAATACCAAATTGCCCTACTAAAGGACGTTCCCCTTTCATAGAGGGTGTGATAGAATAGCGTAGATGCATACTTTTATTGGTGGAGGTAGAGAGAGTTGAGACATAAATTAAGAGCATCTTTTTTTGGTTTACTAGCGTTTCTTATTGTTGTATCGTCGGTTACAGTTAACCCATTATCATCAAAAGCAGCAGAAAGCTTTGATGTAGCAGCTGAATCTGCAATTTTGGTTGATGCAGAAACAGGCAAGATATTATTTGCCAAAAATGCGGATATAAAATTACCACCAGCAAGTATGACGAAAATGATGACTGAATATCTTGTGTTAGAAGCTATTAATGAAGGTCAAATTAGCTGGGATACGACAACATTAATTAGTGATCGTGCGTATAATGTATCAGCAAGTAGTATTTCATCTGGAATAGGTTTAATTCAAGATAAGCAGTACACGGTTCGTGAATTATATGAAGCAATGGCAATCATCTCTGATAATGCAACTACGATCGCATTGGCTGAATTGGTTGCGGGTTCAGAAGGCGAATTTGTAACGATGATGAATGCGAAAGCGGAAGAAATGGGTTTGACAGAATACCAATTTGTAAATGCAACAGGTCTTTCTAACAAAGACTACACGGATATAGGATTAGAAGCCCCTGAAGGAACAGACCCTAATGCTGATGATTTGCTATCAGCTAGATCATCTGCCCTACTAGCTTATCATTTATTAAATGACTATCCAGAAGTACTTGAATTTTCTAGTACATTATTATCTGAACTAGATGGACGTGAACTTCAAAACTTAAACTGGATGTTACCATGGGAAGATAATAATTTTGTGCAATATGGCGTGGAAGGCGTAGATGGCCTAAAAACGGGATGGACAACAGAAGCCGGATATTGTTTTACAGGAACTGCTGAAAGAGATGGGCGTCGTCTGATTACAGTAGTGATGAAAACAGAAAGTAAAGGTGCTAGATTTGTTGAAACAGGAAAGCTATTGGAATATGGCTTTGGGCAATTTGAAAAACAAGAATTATACCCAGCAGGATTTCAAATAGAAGATGAGTCTTCCATTGATGTGGCTAAAGGTAAAGAAGAGATGGTTGAAATAGAAACGAGTGCTCCAATCAGTGCTACGATAAAGAATGGAGATCAAGATAGCTACTCTGTTCACTATACATTTGATGAAAGTAAATTGAATGAAGATGGTGAGTTAACAGCTCCAATTGAAGAGGGCGAAAAAGTAGGAACAATGGAACTGGTCTACAATGGCGATATTGATTATGGTTATATTAATGGTGATGGTCTTGTTCAGTCTGTTGATCTTATTACAACTAGTGCTGTTGAAAAGCAAAACTGGTTTATGTTAACACTAAGCGGAATTGGTGATTTCTTTAGTAACATTTTCACATCTGTAGTGGATACTGTTAAAGGCTGGTTTAGTTAAGCTGATTGCATTGGAAATTCAAAATAAAGTTAATAAATACCTAACGAACCTCTTTGTGTGTTATTGTCCGCAAAGAGGTTTGGCATAGGCCATGATATCTGACTCATGTACTTGGCTTTTGTTGATCTTTGTTATACAATGTTGAATAATACTGAAAACAATAAATCGATTTAAAAATAGGAAAACTTCGGCATATTTTCGTGGTTTTTTCTAATCATAGTATTCATTGTTTAAAATGGGAGGATAATAAATATGTCTAATTTAGGAACAGATCGAGTAAAACGTGGAATGGCTGAAATGCAAAAAGGCGGCGTGATCATGGACGTTGTCAATGCAGAGCAAGCTAAAATTGCAGAAGAAGCTGGTGCAGTTGCTGTCATGGCATTAGAAAGAGTACCATCAGACATTCGTGCAGCTGGTGGAGTTGCTAGAATGGCGGATCTTACAATCGTTGAGGAAGTTATGAATGCTGTTTCTATCCCAGTAATGGCAAAAGCACGTATTGGACATATCGTTGAAGCACGTGTTTTAGAAGCTATGGGTGTAGATTACCTTGATGAGAGTGAAGTACTTACGCCAGCTGATGAAGTGTATCACTTACTTAAAAGTGACTACACAGTTCCATTTGTTTGTGGTTGTCGTAATATTGGCGAAGCTGCTCGCCGTATTGGTGAAGGTGCATCTATGCTTCGTACAAAAGGTGAACCAGGTACAGGTAACATCGTAGAAGCTGTTCGTCATATGCGTGAAGTTCAATCACAAATTCGTCAGTTAGTTCATATGTCTAAGGATGAAATCATGACGTTTGCCAAAGACCACGGTGCGCCATTTGAAGTACTTCTTGATATTAAAGAAAGAGGACGTCTTCCAGTCGTTAACTTTGCAGCTGGTGGTATTGCTACTCCTGCAGATGCAGCTTTAATGATGCAACTTGGTGCGGATGGTGTATTTGTAGGTTCAGGTATCTTTAAATCAGACAACCCTGAAAAATTTGCAAGAGCTATTGTAGAAGCAACAACACACTTTGAGGATTATGAACTGATCGCCAGAGTATCTAAAGGACTTGGTACAGCAATGAAGGGTCTTGAAATTGGTACAATCGCTCCTGAACAACGTATGCAAGATCGCGGATGGTAAGGTAAAAAGGAGAGAACGAAAATGACAATAATAGGTGTTTTAGGACTTCAAGGTGCAGTTAGAGAACATATTCGTTCTGTTGAAGCCTCAGGTGCTGAAGGTATCATTATCAAACGAAAAGAACAGTTAGATGAAATAGATGGATTGATTCTTCCTGGTGGAGAAAGCACAACCATGCGAAGGTTGATAGATAAATATGACTTTTTAGATGCTTTAAAACAATTTGGACAATCAGGCAAGCCTATATTTGGTACATGTGCAGGATTAATTTTACTTGCAAATGAAATTGTTGGGCAAGACCATGCACACTTAGAGTTAATGGATATGAAAGTGCAACGAAATGCCTTTGGTAGACAAAAGGAATCATTTGAAGCAAAACTAGAAGTTAAGGGTGTTGCGGATGATTTTGAAGCAGTGTTTATTCGTGCACCATATGTTGTTGAAGTTGGAACAGATGTAGAAGTTCTAGCAACATTTAACGATGCCATCGTTGCAGCAAAACAAGGTCATTATTTATGCAGTGCTTTCCATCCAGAGTTAACAGATGACCATCGTTTAACCGCATATTTTGTGGAAATGGTCAAAACGAGCAAGAAAGAACTTGCATCTTAACGTTTTTTTCGTTATCCTATATAACAATATAATAAGTAAAAGTGTTGATAGGAAATAGTAACAGTCTATCTTTCTAAAGAGAGCCGATGGTCGGTGTAAATCGGTGTAAGGTTGCTGTGAATCCATCCTGGAGCAAGTATGTTGAAGATAGTAGGCATACTCGGCGTTACGCCGTTATCATGTAAGTGAGCCGGAAGACTTGTCTTCAATCAGGGTGGTATCGCGGGAACAAAACTCTCGTCCCTAATACGTTTTTAAACGTTATTAGGGATGGGAGTTTTTTGTTTTTGTGGCTAATTCACAAGGTATGAAAATTTTACAGTAACTATCACACCCGCTCCACAAGTGAAATTGGCTCCCTTTCCGAGGAGGAATCACGAAAAATCCCAAAACCCGGATTTTTCTAAGTTCAGATTCCTCTTGCGGGCACGGCCTCAGCTAACTCAGGAGCAAAGTGCGCTCCTGAGTGGATCTTCGGCTCGCGCTGTTCCCGCAGGAGTGTCGCCAATTTCACTTGTTCCTCTAGCATCTGCATCACTATGGGTTTTAATGATAAATCACATGAAACTACTGTTATCTGCAACAAAAGAAACTAGATAATTTACATTATTGTAATGCTAGTGGAGGAAATACGCGTAGACTCCTGTGGGATCTGCGAGACAGGCGAGGCCCTGCAGGAGCGAAGCGACGAAGCGGCTCGGCGCTCGCCCCACGGAAAGCGGAGTGTATTTCCGGAACGGTAAAGCACCATTATCATTTTTAGTTACGACGGAGTTTATATCGAATGCTTAGTTAAAGTTAAGTGATAAAACAAAATGGTTAACAGATAAAAGGAGGAAATAAAAGATGTTAGACATGAAGTATTTAAGATCAAATTTTGATGAAGTAAAAGCAAAGTTACAACACAGAGGTGAAGATTTATCTGACTTAGATAAATTTGGCGATTTAGATGTAAGAAGAAGAGAGTTAATTGCAGAAACAGAAGAACTTAAAGCAAAACGTAATGATGTATCTAAACAAATCTCTGTATTGAAAAAAGAGAAGAAAGATGCCGATGACCTTATTTTAGAAATGCGACAAGTAGGAGACAAAGTAAAAGAAATTGATACAGAGTTAAAGGAAGTAGAGGAGCAGTTAGAAACATTATTACTTTCTATCCCTAACATTCCACATGAGAGCACACCAATTGGGGAATCTGAAGATGATAATGTGGAAGCAAGAAAATGGGGAGAAGTACCAACATTTGATTTCGAGTATAAAGCCCATTGGGATCTAGCAACAGAGCTAGGTATTTTAGACTTTGAGCGGGCCGCTAAAGTAACTGGAAGCCGTTTTGTATTCTATAAAGGATTAGGGGCAAGACTTGAGCGTGCGTTAATGAGCTTTATGATGGACCTTCATGCAGATGAGCATGGCTATGAAGAAATGCTTCCACCATACATGGTTAACCGTGCAAGCATGACTGGTACTGGTCAACTACCTAAGTTTGAAGAAGATGCATTTAAAATTCAGGATTGGGAATATTTCTTAGTACCAACCGCAGAGGTTCCTGTAACAAATTATTACCGTGATGATATTCTGAAGGCAGAACAACTGCCTCAGAAGTTTGTGGCCTTTAGTGCATCTTTCCGTTCTGAAGCAGGATCTGCTGGTAGGGATACACGTGGATTAATTAGACAACATCAATTTAATAAAGTAGAATTAGTTCAGTTTGTGAAGCCTGAAGATTCTTATCAAGTACTTGAAGAATTAACGGGACATGCGGAGAAAGTATTGCAGTTATTGGAGCTTCCTTACCGTGTGATGAGCATGTGTACAGGAGATCTTGGTTTTACAGCTGCTAAAAAATACGATATCGAGGTATGGATGCCAAGTAATGAAACATACCGTGAGATTTCTTCTTGTTCTAATTTTGAGGATTTCCAAGCACGTCGTGCAGGCATCCGCTTCCGTAGAGAAGAAAAAGGTAAACCAGAATTTGTGCATACGTTAAATGGGTCTGGTCTAGCTATTGGTAGAACAGTTAGTGCGATAATGGAAAATTACCAACAAGCGGATGGTTCTATTGTTATTCCTGAGGTATTACGTCCTTATATGGGTGGAAAAACGGTTATAAAATAGTCTGGTTTGGAGAGAACTAGTATGTACGATATGAAGTGATTTTTACACTTGCCTCTTCAAAAAAGAAGAGGCAAGAAAAAATCATAAATGATGTTGACAAGCCTTTCTGGAGATGTTATTATTAATTTTGTCGTCAGTCACGGAGGAATACCCAAGTCCGGCTGAAGGGATCGGTCTTGAAAACCGACAGGGGCTTCACGGCCCGCGGGGGTTCGAATCCCTCTTCCTCCGCCATTTCTTATGCGCAAACGTAAAATTGGAGATTATAAAACCGTTACATTCTATGTAACGGTTTTTTTGTACGTTAAGAAAGTATAAATTTTTAGTGTAGGAAGTGTATTCGACGTAGTAGCAAGTACATTCGCTAAAGGACGAGCGAATGTGCGTTTTCTAATATATTTTGTAAGCAGTTACTCTGTTAAAATGTGATAAGATAAGAAGGAAAACAGAAGTTACTGTCGAAAATTATGTAAGAGGTTCTTGTATGGAGGATTTATTATGAGTAAACGAAAAAAGAGTTTGACTTTATTAGTCATGTCAGATGCCAACAAACGTGTAATTCAACTAAAGATTCCTAAACTAACTGTAGTTTTCCTTCCTATACTATTTATTTCACTTACTACATTTCTTTACTTTTCACAAACATCGCTTAAACAGACCACGGATGAAAATAGACTTCTATCTCAGAAATTAGATGCCATGAATACACAACTGGTTGACGTAGAGAACCAAGTTGTAAACTATCAGAGTGAAGCAGAATCATTAGATAAAGAAGTAAACCGCTTAGCAGAACTGGAGGAAGAGCTTACCTCGATGATTACTTCTTTAGATCCTGATCAAATCAATGATACAAATGAAAGTGAGCCTTCTGGTGGTATCGAAATAATAGCAGATAAGCCTGTTCAACATGATGTCGTACATACATCAACAACACAAGCGCAAGATACCTTGCTTCATAAATATGATAAGTTAAATAGTACCGTCTCAGAACTAATCACTGCCTATCATTCCTCTATTCAAAACTATAACGCGAATAATGAAAAGTTGAAATTCACGCCAACTTACTGGCCTGCAGATACAGAAAGAATTACTTCAGAATTTGGTAATCGTCTGGATCCATTTACGAGAAACCAAGCAATACATACCGGAATTGATCTTGCTGGTCCGTACCGTACAGAAATTTATGCTGCGGGAGATGGACAAGTCACATTAGCTAACCGAGATGGTGGATATGGAAATTCTGTTAAGATAAAACATGGAACTGGTTTAGAAACGAGATATGGCCATATGGCAGAAATTGTTGTAGAGAAAGGAGATCAAGTCAAAAAAGGAGAGATAATCGGTTACATGGGTTCCACTGGTAGAAGTACTGGAGTTCACCTTCATTACGAAATAATAGAAAATGGAGAACCAATTGATCCTTTTCCTTATATGACTTTTATGGAAAGAGTGTTAAAAAATATAAAGGTAGAGTAGGTGAATGAAGATGAAAAGTAAAAATAAAAAATTGGATACGTTAGATACAATTATTGGAGCAACAACATCTTTAGGTGGAACGATCCATTCAGAAGGCAGTATGCGTATAGAAGGAAAAGTAAAAGGTGAAATTCAGTGCGCTGGTGACCTAACAGTTGGAGCAGGCGGCTTAGTAGAAGCGGATGTTCATGCCCGTAATATTATAATTGCTGGTACGATTGCTGGCGAGGTTATTGCAACAGGAAAAATCCACATAGAATCTAAAGGAAGATTAAAAGGAAATGTGAAAATGGAGTCCTTTGTGATTGATGAGGGTGGCATATTTGAAGGAAATAGTAATATGAAGCAAGAAGAAGTACAGGAAAAAAAGGAACAGAATAAAATAGAAACAGTTGCAAACTAAAAAGAAGGCGCATCTAGATCTTAAGGGGACAGGAGTAGATAAGCATGCAGAATAAAGTAGTATTTATCGGTGCGGGATCAATGGCCGAAGCATTGATAGCCGGAATAATAAGTACGGAATACTTAGATCCAGAGCAGGTAGTAGCGACAAATAAGACGAATCAGAACCGTTTAGATTATCTGAAAGATACATACAATATTTCCGTTACCCAAAATAAACAAGAAGCATTAAGTCAGGCTGATGTTGTCGTATTAGCCATGAAACCAAAGGATGTTGAACTTGCACTTAAGGACTTACAACCTTACTTAACACGAAATCATTTAATTCTATCTGTTTTAGCTGGAATCACAACGAATTTCATGGAAAAAGTAATTGGTTTTGAAATCCCTGTTATACGCTCGATGCCGAACACTTCTGCAATGGTTGGTAAATCAGCAACAGCTATTACAAAAGGGTCCTATGCAAGTGAGCAACATGTAGAAAAAGTACAGTCATTACTTAACACGATTGGTACGACAATAGTGGTTAAGGAAGAAGACATGCATGCTATTACTGCACTGGCTGGCAGTGGCCCTGCATTTTATTATTATATGGTTGAATCGATGGAGAAAGCAGCAGAAGAAGTGGGATTAGAGTCAGAGATAGCAAAACCCCTCATCATGCAAACAATTGCTGGGGTTGTAGAAATGTTACAATCATCAAGTGATTCACCATCTGAATTAAGAAGAAAAATAACTAGTCCTGGTGGGACAACACAAGCAGGTTTAGAAACCTTAGATAATTATCATTTTCAAGAAGCAATTATGGCTTGTATTAAAAATGCTGCGACACGTTCAGAAGAATTAGGTAAACAAAAATGATGGGGATATTCCCCATCATTTTTTATTTCGTTAATTGTCTTACTTCCCATTTTCGAGATTGTTGAATAAAGTGTCCAACTTTTTCCAACACTGTTTCTATGGAAGTATTATCATATACCAAATCGTAATCAGCGATATTAATACGCAAGATTGGGCAAGAGTTAAAGCTATTAATCCAATTCTCATAACGATGATGCATCTCTTCCCAATAGCTTAACGGAGTTTGTTGTTCCATTGGTCGACCACGTAGTTTAATACGATCCACAATATCTTCGAATGATCCCTCTAAATAAATCAATAAATCAGGATGTGGAAAGTAAGGAGTCATAACCATTGCATCAAAAAGACTACGATATGTTTCATAATCAACGCCCGTCATTGTCCCTTTTTCATAATGCATTTTTGCAAAAATACCAGTATCCTCATAAATGGAACGGTCTTGGATAAACCCGCCACCATATTCAAAGATTCTTTTTTGTTCCTTAAAGCGTTCCGCAAGAAAATAAATTTGAAGGTGAAAACTCCATCGCCCGAAATCATTATAAAACTTATCTAAGTATGGATTTGTATCCACCTTCTCTAAAGATGTTCTAAAGTTTAGCGCATCTGCCAAAGCATTCGTCATCGTAGATTTTCCAACGCCAACTGTACCTGCAATTGTAATGACACTATCGTGTGGAATATTGTATTTTTCTCTTAAGTTCATACTGTGACTTCCCCTTTTTGTAGATGGTCCTCTACTAATTGAATAATATAATCTAGGTCATCTTTATATTTCATGAAGTCTATGTGATCGCCATTGATTCGTAATACTGGAATATCTGGATTTTCTCTTTCAAATACATCCATAAACGTGTTATAGTCTTGTGATAATTGTTCCAAATAACTTGGTTGAATATTCTTCTCTACTTCACGTCCGCGCATCTGGATTCTAGTTAATAAAGTATCCAAGCTGGCGTCTAAGTAGATCATCATATTAGGTTTTGGCATATCACTAGTCAAAATATCATATATTTGTGCATATTTGTTAAATTGGCCTTCTTGCAATGTTCGTTTTGCAAATATCATATTTTTAGAGATATGATAGTCAGCAATCACAGCTCTTTCCTGCGATAAGAACTTTTTATCGATATCTTCTAGTTGCTTGAATCTATTACATAAAAAAAACATTTCAGTTTGGAAGCTCCACTCTTCAATATCATCATAAAATTTACCGAGAAAAGGATTTTCCTCTACAATTTCTTTTAATAAATGAAGATTAAAATGAGCTGCCAGTTTATTTGATAGCGATGTTTTTCCAACACCGATTGGGCCCTCTACAGCAATAAAAGGTAATTGACTCATTTCTTCCCCTCCAATCCATAAGTCAAAGTTCAACATAAACCGATCATTTTCGGATAGACAATCTTTATTTTATCACACCCTATGATCAATGGGACAGATAATTTTAATTTCCAAATAACAACTTTTTTTCATGGTTGAAGAAGGAAGCGTTTGAGAAATAGTAAGCAGAAATTCTTCTGCATAGGTAGCGTTATTTAATTTAAATTCAATTTAATGTCTTGTATAATAATAAAACGTTAACGATACAAAAGAACACGGCTCCATAGCTCAGGGGATAGAGCGTTGGTTTCCTAAACCATGCGTCGCAGGTTCGAATCCTGCTGGGGCCATAGGAATGGAAAGAGAGAGTATGGGAAAAAAAACCATACTCTCTCTTTTATCTAATTAGAAAATAAGTAACTGGCGAGGCTAGTGCTAATGGTATAAGCATCATCACTGCAATGCCACCTAACTTATTCTCTTGTTGAAAACAAATCCTTCCAAAAGCGAAGCAATAAAAAGCAACATATAGTGAAAAAGCAATAAAAAGTAACAACTGCATGTTAATCCCTCACTTCGGATAGGTTTGTATCATTTAGCATTTTACCAAAGGCTAATCGCTTTAGATTAAAGCTTACTGTAATATCAGCATTTGGATAGATTTTTTTATTCCAGTCAGCTTCTTCATATGCAGGTACGTCGATAAACTGATCTCGTATAAAAAGTGACCAGTAGAAAGGATCAGACCCATATTCCTCCTGTGTCTTCTTAATCAGTTTGTTAGCCTTACTTTCAAGGTCCGTTATTATCGCTTTTCTTAACAGTTCTTGATGTGCACTGTTTTGTGAATAATTAACAAGACTTGGGATAGCCAATACCTCAATTTGAAAGGACACTGTGACATCTATTTTAGTTGGTTTGTTTTTATTATATTGAATCTCAACTTCTGCCGGTGTTTTTTGAATGTAATCCGCTGCGACTCGATATTCTGGACGAATTGGATCCGGATAGGTGGAAAGAAGTTCATCCATATCTAATGTGTAATCTAACACATGTGCAATACGTGTATCTTGACCATCCAAAGTATCAATCATTTTTCCTTCCTTAAATACAGCTGATCCCATGAATTGTGTGTCGCTTCCTCCCTCTTGGGGAATTTCTCCTGCAACATATTGATCTTCATAGCCTTCTCCCTTTTTTTCTTCGTGTTCATTTGTAGCATAGATTGCTAAGAATAGATCAGCGTCACCTTCCGTTATTTGAAAGAATCGATGGACACTAGCATCAGGAATAATTCCTGTCTGTGTAGCACGTGTAATCATATATTGAAAATACTTATGTGTGCGAGTCTCCATCTTAGGCTTTATATTATTTAGAAATTCCGCTGCAGATTCTTTCGAAACAACAATCTGGGTAGCTCTACGTATTTGTGTTGTTCGGGATGCTGCTTGTATAATTTGAAGGAAATCGCCAGAACGAGCTAATTCCTCTGAGATAACAATGACCTTTGTATGGTCCAATGTCATTCGTTTAGATACAAATGAATTTACTGTATTCATTGCGGTTAATATGTCACTACCATTTGTAGTAACCGTTTCGTTTGGTTCTTCATCTGAACCGCCACCAGATGTAGTTCCAACCTCAGGATTCGTAATTTGAAACGTAAACTCATACGTTCCTTCTTTATCAGTTTGATCTACACCTATAGCGACATTATAGGATTGTTGCTCTAATTCGACCTTATCATAGCAACCAGTAAGGAACATAAGTAGTAAAGATATACATATCATTCTTTTCATGTTTTTTTTAACTCCCCTTTACATAGTGCTACAATCCATAGGATGAAAGGAAATAGCACAAACAAAGGAGTGGATATATCTAACAATAGATCTCTAATGATCAATTCATTTACAATAGCATTTTCAGGGATGACACCTATCATTAATGCTAAGAAAGCAAATGGAAAAAGTAGAGGTTCAAATTCATTAATATTAAATACAGCACCAAAGATCCATGTGATTAGATATAGCAGGATGATAAAGCGCATAAACCCAGCAAATAGCCAAAAGACCATAAAAAAAGTTTCAATGTTAGTGAAGTAATCGCCAAAATTAATATATTGTGTGATCTCATGGAATGGGAAAGCAATTTTGTCAATAGAGTTGTAATCAAAGATTACAGTGTACAAAAGAAAAAAAAGGATAATCTCAAAAATGACAAATAAACCTCCAAAATAACTCCCTCTTCTAAAGAACTTTGTATCTTTAAATGCAGTATAAGCTATGGTAAGTAAAAAGAATTCAAGAAATATCGATGAGTTTTTTACACCTTCCATAACGATCACTTGCACTCCTGAACCAAAGATTGGGAAGATACGATTCCAAACAGCTTCTTTAAATATTAATGCCGCTAACAAAAAAACAGCAAATTTAATTAATGGTAATCCAATCCATGATGTAAAACCAATCACTTCAAATCCCCGTTTAGCACAAAAAAATATCACGGCCATAAAGACAATAGAGATAATAAGTGTTGGTGATTGTGGATAGTAAAGTAGTTTGATTTGTTCTACATAGTTTCTACTATCAAAAATGAGTGTAGCATATGCAAGTATAAATAGAAGAAACCCTAAGGATTTCCCGAAAAATCTCCCAAGTACTTTTTCTAATAGCTCAACTAAATTCTTATCTTTATATCTCTTTAGTAAATAGATAAGCAAAAGAAAGGATGGAAAAATAATTAGAAATGAGATAATTGGAATCATCCAAAAAGCATTCTGCCCTTTTTGGGCTAAAAGAGCAGGCGTTGTATCTGCAAACTTAATCCCAACTAATAAGGTAACTAATGCAAACATCTCTCTTGTAGTTAAGGTCTTATAATCTTTCATGGTACCCCACCTATTTTGAAGTTGAATCCCTTTTTTTTCTTAAATCCTTTGGTAAAAGATTTCCCGGCCTCCATATTTCATTTTTAATAGCTTTACGAAAGACCGTATCCCCTGGTGATTTGAAATAAGGTGCAAGTGGAGAGAAAAATGGTACCCCAAAGGATTTTAAGGATGCAGCATACATAAACCAAACTAAGAAGGCTCCTGCCAAACCAAACATACCATAGGTTCCTGCAGCAGCTATAAATATAAATCGCGTTATTCGAACGGTAAAATTTATACTTACATCTGCTATCGCAAAAGAAGTAAGTCCTGACACTGCAGCAACGATGACAATGATTGGGCTTATAATATTCGCTTCAACAGCCGCTTGTCCTAAAATTAATGCACCTACGATCCCAATAGTTGGTCCTAATGGGTTTGGAATACGAATACCAGCTTCACGAATTAATTCAAAGGCAACTTCCATAATGAGCACCTCGAAAATTAACGGAAACGGAACTCTTTCTCTTGAAGCAGTGATTGCAAGCAGTAAATCTGGAGGTAACATCTCACTATGAAAATTAGTAATACCTACATATGTTGCAGATATCATTGTTGTTAAATAGAAAGCAAACAAGCGGATTGCTCTGGTGAAGTTACCATATAGAAAGCGCAAATAACGGTCTTCTTGCGCATGAAAAAATGACCAAAAGGTAACAGGAACTACTAAACAAGCTGCTGAATTATCCATTAGAATAATAATGTATCCATCTTCTAGATAAGAAGCCGCTTTATCTGGACGTTCTGTATAATGAATACTTGGAAAAATTGAATATGGTCGTTCTTCAATATACTGTTCTAGTAGTTCTACATTCCGAACACTATCGGTATTAATCTCATCTAAACGCTTTTTTAAATTATTTAATATATCGTCATTAACAAGATCACTTACATATAAAAAATTCACTTCAGACTTGGAACGTTTTCCTACCTGCTTAGATTCTGTAATGAGTTGTTTATCATGTACTCTTTTTCTCACAAGCGAGATATTAACATTCAACGATTCTGTAAACGCTTCTTGCGGCCCTTTAATTGCACTTTCATTCTCCGCTTTTCCAATACTTCTAAACTGAAATTGAGCAACATCAATCGAAAAGGCAATAGCTGTACCTTCTTGAAATAAAATAGCTTTCCCACTATTAATGTGTTCAATGACTTCATCAAAGTCTTTTATTTCTGTTAGACTTTCGACTGTAACGACATTCTTTAGTTCATTTCCTTCTGCTTCTAATAAAGGACGTATGATTGCTTCATAAATCTTGTCTCCGTTTACAATAGAACTATAGTAAAACAAACTCATCTCTTTTTGATTGTATTTGGCAATTAGATCTCTATAAGAAAAATCTTTGTTTGTCCCGTATGAAAAGAGTTGTTTGATGTGTTCAGTATTGTGTTTGAGGCTCGATCGAATGGGATCGTTATTTTTTTGTGGTTTTGATTGTGTATTAGCTTTTTTAGCTTTTTTGAAAAAATGAAACACATCCATACTCCTTTCATCATGTTCATTTACGGGTAGTGTTTGTCAGATCAAGAAAAATTATGAATGTATGTTTTTACATCGAAGAGTAGATTGTAAATTAGAGAAAGGTATGTAGGTTTCAACTATCGTATTTATTACCAGTGACATAAAAAAAAGACCTGTGAATTTTTAATTCACAGGTCTTGATTAATAATCAATCACATCTATGCTTCTAACATAGCCTCTAATTCAATATTGATTTTGATTTCATCACCAATTAGTACGCCGCCAGTTTCAAGAGCAGCATTATACGTAATACCATAATCACTACGCTTTACTTTTCCTTCTGCACTAAAACCAAATACTTGATTTCCCCAAGGATCTTTTCCAGAACCTTCAAAGTTAACAGTAAATGTTTCAGTGTTGGATTTTCCGGCAATAGATAAATCACCAGTAACTTCGTAAACATCTTCGCTTACTTTTGTTACATTATTTGATTTAAAAATCATTTGTGGGTGATTTTCAATATCGAAGAAATCAGCTGAACGAAGATGATCATCACGCTGTTTATTGCGTGTATCAATGCTTTCTACACCAATTTTGAATTCTATTTCTGCAGTTGTTAAGTCTGCTGGGTCTGCAACTAGGTTCACATCAAATTCGTGAAATGCACCTTTTACCTTCGATACCATCATGTGTTTTACAGAGAAATCTACACTTGTGTGTGTTGGATCTACCTTAAATGTTTGTTTAGTCATGAAAAACCCTCCATTAATTTTTGTTATTTATTATTATTTAGTTACTTTATGTAAGTAAGTATAAAGAAGTAATTATAATACGTCAACCACTTTATCTCGAAACTAGGATATATTTTTAATGATTTTTTCCTTGTGAGCCAAAATACTCTTTTATACATCTTCAATCATTTAATAATCTGTCATAATATAGAACAGATAATTTTTAAAACTGTATTAGAATAAATTGGGAGTTATTTCTTTAATTTTCAAACTAAATAGTCTAAAATATTGAATAAACGGATTATTTTAAATAATTTATTAAATACTTCAAGCGTTTACTTCATAGGATGAAAGAAAGATGTACGATAATGTGCAAGCGTTTACAAAAAATCTTTAATGAGGTGATTAGATGGATATGCAGCCAATTCCAGCTAGAGAGGGCAATCACAACCTACAAGATTATCAGCAGAAACGTAAAAACTTTCATTGGGAAGAAGTAAAGGAGAATTTCAGTTGGTCTAAGACAGGGAAAGTAAATGCAGCTTATGAAGCAATTGACCGTCATGCAGAAGATCCTGCAAAGAAGGATAAAGTTGCATTGATATACTCCGCACCAGATCGAGAAGAGAAATTAACGTTTAATCAACTAAAGAACCAAAGTAATCAGTTTGCGAATGTGTTGAATAAAGAAGGCGTACAAAAAGGCGATCGTGTTTTCTTGTTTATGCCTAGAAGTCCAGAGTTTTATGCATGCTTTTTCGGTATTTTAAAAGTAGGCGCAATAGCGGGGCCTCTGTTTGAAGCATTTATGGAACAGGCAGTCAGAGACAGATTAGAAGATAGTGAAGCTTCTATGCTAATCACTACTCCAGAATTGTTAGAAAGAGTTCCGCATAATGAATTACCTAACTTAGAAAAAATCGTTTTAGTCGGAGATTTTACAGAAGCATCTAATAAATATGTTGATTATTTCAAAGAGATGGATCAGGCATCCGAAGCTTTTGATATCGAATGGGTTGATTTAGAAGACGGTATGCTACTGCATTACACATCTGGTTCCACTGGAAAACCAAAAGGGGTTTATCACGTGCATAATGCCATGATTCAACATTATGCTACTGGTGACTGGGTTATTGACTTAAAAGAAGATGATATTTACTGGTGTACTGCCGATCCTGGTTGGGTAACAGGAACAAGTTATGGTATTTTTGCGCCGTGGCTACATGGGGTAACAAATGTTATTCGCGGTGGTCGTTTTACACCTGATTCTTGGTATGAAACATTAGATAAACAAAACGTGACGGTATGGTATTCTGCACCAACTGCTTTCCGTAAGTTAGTAAGTGCAGGTGCGGATGTCGTTCATAAATATGACTTATCATCCCTAAGACATGTGATGAGTGTTGGGGAACCACTTAACCCAGAAGTTATCACATGGGGTGTGGATGCGTTTAAACTTCGTATTCACGATACATGGTGGATGACAGAGACGGGCGCTATGTTAATTGTTAACTATCCATGCATGGATATTCGCCCTGGCTCAATGGGGAAACCGATCCCTGGTGTAGAAGCAGCTATTGTAGATAATGAAGGGAATGAACTTCCTCCAAACCAGATGGGTAACTTGGCAATCAAAAAGGGATGGCCATCGATGATGAGAGCCATTTGGAAGAACCCAGGTAAATATGAGAGTTACTTTATCAATGGATGGTACGTATCAGGTGACAGTGCTTATATGGATGAAGATGGGTACTTCTGGTTCCAAGGCCGTTTAGATGATGTTATTAATACATCTGGTGAACGTGTTGGTCCGTTTGAGGTAGAGAGCAAATTGATTGAACATCCAGCTGTCGCAGAAGCGGGTGTTATTGGGAAACCAGATCCTGAGCGCGGGGAAATTATTAAAGCATTTATCACCTTAAATGAAGGATATAAAGCTTCGGATGAATTAGTAGAAGACATTCGCCAGTTTGTGAAAACAGGCTTAAGTGCGCATGCTGCTCCACGTGAGATTGAGGTAAAAGAAACGATTCCAAAAACACGTAGTGGTAAGATCATGAGACGTTTACTTAAATCATGGGAGTTAGGATTGCCTACTGGTGATACCTCCACGTTAGAAGAGTAATATATAGAAAGAATCGATCTCTCTTTGTAGGGATCGATTCTTTTTTTCAATTATGCATGTTATAGCGCAGTTGATACAAACTCCGTTGTAACTAACCCACCCGCTCCTCGAGTGAAATTGGCTCCCTTTCCGCGGAGGAATCACGAAAAATCCCAAGACCCGGCTTTTTCTAAGTACAGATTCCTCTTGCGGGCACGGCCTCAGCTAACTCAGAAGAAAGTTCGCTTCTGAGTGGATCTTCGGCTCGCGCTGTTCCCGCAGGAGTGTCGCCAATTTCACTCGCTCCGCTAGTAACTGATTTTAGTAAAGACAAACTTAGTATAAGTAAATTAACTCCGCAAATAATGACTAGTTTACTTCTGACTTTAATAGAGCCAAACATAGCGGAGGAAAAATACGAGACTCCTGTGGGAAAGGAACAGTCTGAAGACCCCGCAGTGAGCGTTCTTTGCGAATGAGGAGGCTGAAGCGTTCCCCACAAAAGGAATCTGAACTTAGAAAAAGCCATGGGTTAAGGCTTTTTCGTGATTGCTCCTAGGAAAGCGAGTGTTTTTCCGCAGCGGCGTTCTAGCAATCATCCCATAAATACCGAAAGGAAGTTAGTACACAATTTATATAAAACCGACTATCTAAATTTAATCTAAACTCCCTGTTGGACCAAAAAATTCAAAATGAATATCTTCTTGGTCAACGCCCCATGTTGTTAATGCTTTGTTGATTGCTTTCATAAAGCCTTCAGGTCCACAGAAGTAGAATGATGCATCATTAGTAGGAAGAATTGTCTTAAGCCAATCTAAATCAACAAAACCTTCTTTATCAAAAGTCTTTTCTGCACGATCTTCTTCACTAGGTTGCTCATATACAACGAATGAGCGAACTTGTTTATGATGATCTACTACATCTTTAATAGAAGATTTTAGCCCATGAACGCCACCATGTTGAGCAGCGTGAATGAAGTACACGTCACGATTAGGTTGTTCTGTTACAACAGTTTCTAGCATGCTTGTTAGTGGGGTTATACCAACCCCGCCACTGATTAAAATGAGGGTTTTTTTTTCACTATTTAATGTAAAGTCCCCAGCAGGAGCACTTACAGGCAATGTTTCTCCTATACTTAAATCTTTATGTAAAAAGTTAGATACTATCCCGCTTGGATTATCATTGATTTCATCTTCACGTTTTACACTAATACGGAAAAATTCAGGATTTGGCTTACAAGATAAAGAATACTGTCGTAAGCAATTATATGGTGCATTTTCTCTATCCATTTTCACCGTAATATATTGTCCTGGTAAATAGGAAGGAAGTTTCCCACCGTCTATAGGCTTTAAATAGAATGAAGTGATCACATCACTTTCAACTACTTTATCTACGATTTTAAAATTACGATAGCCGGTCCAACCGCCATCTTTATTTTCAGTTTCTTGGTACATCTCTTTTTCTACTTGAATAAAGATATCAGCAATAACTTGATACGCTTTTCCCCAAGCATCTAAGATCTCATCCGTTGCAGCGTCACCTAAAACATCTTTCATTGCTAATAATAAATGCTTCCCAACAATTGGATAATGTTCAGGTAATATATTTAAGCTTCTATGTTTATGTGCAATTTGTTTTACGACTGGTAAGATCGCTTCTAAGTTATCAATATAAGAAGCAGCTGCGTAAACGGTGTTTGCTAGTGCTTGCGGTTGTTTCCCTTTGCGTTGGTTTGTTTGGTTAAAGATATTCTTAAGTTCAGGATGATTCTCAAACATCATTTGATAAAAACGAGAAGTAATAGTTTCCCCATGCTGTGCAAGGACTGGAACAGTTGCTTTTACGGTATCTATTGTTTTTTGATCTAAAAGTGGTGCAGTAGTTGAATTACTCAATAAGAACACTCCTATTTTTAAACATGTATTTACTTTACATGTTTAATTGTATAAAAAGTTAAGAAAGTAATTCAACCGGATAATGGAAAAATGTATGACAATCTTGTTAACGTAATACAAGACTTATCACATAATTTTTTGTACTATGGAGTTATATAGAAGAGGGGGAGTTGAGAGTGAGATTAAAAAAATATACCGATTATGCTTTACGGGTTCTTATTTTTACTGCAGCGAAAAAAGACGGAGAAATGGCTAGCATTAAAGAAATAGCTGACACATTTTTTATCTCTTCAGAGCATGTCCGTAAAGTTGTACATCAATTAAGTAAGTTAGAATTAATTAAAACGGTGAGAGGAAGAAATGGTGGCATTATTCTTTCAAAAGAACCTAGCGACATTAATATTGGTCAAGTAGTTAGATGGATGGAAAATGATTTTACCATGCTTGAATGCTTTGATGGGGATACAAATCAGTGTGTGATTACACCGTCATGTAAACTGAAGCATGTTATTGGTAGAGCACTTCGATCGTTTTTTGAAGTTTTAGATGAATATACTTTAGAGGATGTATTAGAAAATAAAGAGGAATTACAATTATTGATGAATATATAAATAATTTGGAGAGTAAATAACATGATTGTATTAAATAATAATGATTGTCATTGGAGTGTATGAAATAACATGATCATGCCGCTCTCTCTTTTTGCCTTTGCTAAACATTTGATGCTAGTGTATTTCCTGACTCTGAAAGAAAAGAAGACCTTCATGGATTTTCCACCTAGAAACAAAGATTAGAGCGTATGAACAAGGAATACAGCAAGTGGAGTAAAAAACGAAGTATGGAGCACTTCTCTGCAGTATGCATGAAAACTCTTTCTCTCGTAAGGTCCCTTTAGCGAGAATTATTCATGATTTTATAGAGCTTCAAAAGAAATATCGTAATCATTAGAAAAAGAACCTCCATTTTAATTATTTAGATGAACAACAAGATTATAATCTATTGCAATTTTGCGATGATCTCTAGGCAAGGGATTCGACAATCCCTTCCCCATATCTCTGATAAAATACAAGCTTATTGGAAAGATGAGCAAACGGTGAAAGTAGATCCTTTTCCTAGTTCCTGCGAAGTAAGTATCCCATATATAAGTATAGAAAACAGCAAGTTCATAAGGACATACATTTTGATCATGTACGTAAAGGTAGCATTGTTTCCTAACTGTTATTGAAGATAATCAGGATGATCCGTTTTATGTTCGTTATATCTGATCTCGTCAAATAGTTGCTCTGTGTTTTTTTGTTGGTCATTATTTGGATAGAGCGGTAGATAAGATGGATTTAACATACTCGGGTTAATCATCTTTTTAAACTCACCTATTGTTAGTGGTTTAGCATCATCTTTTAACTCATAGCCTAACTGTCCATTAGGTTCGAAAGTGGCGGTTTTAACATCGGACAATCTAGTGATACCATTTTTTCGAATAAACATTTCAAGTTGATCGACGGTTAAACGACTTTTTCTTAATTGATCATATTGAACATTGCCGTCTTGAATAACAATTTTGGACTTTCCGGTCACTAGCTTCTCAATAAAATTAAACTTAACTTGCAACCACTCTATGATAAGTAAAGAAAAAATAAATATACTTGCAGCCATAATAGTTCTCGGTACGCTTGTTTCAACTATTGGTTGGATAATAATGGATCCAATAGAAATCATAATGACTGTTTGCGCTAAAGTCATTTGTGAAATGGATTTTCTACCTGCGATCCGAAGCAAAAAAATACCGGCAAAAACTAAAAAGAAGCTATTAATAATAAATTGTAAATCAATAGCCATGTAAAATACCTCCCTTATAAGCTATATATAGTTTGAACGAAACCTTCAAAAATACTCTTCTTATTGCATTTGATTTAGATGTAAGGATTCCCTCACTTGATGTGAAACTGATAATAAACTTTGTTCATTAGGAATAGAATATTGTTTTCCCCTTCTAATTTGTTTTTATATCCTTGTTATTAAAAAAGGCATAAAAGATGACCACTGTCCTATCTTCATAGTGGTGTTAATTTCATATTCTGTAACTTGTCCGTAATTCATACATTGAAAAAATTTCAATTACAAAATAAGCCGAAGATATCTGCTATCTTCGGCTTTTGCATTACTATCCTCTTTTTCGTATCTCAAAGTTATCCTCAAGGAGTAACCAGTTCTGCGGAAACGCCAATCCTAATTTCCAATAACTAATACCTCTTAAATTTAATTCTTTTATCAGATCAAACTTTGCTTGAATTGACCTTGCATCCTCAAACCATACTTCATGTCTCTTTCCTTCCGCATCAGTATAGAAGAAAAATGGCGCTTGCGCTTCTTGATCATATTGGATTGCTACATTTTGATCTCTAGCAAGGATAATAGCTTGCTGTGGACTTAATGCTTTTGCATACTCACCGCCAGCAACATATGGTAATGTCCAATCATATCCATACAAATTTTGACCTAACATAATCTTATTTGCAGGCATTTCTGTTAATGCATATTCAACTACTTCTCGAACAGGGCCGATTGGAGAAACGGCCATCGCTGGACCTCCACTATATCCCCATTCGTACGTCATTAACACGACGAAGTCAGCAATTTCTCCGTGGGCAGCGTAATCATGTGCCTCATACCATTCGCCTTCTTGCTCTGCGCTCGTTTTTGGCGCTAGAGCAGTAGACATAAGTAATCCAGCAGCTGAGAGTCTTTCCTTTGCTTTTCTTAAGAAGTTGTTATAATCCTCTCGATTTGCAGGTGGTAAATATTCAAAATCAAAATGGACATCACGGAAACCTACTTGTTGTGCAGTGTTTATTATATTATCCAATAATGTGTTTTGAACAGCATCCACAGTTACAAGGATTTGCCCCAATTCTGCACTAAAGGCCCCTTCTTCTAAATTACTTACTACTAACATTAAAGTGGCTTGATTATTTTCAGCAATAGCAGCGAAATTATCTAGTGGAGGTGCGACTAGCTCTCCAGTTCGTGTAGCACGGTAATTAAATGGTGCAAGGTACGTGAGAAAAGGCGCATTTTTCTGAGCTGAATTTACTAGTGTTTCTGATACTGTATCTCCTATTGGTTCAACATAAGCATTGGTTTCAATGACAGGTTCCTCTGTTTCGGGGATATATAACCGGAAACCTACAGGTAAGTTCGCTCCAGGTGAAATGTTATTAATGTTTGCTAACTGTTGAACAGAAAGTCCAAATCTTTGAGCTATTGTATATAAACTATCTCCAGGCTGCACGAAGTAAAATTGACCTACGATTGGAATGACTAAAGATTGACCTACTACTAATTGGTTAGGATTATCAAGTTCATTTGCAGTGTTAATAGCACTATAGGTTGTGCCATAGGTATTTGCAATAGAATATAATGATTCTCCTGCTTGCACGACGTGAATTTGCATCGTGATTCCTCCCCTCAAATTCATATATCCTTTATTAGCCTATGAATCGGTGTTAGTAGTGGTGAATGAAAAGTGGAAAAAGTGGTCACTGGAGCGGATGTAATTTTTTTGATATGATCATATAAAGTAATGGAAAAAAGAAGTGATATAAAAATGAATGATGAGCAGTATATGGAAATAGCAATCGATCAAGCTAAAAAAGCAGAACAAATAGGTGAAGTACCAATTGGAGCGATTATTGTTTATAAACATAAGGTAATAGCGACTGCGTTTAATTTGAGAGAATCGTTACAAACTACGGCATCTCATGCAGAATTAATCGCTATTGATAAGGCGAATGAAGTGATCGGAAGCTGGCGTCTAGAAGGGTGCACACTTTATGTGACATTAGAACCTTGTCCCATGTGTGCAGGGGCTATCTTACAATCCAGAATCCCGCGGGTTGTGTTTGGCGCTTATGATCCGAAGGCCGGTTGTGTCGGTTCCATGATGAATTTGCTTGAAGATGATCGCTTTAATCACAGAGCCGAAGTCCAAGGTGGGATATTAGAGGATGCGTGTGGAGATATGTTAACTAATTTTTTCAGGGATTTAAGAGAAAAACGGAAAAAGAAGTAGTTTTCTCATAGCTTGAAAATATTAACAGTGGATAAGCATTGCATTTTCACTTAAAAGTCGCTATACTTGTAATTGCGCTTCAGTTGCGCAACCAATAAACTAGTTAGCAAACTTGCCGTGCTAGGTGGGGAGGTAGCGGTGCCCTGTAACTCGCAATCCGCTATAGCGAGGCTGAATTCCCAACTGAGGTGGAGTAGTTTTAAGGTCTGCCTTAAGGGATTGGTGTTGACACTCGGGTCCTGCGCAACGGGAACCCGTGAACCCTGTCAGGTCCGGAAGGAAGCAGCAGTAAGCGGTGCTTCTCGTGTGCCGCGGGGAAGCCTGGGTCGAGCCATGAACTTAAGTAACGCTTAGGACTATTTCAACGAAGTTGGGTGCACGGCGTTAAATATAATAAATAACTACCTCTTGTCTATAATAGGCAAGAGGTATTTTATTTGTGTGCTCTTTCCGTTCAAGCGTTGTGCTTGATAAAATCCCTCGAAACAAAAGGAACGGACATTTGTTCCGCTATTTTGCCTTTACTCTATTGATTTAGCCATTTCGCGGACATATTCCTTTAATACATAGATTAAGCATGACAATTTTTTAAAATTGGTGATATAGCGGAACAAAATGTCCGCAAGTATCACTAAACTTACAATTTTAGTGAAAATAAAGGAATATATGTCCTTATAAACAACTGTTCGGGGATCTTGATACGAGAAACTAATAAGTAACTAGTGTTCTTTACTTTAAGAATTCAGCCTTTATTTTTTAATGTGATGAATCATTAAGGCTTTTATGTTTCTGAAAAGGATTACGCCTTTTCTAGTTCAATCTATTCGTTAATTCAGTTATAATAGTAAAGAAGTCGAGAGAGAAGGTCGTGAATGTATGAGCTATCAAGCACTATATCGTGTATGGCGCCCTAGAAGTTTTACGGATGTTGTAGGTCAAACACATATTACACGTACATTACAAAATGCAATCATGCAGGAAAAATTCTCGCATGCTTATTTATTTTCTGGTCCTCGAGGGACAGGGAAAACGAGTGCAGCGAAAATTTTTGCTAAAACCATTAACTGTGAACGTTCGCCGGTGTTAGAGCCATGTAATGAATGTGCTGCGTGCAAGGGAATTCAAGACGGTTCTATTTCTGATGTTATAGAAATTGATGCTGCATCCAATAATGGTGTGGAGCAAATCAGGGATATTCGTGATAAAGTCAAGTATGCACCTAGTGTAGTTCCGTATAAAGTTTATATCATTGATGAGGTACATATGTTATCCATCGGTGCTTTTAATGCATTATTAAAAACGCTAGAAGAGCCACCGAAACATGTTATTTTTATTCTTGCAACAACGGAACCTCATAAAATCCCATTAACGATCATTTCACGTTGCCAACGATTTGACTTTAAACGAATTTCGCAAAAAGCGATGGTTGAGCGCATGCAGAAAATAGCGGAGGCTGAACAAATTTCAGCAACGAACGATGCGTTAGAAGCAGTTGCTTTAGCAGCCGAGGGAGGCATGAGGGATGCCTTGAGCTTATTAGATCAAGCTGTCTCTTATAGTGAAGATCAAGTAGAGTTAAATGATGTATTAGCTGTAACAGGGTCCGTGTCACAAACGAAATTAATTGCTGTGATCGATGCAATGTACACAAAGGATATTCAAAAAGCGTTAATGCAAGTAGATGAACTTATTCAATCAGGAAAAGATCCAGGTAGATTTGTATTTGATTTAATTTATTACTTGCGTGATTTATTATTGTATCAAAGTGCACCACAGTTAGAGGGTATATTGGAACGAGCTATTGTAAATGATGCTTTTAAACAGATGGCAGATCAGATAGATGCCGGATGGATACAAGAAGCAATTACTGAATTAAATCAGTGTCAGCAAGAAATTAAGTGGACAAATAGCCCGAAAGTGTTTATAGAAATAACAATTCTAAAAATCACCGATCAAAAACCACAAGCAAAACCAATAGAAAACGGTGTATTAGAGACTTTGAAACGCAAAATGGAACAATTAGAGTCAGAGCTAAACGCTGTAAAACAAGGCTCCGTTGGCGTACAGGATTCGGGAACAAATCAAGCAAGTACAACGAAACGTGCACCTGTACGAAGTAAAAATAGTTATAAAATTCCATTTGAACGAATAAGACAAGTATTAAACGATGCCTCAAAGCATGATATTAAACAAGTCCAATCAAACTGGGCTAATTTTATGGATGCATTAAAACAACAAAGTGCACCAGCACATGCAACAGTCCAATATAGTAAGCCTAGGGCTGCTTCTGATAAAGCGATAATCCTTGCTTTTCGATATGAGATTCATTGTTCACTTGCTTTAGACCATAAACAAACGATAGAATTACTATTAGCTGAAATAATAGGAAAGCATCTAGATATTATTCCTATTCCCGAAGCGAACTGGCAAGAAATGCGTGAAGAGTATGTTAATAAACAACAAGAACAAGAAAACGCAAATCAAGAAGAAACACCACAGGTTGATCCTTTAGTAGAAGAAGCGAGAAAGCTTGTTGGTGATGATTTATTAGAAATAAAAGACTAATGTAATTATTTGAAGGAGGGATTCCCCATGCGTGGTGGAGGAAATATGAATAAAATGATGAAACAAATGCAAAAAATGCAAAAGGATATGATGAAGGCTCAAGAAGAACTAACAGAAATGAGCTTTGAAGCAACTGCTGGTGGCGGGATGGTTAAAGTCACTGCAAATGGTAAAAAAGAAATAACAGATGTTGAAATAAAAGAAGAGGTAGTAGACCCAGATGATGTGGAAATGCTACAAGATTTGATTTTAGCTGCAACAAATGAAGTATTAAAACAAGTAGAAGATAAAACAAATGATACTATGGGACAATTTACGAAAGGTTTAAATTTGCCTGGAGGAATGTTCTAGGAGGCATGACTCGTGTACTATCCAGAACCGATTTCAAAGCTGATTGATAGCTTTACAAAACTGCCAGGAATCGGGCCGAAAACGGCTGTTCGACTGGCTTTTTTTGTTTTAAATATGAAGGAAGATGATGTCTTAGACTTCGCGAAGTCATTGGTCAATGCAAAGCGAGAGTTAACACATTGTACAAATTGTGGTCATATTACAGATCAAGATCCGTGTGCAATATGCCAGGATGAAACGAGAGATAGTTCGCTTATCTGTGTCGTTCAGGATCCGAAAGATGTGATAGCAATGGAAAAAATGAAAGAGTTTAATGGTAGGTACCATGTCCTTCATGGCGCTATTTCACCAATGGATGGTATAGGGCCAGAAGATATTAATGTACCTAGTTTACTAAATCGATTAAAAGATGAAGAAGTAGAAGAGTTAATACTTGCAACGAATCCAAACATAGAAGGGGAAGCTACGGCGATGTACATTTCGCGGTTAGTAAAACCTTCTGGTATAAAAATCACAAGGATTGCTCATGGTTTACCTATGGGAGGAGACTTGGAATATGCAGATGAGGTTACTTTATCTAAAGCATTAGAAGGTAGAAGAGAACTGTAACATAATCTGCATATGAACGAAGAACTGTAAGAAGAGTGGGTGAATCATGTGTTATCTAGTAAAAAAATTAAAAGAGAAGAAGTAGATGAACAACTTTTAGATACTATATTCACATTGAAGAGCGAATGGATGAATTTAAAGTCTATCATTGAACGAAGTTTTGAGCCCAGTGAAATTGGTCTTTACGATCTATCTGTTGCGGAAGCAAAATACTTCTTTCTATTAAGAGAAGCGCGTCATCGTAAAATAAGTGCATTAAGATAGAAGAAAATGTTCTTTTTTTCTTTTAGCCTTCATAGTTTTTATAAAGGCTTGTAAAGGGAGGAAAAGAAAAAGTGGATTCAACAGTAATCATAACTAGTATGGTCGTATTGATTGCTTTACTTCTTATTGTTGGGGCGCCAATAAAACCAATGCGGTTTTTAGCGCAGGGAACAGTCAAACTAGTAATTGGGGTTTTGTTTCTATTCTTTTTTAATGTGTTTGGCGCAACGATTGGACTACACTTACCTATTAATATATATACAGCAGTAATCGCGGGATTATTAGGATTGCCTGGTATAGCATCTTTAACTGCATTACACATATTTGTATTTTAATAGCTATCATTGGATAGCTATTTTTCTTTGTCTATTAAAGGTTCGACTATAGAATATAAAAAAATACAAAAAAACTATTGCATTATAAATTGAATGTGTGTTATATTATTAGACGTCGCCGATAACAACAAGTTAAATCGCTTTGAAAAAAAGATGTTGACATTGTTGATGTGGGTTGATATAATATAAAAGTTGTCGCTAATACAGTGACCTGTTGATCTTTGAAAACTGAACAAAACAATCATTTATGTCAAGCAAGAAAAAAGCTAGTTTTTTGAATGAGTTAACACTCAAACACTTTATGGAGAG
>NZ_JAOALK010000051.1 GCF_025154055.1 Aquibacillus koreensis
TAGGTTTAGACGTATCAAAGGACAAAATTGCAGTAGCGGTTGCGGATGAGGGACGAACTAAAGCGAGATATATAGGCATGATCAGTTATACTGTTGAGGCAATTAGACATTTAGTAAAAAAACTAGGAGGAGCTGATCAACTACGAGTGTGCTACGAAGCTGGGCCAACTGGATATGGACTATATCGACTCCTTAAGAGCATGGATATTGAATGTGAAGTAATTGCGCCATCTTTAATACCACGGAAACCTGGAGAAAAAATAAAGACCGATAAACGTGATGCTCTTAAACTTGCCACACTTTATCGTGCGGGAGAATTAACCCCCATCTATGTACCAACGGAAGATGATGAGGCACTCCGTGATTTAGTTAGAGCTCGTGAAGATGTTAAAGAAGACGAATTAAGAGCAAAACACAGACTAACAAAATTTCTACTAAGAAATGAAATCAAGCCACCTGAAGGCACCAGGAAGTGGACAGTGAAATATTGGGATTGGCTAAATAGCTTAAAATTTGATCGATCACCATCTCGAATTGCTTTCCAAGAATATTTACAACAGCTGAAAGAATTTCAGCAACGACTAAAAATACTAGAAAAAGAAATTGAGAACCAAGCCAAAGAAGGAGCCCATGCCCCAATGATTCAAACCCTTATGACGTTAAGAGGGGTAGCAGTGATCACGGCTACTAGTTTGGTTGCAGAGATAGGCTCTTTCGATCGATTTCTGACACCACAACATTTTATGTCATACACTGGACTGGTGCCTAGTGAAAATTCTAGTGGTTCAACACGAAAACTAGGAGAGATAACCAAGACAGGTAATAGACATGTTCGGAAACTTTTAATAGAGGCTGCGTGGAGCTATAGATACCAGCCTGCAGTCAAAGGAGAATTGAAAAAGCGACAAAAGGACCATCCTACAAATGTTTTAGGAATCTCATGGAAAGCTCAAAATCGCTTGCATACAAAGTACTTCCGCCTACTAGGGCGCGGAAAAGAAAGTGGAAAAGCTATAACAGCCGTAGCGAGAGAATTGGCAGGTTTTATTTGGGCAATTGCCAACGAATCTACTTATGGATCTAATAAAAGTTGATGTTCTTTTGACAATGGGCACATGGGCAAATAAGCAGGAAGAGAAATGATTAAAAGGAAATAAATATAGGGCTCGAAGGCAAAGGTAAAAACCGTAGAGGAGAACACACGACGGAGACTTGTGCTAGCCATAAGAATGACTCGGTGAACGCACGCCAGGAGTTCGTGATAGCTCCTCAGACGGAACGATAAAATGTGACAACCCACGGATATCAGTATGCTCATCGGAGTAGAGATTTTTGCCTTCGTGCCGTGTATTTATCTTCTTTATAAATTAAAGAAAGGGGATAAATATAGATTTATTATTCTTAGCTTTCACGAGGATCTCAATGCTTCAATTGGTAGTCAAGGAAAGCACTTGACAACCAATTGAAGCATTGAGGAAGTGTTGGCAAGCTAAGAAGAAGGAAATATTGTAGCAGTTACTGCTTCATAAATGAAAAAAGAGCCGTAAAAGACTCTTAATTTAAGGTTGCACAAAAACCCGATATTTTTAATAAGTGTGAGTGGGGCTTGACAGTTTCGTTCATATCAGTTTCCGTGTATTTCTTCCGCTTAGGTTAGATCCTACTTAAGTTAGTAAAAAATACAAAGATTATTAAAATTATACTTGGATTAACTATCATAATAATTCTCTTTTGAAACGAAACGGTGCTAACGTAGTGTATTTCACTGCTAGTATTCTGCTTTGAAACAGAGCAATAATGCTTAATAATGTAACTCTCATCAAGTTAGAAAGTTTACGTAAGTGTAGGCAGAATACGGAGACTCCTCGAAAATGAAAGCCAGCATTTTCTTCGTGCGATGTGAAATCACAGAAGCTTTCCTTGTCCTATGGGAACAGCGCGAGCCGAAGATCCACTCAGGAGTGCACTTTGGGCCTGCGATTACTCGGCCCAGTGAAACCATTTGCTACTGAGTTAACTAAGGCCGTGCCCATAAAGAGGAATCTGAACTTAGAAAAAGCCATGGGCTAGGGATTTTTCGTGATTCCTCCTAGGAAAGCGTAGTATTCTGCCGGAACGATTGCTATGCAGTTAACATCTTAGAACAGAATTGGTTTCAACGTTACTGCGTAGTATCGCTCTACTACGCAATTAATAACACTCTTTATGAAAACTTGCTTCAAGTATTTTTGTATTTCAGTTGTGCAACTTATCTATCAGACACAAACACTATTAAACCGCAAAATTGATCGCCACAGCGTTATAGAAGTTAAGATTCACTAATCATAAAAGAAAACCTATAATAATAACGATCACAGAAAGCGCCATCAAAACGACTCCATGCAGCTGATTTCGCTGTTGATATACGATCAATCCCATAACGAAAGTTGCCATGCCAAACAGTACAGGCAGAAACAAAAGCGAAAGAATAAAAAATAACCACCCAAGCACAGCAAACATTACGCTTTGACTAGAATCACTCGCATTTGGAGAAGTTTGTAGTTGTGGCCTGTCAAGTCTCTCCCTAGCAATTGCCTCTGCATGCTGATTACTTTTCATCGTACAAGCTGAACATAAACCCTTCGCATTCTCCATTTCTTTACCACAAGATTGACAATACATAGATTACTTCCTTCCATATATATTGAGTAAATAGAGAAACATAAGAAAACAACTTCCCTACTCTATATGTAAAAAGGCTTCTATAATCTATATGACAAAAATTACTCTAGTAGAATGATATAATACAAATCGAATTATGCTTTATGACAGACACGCCTATTGTCAGTAAATCAATCCTTGCTCAGTTAAACGACAGATTTTTTGATAAATACAAAAAACCCCGGTAATTTCTACCGAGGTCTTTCTACCGCTATAACAAGTTACAAATTCTTCATATCAATTCTTCATTCCGCCCAACTCAAACACTACTATTTTAATAAATAAGCGCGTGCTTCATATGGTTTTAACGTAAAAGTAGTAGGATCTTCTTTTATATCTACGTCATAATTAGCAATACAAAGTTCTTTCTCTGAAAATTTCACTTCTTTTGGTAGTTCAAATTTAGGTGTGTCTTCTGAAAAATTACAGATGACAAGAAGAGTCTGATCTTCCCATGTTCTTGTGTAGGCATAAATTTGCTCATCATCTTTTAACAATAATTCATATTTACCATAAACAATAATTGGATTATCTTTTCTCAATTTAATTAGCTTTTTGTAGTAATGATAGATGGACTCCGGATCACTTACCGCTTGCTGCGCATTAATGTCACGATAATTCGGATTAACAGCAATCCATGGTTTGCCTTTCGTAAAACCACCATGTCTATCATCCGACCATTGAACTGGTGTTCGTGCATTATCACGACTGCGCTCATGAATCCCTTTCATCATGTCATCATGAGTTAAAAGCCCACCATTCATATAGTCATCGTATGCGTTGAGTGTCTCAATATCTCGATAATCATGAACTGAGTCAAACGCAACATTGGTCATCCCGATTTCTTCTCCTTGATAAATGTATGGCGTTCCTTTTAATAAATGCAAACATGTTGCTAACATTTTTCCAGAGATTTCACGATATGCTTCACTATCATTACCAAATCGGGAAATGGCTCTTGGTTGATCATGATTACTCCAATAAAGACTGTTCCACCCATCTTCCTCTAAGCCTTCTTGCCACCTGGAGAAAATCTTCTTTAAATCCGTTAATTTCCACTGCTCCGGTGTCCACTTACCATATTTCCCATTGCCTACATCTACATGTTCGAAATGAAAAACCATATTTAATTCATGACGGTCCTCACCAGTATATAACTTCGCTTCTTCCACTGTTGCACCAGGCATTTCACCGACAGTAATTGTATCGTGCTGTGATAATACTTTTTTGTTCATCTCTTGTAGAGATTCGTGAATGCGAGGTCCATTCATAAAATATGGACTACCATCACCAAAGCCAGCATCATTTACTTCTCCATCAGGATAACGTTGGTCCTTTGAAATAAAATTAATTACATCCATTCGAAATCCATTAACACCTTTATCCAACCAAAAATTCATCATGTCATAAATATCGTTTCTAACAGTTTCATTTTCCCAATTAAGATCAGGTTGTTTCTTACTGAATAAATGGAGATAGTATTCTCCTGTAGTATCATCATACTGCCATGCACTACCACCGAATGCAGCACCCCAGTTCGTTGGTGGCTTGCCGTCTTCACCTTTTTTCCAGATATAATAATCACGGTAAGGACTCTCTTTTGACGAACGGGACTCTACAAACCATTGATGTTCATCTGATGTATGGTTTACAACTAAATCCATCATGATCTTAATGCCGCGCTTGTGTGCTTCTTTAAGCATTTCATCAAAGTCTTCCATCCTCCCGAAGTCATCCATGATAGCACGATAATCACTTATATCATAACCATTGTCATCATTCGGTGATTGATATACCGGCGATAACCAAATAACGTCAATTCCCAGATCTTCTAAATGATCTAACTTTTCCGTTATTCCCTTTATATCACCAATCCCGTCTCCATTACTATCATGGAAACTCCTAGGATAAATTTGATAGACAACACTTTCTTTCCACCAGTTTGTAGTCATAATCATCCTCCATTATGTAAAGCTTTGTCATTAATTTTATGTGCAAAATCTAGGTTTCGCTCAGTTTAAGGGCATCTGAGCGAAAAACTTCAATGGATGAGCGATTTTTCATGAAAACGGAGCGATTTCTACTTCATTCTGAGCGAATTTTCCATTAACCTCATAAAAAATAAAAGAAAAAGTGGCTGGCCAGTTGCATTTCACCTGTCCTACAACATCCTTGTTGTGTGAAAGAAGTTATCAGCAATTGCACAACCACCTTTTATAAATCAAGCTAATTTCAAGTTAAAAGATACACTCTAGCCTCATATGGCTTAAGGCTTAATTCCTTGATTTGATCTTTTTCTTCTACATCATAGTTGCTTAACTTCAATGTCGCATTATACCCTTCTAAAGCACTTGGTAAGTGAAACTCAGCTTCTTCTGGGAACAAGTTCGTCATTACTAAAACTTTTTTATTTTCCAATGTTCGCGTATAAGCATAGATCTTTTCATCGTCTTCTAAAATTAAATCATAATTACCATACACAAGTACTTCTTCTTCTTTTCTAAGTTCGATTAGTTGTTTATAGTAAGCATAAATAGAATCCGAATCTTCTAATTGATTCTCGACATTAATGGTTTTATAATTTGGATTTACTTTTAACCATGGGGTTCCTGTTGTAAATCCACCATTTATTTGGTCATTCCACTGCATTGGTGTACGTGAATTATCTCGACCATTCTCCCAAATCTCTTCCATGACCTCTTCATGTGATCTTCCTTCTTCACGTTCATTTCGATACATGTTCTTAATCGCAACATCATTATAATCATCAATCGAATCAAATTGCACATTCGTCATGCCAATTTCTTGCCCTTGATAAATAAATGGTGTTCCTTGCATTAAAAAGTACATCGTAGCAAGTACTTTGGCTGATTTATCTCGTAATTCTGCATCATTACCCCAAGTAGATACAGATCGTGGTTGATCATGGTTTTCTAAGAATAACGCATTCCAACCAACACCCTCTAAACCTTTTTGCCACTTCGTTAGAGTCTTTTTCAAGGCATGAATATCAAGTCCACCTGCAGCACCTCTACCCCAAAGTCCTAAGTGTTCGAATTGAAAGATCATGTTAAACTTACCATTTTGCTCTCCAACCCATAAGTCAGCTTCTTCAATACTTACACCGTTCGCCTCACCAACTGTCATAATATCGTACTTCGCAAAGGTTTCCTCTTTTAATTCTTCTAAAAATTCCTGGATGCCTTCACGATTCATGTGCCCTTCAAAGGATGGCACCCATTTTTTATTATCCGGGTTAGGCATATCTGGAAAGCCAGGCACCTTTTTAATATGCGAGATTGCATCCACTCGGAATCCATCAATACCTTTATCAAGCCACCAATTTACCATTTCATATAGATCTCTCCGTACATCAGGATTCTCCCAGTTTAAGTCCGGCTGTTTTCGGGAAAAAACATGCATATAATATTCTTGGGTCTTTTCATCAAATTCCCATGCCGAACCACCAAAGATTGATTCCCAATTATTAGGTTCCTTGCCGTACTTGCCAGGATGCCAAATATAATAATCACGATAAGGATTATCTTTTGAAGATCGCGATTCTATGAACCATGGATGTTCATCTGATGTATGATTAATGACTAAGTCCATGATTATTTTCATATCACGCTTATGCACTTCATTCAGTAATTCGTCAAAGTCTTCCATTGTCCCGAACTCAGACATAATACCTTTATAATCACTTATGTCATAGCCATTATCATCATTTGGAGATTCATAAATTGGAGAAACCCAAATAACATCAATTCCAAGTTCTTTTATATAATCAAGTTTAGAGATAATTCCTTGAAGATCTCCAATTCCATCACCATTTGAATCCATAAAACTACGTGGATAGATCTGATAGGCAACCGCTTCTTTCCACCATTTTTGCATCATCTTTTTTCCTCCTTGTTCTTACCGTGATGTCTACTTCTAAGAGGTTTACGTAGAGTCCTCTAAGCGCAATTGTTTGCGCAACAAACTCAATGTTGAGCTGATACAAGCGCAAACGTTTGCGTATAAAGGCGTCATGAACCTATAGCCATCTCACTCTGAGAGATTGCTATAAGTACGATGAGCTATATAAGTTAACATTATTATTTTAACCCTGTATCTCTCGTTGATTGTCGATTTTTAATTTTATGCGGAACGATAATTCGTTTAGCTGGTTCCTCTTTATTTCTCGCTTTTTCAATCAAACATTTCGATGCATGTACACCAAGCATATAGATTTGAATATCCACTGTAGTTAATGACGGATTCGTTATTTCTGACAAATATACATTGTTGAAGCTGACAATCGAAACATCATCCGGCACGCTTAAACCAAATTCCTCTAGCATTGTAATTACACCTAAACTTATTAAGTCATCGGCAATCACAAGTCCTGTCGGTGGTTCCTCGAGTGAAAATAACTCTTCTACTGCTTTACGTCCACCAGATTTCAGAAATTCAGTCTGTACACGATAATCATCCCGAACAGGTAATGCCGCTTTTTTTAGCGCTTCTTGATAACCCTTATACCTGTCAACTGTCACTACTAAATCCGTAGGCCCACCAATAAACCCAATATGCTTATGCCCCAACCCAATCAGGTATTCCGTTATCTCTCTGCTTGCCTTCACATTATCATTATCTACATATGTGATTTCACTTTCATTCATTGGGGGTTTCCCAACTATTACAAAAGGAAACTTCTTTTCATATAAAAACTCAGTTACTGCATCATTTTCACGAGAATATAAAAGAATAATACCATCTACTCTATGACCAAAAACCATACGTTTCACTTCTTCAAACTGCTCTTCCTCTGTTCCTCCAGTAGAAACGTATAGGGAATACTCTAAATCATGTGCAACAGATCCTATTCCCCTTAATACTTCTGGAAAAAACGGGTTTTGTAATGCTTTATCTGTCGATGACGGCATAACAACACCGATCGCTTGTGTAGAACGAGCCACGAGATTTCTAGCATTAATGTTCGGATGATACCCCAAATCTTTCATTGCTTTTCTAACTCTCTTTTTTGTATCCAAACTAATTCTAGAATTATCTGCAATCACTCGAGATACAGTTGATGGTGCAACTCCTGCTGCCTTTGCTACATCTTTAATTGTAACCGCCATAACGCTCACCCTTTATTATTTAATCAAACGATTAGCTTTTCAGGATAATAATTACATTGAATATACGATGAATTAGACAAAGTTGTCTACTCCTTTTCGTATAGTTTTTCTTTCAATAAAATTAATAGATAACCTAATATAATTAGCTCATGCAACTATAATCTAGATATCTCTCCGTTTATGATTTATCCTTTTGATCCACCAGCTGTTAGTCCTCCAATTAAGTACTTTTGTAAATAGAGGTACACTGCTGCAATTGGAACAGCTATTAAAATAGAACCAGCAGCAAATCTTGTAAAGTTATTTGCAAATTGATCATTAATAAAGTTGTAAAGTCCAACTGCTAACGTATAGTTTTCTGAACTTGATAAAACAATAGATGGTAATAAGAAATCAAATAGTGGCATCATAAAATTAAATAATGCAACTACAGCCAATATAGGTTTTGCCAAAGGTAACATAATACTCCAAAAAACTCGTAAATGACCTGCACCATCTAACCTAGCAGCTTGGTCCAACTCACGTGGAATTGTATCAAAGTAACCTTTCACTAACCAAGCATTAAAAGGTATTTGACCACCTAAATAAATTAATATTAAACCAGTAAGTGTATCTAATAATCCAATCATATTTAGAAAGATATATAGAGCAACCATTGCCATCATTACTGGGAACATTTGAAGTAGTAGAAAAATATATAATCCATTCTTTCTACCTACAAAATGATAACGAGAAAATGCATAAGCAACAAGAGAAGTTAGAATTACACTCCCTATCGTCACTGCTACAGAAACGATCATCGAGTTTTTATACCAAAGTAAATAGTCACTCTGATCACTGAATAGCCATTTGTAATGTTCAAGAGAGAAATTTTTGGGTATTAAAGAAGAAGAATATAGGCTTGAACCTTGATTAAATGACATTCCAATTGTCCATAACAATGGATAAAAAATTATCACTGTAACAATAGCTAATATAAGGTAAATTGCAAAAACCTCTATTTTAGATTTAGTTTTATAATTCATTATATTTCACCTTCTTCTTTGAATGATCTCGTTTTTCTAAATTGATAGAAAGCAAATGCAGAAATAATTACCCCCATAATGATTGAGATAACCGCTGCCATACTATAATTGTTTGTATCAAATGTTAGCTTATATACCCAGGAAATTAAAATATCCGTACCACCTGCATTTTGATTACGAACTGGCGGTCCACCTTCATTAAATAGATAAATCACATTAAAATTGTTAAAATTCTGTGCGTATTGCATTATCAGCAGAGGAGCCGTAGCAAATAATACGTGAGGCATTGTTATATTACGGAACTTTTGGAAGCGAGTAGCTCCATCCACATCAGCAGCCTCATACCAATCACTAGAAATACTTTGTAATACTCCCGTAAATAAAGCAAATAAGAATGGGAAACCAAGCCAAGTCTGGATCAGGATAATAGCCGTTCTGGCATAAAAAGGATCGCTCAACCAAGGGATACCATCTCCACCAAACAGCGGAATAATAATATCTCTATTAATTGCACCAAAATGATCGTTAAACATTGCAGAAAATATCAATATAGTTACAAATGCCGGAACAGCCCAAGGTAAAATTAAAATGGTTCGAATTAGTTTCTTAAACTTAATTCTCGGATCATTTACTATAACTGCTAGAAAAAGACCGACAGCAATTTGCAAGGTTGTTGCCACAACTGTCCAAACAACCGTCCAAGAAAATACACTTAAAAATGTATCTTGCCAAATTGGAACGGTAACCAAGTTTGTAAAGTTATCAAACCCAACCCAATCTACTAGATTACGAGGTGGTGAATTATAAAGATTATAGTTTGTAAATGCCAATAAAACAGAAAACAATAACGGAAAAATAACTACAAAAGTCATTAATACAAGGCCAGGACCTGTCATTAGATATGGAAACGCGTAATCATAAAAATGTTTGACAGCTTCTTTAAATTTCCGTGGTTTCCAACCCTCTTTAATTTTCGTTGCTTGTTTCTTTGCATCAATTACATTAAATACATAAAGTGAACCAATAAGAACAATACCAATAAGCGAAAGAACACCAAATACTAACAACCGAATTGAATGATCAGTTCCTGGAATTGTACCTAAAGTTCGTAACCCCCACAACCCAAAATTTATAGATTCAAGCAATGTTACAAGAAATGCAACCTCAATAACAATGAATATGATGCCTTTTAAATAGCTGCGATTATATAGTTGACCTAGACCCGCAAATACGACAGACAACATCATAGCCACATTGGGTCTGTGCTTGTTATTTCGTAATTGTGAATGTTTATCTTCTGGTATAGACAACGCTCATACCTCCCTAAAGACAATTGATTAGCTTCCTATAACGGTAGCAATGACATAAACATAAAACCTATTTCACGAAATAAGGAAAAGGGGGAAAGAGACTCCCCCTCCATTTAACTTATTCAGTTGAACCACTTGCTTGGATATTTGTTTCGATTTGCTCAACAGCTTCATCTAATACAGATTGAACAGCTTTACCTTCCGCTATAAATTGAAGCGCATTGTTTGCCGGCTCCCATACTTGGGACATTTGTGGAGTACTTGGCATAGGTACTCCATATTGAATTTGTTCAGCAAATGATGAATAAATTGGATCTTCAATAGCTTCTAAAGCATTTGTATTAGTAGGAAGTTCCCCCGCTGTATCAAAATAGTATTTTTGATTTTCTTCATTTGTAATAAATACAGCTAATTCTTTTGCCCAATCTTTATGTTCTGAATAGTAAGACACTAACCATGTTTTTACACCCACCAATGTTGAACTTGGTTTATCATTAATTTGTGGGAATGGGGCAAAACCTAAGCTATCTCCCAGTTGTTCCTTGTATCCCTCAATACTCCATGGACCATTTATTACCGCACCTACCTGGCCAGCAGTGAATAATCCATCTACAACATCCACAGTAGTAGAAGTCGGGATTAATCCTTTGCCAAAGAGAGTTGAAAATAGTTTACCACCTTCTACTGCTCCTTCGTTATTTAGACCAATGTCACTTGTGTCATACTCACCAGTCTCACCACCAAAGATATATCCACCATAGTTCTTAATAAATGGATATGCAAAATATAGATCATTCGGCTTCATAAGAAATCCAAATTGATCTTCGTCTGCATTTGTTTTTTCTTCAAGAAGTGTTTTTAAATCATCTATCGTTTCCGGCGCATTATCTACGATGTCTTTATTATAAAAGATACCGTAAGTCTCAATAGCGTACGGTACACCATAATAATTTGTTTCATTGTCATACTGATAAGTAACCGCATTCCGCGCAGCGTCACTATAACCCATAACTTCTTCTTCGGTTAAATCAAGAGGTGCTGCGAGCCCTTGGGCCACAATATTTCCAATTTGGTCATGTGCTTGAAGAAATACGTCAGGGCCATTACCTTCCGGACCCGCTAGTGACAATTCTTGTAACTGGTCTAACATAGATTTAGCCACGACATTAACTTTAATTCCTTCTTGCTCCTCAAAATCTACAGCCATATTTTCGATTGCTTCCAAGTGCTTATCTTCATCATTTGCCCAAATGGTTAATTCACTTGGTTTCTCTGAACTTTCTTCACTTGTATTTGAACCACTTCCATCATCTGTGCTTTCCGGACGATCGGGTGCACATCCAATTAATAATAGAAAAATTGCTAAAAATGAAACTAACGACAATACTCCTGATCCTTTTCTTTTCATCTTTGTCTCTCCTTTTTCTTATAAGTTAAGGTTATTACCTAAAACAACAAAGCGAAAGCTAATTTGCGCAAACGTTTGCTTTAAGTTGTTTATATCTTACAATGATTTCACTTTTAATGCAACCGTTTCCACCAATAAAAAATTAATTTTCTTTTTTGTTATAATTATAAACCAACGTAAATTAATCCTTTTATAGTGGCATTATCACAACATTGATATCCTGCTTGGTATGAAAATAGATTTATATAAATAATCTTATTCTTCTAACTATTGTTATAATTAATTGCGAAAACGATTGCGCGTAATTTACTATTGACATAGTCAAAGGTTTAAAGTACATTTTATTATATAAAAATATAAGGGCAATGCTTTGTTTGTATTGTGACAACAACCCCGTTTTCTCCATGAAAACGGGGTTGTTTTATTTTGAAAGGAGAATTTCACTATGATAAAAGAAGCAATTTTTCATCGTCCTAAAAATAATTATGCTTATGCTTATGATAAAGACACGCTTCACATCCAGTTACAGACAAAGAAAGGTGATATGGATTCGGTAGAGCTTGTATTTGGCGACCCTTATGATTGGGTTAATGAAAAATGGCAAATGAAGTCAAAAGAAATGCTGAAATCGGGATCAACTGACTCTCATGATTTCTGGTTTATAGAAGTTAAGCCTGAATTCCACCGAATGCGCTATGGATTTCGTTGTTCCGATTCCAAAGAAACTTTTTATTATACCGAGGGAGGAATCTTTCCTTCAGCACCTAGTGAAATCCATAACTACTTTTGCTTTCCATATCTTAACAATATTGATGTATTCAATGCACCTAACTGGGTAAAAGACACAGTATGGTATCAGATTTTCCCTGAACGTTTCGGAAATGGTGACAAAAACTTCAATCCTGAAGGTGCCTTGCCTTGGGCAAGTGCGGATCCTAGTCCAACTAATTTTTTTGGTGGAGACTTCCAAGGTGTAATTGATCATTTAGATTATTTGGAGGATTTAGGTATTAATGGAGTTTACTTTACTCCGATTTTTAAAGCATATTCAAACCATAAATATGACACTATCGATTACATGGAAATTGATCCGCAATTTGGTGATAAGGATACTTTCCGCACATTAGTTAAGGAATGTCACAAAAGAGGAATTAGGGTTATGCTTGATGCAGTATTCAATCATAGTGGCTATTATTTTCCTCCATTTCAGGATGTATTGAATGAAAAAGAACATTCAAAATACAAAGATTGGTTTCATCTAAGAGGATTTCCAATTGTTCAAGAACCAATACCTAACTATGATACTTTCGGTTTTGTTGGCTCCATGCCAAAATTAAATACAGAAAACCCTGAAGTGAAAAAATATTTATTAAACGTAGCGCGCTACTGGATTGAAGAATTTGACATTGATGGCTGGCGTTTAGATGTGGCTAACGAGGTTGATCATGCTTTTTGGCGGGAGTTTCGTAAAGTAGTGAAAGATGCAAAACACGATGCCTATATCTTGGGAGAGATTTGGCACGATTCCATGCCTTGGTTACAAGGCGATCAATTTGATGCAGTAATGAATTATCCATTTACGAATGGAGCGATTGATTTCTTTGCTAAACAAGTAATTAGTACTGATCAATTTGCTAATACGATATCAAAGGTATTGCATATGTACCCTGCAAACGTGAATGAGGTAGCCTTTAACTTATTAGATAGTCATGACACACCAAGGATTTTGACACTATCACACAATGACAAACGACGAGTAGAATTACTTTACTTATTTCAGTTATCTTTTGTTGGCACACCATGTATTTATTATGGAGACGAAATTGGTATGGCTGGTGGTCAAGATCCAGGATGTCGAGCATGCATGGTTTGGGAGCCTGAAAATCAAGATCTAAAGCTATTTCACTTCGTACAAAAATTAATAAAGCTACGTAAAACAGTTCCTTCATTTGGAAACAAAGGTACATTTAAATTCTTACAGGCCAACAACATAGACAATACTATTGTTTATGAAAAGAAAACAGAAAACGAGCGACTTATCTTTGTATTAAACAATAGTGATAAAAAGAAATGGGTTTCACTTCAAGAACTGTCAAACAAAACTTGTCAAGAATTACTTACAGAACAAACAATTACTTTTGAGAAAGATGCAGTCGTTAATCTTGAAGCCTACGGATATAAATGCTATAAACTGTAAAATGTAGACACGTGTTTAGTATTTATCTCTATAAGGACGCAAACCCTTGGTTAACGCACTATAATAAAAAGAGTGATTACAAAATAAATATTTGACCAAAGAAATGGACGTTTATCTTGTTACGGTATGGATACTATTTCTTTGGTTTTCTTTTAGATAAATAAAGGTTGGCTTAATAGACCAATTATTCAAATTCAATTTACCTATACAAGAACAACCCCAGACAAAAACAGCACGCATACTGATAAACGAGTGTTGTACTATTAGAAATGTGAACATAGGGACGGTTCGAGACCAGTGAAAAAGTAGGGTGTTTTTGTGAAGATATCAAAAGTGAAGTGAAAATCAGTTTAAAAAAATCGGTCATTCCTTCCAATGACCGATTTTTCATTGAAATCCACCCTTATTAGGCGGATACTATCGCTGCTATTCGCTTAATAT
>NZ_JAOALK010000052.1 GCF_025154055.1 Aquibacillus koreensis
AAAATATCGGGTTTTTGTGCAACCTTAAATTAAGAGTCTTTTACGGCTCTTTTTTCATTTATGAAGCAGTAACTGCTACAATATTTCCTTCTTCTTAGCTTGCCAACACTTCCTCAATGCTTCAATTGGTTGTCAAGTGCTTTCCTTGACTACCAATTGAAGCATTGAGATCCTCGTGAAAGCTAAGAATAATAAATCTATATTTATCCCCTTTCTTTAATTTATAAAGAAGATAAATACACGGCACGAAGGCAAAAATCTCTACTCCGATGAGCATACTGATATCCGTGGGTTGTCACATTTTATCGTTCCGTCTGAGGAGCTATCACGAACTCCTGGCGTGCGTTCACCGAGTCATTCTTATGGCTAGCACAAGTCTCCGTCGTGTGTTCTCCTCTACGGTTTTTACCTTTGCCTTCGAGCCCTATATTTATTTCCTTTTAATCATTTCTCTTCCTGCTTATTTGCCCATGTGCCCATTGTCAAAAGAACATCAACTTTTATTAGATCCATAAGTAGATTCGTTGGCAATTGCCCAAATAAAACCTGCCAATTCTCTCGCTACGGCTGTTATAGCTTTTCCACTTTCTTTTCCGCGCCCTAGTAGGCGGAAGTACTTTGTATGCAAGCGATTTTGAGCTTTCCATGAGATTCCTAAAACATTTGTAGGATGGTCCTTTTGTCGCTTTTTCAATTCTCCTTTGACTGCAGGCTGGTATCTATAGCTCCACGCAGCCTCTATTAAAAGTTTCCGAACATGTCTATTACCTGTCTTGGTTATCTCTCCTAGTTTTCGTGTTGAACCACTAGAATTTTCACTAGGCACCAGTCCAGTGTATGACATAAAATGTTGTGGTGTCAGAAATCGATCGAAAGAGCCTATCTCTGCAACCAAACTAGTAGCCGTGATCACTGCTACCCCTCTTAACGTCATAAGGGTTTGAATCATTGGGGCATGGGCTCCTTCTTTGGCTTGGTTCTCAATTTCTTTTTCTAGTATTTTTAGTCGTTGCTGAAATTCTTTCAGCTGTTGTAAATATTCTTGGAAAGCAATTCGAGATGGTGATCGATCAAATTTTAAGCTATTTAGCCAATCCCAATATTTCACTGTCCACTTCCTGGTGCCTTCAGGTGGCTTGATTTCATTTCTTAGTAGAAATTTTGTTAGTCTGTGTTTTGCTCTTAATTCGTCTTCTTTAACATCTTCACGAGCTCTAACTAAATCACGGAGTGCCTCATCATCTTCCGTTGGTACATAGATGGGGGTTAATTCTCCCGCACGATAAAGTGTGGCAAGTTTAAGAGCATCACGTTTATCGGTCTTTATTTTTTCTCCAGGTTTCCGTGGTATTAAAGATGGCGCAATTACTTCACATTCAATATCCATGCTCTTAAGGAGTCGATATAGTCCATATCCAGTTGGCCCAGCTTCGTAGCACACTCGTAGTTGATCAGCTCCTCCTAGTTTTTTTACTAAATGTCTAATTGCCTCAACAGTATAACTGATCATGCCTATATATCTCGCTTTAGTTCGTCCCTCATCCGCAACCGCTACTGCAATTTTGTCCTTTGATACGTCTAAACCTACGTAGTGGTGTAAACGTAGGGACGGTTCCTTTGTTTCCATTTTTGGAAACAAAAGAACCGTCCCTACGTTCACACTAATTTATTAAGCAAATCCATTACTTTTGACAAGGCAGTTATAGAAGCTTTGGTTCTCACGTGTTCTACGTGGAGAGAGTGGTCTCCTTTTTCAATCACTTCAATATGTAAGGTAGTATCTGTCAACTCTTCAACCTTTTGCGCGTCGAAATGGTTGTCATGATTCCCTATAACAAGTAATCCTTGATGATAAGAATTTTTGATTGCTGCATAGATGCTATCATAACGGAGTAATGGCGTAAACAAGATCATCTTGGCGTTTTTGTAGGTGTTGTCCTGCATAAATGCCAGTGATATAGGGATGGTGCCTAGTGATTTCCCTAAAAATAGTATATCTTTGTAGGATTGATCTGTTAATACTTGCTCCATAACAGGATGGATCACTTCTAACATTCTCTCATTCACGACGTCGATTGGATGCTTTAAAATGTCTTTAAATGAATAATGAATATGGACGACATCGATGTTTTTTTCGAGCATGACCATTGTTGCGTAGTATAGTAACGGTTTGTCATACGTGTATCCTGCACCTGAAAACATAAAGCATATCGATGTTGCATTCGTTTCAATATGTGTATAGGCAATCGTCGTATTTTCTGTCTGTACTTGTTTTCTTTTCACGTCCACTTCATCATCATTCCCCTCTAATTACTATTATTCTATCATCTTTTCCAACTTTTGGAGCAAAAAAAATTAGGAGTTGGTTTGTGCCTAAAACCAATTCCTATCTAACCATCAAACTATCTTATTCATATTTGAGGAAGCGCTTGGGTTGTTTTGTATATCTGTTGGCATACCCAGATGCGACAAAGGACTCTGGTTTGACAACAGGCTCTAGTCCGGCTGATTCGATTCGAGCCATCATCTCGTTGGCTAAAAAACGGCTTAAAGACCTTTTTTCTAAACCAACATCAATATGGCCTTCGATAGAGAAAGAACTACCGCGGTATAGATGGGGGAGAACAATGTCTATTAGTTCATTTTTTCGTTCATCATCAAAGAGTAAGGCGACCTGTTCTGTTAATGTGGTTTCCATCGATATTTTTTCGTGAAGGTTAAGGAACTTTTTGGGGAACTTAACTGGAAGAATGCAAGCCCAAGCCCCTTTACCTTCTCGTTTTATAACGATTCCAGTTACAAAAATCGTATGAAATTTGTGTACTTGGGAATCGGTACCAACGATTAGTCGATAGTTTCCTTGAGGATCCATTTCCATAAAGCGGACAATGTGGTTAAATACATCTTCAAATGACATGTTTTTCTTAGAAAGATTCATAAAAGCTTGTTCTTTCATGAAAGATCGAGGAGGATCTAATTTCATCACTACCTTGCTCCCTTCAGCATTAGCAAATTACGTGTATAGGTGAAATGGAGGCAATTCCCACCTCATGTTAGTTGAATTACTATAGTATATTTTGATTGTATGAGAATGGTGTTCGTGCTTATGCATCTTCTATATCAATCCATAATCTTTTAACATTGTTGTAAAATGGGAATAATGGAAGAAAAGTTGGGTTAGAGAGGAGATTCTTTAAGTGGAAGTGGTCTATTATATCATTATCGCTTTTCTGTTAACGAGAATCCCATTAGTCGGAATCTATGTAAGGTTAATTTATACAGTAATCCATGAAGTTTGGCATATACTTGTTGCAAAAATCACTGGCGGAAAAGGGCACAAGATAGCAGTATTTCAAGATACGTCAGGTGTTGCGACTACAAGTTCTTCATCATGGATCAGTCGGATATTAACTGCATATGCAGGCTACACTGGTGCTTCCTTAACTGCTATGTTTTTGTTTTATTTTCTTCACACAGGTCATCACGGTACAGTACTCGTAATACTTCTAACCGTTTTACTATTGGCTGTTATCTTTTGGCTTCGAAATGGGTTTGGGTTTATTTGGGCTCTTTCGTTAATTGGACTACTATTTCTTCTGTTAGAGCAACAGTGGCAGACATTGCATATACATATTAGTTATCTATTTGCTTCCATTATTTTAGTGGAGTCAATCATAAGCGCTGCGCATATTATGGTTATTAGTTTAGCAAGGCCGAGACGAGCTGGCGATGCAACTAGTTTGCAACAAGCCACTTTCATTCCAGCGCTTATATGGGGATTCATCTTTTTTTGGCAGTCTGTCTATATAGGATATGTGACATTAAGTCAGTTTATCTTGTAATTATGAACTTACACCATTTGGTTCGAAAATAAATTTGCAATACCTTATTCAGGTCATGGTATGATAGGAGTAGAGGGGAAACGGATCGCCCCAATTCAGTACGTGTTCATCTTTATGGAGGTGATGTGTGTATGGAGAACAATGAACGATTAAAAGATTGGCTAAAACAATATAATGAGCACCGGTATAACGGAGAAAAACATTCGGAAACAGAAGAGGACGAGAAGAACCTCTCTCCACATATTACAAATTCGGATCAAGCCGAACAAGAGCCGTTTATTGGATTTCAAAAACGTATGTATGCGTTTTTTATTGATTGTTTAGTGCTTAGCATTGTTGTGCTAGAGGTGTCAAATTTATATCTTCTATTTTTAATTGTTTCTTTATATTATTCCATTCTTCCAGCAACACCTTGGAAAGGTACGATCGGAAAGCTAGCCATTGGTGCAACGATTGTTGATAAAAATGGTGATCGGATCACGTTTATCCGATCGATGCTTCGCTTTTACGGATACTTCTTTTCTGGTGCTTTGTGTATGCTAGGCTTTATTCTTATTGGATTAGACGTCTATAAACGGTCTTTGCATGATTTTGCTTGTGGTACATTTGTTGTCCAAAAGCAGGAAGTAGACAAGCGAACAAAAGAGACTAATTCCTTAGATGTGTAAACTTGTACCTATAGTCAGTCTTTAATCGGAATACTAATCCATCTTAAGCCCTATGACAGACAGAGGAAATAGTGGTATAACTATACGTGAAAGTACTTCACATGATAAACGTAAAGGATTTTGATTAGACGACCTCCCAAGTATTTTAATCTACATAGCCTTACGTTTGTGTTATGACTAAAAATGACTCACCAAGTAGGTGAGTCATTTTTTTAAAAGACTTCTAAGTTTTACTCCACTTTGCAGAAATCTTTGTCATAAATCGGAGTGGAAGAGAACCTTACACTTTCTTAATTAGCATAAGTAGTGCGGAATCTGTACATCTTTTTTAACTTTACGCATAATCCAAAGATTGCGATGTGACCATAAATAAGGTTTCCGATAAATAAGAACCATACATATAATTCGCTTGGAAGTGTACCGCTTGATGCAATTTGAATAAAAGCAAACCATGCTCCTATGATAAATGGTATTTGAAATATTGCTGTTTTTTTCAAGTTCTCCGACCAAAACAGTAATGGTGTTGCACTAAACAATAATAAAAAAATCAACAAAATATCCATATGAGGGTGCCTCCTTTGAAATTCGCATTGCTTTTTTACGCTCTTTTTGAAAGGGTTTACATTGATTATAACATCAAGTTCACTAATTTGTAACATTTAGTTCGAAAAAATGTCACATTTAATTATTGATTTTTTATATTTATATGATCTCTATATTTTCGTGTTCCCGATTTTGAAGCCATTCAATCTTTAAAAAGGCTTCTAAATCATTTACAGTTAAAAAATGAAGTCGATGAAGTTAATCCGAATAATATTTCAAAAATCATAAAAAAAAGCCTCCAACTTGGAAGCTGTATTACATATAGAAAATCCCATTGTATTACTGCACAATATAAAAAGTTAAATTTTTTGAATGATGAGAAAAAAGTCGTTCAAAGTATATACTTAAGGATACTATACGAGTAAAATATAGTAATATATAGTATAAGTGCATTATGTAAAAAAATGGTAGTATGATAGAATTAATATTTTTGGGGTGGAGGTTTCGAAAATGGCTAGTGAAAAGATTATGCTAATTGATGATGACGAGGATCTGAAGGAAGTGTTGCGATTATACTTAGAAAAAAACAACTATACAGTCCTTACCGCGTGTGATGAATTAGACGCACTAGCGGTATTGGAACAGACACCGCCAGATCTAATTGTGTTGGATGTAATGATGCCGCACTTGGATGGGTTTGAATTATGCCAACTACTTCGAAAAAAAACAGAGGTACCAATTTTGTTTTTAAGCTCTAAAGACGATGACATGAATGCCATTTTAGGTCTAGGTGTGGGCGGTGACGACTATATTTCTAAATCCACTAGTCCAGCCGTCATTATGGCGAAAATCAAAGCGCATTTAAGAAGGATGCGTGTACTACCTGAACGCCAAACAACGGCATCATCTATTCCTACTATTATAAAATATCCCGGATTAGAGATTAATATGGATAGTGCGGTTGTGAAAGTGAATGGTCAACATGTAAACTTAGCGGCAAAAGAATTTCAAATATTATGTTTACTAGCAAAAAATCCTGAACGGGTATATAGTATTGAAAAACTTTTTGAAATGATTTGGGGTGAAAAAAGTCTAGGTGATAATCGTACGGTAATGGTGCATATTAGCAATTTACGTAAAAAACTTGAAAGTAACCCGAATAGTCCTGTGTATATCGAAACAGTAAGAGGTATAGGCTATAAATTCCATATGTTTCAAGAATCACAGTGTTGATTTCATTTTCGGTTCTCTAAAAAAGCTTGCACTTCTTTTATGGATAGACCTTGTTCTTTTGCCATGACCATAAGGCACAACCACTCTTTGTCTATGTCGGCTGTTTTACTCTCAACCTGAACATTCTCCTTTTGCTTAAAGACCATGTAAATCCCCCTTTGTCTTTGTACAAGATCAATTATAAGTTTAAAAGTATAAGTGTAAGTTAAATGTAGTTAAATTAATTATAAAATATATTAAATATTCAAATATTTAATTAAGGTGATGACATTGATAACAATAACAGGATATAAAAATGTGGCTAAATATTTAGAAAGTAAGTCATGGATTCTTTACAAAGCTAGAAGGCTTGATGATTACAAAACTGTACTGATAAAAGAAACGAAAAGCCTGGCAAATGCTACTGTCGCAGACGTAATACAAGAATATAACCTCCTAAATGATATGAATATCGACGGCGTATTAAGTCCAATTGAGTATGTAGAATATCGTGCAAATACTTATCTTGTCTTTCCGTTTTTTTCAGGAATGAAGTTAAGTACATGGATGGCAGAATACGCCTTTGATCTGTCGTCTTTTCTAAAAATAGCTATTAAGCTTACATCTATTATTTCTAACCTTCATACCCATCAAACCATACATAAATCTATTCACCCAGACAATATTCTATTTCATCCACAATCTAATGATGTAAGCATAACAGGGTTTGAACAATCTACAAAACTATGGAAGGAAAATCAACAACAAATTAGCCCTTATCACGCTCTTCATCAAGTTGCTTATATTTCACCAGAGCAAACAGGGCGGATGAATCTTACGCTTGATCATCGCACTGATCTCTATTCATTAGGTGTAATTTTATATGAGATGCTAACCGGACAGGTACCATTTGATAAAGACAATCCGGTCGAGGTTATTCATGCGCATATAGCCAAAATACCAGTTGAGCCACATCGGCTTAACAATAATATTCCTATTGTCTTTTCTGATATTATTATGAAGTTATTATCAAAAATGCCAGCGGACCGTTACCGAACTGCTATTAGCTTAAAGAGAGACCTAGAAAAGTGCTATGATCAGTGGCAGAAAAATAAAGCAATCGAAGCTTTTCCTTTAGCTGATAAGGATAAGGGTGAATTATTTGAACGCTCTCCTAAGCTTTATGGGCGAGATCAACAAATGAAAGAACTGATCAATGGATTGGGAGATGCAAGAGAAGGGAAGCCTGTTTTATTACTCGTTCCTGGTCCTTCTGGTGTTGGTAAAACATCATTGGTAAACCAATTGCACGAACCAATTTTAAAGCAAAAAGGCTATTTTATTTCTGGAAAGTTTGTTAAGTTGCACAGGCAAATTCCTTACGCTCCTTTAATTGGTGCCTTTCAATCTTTGTTGAGGCAGGTGATGCGTGAAAGTCCGCAGCAGGTGGAAAATTGGAGAGAAAAGATTAAACAAGCATTAGGGAATAATGCGGATATGATGTTACGTTTTATTCCAGAATTACGTTGGTTTATCAGTCGGGAAAGTCATGAGGATGAGGAAGTGCTATTATCTTCGATTGATGTCCATAATCGATTTCGGTTAGCGGTTAGAAACTTTGTTGATTTATTTGCTCAAAAAGAACATCCTTTAGTTATCTTTCTTGATGATTTACAATGGGCAGATCGTGCGACGCTAGATTTAATCCAGCACCTTCTAACGAATAAAGGGGAACGTTCTCTTGTAATCGTAGGAGCGTATCGAGACGATGAAGTGCAAATAGGACATTCATTTGGAACGATGCTATCACAAATAACAGAAACGCAAATCTCTTTTCGGAACGTGCGTGTTAAACCGTTAACATATGAGGATATTATAGCTTGGGTAACCGATATTTTAGCTGCCGAAAATCAGAAGGCTATCCAACTAGTTGATTATGTGTATCGAATTACGAAGGGAAACCCATTTTTTATCACGCAACTTTTACAGTCTCTTTATGAAGAGCAAATCATCGCCTTTGATCAATCAATAGAGAGTTGGCAGGTTGATATGGATCAGTTATCTGACATTCCTATAACTGAAACCATTTTAGACTTCTTGATAAAAAGGGTAGATCATCTCCCGGATCAGACGAAGTACATGTTACAACTTGCCTCATGTGTAGGAAACCAATTTCATCCCTCACTGCTAGCTAACCTTACAGGGGAAAAAGAAAAAGATGTAGCGGAAAAACTACAGGTGGGTGTGCAAGAAGGGCATGTTATACCAACCAATCTCGGTGAACAGTTGCGTGAGACAGATGATGATGAATTTTCAAGAAATAAAACTACGCTTACCTATGTATTTACGCATGATAAAGTGCACCAAGCACTCTACACTTCCATGTCCGAAGAGGAGCGTAAAGGAAATCATTTGAAGATTGGAGAAATACTCGCCCGTTCTTATTCTCCTAGTCAACTTAAAGGAAACATATTTTCAGTGGTCAATCATTTTAATCAATGCATCGATCGATTAACATGTGAAGAGCGACTTAAATTAATGGAATGGAACTTTCTAGCAGGTGAAAAGTCGAAAAGTTCGGCAGCATTTCAAGAAGCGTATCGTTTTTTTTCACTTGCTATGGACCTCTTGCCGGCAAACGGTTGGTCGGAATATCCTGAACAAACACGGAAGATTATGACTAGCCTTGGTGAGGCAGCCTACCTGAACCAATTATTCGATCAAGCGGAACATACTTTTAAAGAGGTATTAAATAACGCACAAACCAATCAAGAAAAACTTATCATATACCGATTGAAAATTATGCTGTACACACATATCCACGAGGTGGAAAAAGCGACGGAGGCTGGACTAACTGGTCTAGGTTTATTTGGGTGGAAGTTTGATAGAAACCCAAATAAAGCTCAAGTTGCTATTGAATATATCCGAACAAAAATTACATTGGGCAAGAAGGAGTCAAAGGATTTATTAGCGCTTCCACCAGTAGCTGACGAGGTTAAACATATGCTGATGCAAACATTAATTAACACCAATGCATCTGCATACCATGTGAATCAAAACCTTGCGACGATTTTAATGCTTCGGGCATTGCGTTTAACGTTAAAGTATGGGGACATGGACTTGTCTGCGCTAGTATATAATAATTTTGCATTAACGCTAAGTGCAGGTTTTGGAGACTACGATGGTAGTTATCAATATGGTAAACTAGCAATCGATCACGCAGAAAGTAGAGGGGATTTGGCTTTAAAGGCTAGGGTATATTTTGTTTTTGGTGCATTTGTGAACCATTGGAAAAGACATATGCGTCATAGCTTGGAATACTTAAAGCAATCCCAACAGTTGTGTGTGGAAGTAGGGAATTTACACCTTGCTGGTGCGAATGCATCTTTTATAGGAATCGCAACCTTTTCAAAAGGGGATCCACTGTCCGAGGTGAAAACCACAATTGAAAAGCAGATTGACTTCTCAAGAAAAAATGAGTACAAGATTTCCAATGACTTTTTAACTGAGCTAAACGGATGGATTTCTCATCTTACCGACCCAAAAAATGAGCCGGAATGGAATTTCACTCCTATAACAGAAGATATGTCTGCTGAGATTATTCATAAGACGCTTCGTTTGCAAATGGCATATCTTTTTAACCATTCGGAATACACGAATACGGTTATTACTGAATTGGAAAAACTAGTAGAAAAAGCGCTTATGCTAGTTGTTGCCCCTGACTTTTACATGTACCATTCCTTGTGGATTAGTAGATTTGTTCAAGATGGAAGGATTCGTCGTACACAAGCTGCTAGAAAGCTAAGAAAGAATTTAATAAAGCTTAAGAAATGGGCAAAACACGCCCCGGAAAATTTTGAACATAAGTATGAATTAGTAAAGGCGGAGTTTGCTAGTATGATGGGGAGAAACAGTCAAGCGGCTATCCATTATCATCAAGCAATTGAATTAGCTGAAACAAATGGATACATACAGGATGTTGCTATTGCTAATCTTTGTGCTGCCAAACATTTCATAAGTAATAACCTTGATCGGACTGCAAAGGCGTATATGTCTGAGGCGTACAACTTTTTTGAACAGTGGGGAGCAACGACTGTTACGGAATCCATACTTAATAACGATGGACATCTTATTCTAAAGCCAGTACGAACAGGGGAATTGGCAGAGCTCGGTGTCCATATTGATACCCAAACAATACTTCAAGCCTCACGTGTATTGTCAGGCGAAGTTAAATTTGAAAAACTATTAGAAAAAATGATGGATATCGTGTTAACGAATGCTGGTGCGGAACGGGCTTTCTTCATTCTTTATCAAGATCAACAATTACAGCTAGTAGCACATAATAATGTTGATGGAGAAGTGCAAGTGTGTCCTGAGGCCTTACCGATTCATGATGCAACTAGTTTCTCCGTAAATATTGTTAATTATGTTGCTAGTACAGAAGAGCCTGTTGTACTAGGTCATGCAGTAAAACGAGGAGTATTTATGACAGACTCCTATATTCAAGCTAAGCAAATTAAATCCGTACTTTCGATTCCAATTTTGTCTCAAAATAAGCTCCTTGGTGTGTTGTATTTAGAAAACAACCAATCAACCAACGCGTTTACTAGAGAGAGAATCCAAGTATTAACGATGTTATCTTCGCAAATAGCGATATCCATTGATAATGCAAATCTTTATGCTAGCCTGGAACAAAAAGTAGAGAAAAGAACGAGATTGTTACAAGAGGTAAATGAAAAACTGCAAGTAGTCAATCAGGATTTAGCGAATGAACGGGAATTAAGACAAAAACTGTTTTCTAATGTTTCCCATGATTTGCGTTCTCCTATTGCTGCTATTCAAGGCTATGTTGATGCAATTTTGGACGGAGTAGTTGAAGAACCAAGTAAACAACGTGGATATCTGGAGAAGGTCAGTAAAAAAGTTAAATCGTTGGATCGTTTGATTCAAGATTTATTCGAACTTGCCAAATTAGAGTCTGGCCAAATCAAATTGAATAAGGATGTAGCTCCAGTTGATCAGTTATTTATTCATCTGTGTAGCCAATTCGAGTTAGACGTTCAACAAGCTGGTCTAAACTATCGTTGGCACTATCCTCCTGAAGATAACTATTTGTTAGTAGAAGTTGACGTGATAAGACTAGAGCAAGTGATGACAAATATCATCACAAATGCAATAAAACATACGAGTGAAGGTACAATTGAAGTAACGCTGAAATTTAATGAAAAGAAAGAAATGATCATCGGTGTAAAGGACGAAGGGGTAGGTATACCAAAGTCAGAAGTTGATTTTGTTTTTGATCGTTTTTACACAAAAGGTTCCAAAGAAAAGAAAAAAGGGAATGGACTAGGTCTAGCAATTAGTAAGGAAATCGTTATGCTCCATCAAGGGAATGTGTGGGTAGAAAGTAACGAAGGTGAAGGTGCAGCCTTTTATTTTTCACTGCCTATGTTTGATGTTGAATGGACAGTTGATGAAGACCCAGCGGTTACAAACGAAAAGGAACAACTCTATAAATAGCAGAGTTTGTTCTTTTTTTTGTTGCATAGTTTGTATAGAGTGTGTAATTAGCCTATCTTCTGACATTTTCAAAGCAGGAACTCAAAAAGTAGTCAGAGAAGTGTGCGATCACTGACAAAAAAGTCACTCGAGAGCGGATCGAAGTCAGAGAAGTGTGTTATCACTGACAAGAAAGTCACTTGAGAGCGGATTGAAGTCAGAGAAGTGTGTTATCACTGACAAGAAAGTCACTCGAGAGTAGAATGAAGTCAGAGAAGTGTGTTATCACTGACAAGAAAGTCACTCGAGAGTAGAATGAAGTCAGAGAAGTGTGTTATCACTGACAAGAAAGTCACTTGAGAGCGGATTGAAGTCAGAGAAGTGTGTTATCACTGACAAGAAAGTCACTCGAGAGCGGATTGAAGTCAGAGAAGTGTGTTATCACTGACAAGAAAGTCACTTGAGAGCGGATTGAAGTCAGAGAAATGTGTTATCACTGACAAGAAAGTCACTCGAGAGCAGAATGAAGTCAGAGGAGCGTGCGATCACTGATAAGAAAAAACCTTGAGAACTGATTGAAGTCAGAGAGGGATCCAACTCCCAAAATTTACCTAGTACATTGTTAAACATGTTACTTTTTTGTTACGACGCATTTAATATCTACTGTGTAATACCATTAAACGGTGATAAAACCATTGAAAAAAGCTTGTGCATTCACGTGAATGCACAAGCTTTTTAAGGATGATCAACCTGTGTTGCGTAAACCTGCTGCAACGCCGTTGATTGTAAGTAGTACTTCATTTAATAAATCATCGAGACTTTCGTCTTCATTACCTTGTCTAAGTTCTGAAATAAGATCTACTTGGAATAAGTTTAGTGGATCAACTAACGGGTTACGTAGTCGAACAGATTCTTTAATATTCGGTTTGTGATCTAACAATTCAGATTGACCAGTTATTTTAAGCACCATTGCTTTTGTAAGGTTATATTCTTCGGTAATTTGGTCAAAAATACGTTTTTGCGTTGCTTCGTCACTTACCATTTTTGCATATTCTTTTGCGGTAGTGAGGTCAGCCTTCGTCAGTGCCATTTGCAAGTTGTTGATTGTTGCTTGGAAAAATGGCCACTTCTCATAGATTTCCTGTAATAGCTTTAGGTTACCTGTTTTTTCAATGTATTTGTTTAAACCGGTACCGGCTGCATACCATGCTGGTAGGAGTTGACGACTTTGTGTCCAAGCAAATACCCATGGAATCGCACGTAGATCTTCAAATCGGTTACTACCTTTACGCTTCATTGGACGTGAACCTATATTTAAGTCACCTAACTCATGTAATGGTGTTGCTTGGTTAAAGTAAGTTAAGAAACCAGGATCTTTGAATACAAGTGATTGATATTTATCTAAAGCATATTCAGAAATATCGCTCATTGCAACTTCTGCCTCTTTTGATGGCATTTGTTTTGCTTCAGTAGACGTAAGTCCCATGATCGCTGTCATCATTGTAGACGTTGCTTGTTCTAAACTACGATAAGCAATGTCTGGCAACAAGTAACGAGAAGATAATACTTCCCCTTGCTCTGTTATTTTAACACCATCACCTAATGTAACAGGTGGTTGGGATAAAAGACTTGAATAAAGTGGACCGCCGCCGCGACCGAGTGAGCCACCACGACCGTGGAAATACTTTAATTTCACGCCGTAACGAGAAGCAATGTCATGAACGTCTTGTTGTGTTTTATATAGCTCCCAGTTTGCTGTTAATGTTCCGCCATCTTTACTACTATCTGAATATCCAAGCATGATTTCTTGTAAATCTTTACGAGCAGACAAGTGCTTGCGATATAGAGGAATCTCAAATAATTTTTCAATCATTTCTGGACCGTTCTTCAAATCATCAATTGTCTCTAGTAATGGAGCTACGTGAATTCTACTTACGACATGTCCATCCGGATAAACGCGGTATAAACCTGCTTCTTTAGCAAGGACTAATACCTCTAATAAGTCACTTACAGACTGCGTCATACTAATTAAATACACTTCAATCGCACGTTCCCCAAACGTATCCTGTGCACGCTTAATCATACGGAAAGTATTGATTACTTCTTGTGTTTCATCTGTAAATTCATCATAAATGGAAATCATCGGTCTTGGATCTTGTAAAACTTTGATTAAAGTTTCCACTTTTTCATCTTCATTTAACTGCTTGTAGTCTTTTGCAATGTTCACTAAATGAAGCACTTCAGCTAGGGCAGATTCATGCTCTCCACTGTGATTTCTAATATCTAGAGAAGCGATGTGGAATCCAAAAATCTCAACCTGACGAATAACCTTGCGTAGTAATTTAATTGGATTATGATTAGGATGATGATTCGACAAACTCTTTTGAATCAGTCGTAAATCAGCTAATAGCTGCTCTGCAGTTTCATAACCAAGATCATTATCTTCTTCTGTATAACGTAATTTGGATAGCATCAAGGAAATTTTCACACGATATATTTCGTCTTGTTTATGCCAACCAGATTCGTTAAGTGCTTTTTTATCTTTAATAATAGAATCAACAAGATCATTACTGATGTTAACCTTCTTAGCTGAGTGGCTAAGTAAATCTTTTAGCTTATCAAGAGATTCCCTATATTTTCTTAGTGCTAATGATCGATGTGTCTTTAATGTTTCAAATGTAGTTGTTGCTTTTACATTCGGGTTCCCATCACGGTCACCACCGATCCATGATCCAAAACGTAGGAAAGATGGAACTTGAAAACGCTGGCTATATTTTTCGTATAATAGATCTTCTAAATCTTGGTGAATTCTTGGTAAAACATCAAACAATACTTTATCGAAGAAGTAAAGCCCGTTTGAAACCTCTTTCATAACTGAAGGCTTCTTTTCACGAATTTCGGCTGATTGCCACAAGATAGTGATTTCGTTGAAAATAGTTTCTTGGATTACTTTCTTCTCATAACGCGTGTAGGAATAATCCCAATTTTTTAGTAAGTTGGCAATTCGTTTGTGAATTTGTAAGATCGTACGTCTTGTTGCTTCCGTAGGGTGTGCAGTAATTACTAACTCCAAGGACAATGTTTCTAGTAAGTTAGTAACCATCTCTGGTGTTACATTATTCTCCTGTAACTTATTCACACCTTCTTCTAATGATCCAGGTTGAATAACATTTTCATCCTGGGCCTGATATTCTCTGCGACGACGACTGCGGTAGTTTTGCTCTGCGATATTAAATAAATGTAATTGAACAGAAAAAGCGCGAATGACATTCTGTCTAAGTGGTGGTTCTAAGTTGTTGATTGCTTCTTTAATTTGAATGTAAACGGCAGGATCTTGAGTCTCTCTTAATGTTCTAGAAAGAGACCTAATATTATTCACGGTTTCTAGCAAATGTTCTCCGCCCTCGTGGAGCAATACATTATCTAAGATTTTACTGAGGTAATCTACGTCTCTATGTAAGGAGACTGTGTTTTTATCTACTGTTTTTGTATCCATTTAGTTCCACTTCCTTTCGAGAATTTATAACCTTATTTATTGTTGAGAATTAGAATCGTTTGGGGGATATAACGCACGCATTTCATTCGTCGAACGGTTTTCTGTTGCAGAGACATAAAATAATCATAACATGTTTCTCTTAGAAAAATAACTAATAAGTATGTTATATTTTCTGACTACTTGCTAATCAATCTAATTTTGATATAGATACTTGATTGATTTATGCTATGAATCAACGTGATTTTCCCTGTCCATTACTATAGTTATAGTCTGAAAATAGTGATAAGTCAATAAAGTTAGCGTTTTCTTTTGATGGGGGTATTACATGATATGGAAAGAGTGTTATAGGGTAATAGCCAGTATTTGGAAATATATAATTCTCAAAATGGAATGCTTTTAAATGGGGTTATACTTTATGTAAATTATTCATTAAGAAGCTGTTAATGGAGATTTAAGCACAGGAAATTATATAGCTTTATTTTAGAAGTTAAAAGCATCCATTTCAATTTAAAAGGGGCAATGGTTAGCGAGATATATGGTGGTTCGATCGTTTCTTTCGGAAAAAAGCTTTGTTTAATAGATCGTCTAATTCTTGTGAAAGTTTTACCACATCATCACAAAGGTGCTTTTCTTTATAGTTTTGGTATAGTTTTTTTCTGAGTGTTTCTATTTCCTTTTCTTCCTTCTCAGTCAATTTATTCATCCCCAATCTATTATGAATAATACCTATAATATCTATTTTGATAATTATACTTATAAATATACTTTTTTGTTTATAAAAATACAAGAGAAGGTGATTGTATTTGTAAGAAAAAAGAAAGCAGAATTTGTGATTCCATTGTATAATAGAAGTGGATGGGAGTTAATTGACTGGATGGGTACGTTTCCATCCAGTTTTTACTTTTTATAAGGATTTAAATTTCTTCTAAAAAACGTTTGAACATGTTTTCTTTTTTCGCCTTTTTAGTTGATTCATATGTATTTTCGAATTCCTTTAGCATACTTTGACTGTAACCATATCCTTCTAAATCCCTCTCAAGCTGGCCAAGTACTGTGTGAAATTCCTCATCCGACTTACGCTCTAAATCGTTTGCTTTTTCCTTGTATTTATTTAAAAATATGAATAGATTAATTTCTTCATTATTATATTCTTGATAGGCGATTTCAATGAGACTATCTAATCGTGTTTGGATTTTTGCTTCGAGCTTTTCAAACTTGTCTTTGTATAACTTTTTCACTGCTTCTATAGACGGTTTTGTAGCAGTTGGGCTTACTGCCGGTTCAAATAAGCCATGTCTTTTTGTTTCTAAGGTCACTTTGTTGTAATCATTTTTCTCTGAAATGATATGCTTATTCTGACTAAGCTGTGTAAAACTTTGAAAGAAGAATGCGATACTTACCAATATAATCAGGCTGGATACTATTCTATTTAAGGTCTTCATATGAAAAACTCCTTCAAATCCATTCTTTCATTTAAAAGAAGAATTATACGATCACATATTTAATTGATAGGTAGACATGAAGAAGTGTATATAAATGTAAAACCAAATTGAAAAACGGTTACTTAAAGATAAAGTAACCGTAAAATAGGAAAGCTATTTCATCCAATCTTCAAATAATCCACTACCACTGCATCCGGGGCAATGGAAGGTGCTAGAATAAAGATGTTCGTGGGGTAACGTGTGTATTCCTTTTCCACCACAGTCTGGGCATAAGCCTTTTTCTTGCATCTTTGAGACTCTTTTTTCATACCTACCATTTGACCATTCTGAGATAGCGCTAAATAAACCCATTTATATCACCTCACCTATTTTTTTCTTACTATTTCTAAAAATGATTTTTTTATGCAAATAGGTGAGGGAATTCAAAAAAAGTGGAGCTAGTTATAAAAAGAAAAATAGCGGATTTTGGATTCCGCTATTATAACAAAAACTATTGCTTGTGTTGTGGGTGGTTCGTGGATACCAAATCAGCTGCTTGCGCATTAAGCACTACTTGGTCTGGATTTTTACAACCTGGTATTACAGTTGAAACGGCAGGATGTTTTAGGCACCATGCTAAAGCCCAGGTTGCCATAGGTACACCCTCAGGTACTTCGTTTCTTGCTATTTCTTCCACGAGTTTTAATTTTTTGCTAGTATCTGCTTGATCATGTTTGGAACGAACATCACTTTTTTCAAAGGTTGCACCTGGCTTATACTTTCCGCTTAAATAACCACTTGCCAAGGGTACTCGAGCCAATACACCAAGATTGTCTTTTTCAGCAATCGGAAGAACTTCATCTTCAGGCTCACGTTGTAATCGATTATAAATTAATTGTATCGCTCTGGCGTTAACTTCTTTTGCGGTTTTGGTTTGGTATGTGCTAGCTTCATTTTGCAGGGAGATACCCAAGTTTCTAATTTTACCTGCTTGCACTTGTTTGTCTAACATTGTCCATAAGTCATCATTATTAAATTCTTCATCTGAACAAGAATGTGCTTGATACAAGTCTATATAATCTGTCTTTAAAGACTTTAAAGAATGATCTAATTGCTTTAGTACTTGATCTGCTTTCCATTGACGTGTTCTTTCAAAGTTATCGATAAAATGATGTCCAAATTTAGTTGCTACAATCCAGTCTTCCCGATTATTCCTCGATAAGTAATCACCAATAAAAGATTCGGAAAGGTGGTCACCGTAACACTCGGCTGTATCGAGCAGGTTTATGCCTACTTCTCTGCCTTTATCTAAAATCTGATCTACTTCCATTTGCGTGAAATCTTTGCCCCATTCACCACCGAACTGCCATGTGCCAATACCTATTACGGAAACGTCTAAATCTGTACTTCCTAAACGTCTATACTTCATCAGATCCTTCACTCCCTTTATGTAATTAACTCTATTATCTTATGTTCTCTTTTGTTTAGTACTAAATTACGTGTGATTCGTTTTGGGAAAGCCTTGACAATCAAAATAAAGAATACATCATACATGGCGAGCGTTTTGCATTTTTATCAAAAAAAAGGCAAAAAAAATAGCACCCTCAGTAAACTAGGATGCTCAATAGGGGGACAATCTATTTTGGAAAAAATATTGCACATAAAGCTGTTACTGATATATCAAAATCATATTAATGATTCGATTCAGAACAGAGTATGTGTTATTACTCCATGAATTGTAACCGTTTCCATTGTATAATAGAAATAAAACGTTTACATCCTACTAAAGAACTATATTTTAAATTTATTCTATTTTTTTATGGGTGTTTTATAGGTATTAATACATAGTGTAAATGATTCAATTCTATTATTTTAATAAAGTAGCGAAAGCTAATCATGGAAGTAAAAGAATATTTTGGTATATCCTCTATTCACAGTACTAGCCGCACGAAAAAGATGATTAACATCCATAACGGAATAGAGAAAACAACTCCAAAGAAACATCCTTTTCCAAATGAGTCTTGTTGCTCCATCATTTCACCTCATTGGTCTCTAATGGTATCCATTATTACCAGTTATGTTTGTTAATAACCTTGTATTAAACTAAATATAATCCTTTTCTATTAAATTCGATTACTGCGTAGAATCGATAAACTGTGACGTAATAATCATATATTCAAATAGAAAGTGGTTATGATGACCAAAATGATGGTGGAGGACCTCAAAAGGGAATCAAATGCCGGTTATGATGCCCGAAATAATAGTGGAGGACCTCAAAAGGGAATCAAATGCCGGTTATGATGCCCGAAATAATGGAGGAGGACCTCAAAAGGGGATCAAATGCCGGTTATGATGCCCGAAATAATAGCGGAGGATCTCAAAAGGGAATCAAATGCCGGTTGTGATGCCCGAAATAATAGCGGAGGATCTCGAAAAGGAATCTAAGCTAATTATAATCTGGGAGTTATCTTAGAATAGAGCGTTACGTCGCATTTTGTATCTACTACGAATAAAAAATAAGTTATATGTATAAAAGTAATTGATACATCTGTCCTGTGTATTGTTAAAAGTGTAGAAAGTCTGATAATAATGTTGCCGGGCTTTGAATAGTTATACTAGTAGTCCAAAAGTGTGTGCAAGCTATCAGATTTAATAAGGGAGCAGATGGGATGCGAAGACAACAAGGATTGTTAATCATTGGGGTAGCCATTGCTTTTATCATTTTTATTGTAGTATTTATTATGATTCAACTATCACCAAGCCATCAAGCTAAAGAGATTGTAGAAGCGTTTTATGTATATGAAGAAGAAGGGAAGTTTGCGGATTCTTGGGACTTATTTCATTCACAAATGAAGAGTAGGTTTGATAAGGCCCATTATATACAAGATCGAGCTCATGTGTTTATGAATCATTTTGGAGTTACGACATTTTCTTTTGAACTAAGTGGAGTGAATGAGATGAATAATTGGAAAATGAGTAGTGATGCAAAGCCAATCGGAACCGTTTACGAGGTTGTGGTTACACAATCCTATAAAGGTGATTACGGAAATTTTTCTATCGTCCAATCTATTTATGCTACAAAAGAAGAAGGGGATTGGAAGGTGTTGTGGGATTATAATAAATAAAAGTGACCCGATTATCTGTCTCTCGGATCACTTGCCTTTCTTAGTATTCTACTTTGGCTGTGTGCTGGTCCCAAACCTTAAATGGTAGCACTTTTTCCTTTAAAGGTAATAAGTGAAAAGGGATGGATCTAGCTTCATGGTGTTTAGCAATCTCATCATAAATAAAAGCATCGTCAAAACCAGAAGCTGCAGCTAGGTTCTGATCGGCTGCATAATACACTTTTTCAAGTCTAGCCCAATAAATAGCTCCTAAACACATTGGACATGGTTCGCAACTTGTATAAAGAGTGCATGTATCTAATTGAAAGGTTTGTAGATTTTCACATGCTTGTCTAATTGCTTGTATTTCTGCGTGAGCAGTAGGGTCGTTGCAATCTGTTACTCGGTTTTGTCCTCTTCCGATAATTTCACCTTGTTTATTAATAATAACAGCTCCAAACGGACCACCATTATTACTTACATTTTCAACTGCTAATTGAATCGCTTGGTTTAAATACAATTTGTTGTTCATTTGATGTCCCCCTATGATTGTTTTATACAAGTTTATCAGGTATACTTATTGCGTAAAAGAATATTCTGAAAACTTAAGCGCTATCATGTAAAATTCCCTGTGAGATTATCTTACATTTCACCTTTTTTGAATAGAAAGATGCGAATACCTTGACAATATTTTGCGATAAAGGTAATTTGAAAGTAAAAATGAATAGGCTTACATTTTCAACAATGGATAGCTTCGTGATAGGGAGACAGATGGCATGCCAATAATTCAGTCTATAGATCGTGCGCTTCGTATTCTAGATTTATTTGATGAAAGACAACAAGAACTAAAGATCTCTGAAATAAGTGCTCAACTTTCATTAAATAAAAGCACGATACATTCTTTATTAAAAACATTAAAACAACATGATTATATAAAACAGGATCTCGACACTGGCAAATATAGCCTCGGGCTAAAGCTTGTTGAAAGAGGAAATTATGTGCTCCATAGTTTAGATATTCGAAATGTGGCAAAACAACCATTAACGAAATTATCTGATACGACGGGACAAACGGTGCACCTCGTTATTTTAGATGGTAACGCCGGTGTATATATCGACAAGGTAGAAGGTGCGGCATCTATTGTTTTTTCTCGTATTGGAAGAAGAGTTCCGATTCATTCAAGTGCAGTTGGGAAAGTGTTAACAGCATTTAAAAAAGAAACAGAATTACAAGCGATAGTAAAGGAGTATGACTTTTTTAAGCAAACAGTTCATACGATCACTTCAAAAGAAGCATTTCTACAAGAGTTGAAGGCGGTAGTTAAGGTAGGTTATGCGATGGACCAGGAAGAAAATGAGCCTGGAGTGTGTTGTATCGCAGTGCCTATTTTCGATCATAAGGGAGATACATCGGCAGCGATTAGTATATCAACAACAATCTCTAATGTAACAGAAGAATATAAAACGTCTACAATTAAACAACTGAAAGAAACAGCATTGGAAATTTCCAATAAATTAGGTTATACATCTTCTTTTTATTCATGATAAATAAATTGCGTTTACTGTATGTATAATACAGAACGCGGTTTTATAATATAAAATAGGAGTGGTTGAATGAGGGTTATTTGTTATCAATCAGGTGAAGGACCAAATCAGTTAGCTGCAGTTACGGATGAAGGAATGGTTTATGATTTGCCATTTATTGATTTTATTTCCTTCATGCGTACTGCTGAGCAAAACAAGAAGTCATGCTTGGCAATTGTAAACGAGATTATGCAAGATTCTTTACCAATTCCGGAAAAGATGGAAGATTTAACTTTAAAGCTTCCAGTTCGTTCCTATGAAGTATGGGCAGCAGGGGTAACTTATTCAAGAAGTAGAGATGCGAGAAACATGGAAGCAAAGGTCACGACCAATTCCTATTACGATAAAGTCTATGATGCAAAGAGGCCAGAGCTTTTCTTGAAATCTACAGAAAGAAGAACAATTGGGCCGAATACTCCTGTTTATATTAGAAGCGACTCTAATTGGCAAATTCCAGAGCCGGAATTGGGTCTGGTGATTGACAGTCATGGTGCTATTATCGGTTATACGATTGGTAATGATATGAGCAGTCGTGATATAGAGGGGGAAAATCCACTTTATTTACCACAAGCAAAAGTTTGGAAACACTCGTGTTCAATTGGGCCTGCAATTCGATTAGCTGAAACTGTAGAGGATCCATACAGTTTTGTAATTACTTGCCGTATTTTTAGGGAAGGTAAAAAGGTATTTCAGGATAGTGCAAGCACAGCATTACTAAAAAGAAAATATGAAGAGTTAGTATCCTATTTAATAAAAGATAATGTTACTTTTGATGGTACGATTTTATTAACTGGTACATGTATTGTTCCAGATGATGATTTTACACTACAAGATGGGGACATGGTAGAAATCGAGATTCCAGGCATTGGTACTTTAACTAATCCTGTTAAAGCTCCGTTACAAGAGAATGAACAAGTCAAGGCGAATTTAGAAGAAGTCTAGTAAACTATTTAATTCTTAGGAGGATATTTATGTCTACAATTGCAGAAACGAAAACATATTTAAATTATGTGAATGGTGTTTGGCAAACTTCTTCATCCGATGAGGTGATCGCAAGTATTAATCCTGCCAACAAACATGAAGTCGTTGGAAACGTACAAAGTTCAACAAAGGCAGATCTAGACCAAGCGGTAGCAGCTGCCAAAGAGGCACAAAAAGCATGGCGTAAATTATCCGGTGCTGACCGTGGAAATCTTCTATTTAAAGTAGCGCAAGTAATAGAAGATAATCTAAATGACATCGCAGAAACAATGACGAGAGAAATGGGAAAAACGTTACCTGAAGCAAAGGGAGAGACGAACCGTGGTGTAGCTATTCTTCGATATTATGCTGGCGAAGGCATGCGTGAGGTAGGGGACGTGATCCCATCTACGGACAGTTCAGCATTAATGTTTAGTAAGCGTGTCCCGTTGGGTGTAGTAGGCGTGATTACCCCATGGAACTTCCCGGTCGCGATCCCAATTTGGAAAATGGCTCCCGCTTTAATTTACGGGAATACTGTCGTGTTAAAGCCTGCAACAGAAGGGGCAGTTACGGCTGCTAAAATAGTAGAGTGCTTTGATAAAGCAGGTTTTCCTAACGGTGTGGTCAACTTTGTTACTGGAAAAGGATCTGTTATTGGTCAAGGATTAGCGGAGCACAAAGACGTGAATGCAATCACTTTCACTGGTTCTAACCAAGTTGGGCAAGGCATTGGCCGAACTGTTGCCGGACGTGGAGGTAAATATCAGTTGGAGATGGGTGGAAAAAATCCACTTATTGTAGCTGCTGATTGTGATCTTGACCTTGCTGTTGATGCTGCAATTAGCGGTGGTCTTAAATCTACCGGTCAAAAGTGTACGTGTAGTAGCCGGGTGATTGTCCAAAGTAGTATCTATGAAGAGTTTAAAGCGAAGCTACTCGACAAAGTAAAAGATATTAAAGTTGGAAATGGTTTAGATGAAAGTACATGGATGGGGCCTTGTGCTAGTGAGGGACAATATAATACGGTCCGTCATTATATTGATAAAGGGCTTGAGGAAGGCGCTGCATTACTTATTGGTGGAGACCAGCCTGACGGGTATGAGGATGGCTTCTATGTGAATCCTACTATTTTTGATAATGTGACCTCATCGATGACGATTGCACAAGAGGAAATTTTCGGACCGGTGTTAGCATTAATGAAAGTCGATACACTTGGTGAGGCAATTGATTTAGCTAACGATGTAGAGTTTGGTCTAAGCGCTTCAATTTTCACAAAAAACATCGATCACATATTGACATTTATAGACGATATTGAAGCAGGACTAGTGCGAATCAATTCAGAAACTGCTGGGGTGGAACTGCAAGCGCCATTCGGTGGTATGAAAGCTTCTAGTTCGCAGTCACGTGAGCAAGGTCAGGCGGCGAAAGAGTTCTTTACTACGACGAAGACGGTGTTTATAAAAGGATAATTGTTTAATTATTAGGCATGAGGATGGTTGCGTTCATCCTCATGTTTCTTAATGACCAAAATATGAGATTCAAACAACACCTAAATATAAACGCTGAAATATACATATGAATGCTTTGGCGTTTAGAACCGGATTTTTAGTGAACATAAAATTTACTGAGAAAATAATAGTAGCTATATAAATAGGAAGAAACTTGTTTTTGTAACATTCATTTTAAATAATGGTTCAGCGAGACCTAATCTTACAAAAAAATTACTTCAGAAATAATAAAAGCTTGGCATTGAGCCAAGCTTTTATTATTTCTGAAGTAATTTACTAGTTAGCATTTAACTTTTTCGGATAGTGAAAGAGTCCTAGGTAGATAGTTTTGTATCTTGTGGAAAATATGTTGTCATGTTGGTCTTTATACATATATAATTTACTTATGACAATTTTTGTATGTGCCGTGAAGGTGGAGGTGTTGGCATGAGCGTGGTAGATAAGATGACATATCAAGACGCATTAAAGAAAAACACACTAATGCTAGTTACGATTGCAATTACAATGTTAGCAGGTGTAGGTTTATCGATTGTTGATAAGGAATTATACAAGTTAGCGATTTATAGTGCTGGTTTAGTTATTTTAGTAGCTTTATATTTTCTTCTGCAAAAAGTGTTGAAAAAAATAAGAATGCTGCCCTACTTGATGTTGACAATAATTTATGGTTTAAATTTAGTATTTATTTTCACTAAAGAAAGTAGCATTCAAATTATTTTAATAACATTATTTTTGTCCATTTATTCGGCAATACATATGAACAGAAAGATATTCTTTTTTGGTTATTCATTAGGTCTAATTGTTATTATGGCGAATCATTTTCTTGCAAGCAATAGTCAAGTTCAGGCATTGTTTAGTTATGTTATCTTAATCTATTTATTAATTGGTATTATCTTTTTCGTTGTTATTCGTTTACATGTGGAACAAACTAAAAAAATAGAAGAACTATTAGTCAGTGCTGAAGAAGAAACAGTGAAAAAGGAACAACAGAAGTCAAAATTAGAGAGTAGTGTAAAGGGGATCATTGAAAGTATTGCGGAAGTGAATGAGCACTTGCAGTTGAGCTTAACAGCACAAAATGAAATGGCCGCAACTATAAACGAAGTATCGATTGGAAGTCAAACACAAGCGGAGAAAATTGGAGAAATCACACAAAATACAATGGATACAAAGCAAAATATGGATGAGGTCCATGCGAAATCTATTGATTTGTATAAAGCCTCCACGCATGCAAATCAGCTGACTACGAATGGAAATCATATGATTCAAGAGCTAAATGAAAATATTCGCTCCCTCTCGAGCGTAATGAATGATTTAAGTGAGACGTTTAATGTGCTAACAGAAAAAATTACAGAAACAAATTCATTTGCAGGTACGATCAAAGACATTACGGAACAGACTAATCTCTTGGCGCTCAATGCTTCCATTGAAGCTGCTAGGGCTGGGGAAGCAGGTAAAGGATTTGCGGTGGTCGCTGAAGAAATAAGAAAACTTGCAGAACTTACAGGCAAAACAACGGAAAAAATTTCAACGAATTTAGTAGAATTAAATACAAGCAATAAACAGGCACTTGAAAAGATGGATCAAAGTAAACATAATATCAACCTGGGTGTGCAATCAACAAATGAGGTTACTGGTTATTTTGAAGAAATTGCATTAACGATGGATAAGCTTGATATGGGGTTAAATACATTCAAATCTCTCGCGGAGAAAGTACGAATGCAATCGTCAGGTGTTGAGCATTCCACTAGTGATCTGGCGGCTATTATTGAACAGGCTACTGCGAGCCTAGAGGAAATGAATGCAACAGTGGAAGAACTTACTTTTGGAAATCAAAAACTCTCTACTATTATGGAACAAACAGTAAACAACGCAATGGAAATACGAGAAACATTTTAATAAAAGTTCGATTGTAAGTGGAGCAGGAGAATGGACGAGTGGGTCTTTCTCCTGTTTTCGTTCAAATAGTCTACATACAAATAGACCTATCATCCTATCTGTCTAACATACCGAATCGATAGCAATAATTGTATTAAAAATTGCAAAAAATAAAAAGCTTGGCATTCGGTGCCAAGCTTTTCTGAATCTTTAATTTTTCTCTATTACTTCTTTATCCAATACCTTTTCCCCAGCCTCTAACACTTTAATAATCCGATCTACATCATACACACTACCACGCCATGTGCCACCGCTTACTTTTTGCAGGGCTGCCCAAAGCCGAGTGTCATCTGGTAATCCTGGAGAGGGTTTAATCTCTGCATTCGTTTCACGTGCTTCTAGTATTCTAGCCCCGTCTTCTGCAGATACAGGATGAGCAGTCGTTCCTAAAAAGTTAATGTCCCCTGATAGATTCATAGCATCAATGCGTACCTCAATGACATCACTAGTTTGTAGCTTGCCAATCGGCCCATCTGCTAATCCCTCGGGACCAATATGCCCAATACAAGCGCCAGTAGAAACACCAGAGAAGCGTGCGTCTGTTAATAGCGTTACGTATTTACCGTAGGATAAATGTTTTAGTGCCGATGTAACTTGGTACGTCTCCTCCATGCCTGTTCCAAGTGGACCACATCCCGTCAGTACCATAATATCTCCTTTTACTATAGCGCCACTTTTTATTGCTTCAATTGCATCTCTTTCACTTGTGAACACTTTTGCCTCAGCTTTATGATAATAAACACCATGTTCATCTAGTCGTTCTGAGTCGATGGATGTCGATTTAATAACCGCGCCATCAGGAGCAATATTCCCTTTGGGAAAAGTTATTGTCGAAGTTAGCCCGCGAATCTCTGCTTGGTCAGGAGACATGATAATTTGATCTGCATCCAGTCCATCTGCTTCTTTTAAACGCTCTTTCATTTTCACTCTTCGCTCTGATTGTTCCCACCAGTCAAGGTTCTCACGAAGTGTTTTCCCAGTTACAGTCATCACATCCTCGTCAAGTAAGCCGAGAGGACGAAGGTATAACATCACTTCCGGTACACCACCTGCTAAAAATGCCCGAATTGTTGGGTGATAATCCGGTCCATTAGGAAGAACACTTACTAGTCTTGGAGTCTTTCTATTAATCTCATCCCAATCTTCTGCAGTTGGAATATTACACCCAGCTGCATGAGCAATCGCAGGGATGTGAAGTAATAGATTCGTAGATCCGCCAAAAGCAGCATGGATGATCATCGCATTCCGAATCGATGCATTGGTTATGATATCCTTTGTTTTAAGTCCTTCATCTTCCAAAGCGAGCACAGCGCGTGCAGATTGTTTTGCCATTTCCAACCAAACCTCTTGACCGGAAGGAGCTAATGCAGAATGTGGAACGGATAGACCAAGTGCTTCACTTACGACTTGTGCGGTGGCGGCAGTCCCTAAAAACTGACAACCTCCTCCAGATGTTGCGCAAGTTCTACACCCGAGTTCAGAAGCTTCTTCCAGACTTAACTCATTATTTGAATACCGTGCACCAATCGTTTGGATTTTTGCTGCATCTTCACCATATGTAGGAGGTAATGTTACACCACCAGGGATGACAACGGTTGGAAGGTCATGCATTGATGCGAGAGCAATCATCATGGCGGGTAATCCTTTATCGCATGTACCGATACCGATAACAGCTTCTCTTGTTGGTAAGGAACGGATTAATCTGCGATAAACGGTAGCCGCATCGTTTCGATATGGAAAAGAATCAAACATTCCCTCGGTACCTTGTGTTCTACCATCACAAGGATCACTTACGTAAGCGGCAAAAGGGATGCCACGGTGTCTAATTACTTCTTTGGCTGCTTCTTTCATCAATAAATCTACTTCCCAATGGCCCGTATGATAACCGAGTGCGATCGGGCTACCATCCGCATCCTTCATCCCACCCTGTGTACTAAGTAATAAAACTTGTTTTCCTGTTAAGTCGGACGCCTTCCATCCCATTCCAACATTCTGGGAAAGTCCAAACAAGTTACCGCTTGGGGAATGGCGTAGCATCTGATCCGTGAGTGGTAGTTTACCTTGGGGACCGTGTGCGTGCGTCTTGATGTCATACAGATGAGTCGAATCAGATTGCATCAGTTTCTCTAGAGAATTTGTCACTAATAATCTCTCCTTCGCTATATTTGTGGATTAGCATGGATGAACACATGATGACGATCGTGATTGCATATAAATATTATAAAGCGCTTACATTTGTTGTTGACAATTATAAATTTTAGAAGGTATAATGTCAATATATCAAACTCTGTTTTATAATATAAAACAATTAAGTAGCAATTTATCCTCTCATTCAAGTATAAACCTTTATAATTATTCTTCTTGACTAGCCAACTAAATGCCTGATTTGATTACCCTTGAAAGATCCTACTAATTTACCTATCTAAAACTCACTTCATGAACAAATTAATTATCTTTATATGTTTATGATTCTTCATCTTAGTTATTTACTCCTTTTTATTATCTGAAATTTCAAACAATTGTTTAACTTTATTCCAAGGAAAGGGGGGAAACAGAGGTTTTAGTTTTTGTAAACGTTATCATTAATTTAAACAAGGGGGAAACAGAATGAAATTTCGTTTGTTGCTAGTATTTTTATTGTCGCTAGTCGTGATTGTGGGGTGTAATCCGACGAATACCGATGTAAGCACGGGGGGAGAAAACGAACCGGAAAATGAAAGTGGAAATGATACGGAAACAGAAAGTGGAAGTGAAAGTAACGAGAGTAGCGAACCTGAAGAAGATGTAACATTAACGTTATGGCATATTGAGGATGGTCCTTCAGGGGAGGCTATTGAAGCAGCAGTAGACCGCTTTGAAGAAAAGAACCCTGGCGTAACAGTCGAAGTTTCCCAACAAGAAAATGACCCATATAAATCAAAATTAGTTGTAGCGATGGGTGGTGGAAATCCACCAGATGTATTCTCGTCTTGGGGTGGAGGTTGGCTTGAGCAGTTCGTTAACGCTGGCCAAGTAAAAGAAATTACGAATGATATCGATCAAGACATCTATGTTGAAGCTGCCTTATCCGCATCTACGTATGGTGAGAAAGTTTATGGTGCACCAATTGGTATGGCTGTTGTACCTGTGTTCTATAACAAAGAGATTTTTGCGGATCTTGGTATAGAGGAACCTGAAACGTTTGATGACCTAACTGCTATTGTTGAAACACTAAAGGAAAATGATATTATTCCATTCACGTTAGCGAACCAATCTAAGTGGACTGGATCTTTTTATCTGATGTACTTGGCAGAAAGAATGGGAGGACCAGATTTATTTAGCGAGGCTTATAATCGTACCGGAAGAGGTTTTGACGATGAAGCGTATATTGAAGCCGGTCATAAATTACAAGAACTAGTGGAAATGGAAGCCTTCCCTGAAGGTGTAAACGGAATGAACTATGACACTGGTCAATCAAGACAGTTATTATATTCTGGAAAAGCTGGTATGCAGGTCATGGGTAACTGGTTAGTCAATAATGTTCGTGATGAAATGCCTGAATTTGAAGAAAAGCTAGGATTCTTCTTATTCCCTGCTATTGAAGGTGGCCAAGGTGCTAAAAACCATATTGTCGGTGGGGTATCTCCTGTGTTCTCTGTTTCCGAATCTAGTGAACACCAGGATCTAGCAACTGAACTAGTGAAAGAGCTTGCTAGTTTAGAAACTTCTACACAAATGGCTAATACTGCTGGAGACATTTCTGCAATTAAAGGTGTGGAATATGAAGATCCATATGTACAAGAAATCAGTGATGTCCTAGAAAGTTCAGAGGCTATGCAAACGTATTATGACCAAACACTTCCGCCAGAACTAGCACAAGTTCACTTAGATACTACACAGGCATTAATTGGTCTTTCGATGACCCCGGAAGAAGCAATGGCAAAAGTGGAAGAAAAAGCAAAAGAGTTATTAGATTAACTTCCGATAAACCTATTTGAAGACTTAGTAAGGGAAACTACATTAAGCGTAAATTCTTGGTGTAGTTTTCCCATTATAATTGGGGTGAGGGCATTGCAAAAACAATTGGGAGAAGCATCAACGCAAAAACATATTTCAATAAAGGTTCAGACGAAGGCTGCCAAGAAAAGAAAAGAGATCTTAGCGATCATTGGTTTTATGACGCCTGCATTAATCATATATGGTGTGTATGTTATCTATTCTATCTTTATGACTTTTTATTATAGTCTGTTTGATTGGTCTGGTATTGATAATAACTTTGTTTTTCAAGGGTTAGAAAATTATATTACCCTATTTCAAGACGAGGTCTTTTGGGAATCATTGGGTAACAATTCTTTGTTAGTTGGTGCCTCATTATTAACCCAACTACCATTGGGATTGATTATGGCGCTATTATTGTTCAGCCCGATTAAAGGTATTCGGTTTTTCCGTTCTGTCTTCTTCATGCCGTTTCTTATGTCCACAGTAGCGATCGGTATTTTGTTTATTTTTATTTATGATGGCAACTTTGGACTGCTAAATGCACTTCTGGAAATGATAGGATTAGAATCTTTACAGCAGGCTTGGATCGGAAAAGAAAGTACAGCAATATGGGCAGTTATTGCAACAGTATGTTGGCAATTTGCTCCGTTTTATATGATTCTATTTCGAGCGGCAATTGTCGGTATTCCTGAAGAGTTATATGAAGCTGCTAGTATTGATGGTGCAACCGCGTGGCACAGGTTTAAGAATATTACACTTCCATTACTAATGCCGATTATCGTTACTTCTGCAATCTTGTCCATTATCGGTTCATTGAAATATTTTGATTTGATTTATGTGATGACCATGGGTGGTCCAAACAATTCAACGGAATTAATGGCTACGTATATGTATAAGCAGACATTTACTAATTTTAATATGGGTTACGGTAGTAGCGTCTCATTTTCCATGTTTATCATTGCGTTTATTATAACTTTGTTCATTTTAATCGGTGAGAGAAAAAGAAGAGGGGTGGAATAATGATAAAAAGAATAAAGCAAATGCCCCTGTATGTACTAGCAATTGTATTACTGCTTTTTACGGGATTACCTTTCTTCATCATGGTCAATACATCGTTTAAATCCCAACTGAATTTCATGACATCACCATGGTCTCTTCCGGAAAGTTTCTCCTTTAGCAACTATGGACTTTTGTTAGAAATCGATTTTTTTAGATATTTTATGAATAGTTTAATCGTGTCGGTCTTGTCGGTGATCATTGTTATTGTTATTGGTGCAATGGCTAGTTATCCGCTGGCTAGATTGAAATTCAAATTGAATACGCCTCTATTTTTGTTATTTATGGTCGGGATGATGATTCCTATCCATACTACCCTAATTCCGATCTATCTATTAACGATCAATTTAGGTCTTTACGATACGATATGGGCGCTTATTGGACCGTATGTTGCATTTGCTTTACCGATTGCTGTAGTGATTTTCACTCAATTTATGAAAGAGATCCCGAAAGAACTAGAGGAGTCAGCCAAAATCGATGGATGCGGCCATATTAGATTGTTTTGGAATATTCTCTTTCCTTTATTAACTCCTGCAGTTGCAACTGTTGCGATTTACAACTTTATTCACATATGGAATGAATTTATTTTCGCTTTGGTCTTAACTAATTCATCAGATGTCGCAACTTTACCACTAGGTTTAAGAGAATTTTATGGTGAGTTTACAATCAATGTACCAGCAATCATGGCTGCATTAACACTAGGTAGTTTACCACTTTTACTCGTTTACTTTGTGGCACAAGAGAAAATTGTTAAAGGACTTGCTGCGGGGTCGGTGAAAGGGTAGTCAGAAATTGGGTGAATATTGGGTTCATATAGAGGGTTTCAGGAAAAACGCTGGCATTCAAAAGAATGTCAGTTTTTTCTACATTATCGTTTTTCATAAGAGACGTCTTCGTGTAAAATGTAAGTGCTTACGAAAAATAGAGAGGATGGTTACATTGTCACAAATAACAAATCCGGTACTACCTGGCTATCATCCCGATCCGTCCATTTTGCGAGTGGAAGATGATTATTATATTGCTGTATCTACCTTTGAATGGTTTCCTGGTGTTCAAATCTATCATTCAAAAGATATGGTTAATTGGCGATTGCTTACATACCCGTTAACGCGTGAATCACAATTAGATATGATCGGGAATCCAAACTCTGGTGGGGTTTGGGCACCGTGTCTGAGTTATGCTGATGGTCTGTTTTATTTAATTTATACGGACGTGAAAAGCAGAATGGGTGCCTTTAAAGATACGCCAAACTATTTGGTAACTGCAGAAAATATTGAAGGTCCATGGTCCGAACCTGTCTACTTGAATAGCAGTGGCTTTGACCCATCACTATTCCACGATGATGATGGGAAAAAGTGGCTCATTAATATGATTTGGGACCATCGAAAAGGGACCAACTCCTTTGCAGGAATTGCGCTACAAGAATATTCTGTTGAAGAGAAAAAGCTAGTAGGTCCGGTTAAAAATATTTTTAAAGGTACAGAACTTGGCTTAACAGAAGCACCACATATTTATAAACGAAACGGTTTTTATTACTTGTTAACAGCTGAAGGCGGCACGTGGTACACGCATGCGGCAACAATGGCTCGATCCAAAACATTAGAGGGGCCTTATGAAGTGGACCCGACTAATCCGATTTTAACTTCAGACCAAGAAAACGAAGATCAACTGCAAAAAGCTGGTCATGGTAGTCTTGTAGAAACGCAAAATGGCGAATGGTATATGGCGCATCTTTGTGCAAGACCAGTTGTTGATAAGAAGTGTATATTAGGACGAGAAACAGCGATTCAAAAATGTTATTGGACAGAAGATGGATGGTTACGTGTAGAGGGAGGGAATAATCCGCAAACGATTGTTGAAGCTCCTGACTTGCCTGCACACCCATTTGAAGAAGAAAGTAACTTAGATGATTTTAGTAGCGATACATTGAAAAGATATTGGAATTCATTAAGAAGACCTTTTGAAGAGGATTGGATTTCACTTACAGAGCGCCCAGGCTATTTAAGGCTAAAAGGTGGAGAATCAATGAATTCCTGCCACCGTCAAAGCTTGCTAGCAAGGAGACTAGAAAGCTTTCAAGCGGAAGTGGAGACAGAGGTTGAATTTTCACCAGAACATTTTCAACAAATGGCCGGCTTAATCGTTTATTATGATACCGATGATCATGTGTATCTACGTGTTACAGACCATGAGGAGCATGGAAAGTGTATCGGAATTATAGAAACAAGACACGGTAAATATGATGAATTATTAAATCAAGATATCCCACTTAACAATGCTACTACAAAATTAAAAGCGATGATCAACCATCAATGGCTTCAATTTTATTATGTGGATGGTGAAGGGGAATGGCAGACGATTGGTGAAAAAATAGATATAAGTAATCTTTCTGATGATGATGCAGATTATATTCGTTTTACTGGTACTTTTGTTGGAGTGTGTAATCAAGATTTAAGCGGGCAACAATTACCGGCTGATTTTGCTTATTTTAAGTATGAAGAGAAATAAAATAGGTTGAGGATGTATGCAATTGAGCATACATCCTTTTCTTTTTATATTTGGTGTGCCATAGGAGATCTGGATAATACTGAATTTCTATAGAGTGCGTCATTAGCCCACCCTCTGACATTTCCAAAGCAGGAACTCGAAAAGTAGTCGGAGAAGTGTGCGTTCACTGACAAGAAAAACCCTCGAGAGCGGAATGAAGTCAGAGAAGTGTGGGATCAATGACAAGAAAGTACCTCGAGAGCGGAATGAAGTCAGAGAAGTGTGGGATCAATGACAAGAAAGTACCTCGAGAGCAGAATGAAGTCAGGGAAGTGTGGGATTACTGACAAGAAAGAGCCTCAAGAGCAGAATGAAGTCAGAGAAGTGTGGGATCACTGACAAGAAAGTCACTCGAGAGTAAATTGAAGTCAGAGAAGAGTGTGATCACTGACAAGAAAGTCCCATGAGAGTAGATTGAAGTCAGAGAAGAGTGCGATCACTGACAAGAAAACCCCTCGAGAGTAAATTGAAGTCAGAGAAGAGTGCGATCACTGACAAGAAAGTCCCATGAGAGCAGATTGAAGTCAGAGAAGAGTGCGATCACTGACAAGAAAAACCCTTGAGAGTGGATTGAAGTCAGAGAATGCCACGATCTCCGACAATTAAATGCCTCAAGAGCCGATTGTAGTCAGAGAGGGATCCAACTCCCAAAAGTTAGCTAGTACACTGTTAAATATATTACTTTTTTGTTACGAAGGATTTTATATCGACTCTGACAAATAAAAAAAACCACCGATATTGAAAACAGCCCTAACAATCTCCTCCTACCAGTTGAGAAAACGGATACAAAATTAAAAAAAATCCCCTTATATTTATTGAAATTTGCCTAGATCCGTCCTATAATGGTTGTATAACTACCATACTAGTATGATTAAAATACAGTGTGGTGTTGGATGTAGCAAGGTGATGGTGAGGTGAAGGGCATTTCTACAACCAATACAAGAATTAATGGTTCCACGCGTGATTTCGTGTATTACACGCTTAAAGATCAAATTATTAATTTAGAGCTAGAGCCGGGAACGAAAATATCAGAGAAAGAAGTCTCTGAAAAACTGAAGGTTAGCCGTACACCGGTAAGAGAAGCGTTTTTAAAGCTGGCTCAAGAGGATTTGTTGGGCGTGTTTCCTCAAAGCGGAACAATCGTTACACAAATTGATTTATCGCTAGTGGAAGAAGGACGCTTTATTAGAGAAAATATTGAAAAAGCAATTGTTAGAGAAGCGTGTGAAGCGTTGGATGATGACCAACTTTTTCAACTTGAAACAAATATTAGATTACAAGAACTGTGCCTGGAAAAAGAATCTCATCACAAATTGTTCGAATTAGATGATGAATTCCACAAAATCTTATTTGAAGGCTGTAACAAAATTCGTACGTGGAATATGATCCGGCAGATGAATAGTCACTTTGACCGCTTACGAATGTTGCGATTGGTTGCGGATCATAATTGGAGCGTGCTTGTTGCGCAGCATAAAGAAATATTCCACTTCATTTCAGATAAGAAACGTGACGAAGCGGAAGCATCAATGGCCTTGCATCTAAAATTAGTCGACCTGGAAAAAGGGAAGTTAAAAGAGCAATATCCAGGTTTTTTTAACGAGTAGAAGAAAGCTTCTCTACTCGTGTTGTATAATTTATTTTTTTAAATAATGTGTAAGCGGTATCAACTATAACATTATATCGAGAGGGGATTTAGACCATGAGTGTAAAAACACCAAATGTAATAAAAGAATTATCCGCTGAAAAAGGATATAAAGCATGGTTACAGTACAATGAGATTACAGACGAGAGCCTAAAAGCAGAGTATTCCTCCTATTTCGCATCGTTAAGCGTGACAGAAGATTCACCAATTTTAAATGCAGCAGTTGAAGAGCTAACGTTAGCAGCTAACGCAATGCTAGGGAAAGATATGACAATCTATAACTATTTTACGGATGATGCCACTATCATTCTTGGTACATACCAAACTATCGATGTAGAAGAATATGGTCTTTCTGCAGATGAGGTGAAGAACCTAAATGATGAAGGTTACGTTATTAAATCGGTTAACCAAGCTGACACAAAGAAATTAGTACTAGTTGGTAAGACGGACAAAGGCGTGCTTTATGCAGCATTCCAATTATTACGCTTTATGCAAACAAGTAATTCAATTGATGGACTTCATCATGTCGAGCAACCGAAAAACCAGTTCCGTATGATGAATCAGTGGGATAACATGGATGGTAGCATCGAGCGCGGATACTCTGGTAATTCTATATTTTATGATGAAAATGGTTTTACTGGTGATTTAACTAGAATTAAAGATTATGCTCGTCTTCTATCTTCTGTTGGTATTAATGCAATATCGATTAACAACGTTAACGTTTGGGAAGTAGAGACAAACTTAATTACAAGTAAGTTTTTACCGGAAGTACAACAAATTGCGGATATTTTCAGAGCTTATGGTGTGCAAACATTCTTAAGTATAAATTTCGCTAGCCCTATTCAAATTGGTGGCTTAGCTACTGCGGATCCATTAGACGCGGGCGTGCAAAAATGGTGGGCAGAAAAAGTAGAAGAAATTTATAAATATATCCCTGACTTTGGTGGGTTTGTTGTGAAAGCAGACTCGGAGCATCGTCCAGGTCCATTCTTCTATGACAGAGACCACGCAGATGGCGCAAACATGTTAGCGGAAGCACTTGCTCCATTTAACGGAGTCGTATTCTGGAGATGTTTCGTGTACAACTGCTTACAAGATTGGCGTGATCGTTCTACAGATAGAGCTCGTGCGGCATTCGATCACTTTAAGCCGTTAGATGGGAAATTCCTAGATAATGTTGTATTACAAATTAAAAATGGACCAATGGACTTCCAAGTTAGAGAACCAATTTCTCCACTAATCGGTTCAATGGAAAAAACGAATCAAGTAATGGAATTCCAAGTAGCACAAGAGTACACAGGTCAACAAAAAGACCTTTGTTTCTTAGTACCGCAATGGAAGGAATACTTGAAATTTGATACGCATGCTAAAGGGGAAGGTACAACGGTTGATAGTATTGTAAATGGTTCGGTTTATGACTTTAAATATAGTGGGATCACAGCGGTTTCTAATATCGGTAACGATGCGAACTGGACTGGAAACACACTAGCACAAGCGAACCTTTTTGGTTATGGTCGATTAATCTGGAATCCGGATGCTACATCAGAAGATATTGCGGATGATTGGGTACGTTTAACATTTGGTGATGATAAAAATGTAGTGGAAACAGTGAAAGGAATGCTACTAGATTCTTGGCATATCTATGAAAATTATAATGCGCCACTTGGTGTAGGTTGGATGATTAATCAACATCACCACTATGGTCCAAATATTGATGGATATGAGTACGACGTTTGGGGAACCTATCACTTCTCAGATCGAGACGGTATGGGTGTTGACAGAACGATGGAAACAGGGACTGGATACACGGAACAATATTTCTCTCCAAATAAAGAAATCTATAATTCTTTAGAGACATGTCCGGATGAATTATTACTGTTCTTCCACCATGTTCCTTACACATATGAATTGAAATCTGGTAAAACAGTGATCCAACATATCTATGATACACACTTCTTAGGTTTCGAGCAGGTAGAAGGATTAATTACACGTTGGAACAGTTTAGAAGGAAAAATGGATGACTATCGTTTTAATAACGTGAAAGAAAGATTACACATGCAACTTAAAAATGCAAGAGAGTGGCGCGATCAAATTAACACGTACTTCTATCGTAAGTCAGGTGTTCCAGACGCAAAAAATAGAACAATATATTAATTCAAATGCTAGGGCTATCTAAAAATAGATAGCCCTAGGTTATACAATTATTGGAGGAATAGCAGATGAGAATGGTATTTCGATGGTTTGGTGAAGGAAACGATGCCGTTAGTTTGGATCACATTAAACAAATTCCTGGTGTAGAAGGTCTTGTATGGTCCTTGCATGATATTCCGGCTGGAGAAGAGTGGCCGTTAGAGCGAATTGAAGAAGTTAAACAACAAGCAGATAAACACGGTTTTCATATTGATGTTGTGGAAAGTGTAAACATACATGAAGATATTAAACTAGGTTTACCAACACGTGATAAATATATTGAAAACTATAAACGTACGATTGAAAAATTGTCTAAAGTAGGCGTGAAAGTAATCTGCTATAACTTTATGCCAGTATTTGATTGGACGCGTACGGATCTATTTAAAGCATTAGATGATGGTTCAACTGCTTTATTCTATGAAAAAGCAAAAGTAGAAAACATGGATCCTATCGAACTAGTAGAGAAAATTGCTAGCAATCAAGATTTCACTATGCCTGGTTGGGAGCCTGAGCGTTTAAAATCACTGAAGAACTTATTTGATGCATATAGCAAAGTGTCTACAGAAGATTTATGGAACAACTTACAGTACTTTTTAGAACAAATTATTCCGGTAGCAGAGGTAAATGACATTAAAATGGCGATCCACCCGGATGATCCACCATGGCCTATCTTTGGTTTGCCACGTGTAATTACGTCACATGAGAATATTAGAAGGTTTCTAAAACTTGTTGATAGTCCGTATAATGGTGTGACTTTATGTAGTGGTTCACTTGGAGCTAATCCAGAAAATGATATTCCAGCAATGGTACGTGAATTTGCAGATCGTATTCCTTTTGCACATATCCGAAATTTAAAACGCTTTGACAATGGTGATTTTATTGAAACATCTCACCGTACAGCGGATGGCTCTGTTGATATTACGAACATCGTAAAAGCGTATCACGATAGTGGCTTCACAGGTTATGCACGTCCAGATCACGGTCGTCATATTTGGGACGAGCAATGTAGACCGGGTTACGGCTTATACGACCGCGCTCTGGGAATCATGTACTTATGGGGACTATGGGACGCGATGGAGAATGAAAAACAAAGCTCAACTAAATAAATTTCGAGGAGGAGTAATTATGTTACCGATTAGTCCAGAGTTAAAAGGAAAAGTAGCGGTTGTCACTGGTGGTGGCGGTGTACTATGTGGTGCGATGGCTAAAGAGCTAGGACGCCAAGGAATGAAAGTTGCGATTTTAAATCGTACGTACGAAAAGGCTGTGAAAGTTGCAGATGAAATTAAAGCTAATGGCGGAGAAGCTTTAGCTGTTCAGTGTGATGTACTAGATTTGGAAAGTGTGAAAAAGGCAGAAGCACTTGTATCAGATACGTATGGTACGTGTGATGTATTAATTAATGGTGCAGGTGGTAATCATCCTAAAGGAAGTACGACTAATGAAACATTAAACCTTGCAGATATTAAGAGTGAAGAAGTGACATCATTCTTTGATTTAACTACAGAAGGATTTAATTTTGTGTTCAACTTGAACTTCATCGGAACCCTTATTCCAACACAAGTATTTACAAGAAAAATGGTAGAGGGATCCGGTTCTGTCATTAACATTTCATCGATGAGTGCGCCAAGCCCAATGACAAAAGTACCTGCTTATAGTGCGGCAAAAGCAGCAATCAACAACTTCACGCAATGGTTATCTGTTCATATGGCTGAATCGGATATTCGTGTAAATGCGATTGCGCCTGGATTTTTCTTAACAGAACAAAACCGTGGACTACTTACAAATACAGATGGTTCTCCAACACCAAGAATGCAGAAAATATTGGATCATACACCAATGCGTCGTTTAGGTAAACCAGAAGATTTATTAGGTACTTTGTTATGGTTAGTGGATGAAAATTCTAGTGGATTTGTAACCGGTACTTGTATTCCAGTAGATGGCGGGTTTATGGCTTATTCTGGGGTGTAAAAACTTTAGATTTTGACGTAATTTATATAAACTGTGCAGTAACTATCGCACCCGCTACACAAGTGAAATTGGCTCCCTTTCCACGGGCACGGCCTCAGCTAACTCAGAAGCAAAGTACGCTTCTGAGTGGATCTTCGGCTCGCGCTGTTCCCGTAGGAGTGTCGCCAATTTAACTTGTTTCGCTAATACCTGCACATAGATAAAACATTATATGATCTTTATACAGTAATAAAATCAGTGTGGAACATGAAATCTGTTTCTTGTACTCTTTTATCGTGAGAGAAGTTCTTGAAAATTAAGTCTTTATACACTTATTAGTTTGAAAGTCTAATAAGCGAAGTATTCTGCCGAACGGAGTGTTAGCACTCATCTAAAAGTTGTTACTGCGCTTATTATATATAATGTGAAAGATAAAGATAATATAAAAACCTATACGAAAGTGAAAAGAAACGAGGGTTTTAGTATGGATGTTGTAACTTTAGGGGAGACAATGATCGTATTTACACCAATGGCTTCACCATCGCCACTCATGCGCTATTCGAATAGCTACTCCAATAATTTTGGTGGTGCAGAAACGAATGTAGCAATTGGACTGTCACGACTAGGCCATCAGGTTGGTTGGGTTAGTAAACTAGGAAAAGATGAATTTGGCAAATCACTTCTCTCTTCGATAAGAGGTGAAGGTATTGATGTGAGTCAGGTGAAATTTGATCGCAGTGCGCCTACTGGCATTTATTTTAAAGAAGTAAGAAATAGCCAAGATGTGCGCGTGCAATATTATCGCGCTGGTTCAGCGGCTAGTCGACTAGAAGCGGCTGATATCAATGAGGATTATATTAAACAAGCCAAGTTCTTACACCTAACTGGTATCACACCGGCATTAAGCCAGAGTTGTTATGGAGCAGTGTTGCGTGCAATTTCGATCGCGAAAGAACACGGGACTAAAATTATCTTTGATCCTAACTTACGAAGAAAGCTATGGTCAGAAGATCGTGCACGTGAAGTGTTACGTGAACTTTGTTCGCTTGCTGATATTGTACTTCCAGGCGTTGATGAAGGAGCGTTCTTATTCCATGGAGAAAAGGATCCAGAAAAGCTTGGCGAACTATTTTTGGAGTTAGGTGCCGAGTTAGTTATCCTTAAAGTAGGAGCAAAAGGTGCTTTTTATTTTGACGGAACTACGAGTGAACTTGTAGAAGGATTCCCGGTAGAGCAAGTAGTTGATCCGGTTGGTGCTGGTGATGGTTTTGCAGCAGGTTTTATTTCTGGAATGTTGGATAACTTAACTATTCCGAAAGCGGTTGAACGCGGAAATGCAGTAGGCGCTATGCAGACATTGGTCAAAGGTGACTATGAAGGTTTACCAGACCACGAAGAATTAGAAGCATTTGTAAATCGAACAGCAACAGAAGATGTCGTTCGATAGATTAAGGTATTGGAGATGACTTACATGAAAACATTAGACAGATTAATAGATAGTGGTGTTGTTGCGGTTATACGTAAAGCGACACCAGATACAATCATTCCTATCGCTAAGGCTTTAAGTGCTGGTGGAGTAAAAGGAATTGAGATTACAGTAGAAACTCCAGGTGCTTTAGCTGTTATTGAAAAAGCGGCAAAAGAATTGGGTGACGATGATGCGATTGTTGGAGCAGGTACAGTGCTTGACGCTGAAACAGCTCGTATGGCACTTATGGCTGGCGCGAAATTCGTATTCTCCCCAACGGTTAATGTAGAAACAATTAAAATGACCAAACGTTATGGTGCTGTTTGCGTAGCTGGTGCATTTACACCAACTGAGATCTTAACGGCCTATGAAAATGGTTCTGACCTGATCAAAGTATTCCCTGCAAGTGTGGTTGGTCCAAGATTCTTTAAAGATGTTCGTGGTCCATTACCACAAATTCCGTTAATGCCAACTGGCGGTATTGATGTCGATAACGTAGGCGAATATATCAAAAATGGTGCTGTAGCTGTTGGTGCTGGTAGTACACTTGTGAAGGCTACAGACAATGCTGACGAAGCATACTGCAAAGCGTTAACAGAAAAAGCGAAACAGTTTGTAGCAGAAGTGAAGAAAGCTAGAGGATTAGCTTAATATATAAATATGGGGTTGTGTTCGTTTTTATTAGGCACAGCCTTTTTTTGCAATTGTAAGTTAGGCTCTTGTCTTGGAGATGAAGGCGCATATGGCGCATAATCAAGGCATTCCTCGCATAAAACGATAATGGAAGTTTGTCCAATTAAAGATGAAACACATACGTATGTTGGATTGGATGATTTTTTAGCATCCTTTTCAAATGAGTGAGCTTAAGAAATAGAATGCCGAGTCACACACCAGTAGTCGTGGGTTTTTCCAATGAAAAAAGGAGTGAGGCGCATGTTGGCTAAGGTAGATTATCAAAAAGCGAAGTCGAAAACAATTAACTTTTTTGACAGAGTAGGGATTGTGTTAACTAGTGAAGAAAAGCAATCCATTGAAGTTGCTGATTTTGGACTAAACGAATTAGAGGTCCAAGGTCTTGAGCTAATTACTTATATTAACAATGAGCACTATTGCGCGAAGGAACTAGTACTATTTCCAAACCAAACATGCCCAGAGCATAAACATCCACATGTAGGTGAGATAAAAGGTAAAACAGAAACGTTCCGATGCAGGTGGGGGAAGGTCTGGTTATATGTAGAAGGGAAACCATCTGAGGCAATGCAAGCAACTGTTCCAGTTGGAAGTGAGGATTACTACACTGTGTTTCATGAGGTAGAACTGAATGCTGGTGAGCAATACACAATTCCACCGAACACGTTGCATTGGTTTCAGGCAGATGGCCGTGGAGCAATTATTTCAGAGTTTTCAACTACGAGCAGAGATGAATCGGATATTTTCACAGATCCAAGAATAAAAAGAACACCGGAAGTAGCGGAATAAAGATTTATAGGAGGAGCGGCATGAAAACATTTTTGGACAAGGATTTTTTGTTAGAAACAGAAACAGCAAAACAACTTTATCATACGTATGCGAAAGATATGCCAATCTTTGATTACCATTGTCACTTAACAGCAAAGGAAATTGCGGAAGATAAGCGCTTTGATTCGATCACGGATGTATGGCTTGGTGAAGACCATTACAAATGGCGTGTGTTGCGAACAAATGGTGTCCCAGAAGAATTGGTGACTGGAAACGCGAGTGCTAAAGATAAGTATTTGAAATGGGCAGAAACTGTACCACATCTGATTGGGAATCCTCTTTATCACTGGACGCATTTAGAATTGCAACGGTGTTTTGGTATAGAAGAACCTTTATCACCAAAAACAGCTGAGCAAATATGGGAAAAGAGTAATGAAGTGATAAAGCAAGGGGCATTTTCTGCGCGTGGCATTATCGAGCAGTTTAATGTAAAAGGGATCTGTACAACGGACGATCCTATTGACGATCTAGCGTACCATAAACAATTAAAGGAAGACGCCTCTTTTGATGTGAAAGTGTTACCAACTTTCCGTCCGGATGGCGCATTAAATGTGCACATGGCTTCATTTGCCGATTGGGTTGCAAAACTAGAAGAGGTTAGTGGCGTTAAAATTGAAGGCTTTAACGACTTTTTATTAGCATTATCGCAACGTGTGGAGTATTTCCACGAAGTAGGTTGCAGACTTTCTGACCACGGTTTAGACACGCCATTTTATCGTAATGTTGACCAACAAACAGTTGAAACGATCTTTGATCAAGCGCGAAACAAACACACTATTACAGCTGAAGAGGCAACACAGTTTAGATGCTTTGTGTTAATCTTCTTAGGAAAGCTATATGCGAAAAAAGGTTGGTCGATGCAATTCCACATCGGTGGACTACGTAGCACGAATACACGGATGGTAGAAAAAGTAGGACCAAACACTGGTTTTGATTCGATTGCAGACTTTACTTATGCAGACGACTTAGCAAATGTTTTAAACGAATTGGATAAAACAAACGAGTTGCCAAAAACGATTTTGTATAATCTAAATCCTCGTGATAACTATATGTTAGCGACGATGGCTGGTAACTTCCAAGGGGATGTTCCAGGGAAAATTCAGTTTGGTACAGCATGGTGGTTCAATGATCACCGCGATGGTATGGAAGCGCAGATCAAAACCCTAGCCAATGTTGGTGTGTTATCACGTTTTATCGGTATGCTAACGGACTCTCGTAGCTTACTATCGTACACACGCCATGAATATTTCCGCCGCATTCTTTGTAACATCCTTGGTAAATGGGTGGAGAACGGGGAATATCCAAATGACATCGAGTGGCTAGGACAAATGGTACAGGACATTTCATTTAATAACGTTGAAGAATATTTGGGTGTGGAGTTAGCAAAATAGAATATTATTAATGCTTGGGTTCTCCGGTTCCCAAGCTTTTTTCATATTCTTTTTCCTTACACCTACACTTCATTTAATGAATTCGACAATGATGGAGGTGAATCGGAGATAAGCGACGCGAAAAACTAAAATCCGAGAAATACACGTCGCAAAAGGAGATAAGCGACACGAAAAACGGAAATCCGAGAAATACGCGTCGTAAAAGGAGAGGAGCGACATAAACCGCGTAATTTCCCTAGAGAACTAAAAAAGGTTGCTACATTTACATGAAAGCAACCTAAAAACACATTATTTCTTAATCAAATCCACCTCTAAAAAGTTCTCAATCGCAAAAGCAGCAACACCCAATGCAGTTGAATGTGTAGTAAGTATAGAAAAATTAATTTGTAGATCGGTTTGGTGAAACTTAAGCGCATAACTATAAATGCGATCAATTAATGTAGGTTGCAACCACTTCTTTGCAGCAGTAATCCGGTTGCCGATAATGATTTGGTCTGGGTTAAAGGAATTAACGATGTTTGTAATTCCTAATCCTAAGTATTCTCCAATTTCCTCAAAAAGAGCGATGGCATTAGGATCCTCTGCTTGATCTGCAAGCTGCACAAGCGTATCCAGTGTGAGTTCTTCTCCTTTATTAGGTTGAATCTTTAGTTCTTTCGCACGACGTAAAATAGCTTGTTCAGATGCATAGAGCTCCCAACAACCATTATTACCACATCGACAATCCAGTCCTTTTAATTCAATGGTCATATGACCGAACTCACCAGAAAATCCATGACTACCTTTGTATAAGTTGCCGTTTAAAATTAGTCCAACACCAATTCCGTAGCTAACACTAACATAGACGATATCTTGAAAATCTTTCCCAGCGCCGAACTTCTTTTCCCCATATGCACCTGCATTTGCTTCGTTTTCAATCGTAACAGGTAAGTTATATTTTTTCTCTACTTCTTCTTTTAACTGTATCCGTTTCCAATTTAGGTTAGGTGCAAGTAATATTTCACCTTCATTGCTTACAATACCGGGGACGCCAATTCCAATTCCTATGATTCCATATGGACAATCCGGTGCTTTGCTTTTTAAAAAATCAATCATATCCCACAATCGTTCACGTATTTCTTCATAGGAGATGTTTTCATAATTTATCTTCTTTTCGGTTATGATATTGCCGTTTAAATCTGTTAAGATGCCCAACAGGTAATTGACACCTAAATCAATGCCAATTGCGTATCCTACCAATTGATTAAATAACAACATAACGGGTCGTCTGCCACCACTGGATTCCCCAGGTCCTAACTCATCGATTAATTGTTCATTAATTAACTCACTAACTAATGAGGAGACGGTGCCTTTGTTTAACCCAGTACGTTGTGCAACATCAGCACGAGAAATCGGTGCATGTTCTTTTATGGTTTCAAGTACCAATGTTTTATTTTCTTTTTTCACTACATGTTGATTCCATGTTTGAGCCATAATATGATCATCTCGCTCCCCTAAAATGTAAAACTTTTGTGACGCTTCTGTAATTTTATCACAAACTTTGTTTATTCACTAGACAAACTATTATGTCGTTGTTATAATTATTTATGCAAGCGAATTTTATATATAAAGTAAATTGGAGGAATTTATAAAATGGCTTACTTTGAAAACGTTAACAAGATTAAGTACGAAGGCGCTAAGTCAACTAACCCTTTCGCATTTAAATTTTACAATCCAGAAGAAGTAATCAATGGCAAAACAATGGAAGAGTTCTTACGTTACGGTGTAGCTTACTGGCACACTTTCACTGCAGACGCTTCTGACCCATTCGGTGCAGGTACTGCAGTACGTTCATGGGACAAGTTTTCTGGAATGGACCTTGCAAAAGCACGCGTTGAAGCAGCTTTCGAATTCTTTGAAAAAATCGGTGCACCATACTTCTGTTTCCACGATGTAGACATCGCTCCAGAAGGTGACACTTTAGCTGAATCTCATAAAAACCAAGATACAATCGTTGCAATGATCAAAGATTACATGAAAGACAGCAAAACAAAATTACTTTGGAACACTGCTAACAACTTTACGAACCCACGTTTCGTACACGGTGCTGCTTCTTCAAACAGTGCAGACGTATTTGCTTATGCAGCTGCGAAAGTGAAAAAGCAATTAGAAATCGGTAAAGAGCTTGGTGGAGAAAACTACGTATTCTGGGGTGGTCGTGAAGGTTACGAAACGCTTCTTAACACAGACCTTAAATTAGAGCAAGACAACCTAGGACGTTTCTTCCAAATGGCAGTAGACTATGCAAAAGAAATCGGCTTTGATGCACAATTCCTAATCGAGCCAAAACCAAAAGAGCCAACTACACACCAATATGACTTTGACGTAGCAACTACAATTGGTTTCTTAAGAACTTATGGTCTTCAAGATCACTTCAAGATGAACATTGAAGCTAACCACGCTACACTTGCTGGACATACTTTCGAACACGAATTACGTTGGGCAAGAATCAATGGCATCTTAGGATCTGTTGATGCTAACCAAGGTGATCCATTATTAGGATGGGATACAGATGAATTCCCAACTGATCTTTACTCAACTACATTAGCGATGTATGAAATCATCAAAAACGGTGGTTTAGGTAAAGGTGGTCTAAACTTCGATGCGAAAATCAGAAGAGGATCATTCGAGCAAGACGATCTATTCCATGCACACATCGCAGGTATGGACGCATTTGCTATTGGTTACAAAGTAGCTAACAGAATGATTGAAGACAAAGTATTCGAAAATATCGTTTCTGAGCGTTATTCTAGCTTCACTACTGGTGTTGGTAAAGATATCGTAGACGGAAAGTCTGACTTCAAACAATTAGAAGACTATATGCTTAATAAAGGTGAAGTAACTCCACTTACTTCTGGTCGTACGGAGAGCATTAAAGCTACAATCAACCAATACCTTTTAACTACGTTCGCTGAATAATTTAAAACTTACCTTGTAACCAAATTACAATACCCTCACTTTAAAGTTGTAAGTGGGGGTATTACTTTCATACGCTAGAATATAGATATAGATGTTCAATTCGGGGATAACTAATAGAAAAAATTATAACTTTGCGGATTTGAAGATGGGGAAATTCCTATCCAGATATCCCAGGAGAAGAGGTGTTTGAATGAAATATGTTATTGGTGTCGATCTTGGTACGAGTGCTGTAAAGCTTTTGCTTGTTAATCAAAAAGGTGAAGTAGCACACGAAGTATCAAAGGAATATCCATTGATTCATGAAAAAACGGGTTATAGTGAGCAGGATCCAGAAGAGTGGGTAAAACAAACAACAGCTGGTCTTGCTGAGTTAGTTAGCACAGCCAATGTTGATGTAGATGCTATTGAAGGTATGAGTTTTTCAGGTCAAATGCACGGATTAGTACTTTTAGATGAAAACAATGAAGTATTGCGCAACGCAATTCTTTGGAATGATACACGTACAACTCCACAATGTGCAGAGATCTATGAAAAAGTTGGAAAAGAAAAGTTCATTGGTATTACGAAAAACCTTGCGTTAGAAGGTTTTACATTACCAAAAATCCTTTGGGTAAAAGAAAATGAACCGGATCTTTATGCGCAGGCAAAAACATTTGTACTTCCAAAAGACTATCTGCGTTACCGTATTACTGGTGAGTTACAAATGGAATATTCTGATGCTGCGGGTACAAGCTTGTTAGACATTAGTGCAAAAGACTGGAGCAAAGAAATCTGTGAAATTTTAGATATCGACATTTCTATTTGCCCTCCGCTTGTAAACTCTCACGACAATGTTGGTAACATCACAGCTGATTTTGCCAAAGCAACAGGTCTAGCTGGAACTACAGATGTATTTGCTGGTGGAGCAGATAACGCTTGTGGTGCAATCGGTTCAGGTATTCTTTCACCAGGTAAAACATTTGCAAGTATCGGTACTTCAGGTGTTGTACTTTCTTATGAAGAAACTGGTGATAAAGATTACGAAGGTAAAGTTCACTACTTTAACCATGCTGCACCAAATGCTTACTACACAATGGGTGTTACATTATCTGCAGGACACAGCTTAAACTGGTTCAAGAGCACGTTTGCACCAGAAGAAGACTTTGCTACACTTCTTCAAGACGTAGGTACTGTACCAGTTGGTTCGAACGGATTACTATTCACTCCTTATTTAGTTGGAGAGAGAACACCGCATGCAGATGCAACAATCCGTGGTAGCTTCATCGGAATGGATAGCTCACATAAGCGTAAGCACTTTGCTCGTGCGGTACTTGAAGGAATCACTTTCTCTCTTAACGAATCAATTGATATCTTTAGAGAGAATGGCAAAACGATCGATACCGTATACTCCATCGGTGGCGGTGCGAAAAACGAAGACTGGCTACAAATGCAAGCGGACATTTTCAATGCGAAAATTGTGAAGCTTACAAGTGAACAAGGTCCTGGTATGGGTGCTGCGATGCTTGCTGCATTTGGATCTGGTTGGTTCTCAACGCTTGAGGAATGTGCTGATGCATTCTTAGCAGAAGCAGAAAGCTATGAGCCAATTCCAGAGAACGCTGAAACTTATGCAAAATTATTTAAAGTGTACAAAGATGTGTACACGCAAACATCTAGCTTAAACAAACAATTAATGGATTTCCGTAGCTAATTTAACTTAATTAATAGGAAGGTGCGGTTTTTGAAAAGACCGCACCATCTATTTAATCGACGTGCTACTAAACATGTCGAAATTTGCTTCATTAAAACTTGAAAGTGCTTACATAATAAAGTAAAGTTAACTATGCACCTAAATCTAGAAGTCTATTTCACAAGGGGGAAGAACACATGACTGCAATTAAAGAAGGCGCTTATTATACAAATGAGTACAGAAACCTATTGAAAGATTATGGATATGATGAAAAGGAAATTGCTGCTAAAGTGCAAGATACATGGGAGAAACTTTTCACAGATAAAGATCCTGAGTATCAGATCTACTTTGAAAAAGGCGAAGATCTTGGATATATGGTTGATACGGGAAATATAGATGTCCGTACTGAAGGACAATCTTACGGTATGATGATGGCCGTGCAAATGGATAATAAAGATGTGTTTGATCGTATTTGGCGATGGACATATAAATATATGTACATGACAGAAGGAGAAAATGCAGGCTATTTTGCATGGTCTTGTCAAACTGACGGGAAGAAAAATTCACATGGTCCAGCACCAGATGGAGAAGAGTATTTTGCTATGGCATTATTCTTTGCATCTAATCGTTGGGGTGATGGAGAATTCCCATTAAACTATAGTGAACAAGCTAGAGAAATCTTAAAAGCATGTGTGCATAAAGGTGAAAATAATGATGGATATCCAATGTGGAATCCAGAAAATAAATTAATCAAGTTCATTCCAAATGTAGAGTTCTCTGATCCATCTTATCACTTACCACACTTTTATGAGTTATTTGCTTTATGGGCAAATGAAGAAGATCGTGGATTCTGGAAAGAAGCTGCCGATGCGAGCAGACAATATCTAAAAATTGCATGTCACTCTGAAACAGGCCTTGCTCCGGAATATGCATTCTATGATGGTACACCTAACCATGTAAGAGGCTTTGGGCATTTCTTTAGTGACTCTTATCGTGTTGCTTGTAACATTGGACTAGATTATGAATGGTTTAAAGACGAAGAGTGTCCAACTGACATCAATGACAGGATTCAAGCTTTCTTTGTTGATAAAGATCCAGATGACTATCGCCGATATAAAGTTGATGGAGAGCCGTTTGAAGAGAAGTCATTACACCCTGTTGGATTACTAGCATCTAACGCAATGGCATCTTTAGCTACAACTGGCAAAAATGCAGAGAAATGTGTGGACCTTTTCTGGAATACACCGCTTCGCACTGGCGATCGTCGCTACTATGATAATTGCTTGTATTTCTTTAGTTTATTGTCTTTAAGTGGAAACTTTAGAATAATAAAACCAGCTGAATAACATAATAAAAAAAGAAATCGAGTGGGCCTGTTGTTCACTCGGTTATTTTTTTGAAACAGAGAAAATCAAACGTTGTATGACGGAATTTGTATAGAGTGCACCGTAACACAAGATAATGAGAGAATACAACGCAAGCGGTCATGAGTTCCCTTATTTTCTTGTTTTTAACCAATTTTGAATCTGAGCGGTCATACAGTACGCTATTTTAACAAAATGCCATCGAAATCAATGCAATTAGGTCATATAACGAATCTGGTGACCGCGAAAATTTGGTAACAATGAAATTTAGGCAAATAACGGATCCCATGACCACCAAGATTTCCATAGAATTCGGAGCGGCTATGAGAGACCTTATTTTCCTATTTTAGGCCAATTTAAAATCTAAGCGGCTATACAGTACGTTATTTTAGCAAAATGCCCACGTAATCAATGGAAGCAGGGCAAATAAGGGATCTGGTAGCCGCTAAAATAATATAAAGGAAGATTATGGACAAATAACGGATCTCTTAGCCGCCAAAATCGACCATAGATTAGCGGCTGCTACAGTTGCGACGCATTTTGTATCAAATATGAATAATTTGTGGAAGTGTGCGACTTATAGAGTGCTAATATAAAATAAATTTTGATTTATTATAGGATGAATTAGTACGAGTATCTTCTATTATAATAAGTAACATCTTTATGTCGGATTATTGTATATATTGTTAGTAATCGCATGTTATAATCAATTTGATATAAAATTGGAAATGAGGTTATTCAGCTATGTCTATGGGAAAGAACATCAGTGGTAGTGGAAAAGGAATGTACCGTATACTTGAATGGATTATGTGGATTGCATATGTCAACTTATTGTGGTTTGGCTTTTCCCTTTTAGGTCTAATTGTCTTAGGAATATTTCCTGCTACAGTAGCTATGTACACTGTTTGGCGAGATTTATTAATAGGCAAACCGGTAAAGTTTTTCAATACCTTCTTACACACTTTTAAAAGTGAGTTCTTCAAAGCCAACCTAATCGGTTTTGTACTTCTTATAGTGGGATATATTTTATATTTAGATTTACAATTCTTACCGAATGTAACTGGTGCCATGTCGTATGTATTACGAATTGGGTTAATTTTTGTTGGGATCCTTTATATCATTGCACTTTTATATATTTTTCCTGTTTATGTACATTTTGACCTCAAATTTAGGAGTTATTTTAAACAAGCGATTTTAATCGGTGTATTTAGTCCAATTATGACTATTGCCATGGTTGTCGGATTAGTAGGTTTATATTACCTTATGTCTTTTCTACCAGGTCTAACACCGTTAATCTCAGCAAGTATGATCTCTCTTATAACAATGGGGTGTGCTTTGTTAGCATTCAAGCGCTTAGAGTATAAACAACAAGTACTTAAAGAACGTGCAGATGAAAAAGAACAAGGCGAAGAAAGTAATAAATAAGAGTAACAAACTTTTTAGTGAAACCACCCTTCTAATTGAAATACAATATATTTTAAATGTAGCAACTGGCAGTCTGATGCACTTGGTGGGAACAGACTCTATCTATCTTTTCGCCTGCGAGGGAGTAGGATTGAAGGAGGAACAGCATTGCGGTATAAAGTTTTTTTAGTTGATGATGACCGATTTATTCGACAAGGGTTACGAAGTTTGATTGATTGGAATAGTTGTGGATTTGAGGTTTTTGCGGAAGCTGACAATGGAGAAGATGCGTTAGAGTTTATCAAGGAACATAAACCAGACTTAGTCGTTACTGACATTCGAATGCCTGTGCTTGATGGGATAGGACTTATTAAACAAACAACAGAATTGGAAGTTCGTTCGCCGAAATTTATCATTGTAAGTGGTTATAGTGATTTCAAATATGCACAACAAGCTGTACGGTTTGGGGTGCATGATTTTATTCTTAAGCCAATTGATAAAGACGAATTCGAAACAACGTTGCGTGTGCTATTTGAAAAGATGGAAAAAGAAAAAGTGCAACAACGAAATAAAGCAAACACATTAGCAATCGCTACCTTAGAGGAGATCATTTCCGGAAAGGACAACCTGTCGAGTAGCAAAGATTGGCTAGAGAAGCTAAATGTGAAACAAGCTGGATTAATGAGTTACATGTTGATTGAAGTCAATCATATGAAGGTTGACGCTCTATTGATACGTGACACGATTCACCAAGCAATTAACCAAGATAATACAGAAGCTAACAATATCTTGTTCAGGGAACATGGCCATGGCCATTTTGGCTTGCTTGTCCACACAGAACAATTGCAAGTTGCTAACAAGAATCTAGAGCAATTTGCAAATAAACTTCAATCAGATTTAACTGAAAAGTTAGAGCAACCCGTCTCTTTGTTTGTAGGTAAACTTGTTGAACATCCAAAAGAGATAAAAGAGTCCTTTGAGTCTGCGAAAGTTGCTGCGCAATTCAAATATGTAGAGGAACCAAACCGACCAATCTTTTACGATAAGATTCATGATAATGCTGTTCACTATATTGATTTGGATCAGTCCTACTATGATCGTTTAATGGAACAAATCGAAGAAAACAATGTAGTCAAAATTGAAGGTACGATTGATCAAATGGTTCAACAATATAAAGATAAGTCTTTCGCACGTGATGCGGTTAAAACATCCATTAATCGGTTTGTACATGAGCTAGTAAAAACCGTAAAGTCATTTAATGGAGATGAAAAGGATCTATATACACTTGATTCTATGTTAGAACTAAGAGACCATCCTTGTACATTAGACCAAATAAAAGTTGAATTTTACGCGTTTACACTAGAAGTATCGTCTTTGATTGCAAAGTTAAATAAAGATAATTTAAAGGGCAATATTCATAAAGTAAAGAAATATATTGATACACACTTCAGAGAGAATCTTACATTAAAAAGCATCGCTAATGAGTTTTATATGAATCCAGTTTATATGGGCCAGTTATTTAAAAAAACATATGGCATGTATTTTAAAGATTACTTCTTGCAGGTTCGAATAAATGAAGCAAAGAAAATGTTAAGACAAACAGACATGCGCGTGTATGAAGTTGCGGAAAGTGTAGGCTTCGGTAATGCTGATTATTTTGTGACACAATTCGAGAAAACTGTTGGCGTGACACCAACAAAATACCGAAATAAAGTGATGAAACAAAACTAAAAGAAGTTGGCGATAGAATGAGACGCTTCCATATCAATAATATTCGACTTCGAGACAAGTTATTAATGGTATATTTTCTTTGTGTTTTTTTACCAATTATTTTAACCAATATCATATTTTATTTTGTGACAGTGGGTAATGTGAAAGAACAAAAAATGGATGACCTCTCTTTATCACTAGAGCAAATTTCGAATGACCTACAAGAGGGAATTGATGATGCTGTAAGTGTATCTCATGTCTTGTACACCGATAATATGTTAGATTCTTTTTTGGAGAGACGTTATGAAGAAACAATTGACTTTGTACTTGCCTACAATACTTATTATCGTGATGTAAGTAAATATGCGCCGATCTATTCTTTTATTCACTCCATTAGTCTCTACACAGAAAATGAAACGGCAATTTATGCTGGTGGTATTTATGAAATTAATGAGGAAGTAAAACAAACGGAATGGTATCAAAAAACGGTAGAGAGTCCCGATATGTCACCAGTATTAACTCGTTCAAAAGGGGATGCGGACGAATTAGATACTTTTAGTGTAACGAGAGAGCTTGGACTTTATGAAAACTCCCCTATACAAAAGATCATTAAGATCGATTTAAGTTTGGCTGTTATTGAACAAATATTCGATAGTGCCACTTTCCATGGGGATGTATATTTGTTAAATGAAAATGGTGAAATAGAATACACGAATAATCCAAATGTGAACTGGTTAAATGGTAAGCTAGTGTTTAATCCAAACAGATATGCAAATAACGGTGTGATGATTGAAACTGGATATACTGCACAGTACATGGATAATTGGAGGTTAGTTGGGATTGTAGCGGAAAATGAACTTTTAGAAGACGTGCAAACGTCCCGTAAATCTTTGTTTCTTATAACATTTCTTAACTTTGTCATCCCATCTGCTGTTATAATTTTTATCACTAGTAATTTACACATACGGTTGTCGAACATTATTCGTCATATTCGGAAAGTGGAAAAACAAAATTTCGATATCATCAAAGGGAAGCAATATCGAGATGAAATAGGTGTATTAACATCTGAATTTAATCGAATGTCTTTAAAAATAAAAGGTCTTATTAATGACGTATATGTTGCTAGTATTCAGAAAAAGGATCTGGAATTGCAAAGCAAACGGGCACAACTTAGTGCGATGCAAAGTCAAATTAATCCTCATTTTTTATTTAATGTGTTAGAAACCATTCGGATGCGAAGCTTGATAAAAAAGGAAGATGAAACTGCGAAGATTATTCAAAACATGGCGATGATGCTAAGGAGATCTTTTATTTGGGGGAAAGATTGGGTGACGGTTGAGGAAGAGGTTTACTTGATCAAGTGCTTCTTAGAAATTCAATACTATCGATTTGATGATAAAATGAAATATTATATTGATGTAGAACCCGAAGCAAACGAGGCAGTCATACCGAATATGATGTTGATTCCATTTGTTGAAAATGCTAGTATTCATGGAATTGAAGCCATGAAAGGATCTGGGGTGATCAACATAAAGATATCCCTCAGTGATAATCGATTAATCTGCGAGATAAAAGATGATGGGGTTGGAATGGAAGAAGAAAAATATAATTCTATATTAAAGTCACTACAGGAAGAGGAATATATTGGAGAACATGTTGGGATTAAAAATGTCTATTATAGATTAAAGCTTCATTATAAAGATCAATTTAAGTTTGAACTTAAAAGTAAAAAAGACATAGGTACAACAGTGCGAATCAGTATTCCTGTAGATAAAGATAAAAATGTAGTCTAGATATAACTAGACTACATTTTTTTGTCTAAGTTTATCATCTATTCATGAAAAAGGAGATGAATTATTCCATTTTTACTAGATTTTCACATAACAAATTATAGGTTTATCCGACAAAAACTCTAGCAATCTAAGTTTTACAAAGTAACAACTATAGTTTGTTGGGTAACTGAACGAGATTTTAGAATGTATAATGAAAGTGCTTACAAAGAACGGCGACGATTTAATAATCGAAGTTATGTAAGCGATTAATTAGAAAAAAGGGGGAAATACCTAATGTTTAAGTTTAAACATTTGCTTTTCGCTTTAATGCTTGTTCTTCTACTAGCTGTAGTAGGATGTAGCGATGACAGCGATGAAACAAGCGGCGAGAATAATGAGCCAGATACTTCTGAAGAAGGAACAGATAATGAAACTCCTGAAGAAGAACCGGAAGAAAATCTTGAGCCTGTATCGTACGATTTCTTTGATGCATCAGGTCCAGGAACTGACATCAACACAAGTGAAGTAGAACTTGGTAAGCGTTTTGAAGAAGCTACTGGAGTAACTTTCGATATCGAGCATATCGTAGGTGACGTTAACCAAAAGATCGGTACAATGATCGCTAGTGGTGAATACCCAGAACTATTAAACGCTGAGCAATCTACAGATGCGGTTATCGACGCTGGTGGATTTGTTCCATTACAAGATTTAATTAAAGAACATGCTCCAAACCTTTATGACATGTACGCTCCATATTGGGAGTTGATGAAACGTGATGATGGTAACATCTATCTTATTTCATCTGGTGCGCCAAATGGATATGCTAGACCAGCTAACCTTGAACAAGGTGCTTGGTTTATCAAACGTGAAGCTCTAGCAGAACTTGACTATCCAGAACCAAGAACTTTAGATGAGTACTTTGCAGTTATTGAAGAATTTATGGCAGCTAACCCTCAAACAGAAGATGGTGCTGATAGAATCGGTTTTACAGCTTTAACGTATGACTGGAGATTATTCGCATTTACTAACCAACCGAACCACTTAGCTGGTTTCCCTAACGATGGTGGCGCGATGATCGACATGGAAACACAAGACGCTACTGTGTATGCTAACACAGATTATACAAGAGATTGGTTGAAAAAGTTAAACGAAGTGAATAACAAAGGTCTATTTGACCGTGAAGCATTTACACAAAACTATGATGAATACCTAGCTAAGATAACTAATGGTCGTGTAGTAGGTTTCTTCGACTACCAATGGCAAATTGGTGACGCTTGGAACAAACTAGGTGAAGATGAAGATCCATACAATGATTACATGGGATTCCCTATAACATTTAGTGAAGATATTAAAGACCAATACCTAGATCCAGTTGCTTATGTATCATCACCTGGTATGGGTATTACTACTGGTACTCCTGAAGAGGATCAGATCAGAATCATTAAATATCTAGATCACATTGCTAAAATCGAAACACAAAAAGAAATTATGTGGGGCGATGAAGGCGTACACTATGAAGTAAGTGATGATGGTCGCTACTATCGTACAGAAGAACAAATCGCAATGTTAGAACCAAAAGAGTTCAGAGATGCACACGGTTTCACATACTTTGAGTGGGGCTGGCCTCGTATGTCAGGATTGTATGATGATGGTAACTCTGTAGAACCACGCAGACAACCTGAAGTAGCAGCTTTATCTTACAAAGATGGTGATAAAGAATTCCTAGATGCTTACGGAATTACAACTTTCACTGAGTTATTCGCTGAGCCAGAAGAAAGACCATGGTTCCCAGCATGGGATACACCAGTTGAAACTGGATCAGACGCTGCGCTTTATGATCAAACGAATAATGATCTTATGTTAAGACAATTCCCTAAAATCATTACTGGTGATCCATCTGAATTCGATGCTAACTGGCAAGAATATTTAGATGAGTTCCCATCAGATTTAGCGGAAGCTTATGAAGAAGTAATTGGTAATGGTGCGAAGAGTAAAGCTGAAAAGCTTGCTGAAGGTGTAGAAAACGCTAACGCTGAGTAATTAGAAAAAATAATGGAAGGCTGAGTTGTCCTTGGGGAGTTCAGCCTTCCCATTTTTCCGAATATGACAAAAAGTTAATACTGACTAGATATAAAAACGTACGATGACCATCAGGACGAGTGAAACGAACTGGTGGGAATTTGGTTTTTTCATCAAGGATGTACAGAAGAGAAGGAGGGAATAGATCATGCAAGCACAAACTGAAGTAAACGCACCTACTCCTAAAATGCCTCAAAGAAAAGATAAGGGATTCAAGGCTTTCTTGAAAAAATGTAAAGACCAACGTGCTTTACTTATCATGACAATCCCATTTGTAATTTGGGTATTTATTTTTAAATATCTTCCAGTTTGGGGCTGGACAATGGCCTTTCAGGATTATAAGCCAGCAAGAACATTTTCCGAGCAAGAGTGGGTTGGGTTCAAACACTTCTTATTCTTGTTTGAAAGTGACCGTTTCTTAGGTGTTTTACGAAATACATTAGCACAAAGTGTTATTAACATGGTATTAGGATTCGTAACAGCAATCGGATTGGCTGTTTTAATTAACGAATTAACAAATATGAAATTTAAAAGAGTGGTACAAACTATCAGTTATTTACCACACTTCCTATCATGGGTAGTTGCGGCTGCATTAGTTTCATCCGTATTATCTATTGATGGTATTATCAATGAAATATTAATGGGTCTTAACTTAGTCGATAGAGAACTGTTATTCTTAGGTGTTGGTGAGTGGTTCTGGGGTATCCTAGGTGCTGCTGAAACATGGAAAAATGTTGGTTGGAATGCAATTATCTATTTAGCGGCAATTTCAATGATCGACCAAGAACAGTATGAAGCTGCAAAAATTGATGGTGCATCTCGTGTTCAAAGGATTATTCACATTACCATACCTGGAATGAAGTCAGTAATCATTGTACTTTTAATTATGAACATTGGTTACATCCTAGAAGCAGGATTTGAAGCGCAATACCTACTAGGTAATGGACAAAACGTTGAGTATTCTGAGAACATCGACGTATTTGTTATTAAATATGGTATATCGCAGTTTAACTTTGCTTTAGCGACCGCAGCAGGTATGTTCAAGACTGTTATAAGTTTTGTTTTCTTAGTAGCAGCGAACTCACTATCTAAAAAAATGGGCCAAGGCGGACTATACTAGGAGGTGTACAGCATGAAAAAAGCTAAAAAAAGAAAATCAGGTTTTATGAAAACAAGAGAAGACGTGATCTTTGACACAAGTAATATAATTTTCATGGTTCTACTATGTTTAGTCATGCTATATCCATTCTTAAACCAAATAGCCATTTCTGTAAACGATGCATCAGACTCTGTTAGAGGCGGTATCTACTTATGGCCAAGAGAATTTACATGGCATAACTATGAACACGTGTTTGAGAATGCATCTGTACTACAAGCGATTTTGATTTCAGTATTAAGAACTGTAATCGGAACCGGAGCTGGATTACTTTGTACGGCAATGGTAGCGTATGCAATCGCACAAGAAAAATTTGTGTTTAAGAAATCTGTAACAATTATCTTCATCATGACAATGTACTTTAACGGTGGTTTAATCCCTACATTCCTATTAATGAGAGATTTAAACTTAATCGGAACGTTCTGGGTATATATCTTACCAACATTGATCAGTGCATTTAACTTAATCATTATGCGTTCCTTTATTGAAGGACTTCCTAAGAGTATTTTTGAGCAAGCGAGAATTGATGGAGCAGGCGATTTCCGTGTATTCTTCCAGATTGTTTTACCACTTTCTTTACCGGTAATAGCAACAGTTGCATTATTCTTAGCTGTATTCCAATGGAACCAGTGGTTTGACGTATTCTTATACAACTCAAGTAATGAATATTTAACAACATTACAATACGAGTTAATGAAAATTCTTTCTAACTCTGCAACACAAACTGGTGACATGGCATCTGCCTTTGCGAATTCTGGTGGAGGAAGTGCAGAGATTGTTACTCCTAAGTCTATTCAAGCTACAATGACAATCGTTGCAAGTTTACCAATTATCTGTGTGTACCCATTCTTACAGAAGTACTTTGTAAAAGGTATGACAATTGGTGCTGTTAAATAATCATCCATTTTATTGAAGCTAGACGAGTTCAACTTTTGAACGGATATAACTAATTAGCATAGCAGAAGGACAACAGAGAAGGAATTATCATCTTTTGCTAATAAGTAAGTTAATGAGGAGCGAGTGCAAAATGACTAATTATAGCGAGCATAAGGCAATTCCTTCTCTTCATGAGGTGTATAAAGACTATTTCCTTATTGGAGCAGCAGTGAATCCAACGACATTAAATACGCAGCAGCAATTAATTAAGAAGCACTTTAACAGCATTACAGCTGAAAATGAAATGAAGTTTGAAAGATTACATCCAAAAGAAAATGAATACACGTTTGAAAAAGCAGATGAAATGATGGCTTTTGCTAAGGAAAACGGAATTCAAGTGCGAGGTCATACACTCGTATGGCATAATCAAACATCGGATTGGATATTCAAAAACGAAGATGGTTCAACCGTAAATAGAGAGAGACTTTTAGAGAGAATGAAATCACATATTAATACTGTGATGGAAAGATACAAGGGGCAAATCTATAGCTGGGATGTTGTCAATGAAGCTGTGTCAGATAGTGGATCAAACATATTTAGAGATTCGAAATGGTTAGAGATTATAGGAGAAGATTTTCTTGATAAAGCATTTGAATATGCCCATGAAGCGGACCCTAATGCAACACTTTTCTATAATGACTATAATGAATCGAACCCTGAAAAAAGGGATAAAATCTACACTTTGACAAAGGGCTTAGTGGAAAGAGGAGTACCAATTCACGGAGTTGGATTACAAGCTCACTGGAAACTACAGAGTCCTACTTATGATAATATTAGACAAGCTATTGAAAAATATGCCTCATTAGGCTTACAAATACAAGTTACAGAAATGGACGTTTCATTCTTTGAAGAAGGAGACAAACGTACAGATCTATTAACTCCACCAGATGATTTACTAGCAGTGCAAGCGGAACGTTATCAAATGTTCTTTGAAATCTTTAGAGAATATAAAGAACATATAACTTCTGTTACGTATTGGGGTGGAGCAGATGATTACACTTGGTTAAGCAATTTTCCTGTTCGAGGAAGAAAGAATTGGCCATTAGTTTTTGATGAAAATCACAATCCGAAAAAGTCTTTCTGGAATATTGTTGAGTTTAATAAGTAATTAAACTTAATATCAAATAAGATCTTTACATTGCTGTGTACTAACCTTTCTTATAGAGAAAGGTTAGTAACTGTAATGTATATTGTATCCTTCCACCAATCGGTAATTTTTTTCGTGATTTAAGAAAGCGGTTTCTTTTAAAATGCTTGTGAAAAGTGCTACTTATAAAAGGTATTCGTCTTCATTAGGCATTGCGTTTTATGAGTAGGACATACTCAGTGACACTCAGAAATTATTGTAACTCGCCTTTAGTCCTACCCTTTTGTTACAATTAATAGGTATTAGTATAGTCCAAAAATAAACAAATGGAATGGTGAGAGAAATGAAAAGGTTTGGTTTACTTGTTTTACTTTTATCACTAGTGCTTCTAGTAGCAGCGTGTTCAGAAGAAGAAAACAAGACAGAAATCTCGTTCTTTGCCGACTTTCCAACTACAGTTTCGGAGCAAGTTGAAAGCATTGTGGTGGAAGGCATAGAAGGAAGTACTGCTGAAGATTTTAGCATTCAGTTTTACCCAATGTATCACGAGAAAATTTACGCTGAGTTAGCTGGTAAGTACGGTGATATTTATATCATTAGACAAGGTGCAATTGAAGGAATATTAGATCCGGTATCATTTGTACCGTTAGATGATGTGGTGCCTCCAGATTCACTATCGGACGAGTTTACAGAACCTGATCCAGACACAGGTGAAGAACGGACATATGTTGTTCCAATTGAGAATGAATCAAGATTGCTAAGAGAGTTAGGTGTTACCTTAGATACTCCTCTAGCAGCTTTTATACCTGGGTTTAGTGATAGCCAAGAAGAGTCAGTTGAACTCTTGAAGTATCTAACAGAAACTAAATAAATATTAGAGAACATGCGAAGTAGTGCGCTTTTTTACTTCTCCGTATGTTCCTATTAATACATACTATTAACAACTAATCTATTAATAATTTCCTCATAAGCTTCAATTTCTACATTATATTACTCTCAACTAGAATCTATTACATGAGAATCAAAAAAAATATAGTTGTCTGTTTAAGGTAAAGGGGGTGCTAGCCTTAGAAATGTAAACGGTGTCAATTATCAGAATATTACACTATCTATTTACAAGGAGGCGCAAGATGAAAAAGAAATTTAGTTTTGCAATGGTTTTACTACTTATTTTTAACTTGCTTGTACCGCCAGGCTTGCTTTCATCGGTGAGTGCAGCAGAAGTTACACCAAATGAGGTTTTAAATTTCGATTTTGAAGATGATTCTACAACAGGCTGGTCCAGTTTAGGTTGGGACAATCTTGCACCAGCAGATATAGAAATCGTAACAGATGATGTTACTGGAGAGAAATCCTTAGGGTACCTTAATCGACCAACAGAAACAGAATCAAGACTTCTATATGACTTAGGACAAGAATTAACTCAAGGCGAGATTTATACAATTAGTTTTGATGTGAAATTAAAAGAAGGAACTACTAATGTTGTACTTGGATCAAAGTATTCTTATCCAAGTACTGATCCTGAATATAATGAATACCCATGGTTAATTAATCCAACTGCAGTAAATGCAGACGATTGGACAACACTTACTCTTGAAAACTTTGGGTATGAGCATGAAGCAACTGAATTATTAGTTTGGTTGCAGACTCAAAATGCAGATAATGCTTTTACTACAAATGACTATTATCTAGACAATTTCAAAGTCATGCATGTAGGTACTATGGAAGAACCTGTAGAAGATCCTGTAGAGGAGCCCGTTGAAGGAATTCCTGCAGGTGAAGAAGTTGCAGCAGACACTGATTTCGAAGATGGAACAGCACAGGGCTGGGTTCAACGTCAAGATAATGTAGTTCTTGATGTGACGGCTGATGCTGCAAGAGATAGCAAATTTGGCTTATCTGTTAGCAACCGTCTAGGGTCTTCAGATGCGGCATTAATTGATTTATTTGATGAAATGTACCCTGGACATGAGTATAATTTTAGCTTATGGGTGAAATTAGCACCTGGTCAAGAGGATACACCATTACAATTATCAGCTGCTCAAACAGTTAATGGAGAAACTACTTATTATCCTCCAGTTATCGAGCCTGTAACGGTTACTTCCGATGAATGGGTTCTACTAGAAGGAACTTATGCTGTACCACAAGATATAGAAGCATTATCTTTCTATGTGGAAGAAGAATATGATGAAGCACAAACAACAGGTGTTTCCTATTATATCGATGACTTCAAAGCAGAAGTATATGTGCCGGATTATGCAGTAGAAGATCTAACACCATTAAAAGATATCTATGCAGATCATTTCTATATTGGAAACGCAGTTGGAACCAACCATTTTGCAGGTAGAGATCTTGAAATTATGACAAAACATCATAATTTGATTACGGCAGAAAATGTCATGAAACCAGAAGCTTACTATGATGATCAAGGCAATTTTACACATTCGAGTCAAGATGCATTCCTGCAGAATGCTGTAGATAAAAACTTGTTAGTGCATGGTCACGTGTTAATGTGGCATTCACAGTCAGAAGATTCACTTTATCAAAATGAAGATGGATCTTATAAGACACCTGATGAAGCATTAGCAAATATGAAAACGCACATTAGCAAGGTAATGACAAGTGCTGACGCAATTGCTGGAGATTCGCTAATCAGCTGGGATGTTGTGAATGAAGCATTAGATGGAAGTTTTTCAAATCCTGAAGATTGGAAATCTAACTTACGACAATCCTCCGGATGGTTACAATCAATTGGTGACGATTATCTTTACGAAGCATATAAATATGCTCGAGAAGTAGCAGATAGTCTAGGGCGACACGATATGGTGCTTTATTATAATGACTACAATGATCACCTACAACCAAAGGCAAGAACAATGTATCACATGGTAAAAGATATTAATGAGCGTTACGCAGAAGAAAATCCTGATGATGATCGTAAATTAATCTCAGGAGTTGGAATGCAATCTCACTACACTACAAGTGTGAACATTGAAAACGTTAGAACTTCCTTAGAAAGATTTATCGAATTAGGTGTAGATGTAGGTGTTACAGAATTAGATGTAGGTGCTTCAAATACAACTACTCTAACTGAAGAAGAAGAAAAAGAACAAGCTTATTTCTACGCACAGTTATTTGATCTATATAAAGAGCATTCAGATCATATGTCACGAGTTACCTTATGGGGCTTAAGTGATAGACATAGCTGGAGAAGCGAAGATAATCCATTGTTATTTGATGGCAATTTGCAAGCAAAAGAAGCTTATTATGCACTTCAAGATACTGCAACCTACATTGAAGAGAACGCTCCAATTGAGGTTGAAGCTAGATCAGGAGATGCAGCATTTGGCACAGCAACAATTGATGGTGAAATTGAAGAATTATGGAGTAATGCTCCTGTTCTGCCTATTGACCGTTTCCAATCTGCTCATAACGGTGCAACCGGTGAAGCGAGAGTATTATGGGATGCTGAAAACTTATATGTATTAGTTGAAGTTACTGATGGTGAGTTAGATAAAACTTCTGCTAATGCTTACGAACATGATTCTGTTGAAGTATTTCTTGATGAACAGAACACGAAAGCTGCGTCTTATGGTGATGGACACGGTCAGTATCGAGTAAACTTCGATAATGAGCAATCGTTCAACCCAGGAGATATTAGTGAAGGATTTGAATCTGAAGCAGTAGTAGATGGAACAAACTACTTTGTAGAAATGAAAATTCCATTTAAGACTACATCACTTGTAGATGTTGATACAATTGGTTTTGATGTACAAATCAACGATGCTGTAGATGGTGCTAGAAATAGTGTAGCAATATGGAATGATTACACTGGTATGGGATGGTCAGATCCATCTGTGTACGGTAATCTTACACTTGTGGAGCCGTCTGAAGAACAGCTTCAAATTGAAGAATTAAAAGCAAAGATTGAAGAATTAAAACAACAAATTGAGGATCTTAAAGAAAGTAACCAAGAACAAATTGGTGAACTTCAAGAACAAGTTACTAATTTAGAAACACTATTAGAAGAACTTACCACTCAAATTGAAGAGCAAGGTGCTACTCTTGAAGATCTTGTAACTCAAATTGGTGACTTAACAAGTAAAATTGAAGAATTGTTAAGTAAGATTGAAGATTTAGAAGAACAACTTGGTGAAGAGCCGGGTGAAACACCAGGAGAAGAAAATCCAGGTGAAGAACCAGTAGAAGAAACTCCGGGTGAAACACCAGGAGGAGAAACTCCAGGTGAAACACCAGAAGAAGATGGATCTGATAAAGGATCTAACGACGGTGCCGACGAAGGTACAGAAGATGAGTCTGACGATTCAGACGAAAATGAACTTCCTGACACAGCAACTAACACTTACAATTGGTTAGCAGTAGGTACGTTCATGTTAATCATTGGTGCTGGTTACCTACTATATGTAAGAAGAAAAAGAGCATAATTAATACAAAAAGGGGAGGCTGACATTTTGTTAGCCTCTTTTTCTTTCTAGTACTCTATTACACCTCAGACAATTATTTAAACATTCCAAAACAATTACAATTTTTTCCTTTAGGTAGATCTTCTTACTATATCCGTTTATTTAGGCATTTCATGTCGTTTCATGGTAAAATTATAGCTACATAGATTTGTTTTTTGTGAATGTAATTTAAGTTGTTATATCCTAGAAGGGTTGATTTCATTTGAAATCGTTAAAAGATATACTAAAAAGATGGAACACATTACGTAACCAAATACTAGTTGTATTTTTAACTGTGATGGTAATTGTTTTGGCCATTGTTGGAGCTATGACGTTTAGCCGAGTATCGATGTTGTTAAAAAATAACGCAGAAGAACAAATTCAACAGGTTGCTATTGAATCAAATGGTCGTTTTGAATCCTTATATGAACAAATCAACATGGTGACAAAGCAGGTCGCTACTAATGGTGACGTCCAACAGGTGTTATTAGATCAAATGAATGGGAAGTCTCCAACGTTTAATCAACGGCAATCATTAATGGAGACGATCAATACACTTCAAGCTAATGCTGATGGAATTTATTCTATTGAATTATATACACAAGATTTAGAGAAGGTTATACCTTTGGGAGATGAGAGCTTAACGGGGCGAATACATCCACAAACGTTGGAAAAAGCGAAAGAATTGAAAGGGAGTTTACTTTGGATTGGGGAGGACGATCGCGATCCGAATTTCTTTTTAGCAATAAGGCGGGTTAGTCTTATGGATCAAGCTTATATTAATGGGGGTTACTTATTAGTACGAGTGAACGAAACGAACTTTCAATTATCGAATGAATCTCAAGATATTGTCAATGAGTACACGATATTGGTGGACCACAATAATAAACCAATTGTCACGAATTATAACCGTGATATTAGAGAGGTACTTTCACATAAGACAGGCACGTTAGAAATAGATGGTAATGATTACATGCTCATTAAGCAGAAATCTCAGTTAACTGGATGGACATTAGTGATCTTAACCCCGGTTAGTACGTTAACACAAGGGATATCTGTTTTACGAACGGGAATTATTGTTTCTGGTCTTATTGGTATTGTTATTTTTTTGGTGAGCTCATTTTTCCTTTCAACATTAATTACAAATCCGATTGTAAAACTAACGAAAACAATGCGAAAAGCAAGCGAAGGGGTGCTAACATCCAATCCTGATATTGCCTCTACGAATGAAATTAATGAATTGAATAACACGTATAATCAACTGGTTGAAGAAACAAACCATTTGATAAAGATGGTGTATGAAAAAGAACTTACGCGCAGTAGAACAGAGCTAAAAGCACTTCAGGCACAAATAAACCCGCATTTTCTTTTTAATACACTGGATGCACTGTATTGGTCGTTAGAAGATAAGGAGGAAGAAGAACTTGCTGAACATGTACTTGCAATGTCTGAATTGTTCAGATACACAATTACACATATTAGCAAGAGTGAGTGGGTTTCAATTAGTGAAGAACTTGAGCATATAGAGCGTTACATGCAAATTATGAAAATGCGTTTTGGGGAACGATTAACATGGAGTAAGGCCGTTTCTGTTCAATGGGAGGACGTCAAGATTCCGAAACTATTGATTCAGCCACTAGTGGAAAATGCCATTTTACATGGTGCGGGAAACACTTCACATCCATGCCATGTGTCTGTAAATGTGATGAAATCAATTCAAGAAGGAATGATTACAATTAAGGTAACAGACAATGGTCCAGGTATGAAGCCAGAAAAAATAAAATCAATTTACCTTTCATTACAAGAGGGTGGCGTTACATCTATAAAAGGAAAGGGTATCGCTATTTCAAATGTACAAAAACGATTACACCTCTACTACCAAAATGAACATTTAGAAGGAATTAAGATTGAGAGTGAGAAAGACAAAGGGACAAGCATTTCATTTGATATACCGTTGAACGGGGGGAAGGAATAGTGCATTCAAAAACGATTTTAATTGTAGATGATGAGCCACGAACAAGACAAGGATTAAAAAGAACAATAGATAACTGGGCAAACGGAAAATACCATATCATAAGTGCTGGTGGTGCAGATGAAGCGATTGAAGTCATCAAACAGCATAAGATTAATTTGTTAATTACTGATATTCGTATGCCAGAAACGACAGGTCTAAAATTATTAGAAATCTTAAAGGAAGAAGAAATAAATCCTGTCGTTATTGTAGTATCTGCCTACTCGCAATTCGATTATGCACAGCAGGCACTTCGATTAGGAGTTGTCAATTATCTATTAAAGCCGGTTAGTAAACAAAAACTAATTGAAGCAGTGGAGCAGGCACTTTTGGAAGAACAGAAGCGTGAAAGATCTGATATTATTGAAAAAGTTGTTGACGATAAATTTTTAGATATAAATGTAGAGGACCGTTACACTGCTTCCATTAGAGATGCTCTAGCATATATTGATGAACATTATTATAAGGATCTCACATTGAAAGAGGTAGCAGATCATGTTCATCTGAATGCTAGCTATTTGAGTGCATTATTTAAAGAGCAGATTCAGGTTACTTTTAGTGAATACCTTACAAGAAGTAGGCTACTTCATGCGAAAAACTTATTAATGACCACTGACCTACCGATTACTGATATCGCAGAAAAAGTTGGGTATAAAACATCTAAATACTTTATAAAAATCTTTAAACAAAATGAAGATATTACACCGAATTCATACAGAAAAAACAATGTAAGCGATTCCTAAAGAAAGTAGTATTTTACCCAAACATCGTTACCTTACATAAAAATTTGTAGAATGGTAAACTTAAAGTTGTAATACACAACAAAAAGTATGGGGGTATTATAGTGAAAAAGAAAACGCTTGCATTAATATTGCTATCGTTATTTACCGTCTTCGCTCTTGTAGCATGTGGTAATGACGATGAAGGTACAGATTCAAATGATTCAGGTGAATCTACAAACAATGGTGATTCAGGTGAAACTGCTGATAGCGGTGAAGATAAAACGATCGACTTCATGCACTTATGGCCTGAAGGTAGCTCACCACAACACTTTGCAATTGTAAACGACATCATTGATGAGTTCGAAAGCGAAAATGAAGGTGTTACTGTAGAGGTTGAGATCCTAGGTAACGAGCAGTACAAAGAAAAATTAAAGGTATTGTCTGCTTCCAATGAATTACCTGATGTAGGTATGACTTGGGCAGCTGGTTTCTTAACACCATATGTTGATGGTAATAAGTTTGCTTCACTAGATGACTTATTAGAAGGTGACCTTAACGATTTATTTGTTCCAGGTACTGCTGAAGCATATGCATTAGATGGAACTACTTATGGATTACCATTAGAGCTAAACATCACTCCATTGTATTACAACCAAAAACTTTTCTCAGATAACGGTGTTGATACACCTGAAACGTATGAAGAGTTAAAAAGCGGTATCCAAACACTTGTTGATAATGGTGTAACGCCTGTTACTCTTGGTAACAAAGACCGCTGGACGGGTTCTATGTGGTATATGTACTTAGCTGACCGTATTGCTGGACCAGATGCACTTCCAAATGCAATTAGTGGAGAAGGTAGCTTCACAGACCCAGGTCTAATTCAAGCTGCTGAAGAGATTCAAGAATTAGTTGATATGGGTGCATTTGTTAATGGTTATAATGGCCTTGGAAATGATGAAGCAAAAGGATATTTCCTAAATGAAGCAGCAGCAATGTATTTAATGGGTTCTTGGGATCTTCCTGAGTACACAACAAATGAAAATAATTCACAAGAGTTTAAAGATAGTATAGACTACATGAAGTTCCCTGAAGTAGAAGGTGGAAAAGGCAACAGAGACAGCTTAGTAGGAGGACCTGGTGTTGGTCTATTCGTATCTGAAGATTCTGATGTAAAAGATGAAGCTAAAGAATTTGTTTCATTCTTCGTACAAAAATGGGGAGAAAGATCTGTAACGGATGCGGGTGTTATCCCGGCAACAAAAGTAGATACATCTGAAACTGATCTTCCAGAAATGTATATCGATGTATTGAACGATTTAAACGAAGCTTCTAACCTAACTCTATATGCTGATGTTCAGTTATCTGCAGCAGCAGCTGAAGTACACTTAAACCAAATCCAAGCTCTATTTGGCGGAGAAGTGACTCCACAAGAGTTTGCAGAAGCACATGATGAAGCAATAGCTAAAGAGAATGAAGAATAATTAGGCTTTATTGATTGTAACCAACTAGATATTCTCGGTAAAGAGAATAAAATAAAAAAAATAGAAAAAGATAAATACTAAGATCGGAGAGGGCATATCTTTTACTTCTGATATGTCCTTTTCATCAGTAATCTCGAAAGGGGAGACACATCTATGAATAAAGTCATGTCGAATAAAGTAGTTATAGCCTTATATGTCTTGCCTGCCCTGCTCCTAATTGGAGTCTTAATGTTTGTTCCCATAATTTTATCTGGTTACTACGGATTAATGGATTGGGATGGCATTGGAGCAATGAAATTTATAGGGTTGGAAAATTACGCAGAGTTGATGGGAGATGGGAAATTCTGGGATAGTGCTTACCACTCTTTCTTACTTGCTCTTTTTTCCACAATATCATTAATTGCATATTTAGCAATTTCACTAATCTTAGCAAATAAATTAAAGGGTTCGGAATTATTAAGAAAGATCTATTTGATACCAATGCTTTTATCATCTGTTGCAATCGCACAACTTTGGTTGAAAGTATATGATCCAAATAATGGTATTCTTAATAGCTTACTAACAACTCTTGGAGTGGATAACCCACCAGCGTGGTTAGCTGATACAGATACTGTGTTATTTTCCATCTTTATAGCGATCATTTGGCAGTATGCAGGTTTTTACATTATTATTTATTCTGCAGCTTTAAAAGGTATTCCTGAATCACTTGTAGAAGCTGCAAGAATTGATGGTGCTAATCCAATTCAAATTGCATATAAAATAAAAATTCCTTTAATTATGGGAGTTATTAAAGTAACGGTTGTTTTAGCAATCGTAGGTTCATTAAAATACTTTGATTTAATCTACGTAATGACAGGCGGAGGTCCAAACGGTGCAAGTGAAGTTATGGCATCTTATATGTACCGTCAAGCTTTTGGAACTTATAATTTTGGTTATGGTAGTGCAGTTGGTTTTGCATTACTAGTGATCTGTCTAATTCTTACATGGTTAATAAGAAAATTAACGGCATCAGGCGATGAAATTCAATACTAAGAAGGAGGAGTTGTAATTATGAGTAATGGAATAAAAGAAACAAATACACCAATGAATCGTATTGGATTTGGACTCCTCTACCTAGTATTAGGACTAGTTGCCTTGTTCCAAATCTATCCGTTAGTCTGGTTATTCATCTTTTCGTTAAAACAGAATTCAGAGATATTTGGTAGGTCTCCATTTGCCTTGCCAGAGGATCCACAGTGGGGAAATTATGCTAAAGCGTGGACGGATGGTAACATTAGTCAATTTTTCTTTAATAGTGTATGGATTACTGTTATATCTGTAATTCTTACAGTGTTGTTGGCTAGTTTTGTAACGTTTGCAATTACACGTATGCATTGGAAACTTAGCAGTTTGGTGTTAGGGATGTTTATGGTTGGTATTATGATCCCAATTCACTCTACATTAATTCCATTGTTTGATTTCTTTAACAGACTTAACGTTATTGATAATCCATTATCAATCATTCTTTCGTATGTAGCATTTAACCTACCGCTAACAATCATGATCTTACTTGGTTTTTATTACACTTTACCTCGTGAGGTTGAGGAAGCGGCAGTTATGGACGGCTGTTCGGTACACCGGATCTTTTTCCAGATTACGTTGCCGATGACAACACCAGTAATATCAACAACAGTTATTATTAATATGATTTATAACTGGAACGAATTTGTGTTTGTTAACACGTTTATTAGTTCTGATACATGGAAGACATTAACAGTTGGTATCCAAAACTTCGTCGGACAGTACTTGACTGACTGGGGTGCAATTGGTGCAACACTAATGATTAGTATTATCCCGGTATTAATTGCCTACTTCATTCTAAGTAACCGAATTGTAGAAGGTATTGCAGCGGGTTCTGTAAAAGGATAATTGAAATAAGAAAACAAAGTATTAGACTTGCTTTAGGATTTTCCTAGGGTGAGTCTAATTTTGTATAAAGAGAACTTACTAACTGACTTTACTGGTTTACTAAGACGATGTTAATGAGAAATTAAAATAAACTGTTTAGACGAGAACAGGGAATTTTTGAGCAAGGTTTATAGAATCTTGATATTCGAGATTAGCCGAATCCATAAAAGCGTAACGGAATTATGTGATTAGATATAACCAGTTATTAGATATTAGTAAACAAAAAGGACTCCATTTCTTAGAAATGGAGTCCTTTTACTTTAACTTTCTCCAGCCAACTGTTGTTTCTTTTGATCCACTTTCTGAAAAGCTTGAAAGCATGTAGCCATAACTAGAAATCCTACTAGACTTCCACCAAAGAAAAATAATGTGCCTGGTATATAGTATAAAGCGTATAAGGTTATTGCAATTCCAGCAATCATCGCAATGTTATAGAGCGGGTTAATGAACATAATTAGTAAAGCATTTTTAAACATCTGAAACAAGGAAACATCATAATGAACATAAACTGGGAACAAATACAGTAGAGTTAATGCGAACACTATTATGAATAAATACAATGGTATATGTGTTAATTCCATCAAAGTTCCTCTATTCAATTGCATGTACTGTAAATTTATATATATAATGATCCCTACTATTGTTATAAACAAGCCAAGTAAGTTACTTTTCAGAAACTCTTTTTTAAATGTATTCCAAAATGTTTTAAAAACTGCAAGGTCCGAATTTCCCATAATCCACTTTCGCATGATCGTAAACATCGCGATCGTTGACGGATAAAAACCAAAAATAACAAGGCCGACAATTGTGAAGAGCATCCAAAGCAAATTTATATATGCGAATTTGGCAATCCATTCTGTAGCAGCAAATAAACTTCGTGTCATACAAATCCTCCTTTACGTGTCCGATTCTAAGATGAAATGATATAGGTCCATAGCACATGTCCTACTTATATTTTACCATAATGTATAAGTTTGATGGAAATTACATAGCATAGTCCTTATACCGTTCTGACAAAATGTTATTAATAAAAGCAAGAATGGAATTGAAGGCACTTATATAAATCTCGCTATTAGGCAATTATAGTCAGGGAAGAATCATGGTATTACTGATAAGAAAGAGTAAGAACAGCAGATTAAAGTCAGAGTTAGCCAGTGCACTGTGAAATATCTTATTTTTATACGTACGAATCACCTTCTATCATATGTGAAATTGATTATAATGAAAGTTATAGAAATAGCCCGTAAAACCACGCGGGCTTGCCCCGTGGATGTAAGGGCTTCGCTCAAGGGCAGTTCTTAGACTGCTCTACTTGAGCGATT
>NZ_JAOALK010000053.1 GCF_025154055.1 Aquibacillus koreensis
GCTTTCGTTGCTCCAACAATTGCTTCGGTATTTTGTGGATCCTTCACCAGTTCTGCTTCCAAATTAGTCAGAGCTTCCACTACTGATTTATTCTCGTCTGCAGCCTCTTCTCCATCTGCTTTAGCAAAACGATCTTGAGCCTTCGCAGCTTGTTCTTTCGCTTCACCAGCTGCATCCAATGCATTTGCTAATTCTCTAGCTGCACTTGCTTTTTCTAACTCTGCAATGACTGCTTTTAATTCTTTTGTCGCTGCTTCTACCTCTGTTACACTTTGCGGATCTTTCAAAATTTCCGTTTCTAACTTATTAAGAGCATCCACTACTGATTTATTCTCATCTGCAGTTTCTTCTCCACCCGCTTTAGCAAAACGATCTTGAGCCTTCAAAGCTTGTTCTTTCGCTTCACCAGCTGCATCCAATGCGTTTGCTAATTCTCTAGCTGCACTTGCTTTTTCTAACTCTGCAACTGCTGCACTTAATGTTTCCGTCGCGACTTCTATCGCTAATGTATCGTCAGGCTCCGCAACCGCTAATAACGCTTGAAGTGCCTCCCTAGCATCACTCACCACTACATATACGTCAGACGTAACTTCTCCACCTGCATTTGTGTATCGGATTTCTGCCTTACTAGCTTTTTCGTTCATATCTCTAGCTATTCTGACTGCATTCATTAACTCTTTAGAAGCGCTAATCTTATCTAATTCGTGCATTAAAACATTTAGTTTTTCCGTTTCCTCTATGATCTTCAGTGTATTTTCAGTTGTCGCACCCTTTAGCAATTCTTCAAGTGCTTCCTTCGCCTCTGATACGACTTTATAATCTTCCGCAGTTTCTGCTCCACCTGCATTTGTGTAGCGTATTAGTGAATTATTTACTTTTTCCTGTAAAATTTCTGCTTTATCCATTGCAGTTTCTAACTCAAGTAAATCACTTTCTTTTTCTAGTTCTATCATTGCAGTTTCTAATCCAGTTGTCGCTTCCTTAATAGCCTGTGTGTCACCTGGATTCGGATCTGTTAATAAGGCTTGAAGCTGTTCTTCTGATTTTTTCAAGCCTTGATAAACTTCGCCTTTATCTTCTCCACCGACTTCAATGTATCGCGTTTCAACTACAACTGTTTTCTCCAACATTAGTTCAGCAGCTTTGACTGCATTATCCAACTCTTTCCAATCACTAAATTCATGCAGTGCCACGACCAATGCCTTTAATCCATCAGTACACTCTTCGATTTCGAACGTATCGTCAGGTGTTGCATTGGTTATAAGAGAATCCATTTCCTGTTTCGCTTCACGAACTGCTTTGTATTCCTTCGCTTCTTCTTCACCGCCTACAGTTATATAGCGATTTTGAGCATCAATTGCTTCATCCAACGCTTCTTTAGCTAACCTCACTGCATTCGCAAGCTCTTTCGTATAGCTCAATGCATCTAAAGTTGACTTTGCATCACGTAGATTTTCAATTGCATTTATAATTTCATCTGTATCAGATGGTGTCCCCGTCATTAGAAGTGTAGCAAGAGCTTGCTTCGCCACTTTCACAGCAGTATATGCTGCATCCCGCTCTTCTCCACCTGCTTGGGTGTAACGCTCCTGAGAAGCATCAGCTTGTTCATTTGCTAATTTCGCAGCTTCTTTTGCGTTCTCTAATTCTTTTTGCGCACTAGCTTCATCTAAGGCAATAATCTTTTCTTCTAAATCATCTATTGCATCTTCTATCGCTTGAGTATTGTCAGAAGTTGCATCCGCTAGTAAATTTTCAATTGCTTTCTTCGCTTCTTTTACATGTATAAACGCTGAAGCAGTTTCTTCGCCATCTGCTTTCGTATATCGTGTTTGTGCTGTATCTGCTTTGTCTATAATTAACTCCGCAGCATTTTTGGCATTTTCAAATTCCTTTTGTTTGCTAGCTTTATTTAATTCCTGAACCAACGCTTTTAACTCTGTAGTTTCTTCTACAATTTTTTGTGTATCGTTAACTGCTGCACTGTTTAATAGGGACGCAAGTGCATTCTTTTTTTCACCAACCGCTCTATACGCTTCCAGGCTCTCTTCGCCACCCGCTTTAGTAAAGCGAGTTTGAGATGCAGCGGCTTCTTCTTTTACTTCTTCAGCCACTTTCTTCGCATTAGTAAACTCTATAGTGGCAGTTACTTCTTCTAATTTATTCTTTGCACCTTTTAAGTTATTTGTCGCTTGTATGATTTCCGTTGTATCTTCAGGTGTTGCAGTCGTAAGCAAAGCGTCAAGTGCTTCCTTCGCTTCTTTTACTTCAATAAACTCTGAAACAGTTTCTTCCCCACCTGCGTCTTTATAACGGGATTGCGATGCATTAGCAAAGGCTTGTTCAGATGTAGCATTCTTCTTTGCATTTTCGAATTCTTTCTGCTTGCTAGCTTCGTCTAATGTCAAAATCAAATTTTCTAAATGACTAGTAGCATCTTCAATCGCTTGCTTATCATCAGGTGTTGCAGTTTGTATAAAATTATCAAGTGCAACTCTTGCATCTCTTACTGCAGTAAAAGCTTGTTCTTCTTCGTCTCCTTCTGCATCACGGAAACGTTTTTCTGCTACTTCTGCCTTATCGATCTTGGTCTCTGCTGCTTCACGAGCATTTTTGTATTCTTTTAAAGCACTCGCAGCTTCTAAAGTTGCAATAAACGCTTGTAACGTAGCCGTTTCCTGATTAATTACAGGTACATCTTTAGGTTCTGTAGCCAAAAATACAGTTATATCATTTAATGCACTTTCTACATCAGTATATACAGTATCACCTGTATCTCCACTTGCATCCGTGTAACGTTGCAACGCATTTTCTGCATCAACCCTCGCTATTTGCGTAGCTTCTAAGGCCTCCTGTAATGGCTTACCATCATCAGTCGGACCAATTTTTTCCCACTTGGTAATTAGATCACTTGCATCTACTTCGATAACTTCTATATAACTTCCATTTTCTGCTACCACTTCTTGATCACGTAGATTAATAAATAGAGACCAATCTACTACGTCTACTTTTTGATTTAAGTTTTTTGGTAACGGTTCATCATCAACAACTCGATAATAAAATTCATGATTCTCGGCAGGATGATCCGAAACAGATAACTCAACCTTACCAGGGTTAACCGGTTCAAACGCAATAACCTCTAGTGTCAAGCCAGGTGCAGCTTCACCCGCTTTTACAATCACCACAAATTCCTTTTCAACAGTTCCATTATCCGTCTTAGCCGTTAGAGTCACTGGTTGATCACCTGAAATATGCGAAGGTCTTGTCACCTCTCCAGTTTCAGGATTGATTACTGTTTCATCGTCAGAAAGCCACTCAATACGAGACCCATTTCGATCTTCCGTTAGTAACTCAAGATCCGCAGTTACACTTTCCTTACTGTCTCCCTGTGCATATCGAATCAAAGTCTCATTTCGTAACTCTTTCGTTACAGTAGCTGTGCCGTTATCCTTATTCTTAATCTCTATTTCTAGTACTTTAGGTTGAGATTCAGGTTCAGGCCTACTATTTTTATAGGTTACTAATCTCGCTGCTTGTTGAACAACTGCGTCCGTTACAACATTGCCAAAGTAACGGATGTTGTCAATGTACAAGGATGCTCCTAGTAAACCACCACCTGTTCCATCATACGAGCCACTAATGAATTTAAAGCGGTAACTACCATCTGCCGGTATATCCGCTTCTGTTGTTGTCCAATCTTGCGTTTTTCCTCTACCATAAAATAGTTCTATTTCATTCCCGTTACCAACATTTTCTAAAAAAGCATATACATCATAGTCATCTCCACCATTGAGGGCAGACCAATCTAAAGCAATCGTATCATTTTGGTAGGCATAAAAAGTATCACTGATAGCCCAAGGACCATGAAATACTGCGTAATTCGGATTAACTAATCCTCGTGTTCCCGCCGTCTCATTCACCCAGTAACGAGCCTCTAATCTTAATGCATAATTGCCTATCGATTTCTGACTGTTTTGCACTTCAAATTGCATACGGAAATCACTATAATTTGTTCCACTTGTTAGAAGTGTACTTTGTGTACCACTCTTTAATGGTGACACTACATATTGACCTAATGTGATATCCCATCCCGTAATCCGTTGCGTTTTCCCTATATCGTTTCTTGAGGTGATCGATGATTTCTGCACATCTTCCTCAAAACCAGCATTAATTAACGGTGTTGAAAAATCAATTTGCAATGGTTGTCCACCTTCACCATTATGAACAGAATTGACAATGCCAATTTGTCTATAACTACTGCCGCTACCTAAGTAAACTTTTTTACCGACAATAGAAACTTCACCATTCACATTAGATGGCTCATTGGATTGCATGAGCGCCAACGTTTCTGAAGAGGTACTACCGGCAACACCGAATTTCACGTATCCGTCCCCATAAGATCCTCCGCCAGTAATCTCTATATTGGGAGCTACCTGTACCGGACTGTCACCTTCCTGGTAATCTATTTCAGATACATTAGAAATCGTAATACTACTCGCTTGTACTAAAGTAATATTCAAGCTTGTTAGCACAGATGTAATCACCAGCAATGCACTTAAAAAGATAAATAGATTCTTTCTAAACAATTCTTTTTGTTGTTGTAACATATGTAAATCTCCTCCCTAAAGTCATTTCTCTGAACGAGCTTTTTTCTTATATCAAAGTCTAATTTTTATAAAACAGAATTCACCCCTAATTCTTTATTCATCTAACTATCTGCTTTTATGTAATTAAGACAAAAGCCCATAGGTTTTTCACACTTATTAATCCAATAAGTTAACTATATGAAAACTAGGACAAAAGTAATAGTGACTAAAGGTCACTTTTGAAAAAAATGCCACTTTTTGTAGAAGTTTATGATAAAATAATCATACAATCTCTTAGCTAAGTCATTAACCACTAGCCTTGTAATAGTTAGGGAAAGGGGCCCCATCATGAGTGACCTATTAAAAGTATTTATAGCGGAAGATGATGCATTTTTTCGTTCCGGTATGGAATTAGTGATCAATGCAGAACCGGATATGCATGTGGTAGGAATAGCAGCAAATGGGACAGAAGCATTGGAAAAGATGCAAGAAGCTGCACCACATGTCGTGTTAATGGATGTGAAGATGCCTAAGATGAATGGTATCGACTGCATAAAAAGACTAAAAGCAGCGTATCCAGAAATCGTTATCCTCATCCTGACAACCTTTAATGAAGAAGAGTACATTATTGAAGGACTTGTTAACGGGGCTAATGGGTACTTAATTAAAGGGATTGATTTTAAATTATTAACGAATACAATTCGTGATGTCGCAAGGGGGCAGTATATGCTTCCGACAGAAGTTGCGACCAAACTTGCTACTTATTTAGTAAACAATGTAAAGAAAAAAGCGGAGTCTACACTTCCAAAACACATGACCGGGGACTTTACTGAAAAAGAATCACAAATCATGATGTTACTAGCAGAAAGATATACGAATAAAGAAATAGCCGACAAACTCACGATGAGTGTCGGCACGATCAAAAACTATTTAACTGTCATTTACGAAAAACTTCAGGTAAAAAACCGCCAAGAAGCTGCTTCTATTTTAAGGAAACTGGTAGACTAAAGAAGAAGCAGCTACCTTCACCACGTTTACTTTTCACTCCAACCTGGCCATCGTGTTGCTCTATAATTTCTTTGACAATAGCCAATCCAAGTCCACTTCCTTGTACATTGCCTTCCCACTTTTTATAAAAACGGCCAAAAATATAAGGGATTTCTTCTTCCGCAATGCCGACACCATTATCAGACACCTCAATGATTACACGATGTGAATGTTCATAGCTCTGAATATAACAGTTAAGCTCTATGCTACATTGATCGGAGTCGTTAAATTTCAAGGCATTATCAATGTAATTTTGCAGAACTTGTCTAATTCGCCATTTATCTAAATAAACAAACGCTTCCTTGCCTTCTATTTTCGTTTCAAACCTGTTTATATGAATACTGGCCTTCTCATCAAAAACTTCTTCTTGTAACGATTGAAAAAGACCCTTGAAGTATTTGTTAACAGGTAGCATTTCTTTCCGAAAAAATAATTTATGCGATTCAAGCTTAGATAAGTCAAATAGATCATTATTTAATTTTCGAATATAAGACAGTTTGTCTAGCATCTGATCGAGAAAACCGGCATCCTCTAGTTTAACTTTTCCTTCTTTTACAATCTTTAAATAAGTATGCATACCAACAATAGGTGTACCAATATCATGAGCAATATTAGCCAATAATCTCGTTCTAGTATGCTGCATTTCTACCAGTTCCTGGTTTTTCTTATGTATTGTTTCTGTTCTCTCATCAATTTTTTCTTCTAGTGAATCATTAAGATCAGTCAATTGATCATTTAAAGTAACATTTTCCTTGAACAATCGTGTGTATTGGTTTGAGACGATCACTGCTTGAAGCATAATAAAAAGAATATACGCATACTCAATCATTGGGATTGATTGTATAATCATAAGGCTATTTAATACATCATTCAAGACCGCAAACACAATGGCCAGTGCACCTACCAAGTGCAAAATGGCACCTTCTTTTTCCCTTATGATCGCAAGTGTACCGACAAAAAAAACAAAATAACTAGCGACCGCAACCAATAGAAACATATGATATGGTAGCATGCTCGTAAAAACTTGAGATGGGGTGAACAAAATAATACTAAATAAAGTTGCGGATACAAATACAGCCACAATCACCATGGAGCGATGTGTTTCTTTCGGAAATAAGCATTTTATCGATAATACCATGCATATAAAGAAAATAATTTCCGAAAGATATTCCATTCGAACGAGGCTCTCCCAACCAATTAGCTGAGTTAACGGCTTTACGACATACTCTGTTACTGTCAACGTTCGGAAAGCTAGGGATAACGACGACAAACCGACAAATAGGAGGGCTAATTCGCTTCTTCTCTTAAGAAATATTATAAAATGATATAAACCCATTACACATAAAGCACCTATAGTAAAAAGCTTTAGGATATTATCATTAATCACAAAGGATACTAAATTGGTAGTCTCCCCATAAACCACTTCATGGATGACCCCACCTTCACGAAATGAATAATTGGAAACCTGCATGACAAGTTCCACGCTATTCTTTTCAGGTTCAAAGAAAATAATGTTTCTTTGTAGGAGGGGCTCTTCTTCTTGCTTCGTAGTCCCAACTTTACCAATACCTTCATATTCCTTTCCATCAATCCATATTCGGTAGGCACTCCCGACATAATTGAGTGATAAGGATTTCTGTGTTCCTATATCTTGTGCTGGAATATGTATTCGAACTCGATACGTTCCGTAGCCAGTATTTGTTATAGGTTCTCCATGAACATTCTGCCCTTCCCACGCTCCTGGTACCTGAATTAATGATGGTAATGGCTGCTCTTCATGTAGTTCTGTTGGCGTATGAAGTTGTTGCCAATAAAACTCCCAATTACCATCTAAAGAGGACAACTTTTCCTGGTCCTGATCCACAACAACGTCACCAGACCCATCCGCTTCTTCCTCTCCATATACAAATGCCGATGTCAAACCAAAAACCAATAAAACAAAAATGCATAATCTCAACTTATCCATAAACAAAAACCACCTTAACAAAACAATAATGGAAACAGAGGGACAGTTCTTGGAAACATGGGGACGGTTCTTTTGTTTCCACCTGGGTTATAAGAATACATTGCGTAAGTGCTGGTTTTTCATGTAAGATCATCCCTACGTATCCGCAGATTCAAATAAAAAATCAGCCATTATTGCTAGTGAAATCTAAGTTGCATTTTATACCAGATCAATGCATTCCACCATTCGTTTTTATAACTAGGGTACTCACTCAACAAATATTATAAACAAATACTTCTTAATTTTACCTCATCATGCTTTTAATCGTAATACGTTTTTTGTGGAACTCCTCCTCCCTCAACAGCTTTCATTTTGGAAACACAAGAACCGTCCCCATGTTTCCACTTTCTAAAAATCTCAAAAGAAAAAGGCATGTCGAAAGGAAATAGTTTACCTTTCGCACGCCTCTTCCTAGTGAATCGTGAACACAAGAACCGTCCCCATGTTCACGTTATCCTTATATCTTTCTTTTACTGAACCGCAGGTACACTGCCCCAGCAATGATGAGTAAAAGACCTAATGTGATCAAATTGTACAGCGATGTACTTGTATTAGGTAGCTCTTCATCACCTGTTTGTTTCTTTTTATTATCATCCTCTTTATTTTCCTTACCACCATCGCCTGTAACATTGTCTTCTTCGTTCGGATCCATATTTTCATGATTATCTTCACCTTCACTAGAACCGTCACTAGAATCATCGTCCTCATCCTTAGTACCACCATTACCACTGCCTGTATCCTCATCTTTCTGATCATCCCTGTCATCTTCTACATTTTCATCCGGAATATCATTATCAGAATCTGGTGTAAGCGTAGTAATCTTTGCTTCTAATGCCACAAGCTTGTCTACATTTGGCACCACAGATTTTTGGTTAGTAGTTAACCCGTCATATTTCACTCGAACTGCTTCAACTGTAACCTTGTCACTCCATGTTACCGTGTCTACATCTGGTAAAGCTTGGATCGCTTCATCAACTTCTTCCACTGCATCGTCATATACTTCAATAGCGATTGATGATGATACTTGTTTATCATCATATGTTGTAAGGGTCACTGTTAACGTAGCAATTCCAGCAGATAAACCTTGCAAATCACCGTCATTACTTATTACTGCAACCTCTTCATTATCAATTGAAAGGCCAATGCCTTTCGGGAATGGATATGGAGGAATTCCACCTGGGAAGAGTGCTGTTGTCTCTGGATTAAAGACAATATCCTCTTCCTCGTATCCTACTTCTTCTCCTACCTTCATTCTTGTTTGTAAATCATCTCTAAATGTGAAACTATCTAGGTCTTTTGTTATATTTAACTCTACCTTACCTGTCGCACCGCCAGCTGTTTCTAGAACGATGTTTGTTTTGGTAATCATCTTAGCAATCACAACACCTAGATTCTTTGGCCCTACGCCCGCTGTTTCTCCATCAATCACCTCAGCAATAGATGTATTACTAGAAGTCCAGCCAACTATTTCTTCATCTCCTTCATCAAAATATACTGGTTTTACTATTTCCGCTTGATATACAATCGGTTTTTTCGTTGGATCAGGAAGAAGCTTCATCACATCGATATAATCAACTTCAATAACCTCATTTTCACCCTGCTTGTGTATATTTACTTGAACATCTTTATAAATTCCACCTTGATATTTTCCTGTAAAAGTAATCCCATTTACATTTGCTTGTGCCTGAATCGTATAATCATCAGAAGAAGCGTTTGACTCGACTGAAACTACACCATCTCTGCTTACAGTTACACCCTCTCCTTCTACCACAGACCAAACAATCGGACTTTCCAAAACTTGTTCATCAAGGCTCGCTTCAAGCTGAATTTCCGGTCGTTTTCTTACGTGTAACGTCTTTGCAGAATCAGCTACAGTATCAACGGTTAACATCGGCTCTTTTATCGCTAAATCTAGAGTTAGTGTATCGCTCCAATTGCCACCAGCATTTCGGGCTTTAAGCGTAATACTTACTTGATCAGTGATAGCAACACCAGTAATGACACCCGCTTTACTAATGGATACGCCAGGGTCACTACTTTCCCATTCAAATTCTAGATTCGTTGCATTGGAAGGATTTATATTAACAAGCTCCATTAAGTTGATTTTCTCTCCCACATAAATAGCCCCCGGTAGCCCTTGCTTCCAATTAATGTCTGTTAAAGCAACAGCTTGATCCATAACGGCTAATGGTGTTGATATCGTAACATCATTTACTGATACGTTGACATTTGTTTCTCCAACTCCTGCTGCAGTTACTATTTTTCCACTAACCGTCGCCACGGAAGAATCCTCCATCGCAATTACCGGTTCAGCATCAAGGTCTTCTTGATCTACAAATTCAAGTGGTGTATCGATATCGATCTCGTATTCCTTAGCATCACCAACCACCATCGAATAGGTAGACGGTATGATACTAAAATCTAAATCATTCACTTCCACTTGATATGTCTCTATGTCTCCATAAGGTGAACGGACTTCTACAATTGCCATTCCTGCCTTCGTATTACTAGTCACTTCAACATCAATAGCATCTCCTGTATTACTTGATAATTTCAATCCAGCTCCATTCTCAATAAAACGCCAATTGAAATTTTCAAAGCCTTCCGGAGTAACGTTGGATGTTGCGGTTAGTGTAAGCTTGTCTCTCCCCGCTTTTTTCACATGAAGAGCTTCCGTCGTACTCGCCTCTATTTCTATCGTTTCTTCTTGGATTTTCCGTATGGCAAACGCATCTAGTAAAGAAACCTCCTGAACGCCATTACCATCAATATCATCACGGTCATATTCGTACGCTTCATAAACTAAACGATCGCCTTCCACACTAATTCCGCTAAACGCAGGCTTTTTTATAACTTCCTTATCATAAAATGCTGGGTGAACTCCATAAAACGCAATGTCGTCTTCATCATTTGGTGCGTACCATTTTGTTCCTGCTGTACGGTTTACGATATAAATGGAACCATCTGGATTAATTGCAAATTCTCTTTCTTTCCCTTGGAAAACTTCTTTCACATGGATAGCCTCTTCACCAGGTGTTTTCCCATCCATTGGAACTGACCTAAAGTAGATATGATCGTGCCCTTGTAAAACGACATCTACTCCTAAATTTGTAAAAATATCTGGAAGAATGTCACGCAACTGTATAGAAATCGTATCGTCCATATGCGAACCAACAGAGTATGCTGCGATGTGAAAACTAACGACCTTCCATTTTTTATCCGTATTAGTCAGATCTTGATGTAGCCAGGCTAACTGCTCTTCAATTTTCGTATCATTCGTATTAATAACGGCAAAATGTGTATTTCCATAATCATAGGAATAATAAGCACCTGTTGTAGGATCACTATTTTCTGGATAAGGCAAGTTAAAATGATCTACAAACGAATAATCATAAGCATCATGATTACCGGTTGCTGGTGCAAATGTTGAATTGGCACTACTTGTAATCGTGTTATTTAAATACCACATCCACTCTTGTTCACGGTCACTATTATTAACGATGTCACCACTATGTACCATAAACTCGGCACTAGGAAAGGTTTTGTATGCCTCTTCAATTGTTTGATTTGCCTGAATATAATCAATCTCTTGGTTCGTCCGACTTCCTTGGGTATCCGTTACATAGATAAAATCAAATTGGTCGTCACCATCATCCGTAGCTAATTGATAGACTGGACTCCAAACATTAGCACTTTTATCTCCTACACGATACCAATAGTCCGTTCCGGGCATTAACCCTGTTGCGATTGCTTTATGATTTCCTTCTGTTGTTTCTGGGGCTGCATCATCATATTTATTCGTTATTTGTTTACTGTCCGCTGAAAACTCCATTGCACCTGCAAAATCTGTTGGTTCTGTTTCACTTGTTTTCTCCAAAATTTGCACAATGCCTGTCGTGTTTGGATCTTTGGTGTACCACGAAAAAGCTTTCTGCGTCTTTGTATCACCATAGAATGTAACTGCAATTCTATCCGGCGTTTTTCCCATCTGCTCCTCAGCACTCACATAAGGAAATAATACTGTTGAAGGGATTGTAGAAATAACAATGAGTAGTGCAAGACATAACACAATGATTTTATTACTTATTTGTTTCCAATCTACCATTCTATTAACCTCCATCAAATAATATTCATACTCTTTAATCATATGGGGTCAATATTAAAATATGGTCTTATAATAGTTTATTTATTGTTAATTTTATGTAATACAGGGCACACCTGTTTATGGTTTTTATACATAACTTCACACTAACTTAACTCTACCTTAACAGTCTTTCTATACTATTAATCTGAATAAATACTAGTTTAATAGGAGGTAAGTCATGAACACGTTTAAAAAAACCACCCTTGCTATGACATCAGGTTTATTACTTCTAATAGCTCCACTGCAAACATTTGCTGCATATGAAGAACTTACATATTTCACAGAAAAAGAAGATGGACTGGCTGTCGAGCTAATTGCTCGTTACACTAGTGGCGCAGAAACGGATGAAGGCGGTACAGAGATCATCGTCTATGATGCCAAAAGCCATCAAGCATTCTCTGTTAACGGCGCAGAAAAGGCGATAGATATACTCGATTTATCGGTATTATCTGACGGCCAAACAACAACGATCCCGCTTAAGAAAAGAATTCCATTAGCTGATATCGGAGTCGAGGCTGGCGATGTAACAAGCGTTGCCATTCATCCTAGTGGTGACTATATCGCGATTACTGCACCAGCTCCAATTAAAACTGACAACGGACATGTTGTATTCCTTGATACGGATGGCAAGTCCCTAGCTAATGTTGAGGTTGGCGCTTTACCTGATATGGTTACTTTTTCACCAGACGGAACCAAAGCACTTGTAGCTAACGAAGGTGAGCCATCCGACGATTACACCATAAATCCACATGGTTCGGTAAGTATCATTGACCTTAGTGGAGATATTTCCGAGCTAGACCAAAGCACTGTCACTACAGTGGATTTTTCAAATGTAACCATCCCTGATGATATTAGAAAAGTTCATCCGGATAGCACATATGCAGAAGACTTAGAGCCTGAATATATTGTTGTAGATGGTGCTAGTCAGTATGCTTATGTTGCCATACAAGAAGATAATGCCATTGCAAAATTAGATATAAATGCTAAACAATTTGTTGCGATAAAAAGCTTAGGCTATAAAGACTTTTCTACTGGGGAAAATATGTTAGATGCTTCGAATAAAGACGATGGCATTAATATTCAAAACTGGCCAGTTCTCTCTATTTATCAACCAGATGGTATGGCTATGTTTGAAGCAAATGGAAAATCATACATCCTTACTGCCAATGAAGGCGATGCGCAAGATTGGGAAGGATTTTCTGAAGAATCACGAGTAAAAGATATCGCAGAAGAAATCGGATATGAACTCAATGCGGATTTATATGAAGGATATACACAGGAGCAATTAGATGATATGGTCGCTAATGGTTTATATGATGATGAACAGCTGGGTAGATTAACAAGCTCCACTAGTCATCCCAAAAATGAAAACGGAAAATATGAAGCAATCTACGGATTTGGCGCTCGTTCCTTTTCGATTTGGGATACTGATAGCTTAGGACAAGTATATGATAGCGGCGCTCAGTTTGAACAGAAAATGGCTGCTATCTATCCTGATTTTTTCAACACAAACAATGACGAAGATGGTTTCGATTCGAGAAGTGATGATAAAGGTCCAGAACCAGAAAGTGTGATTACTGGAAATGTGCAAGATAAAGACTATGCGTTTATTGGCTTAGAACGCCAAGGCGGTATAATGGTTTATGATCTATCTAACCCAATTGCACCAACTTTTGATAGCTATTTTGCTAGCCGTGCTTTTCATGGCGAAGATGTTTCAAGTGAAAGTGGCGATTCTGCACCGGAAGGCTTAACCTTTATTACTGCAGAAGAAAGCCCAACAGACCAAGCATTATTATTAGCTGCACATGAAGTTACTGGAACAATTGCTGTGTACGCGTTAGGAGAAGCTGTTTCAGTGGAAGAACCAGGTGACGAAGAAGCGCCTGGTAACGAGGATGGAGTGGACGATGGACAAGATGATTCTGATAAAGAACCAGAAACCCCTGGTGACGAAGATGATTCAGAGAATCCAGATGATAATCAAGAGGACAATCCGGCTCCAGGTAACGATAACGATAACCCAACTAACGATTCTGAGGAAAACAAGGACAAGGAAGAGGACTCCACTGATCAGTATAAAGACAAGGATTCAGATCAAAATGAGTCAGATTCGAAAGACAACGCAGAAAAATCTAAGGATGGCGATAACAAACTACCTAACACTGCAACAGGCATGTGGAATACCCTTATCATCGGAAGTCTGCTCTTGTTAACCGGACTATCCCTGGTAGTTAGAAAGAGAATACATTCATAGTAATAGTTATTAGCCTGTCCCCATACGGACAGGCTTTTATGATTTTCTCTCCGACTGGTGTGCACATAGGGACGGTTCTTGCGTTTCCATTTTTACTATTTTTAGCTCATCCCCGTAAACGCAAGAACCGTCCCTATGCTTCCAAGAACTGTCCCCACGTTTCCAAAAAAACGCTTAAAATTGATTTTTCGGCACTACTCACATACGTAAAATTAAAAAATAATGAAAAAAGGTGCTGTGAAACGCTTTACATTTTTTGCTATAAATGGATAATAGTTCTTATAAAAGTTGTTTTTTTGACAACCTACAACAAAGTAATTCGAAATGAGGTGTTAAACAATGTAAGCGTAAACAACCACGCAACTAAATGTGAATTGTTGAGCAATAAAACCTGCAAGTAGGGTCCACAATTACTCCTAAGAATCTACCAGCCGCATTAAATCATCTAATTATGCTAGTAAACTGCAACACAAAAAAATAATAAAGAAGAATATGCTCACATACTATTTCGAGTGATCTTAAATCATAATTTAATAACTCATTACACTCAATCATCACCATTGACCATCTTATTCTTCGAGGGGAGTATAGGAATAATGAATACAATAATAAATCCATCAATTAATAGAACACTACTTATGCCCGAAAATCTTGAATCCTACTTAATTAACGAAGAAACAACACAAATCAAACGCGCTCTCCACACAGACTATCAATCGATCGTATATGAAACACGCAAAATTTTTTATGTGAAGGAATCCCCCTTCTCCATCATTGAAAAATCATGTCTAAATGGTCTTTCCAGTTATGAAGGACGACGTGCAGCAATGATATATCTTACATCATCCAAGCATAAAGTACCCATCTTGATTAACGCAGAAAAAAGGATATTTTGCTTTCCATCCCAGTCACCTCGCGCATTCGAATGTTCATGGATTTTCTATCACCATGTCTTAGAAATAAGACCAGATCGAGCAGGTGACCCTAACATTTCATCCTATATCATTTTTAAAAATGGACAACAAGTACCAATGCGGGAATCTTACTACACACTACAACATCAGATGATGCGCACGGCTTTATGTATCGCAAATTGTTCTAACTAATCTATGATGCCCTGCAATATAGTACATAGCAACACAGCAAAGGTCCCTACCCTAATTTTATATAAAATTCTGGAATGCAGAAAAGGACGATGATGGTGACAGATCGCAAACGAAACGGTCAGATATTCGGTGAAATTATAAGAGAAATTAGAGAAGGTAAAAAGACGCTTCATAAGAAATGGACGATAAACTACGTAGCTGAACAGGCGAAGGTTCAATCCAATTATTTAGGTAAGCTTGAACGCGGAGAAAAAGGCGAGTCTTATATGACTACCATCGGAAGAATAGCTATGGTTTTAGAAGTTAGCCTAGATGAAATATGGAAGAGGTACGAGGAAAAAATAGAAAAACATAAATCATTATAAGCTACAAACACCTGTCACCACCCGCAATTATCTATTATATACGAGCTAACCTATGCAAGTACTAGATGGTGACAGGTGTCTATAATTATCCCAGGATGCTTTCTTTGTTAGTAAAACAGTACAAAGATACTTCTGACTTCTCCACGGGGCAAGCCCGCGTGGTTTTACGGGCTATTTCTATAACCCTAACAACCTATTGACTTACTACCTATAATTATATTAAGATATTCTCAAATAACATAGACGAACTCCAAAGGGGAGTAGCTTACAATTATGTCGACATTACGTGATCCATTGGGTCGCCGGCCTAATTGGCAACGATACGTTGTTTGCGAGACCTTTGCCTAGACGGTGAAGGTATATAGTTGGACCACAAATACCTTTGCCAAAAAACTGGTGAAGGTTTTTTATGTCTATGTTAGTTAATGCACACATATTATCTTCGGAGGTAACCAATGATTCATAAAATCATTAGTGTTTTAAAAATCGGACCAAAAGTTAATTTAGTATTAGATCATACCGAAACAGAAACAGGTGAAAAAATCTCAGGAACCTTTCACATAAGTGGCGGATTAGTAAAACAAAAGCTCTCTAGATTAGAGTGTGATTTTATTAAAGAACACGCCGGCGGGAAAGCAGAAGTCATTGAACCAGTCAAAACAGTATTAATTTCAAGAATGATTGATACAAATGATCGCGATCAAATCCCTTTTACCTATCAATTACCAAAAGACTTGAACCCAACATCGGATCAAATAACATATCGATTCCGAACAAAGCTTGTGTTTAATTATGATAGCAAAAGCATGGATCATGATGAAATCATTGTGAACAAATAATAAAAACACAAAAAAATACAAGGCATCCATCGAAATGGATAGCCTTGTTTTTTCATTGTTATTTCTTTTTCGGTCCTTTTTCTTGTAGCTTTACTTCATATTCAAAATCAACCGAGCGATTAATTCCTTCTGGTGCAGCATACCACGTTGTCATGTAGGTTGTACCTTTTTTAAACATGTTGCGCAACTTCAAATTATCTTGTCCTGTCATATGAAATGGATCTACATGGAAAACTTGATATTTACCATGTTTATCTTCATTCACAAAGGTAACCGCGTAATTCACATAATCCCCTGCTAATTGTGCTTTTGACTGGAATTCATCCAAGCCTGATCCATCATAACTTAAGCCGATTTCTGGAATCTCAATATTATCAATGAACCATCCAGTATCGTTAAATCCCCAGTCAGTCAAGTAACGGAAAGAAATATGAATTTCTTGCCCTGCGTATTCGGAAAGATCAAAGCTCTCCTGTTGCCAATTTTCATAATGTCCTGTAAAACCAGGAACATTTTCTATAATCTTGGGATACCCTTCTTCTACTACATCTGACCTTGTATTCTGATTAGCAAGGCTAGTCCACGAACTTCCTCCATCTGTAGACACCTGCACCACACCAAAATCCCATTGTTCTTCAATATCGATAAAATTATCAAATGTTAGCGTTGCTTCAGAAACACCCGTTAAGTCTGCTTCAAAAATAAGATTGTGATCAGCCTCATCACCATTTCCACCCCAATACACCTGTTCATCCGAACCAAGGGGATCAGCGACTGTTTCCCAAGATAATGGTAGGAAGTCAATCCCGTTAAATGTTACATCGACAATTTTTTCGTCAAAATCTAGCACTTTGTAGTCGGCACCCCAAGCCGGAACTCCGTCTTTTTCATACTGTTTTGCTTTTTCAAAGTTAACTGTCATGCCGCGTTGCTTGCCGTCTTCAACAGGCAATTCACGTAAATTGATTGTTTCAAATCCATATTGACCTTTTTGACCCTTGACGTTTTGGGCGTCATCGATTAGTAAAGCTGTAATGAACTTTTCATAAACACTTTGGAAATCTTCTTTAATGCTATTTGCTTTATATGCAGCATTGAAACTGTCGATACCATTTAATTCACTTGTTGCAACTTGACGAATGAATTCTTGTCCAAATTGTTCGTAGTTATAAAGGGTAAATAGATAGACTAGACCATAATCAGCAATGGTTTCCGGACCAGTTTCAGCTCCTACATGCTCATCCCAATTTACTAGAGAGTTCTCCGGATGATCTAGTAAAAAATTGATGGAGCCAGCATTGTGACCATATCCACCCAGATACTCAGAGAAGGTTGACATCCCCTCGTTTACCCAAGTCGTTTCATCCCCATCATTATCTGCATGAATCAGATGTTGCAACTCGTGCATTGTTGTGGAATAAAAGGTATCTTCTAACCTTGTTTCCCAACTATTTGTGTCAATGGTTATGATATTACGGTCTATATAATTTTCTAGCGTTTGCCAGAAGAAACCAGCTACAAAGAATGGATAACTAGGATCGTAGTAGCCTTCGTCCACAATATTATCTACGAGCATAATCACCTTGTCACTACCCTCGTAATAGCCTTCAGGCAAACCGACCATATCCGGCAAAGGTGATTCGCTTCCATCAAGCACATCAGGAGTACCAAAAAACGCTGTTGTTTTTGGATAAATATTTGAGTCAAACTCATCTCTAAGCTTGTCCACTTGTTCTTGCGTTACCACATGGGCTGGACGTGCGTCGCCTTCAGGAAAGCTTAAGTCATTTGCTACCCAAATTTCCACGTTTTCCCCAACACTGCGAAGCGTAAATGACTTAAAAGCTAGGTCTCTATTAAGGAAAGATTTTGTTCCACCATCGTAAGTAAAAGTACTAGTTGCACCCTCACTAGCAGCACTTTCCTCTTGATCAAAATTAACATCTGATGCCGCTTCTTTAATTGCAGCCGCAGCTTCTTTTTGAAACTCCTCATCACTTGATTGTTTGTTTAGTTCGGCAGTAATGTCTAGTTCATCCCCATACCGCTCTATGTTCCATTCCTTATTCGTATCTACTTTTGCAAAACTAGCAGATGGAGCAAATAGTGAGAATGATAGAGCAGCAGATAATGCCAATCCTGTTATTTTCTTTTTCAAATTTGTGACCTCCCAAGTTTCTATTTTTATGACTGGCGCGCCCCAGTATTGTTAAATTAAACCAAAATATCAGAATAATCACAATAGTGTAAACAAACTAAACTTAGGTAGTCGAAATAGTGATAAAAGTTATATCTCTACCACTACAAAAGATTGATAGAGAGAACAATAGAGATGAATAGACAAAGTATGTGCTAATCACTTACTTCAGTCGAAATTAGTTGAAAATTTAGGGTAAGTGCGAAATAATCATCTTAACCAGTACATTAGACCTACACTTTATGAAATGACCTATTCCAAGAAGTAACCTACAATCTTAACTTCAAGGGCCATGATAAATGTCCCATAGCTATATTAGATTATCATCCATACTTGACTAGAAGTGTTTTTCTAAGCTCATAAAATAAAATAGAATCTTTATTTCCCAACATAAAAAAGCATTTTCAAAGTGTTCATCCTTTGAAAATGCCTCTTTTCCATACAAGAAAAGCTACTCAGTTTATAAATTAATAATTCGTGCACACAAGAACCGTCCCCCTGTTTCCATATTGGACATGATCCGTTCTAGTAACCAGAATATTCTATTTAATCTGTGTGAAAAGTCATCGTATCGTGATAGAATATTCTTTATTGGTACGGTTACGCGATGAATCTAGGACTTGCTTTTTAGATTATGTACATGGATACTAAGTTTGAAACGAAAGAGTTGCTTTTCCTAAGGCTTCTTTACACCTGAACATCCAATCCCAATCTTATGCAAAACTCATCCTATTCAGCAATGAAATTATAGAGCAGATGGAGGTCGATAAAATTAAATACTAGAAACCAACGCTAACCATCCCTAATGTGGGAGTCAATAAGATAAAAAATGGTTAAGAAACAAGTTTTTTCACCGATACGTTAATTAATTTTTATAATCATACGTCTTCTAACTTCATTACAAAGGGGAGTTATCATGAGTTACTCGTTTAAGGAGTCCTTCCAACTAAAGGATTTTGTCAAACAAAACAACATGCTTTTTGAAGAAGAATTACTGAATCAAGCACAGAATGTCACGGACAAAATGGACGAAATTCTTCGGATTGGAAATATTGATTTAGTCACGAATGCACACAAGCTAGTGATCTATATCATTGATAATGAATACGAAGAAATACAAGCTTTCGCAAAACAAGAAGGGATTGCTTGGGCTATGCAATCCATTGCAATATCCTTTAAATTAGAATGGATTCAAGCGATCAGAAGGACCCTGTGGATTTTCATTCAGAAGTATAATGATTTATCACATGCATATAATCTGAACAAACTTTTTGTTTTAGAAAAGGAAATCAATAGTGCTGTTGATAATTTCTTAAATATATTCTTTATTAACTATTCGATTTACAAGGATAAGCTAATTACCCAACAGAAAGAACTAGTGAGAAATCTTTCCGTACCGATTATTCCCATTAACGCATCAACAAGTGTTTTGCCATTAATCGGTGAAATCGAAGAAACGAGAGCAAATATATTAGAAGAAAAGGTCTTAAATGAAGTAAGTAAAATGCATATACAAACACTGATCATGGATGTATCTGGCATCGCTTACCTAGAAGAGACAGCTATTGCTCATCTGTTAAGGGTTATAGATGGTACTGCAATGATGGGATGTACAACCATTATGACTGGCTTACGAAAAGAAGTAGTAAGAACCATTACTGACTTAGGCGTTTCACTTGAAATAAAGACATACGGAACTCTACAACAGGCCTTACATAAGTATTTAGTTTAATAAAGGATGAAAGCACGGGATTTTGTTCTCGTGCTTTTTATTGTGTTGCACCATAAAAGTAACGCATTCCATTTACTCATAAGCACAAGCCCCAGACACATAGCTTTTTTCCATATCTTGCTATACAATAATGCTAGAATAAGTTGAGTCTGAAAGTGTGGTTGAGCGTTATGTTTAAAATCTTATTAATAGAAGATGATCGTACTTTATTCCAAGAGATGAACGAACGATTATCGAGCTGGTCATATGAAGTTCACGGGGTTAGCGATTTTGGAAATGTGATGCAGGATTTTTCCACTATCCATCCCGATCTAGTTATCATTGATATTCAATTGCCTAAGTTTGATGGCTTCCACTGGTGCAGGATGATTAGAAGTCACTCTAACGTACCAATTATCTTTCTATCATCACGGGATCACCCAACCGATATGGTCATGTCCATGCAGCTTGGTGCAGACGATTTCGTTCAAAAGCCATTTCATTTCGACGTACTCATCGCAAAAATCCAAGCTACCCTCCGCCGTGTTTATAACTACAACACCGAAAAAAACGAACTAAAAACATGGTGTGGTGCAACAATTGATTACGAAAAAAATACCGTTTCTAATCCACAGGGAATGATTGAACTAACCAAAAATGAGATTTTTATCTTAAAACAATTAATCGAACATAAAAACAACATTGTTGGTAGAGAGAGCTTAATCGAAAGTCTGTGGAACGATAAACGATTTGTTAGTGACAATACGCTTACGGTTAATGTTAACAGATTGCGTAAACGTTTAGAGGAAATCGGTTTAGGAAAGTATATTGAAACAAAAGTAGGCCAAGGATACATCGCACTTGAAGAAGGTTCAATATGATTTGGAGTTACATAAAAGAAAGACGAAGCTGGATTCTACTCTTTTTATCGCTGCAAGGCTTACTTCTTTTTGTTTCCTATTTGGATAATGCGATCCCTTTCACTTCTGCTTTGTACATCGTCTGTTTATCCCTACTTATCTTTTTTATTTTCATTATCATTCGTTACCAAAGGGAAACAAGGTTTTACAAAAGCTTAGTAGAACGAGAAGATAGCTTGGACTTAAGTCAATTAGACGATCCAAGATCCCCTTTCGAACAGTTTGTCACGGATAGCCTTTCGCTTCAAACCGAGCACTTAAAAAAAGAAGCATCCGAACACTGGACGTTATTAGAGCAAGAAAAAGATGAACTATTGGCTTGGATCCATGAAGTGAAAACACCATTAACAACTATGCACTTAATAATCGAAAGACTAAACAATGATACGATGAAAGCAAATTTGACTTATGAGTGGATGAGAATTCATTTATTACTTGATCAACAGCTTCACCAAAAAAGAATTCCTTTTATAAAAAATGATTTATATATGGAAGAAACAGATGTAGAAGATGTCATCATCCAAGAAATCAAAACATTACAATCATGGTGTATCCAAAAAGGGATCGGTTTTGACATGGATCTAAAATCACAGAAAGTACTTACAGATGCGAAGTGGGTTGGATTTATCATAAGGCAACTTTTAACCAATGCGGTTAAATATAGTAGGCAGTCCGATATTGTCATTGTAAGCTACGTCAAAGACGAACAAACCGTACTAGAAATAAAGGACGTTGGACTCGGTATTGATGCAAAAGATCTCCCACGTATTTTTGAAAAAGGATTTACTTCCACAACAAGGCACCAAGATCATGCGTCAACAGGTATGGGGTTATATCTCACGAAAAAAGTGGCAGACGCCCTCCATATAAGCCTCGATGTGACATCCAAGCTTGGCGTGGGTACGAGCGTCCGAATTACCTTTCCAAAACGCAATGCATTCGTAGCTCTAACACGCATGTGACAATAATGTCACATGCTTTTCTGTTTTGTTCGTTTAATCGAAGGAAAAATAACCTCTTGCCTTCTATAATAAAAGTATCCAAAACAGATGAACTCCGGAAATCATCTTTCAAAATTTTCAAGGTAAAGGAAGGCTCTGGTTATGACAATCTTATCCGCAAATAAAGTATATAAAAGCTACGGAAATAAATTTAACAAGCAAGAAGTATTAAAAGCAATCGATCTACACATCGAAAAGGGCGAATTTGTCTCGATCATGGGACCATCAGGTTCTGGGAAAACAACGCTTTTAAACGTACTTTCATCGATCGATAAAGTGAGCGTTGGCTCGATTATGATCGAAGGTGCAGAACTAACAACGATGAAAGAGAAACAACTGGCAGCGTTTAGAAAACAGCACTTAGGATTTATCTTTCAGGAATATAACTTACTCGACACACTAACCGTAAAAGAAAATATATTACTTCCACTCACCATTGTCAAGATCTCTAAAAAAGCAGCACAGCACCAATTTGAAGCCTTAGCTAAAGAGCTTGGAATTTTTGAGGTGAAAGATAAATATCCAAATGAAATTTCAGGTGGACAAAAACAACGCACATCCGCCGCCCGCGCTTTCATCCATGAACCAAGTATCATTTTCGCGGATGAACCAACAGGTGCGCTTGACTCTAAGTCGGCATCCGATTTACTAAACAAGCTTAGTGACTTAAATAACAAGCGCAAAAGCACGATCGTGATGGTAACACATGACATGGCAGCTGCTAGCTTCAGTAATCGCGTGATTTTTATTAAAGATGGTCAAATTTACTCCCAATTAACAAAGGGTGGACAAACAAGACAACAGTTTTATCAAGATATTTTGAAGACCCAGGGTGTTTTAGGTGGTGTCCACCATGACCATTAACCAACTCATGCTCCGAAGTCTCAAGAAAAATATGAGTAACTATTATTTATACGTGTTTGCCCTTGTGTTTAGTGTGGCGCTTTATTTTGCATTCGTAACTTTGCAATACGACCCAGCTTTAGACGAGGCGAAAGGATCCATCAAAGGTGGGGCTGCAATTCGAACGGCTTCGGTATTGCTCGTGGTGATCGTATCGATTTTTTTACTATATGCAAATAACATTTTTATCAAGCGTCGCAGTAAGGAAATTGGAATGCTTCAATTGATTGGAATGACCAAGAACCGGATTTTTCGAATGATTGGGACAGAAAACTTTATTCTCTATTACAGCTCCATCGCAATCGGAATCTTTTTCGGTTTTATTGCCTCTAAACTTGTGATGATGATTTTATTTAAAATTACAAAAGTAGAGATCGCAGCGACTTTAAACTTCTCTACCCAAGCACTAACACAGACAGTAATCGTGTTTACGGTGATCTTCGTGTTCATACTATTGCTGAATTACTTATTTATGAAAAAGCAGAGCATCTTGTCCCTGTTCCGGGTCTTGTCGTCTACACAAGTAAAGGTAAAAAAGATGTCTATCCTTGAGATCTTTATTGGGATTTTAGGATTTGGCTTAATCGGAACGGGATACTATGTATCTTCCAAACTTTTTGGAGGAGACTTGTTCTCGATGAATGAGTTGTTTCTCGCTATGCTGTTCATCTTAGCGTCGGTCATTCTAGGAACCTACTTTTTCTATAAAGGTTCAGTTAGCTTCGCACTGAATATCCTCCGCAAACAAAAGAATGGGTATCTAAACATTAAAGAGGTACTGTCGTTATCGTCGTTAATGTTTCGCATGAAATCAAACGCGCTACTTTTAACGATTATTACAACAGTATCAGCACTTGCAATCGGATTGTTATGTTTAAGTTATATCGCTTATTACTCCGCTGAAAAAACAGCGGAAAACTACGTTGCGGCGGATTTCGCACTGACGAATGTGGATGATGCACAGATCCTTACCCAGAAATTAAATGAGGCCGGAATTGACCATCAGGAAAAAGTGATCGATGTCATTCAAGTAGAAGCAAACATCGAAGGCATCATGCAAAACAAGCTCGAAGAATTGAACACCATCCCTGCAAAAATGCAGATTCCACTTGTTAGCGAGAAAGAATTGGAGAACTTTGAATTAGATGAAAACGAATTGATTTTCACTGGTTATAGCGATTTGTTACAGAAAATTATGCCTTTGGGTCAAAGTGGAGAAATTCAACTCGTTGGAAAATCAGAGCAACTGACATTTGATTTTGTTGGACAAAAAAAGGATTACGTGATATCCAACTACTTTACCGTGGGAGGCTTGCCAACTGCCATCGTAGATGAAAAAGTTTTCAATCAAATAGTTGCGGATCTGAATCCAGACATCCAAAAAGAATTCTCACAATATATCGGGATCACGCTATCTAATCAAAACCATTTAGAAAAGGCGAATGCTATCTTTGGAGAACTAGAACCAACAGGTAACGCTTCATCACGCTTAGACGTTAGTAATGATCAGAAGAAAAATATGGGGTTAATGCTATTCATTGTTGGCTTTTTAGGACTAACCTTTTTAATCACATCCGGTTGTATTTTATATTTTAAACAGATGGATGAAAGTGAAGAGGAAACAGGAAGCTATACAATCTTAAGAAAACTTGGATTTACGCAAGATGATTTAATAAAAGGTATTCGCGTGAAGCAATTGTTTAACTTTGGCATCCCTCTAATCATTGGACTACTCCATGGCTATTTTGCCGTTCAATCTGGTTGGTTCCTATTCGGTTCAGAGCTTTGGACACCGATGTTCGTAGTAATGGCATTATATGCAGTGCTGTATTCAATATTTGGCGTTCTTTCCGTGCTTTACTATAAGAAGGTCATACGGATGGCTTTGTGAAGTGGGAGCGATAAAAGCAAACGGTATGTTGGAAAGAGGACTCCATGTTGGATAGTCCTCTTTTGCTTTTAATATCCAGGCGTATATTACGTCTCTCCCTAATGCAAATACATAAACCGTTCCATATAATAGATAAAGATCTGATTATAGTAACTTGAAAAATAAAAGTCTCCATTATGCCCTGCAAATGGCATCATCAAAAGTGCAGAGCCCGGATTATCATTATTATCGTATGCCCGATCAAACGCCTTCGCGATCGACGGATCTACCACGCCATCTGCCGTACCTTGAAAAATCAATGCTGGTGGGCTCTCTTCCTCGACTAGTAATGTTGGATCTACTAATCCTTCGGCACCACCTATTCCAACATTAGTAGCTAAGCCATTTGCTGGATAGATCGGAATAATTCCTTTTACTTGTAATGCAGGATTCAATAGATCTTCGTAATCACCGCTTGCTAAACCAAGTCCAACTGCACTGGCTAACTGTCCTCCTGCCGATGGACCGGAAACGAATACAGAATCTAAATCTGCTTGGAATTCATCATTGTGCGTGACTAAGTAATCCGTAAACAGCCCAATGTGTCGCACCATATCATCAATAGTAAAATCTCCAACAATGTTTTCCGGTACTGGAGCAGATTCTACAAATTTATCTTCGCTACTTAACCCATATTGGACATCAAATACTACATACCCTTGGCTAGCAAAATATTTATTAATCTGACTATTGTTGCTAGCCCCTTTATCACCAATCGTCCATCCACCTCCATGGATACGGATTAACACCTCTCTATTGCCCGGAAGATCTGCACCATTTTCAGGAGGCATGTAGGCATCAAAGCGTAATTCGATGTCCTTGTCTATTCCATCTAACCCTTCATAAAAAAGAACGTCCTCCTTAACGATGTACGCATTTGTTTTTGTACCAAAAAAATAATTCGCGAGCGAAAATGGCGTGGATAAAAAGTGCTTGCTCACTTGCTCGGGAATACGTGAGTCCAAGTTAACTTCAAAAGCCTCATTGAATTTTCCCTCAGCATCTTCAATTGTGAATGCTGTAGCAATTACTGGAACACTAAAACAAATAGCGACCACCAAGCCGATGATCGAAAGTAAAATACTAAGAAAAGATCGTCTAATCTTCAAGATCAAAGCAACAACCGCTAATGTACTTATACTAAAGAACAACATATAGCCGGGAAGGAACATTTCAACAGCTCCACCAGTTTTGCCAACTAGAAGGATATATGCCACATAACAACCGCCAAGTAAGCACAACCCCAATAATATAGTACCAATAACAGCTTTATTAAATTTCCTTTCACGAGTAAAGCTTACAGGAGAAGGGTGATCAAACATCGTTTGTGTTTGTGCCCGCGCGCCCCTTTTCACCCAAGTCATGAAGACTCCTAATACAAGCAAAATAATAAGAAGACTTATGGAGATCCAGCTCCGAGAACTTGTAGTAGACAATTGAACAGAAGCGATCGTGTTCAAAATAGGCAGTAGAATCATTACGATAATCGTGAAAACCAAATAAAATTGATCATACCTTTTTCGCTCACCCGCCACCCCAGCAACGATAATATTACCGATTAATGTAAGTAACAAGAGCACACCCAGCACATTCGGTAGGTAATATCGATCTAAATCTAACAAAAATAGCACACTAAGTATGATCGATAAAAGATTTGAAATTAGTAGAATACTAGAAAAAAATTGTGTAAAAGAACGTTTTGGTTTTGTGTAAAAATTCGGTATCGGAGCACCTAGAGGACTAGTTACTTTCATCAAATTACCTTCTTTCTATTTTTTTTCGACTATTCATTTATTATATGCTTCGATCTCAACAACAACAATATCCTAGGAGCTGTTCCCCCACGTCCCACTATTACCCTATTATATTTCAACGAAATCTAGTAAAATAGGAACTAATGCACGCAACAAGAAAGGACTAAAAACATGTCATATAAAATGATTGCACTAGATTTAGATGATACATTACTTCGGGATGACCTCTCGATTTCTAACCGGACAAAAGATGCCTTAATGCATGCACAGGAAATGGGAATTAAAGTCGTACTAGCGTCTGGTAGACCAACGTTTGGTATGATGCCAATTGCAAAAGAACTTCGTTTAGCCGACTACGGTAGTTATATCATTTCTTTTAACGGTGGAAAAGTGATCAATTGCAAGTCACAAGAAGCGATCTTTAGTAGTGGTTTATCGGTGACGGATGTTCAAAAACTTTATACCATTAGCCAACGTGAGGAAGTAAATATTCTGACTTATGTCGGTGATGAAATAATTACGGCAAATGAAGATGCCTATACAACGATTGAGTCCAATATTACCGGACTACCAGTCAAAGCAGTTAATGATTTCCCAGCAAGTATCGAAAACCAAGTCGTAAAAGTGTTAATGGTTGGTGAGCCAAACAAACTGGCAGAAACAGAGAAAAAACTACAAGCAGAATTAGATGAAGAATTTAGCGTCATGCGTTCTAAGCCTTACTTTCTTGAATTCACAGAAAAAGGTGTAACGAAAGCAACAAGTATAAATGAATTAATTAAACGCTATGGGATCAAACGTGAAGAAGTAATTGCGATTGGTGATAGTTATAATGACCAGGAGATGATTGTTTTCGCAGGTCTAGGAGTTGCGATGGACAATGCGCCCGACGACATTAAAGCGGTCGCTGATGTTGTGACAGATTCGAATATGAATGATGGCGTAGCGAAGATCGTTGAAGAATATATTCTTAACCAAAAAGTGGAAACTACCTCCAACACATAAACAATAGAAAAAGATGGCCGTTTTGAAGTATTGATACTTTGAAACGGCCTTTTAGTTTCCAAATGGAAACACAAGAACCGTCCCCATGTTCACGTTTTATCTAACTATTGCTCCTGTTTCTATTCCTACGTAGATGTTTACTTTTCCAAAATCTCGTGTTTGGATGGTTACGACATTTTGGTATGGTGTGGCTAGGATATCATATTGTAGTCCTCCGTATTTGGATGGTTTCAGCACGCCTGCCCAATTGTCTTTGTCCTTTTTTACTGGGGGCTTGTTTAGTTTGTACACTGTCCAAGTCAATGCATCTTTTGGTAAAAACAATGTTTTAGTTTTCTTCTCCTCTTTTGTTGCGATAATCTTATTAGTCCTACTTACTTTATCAATCTTCTCTACATACATAAGTGGGTCCACGGCATTTGTTTTCCTCGCATTCCACTTACCCTTATGTACCTCAAAATGAAGATGTTGCCCATAACTATCACCCGTGTCACCCATCACGCCAATCTGTGTATGTTGGTTCACCTGCTCTCCAACTCTACACAATCTTGACCCAGTTCTCATGTGTGCATAAACGGTCTCGTAGACCTGCCCATCGATTAGATGCTCAATAAAAATACACTCTCCATAGCTATCTGATAGATAAGACCTACTTACCTGGCCATCTGCAGAGGCAAAGATTGGATGCATTCCCGACTCGGCAATATCAATTCCATGATGTGTCGGACGATCGATTGTTCGAAAGCCACTTGTGATTCGCCTAGTATCCGTTGGCCATACAAAATTACCCACCATTATAACCCTCCATTCAGCTTCATAGATTACATAACTATAATCGTCTAGAATGGGATAGTTGGTGTTCCGTAAAATGAACTTTTTTATTAGTGGACTAAAAAATATAAAGCACAGTCCAAATTGAACTGTGCTTCCCTATTCACTTAGCCTTATAAGCATAGCCGTTTGATACTTTCCGATCTTCGCAAAACCTACAAGTGACTTTAATGTAAAAGAAAGATAAATGAAGATCATCTTCTCCTTTTAAACACGCGTCATTACCTTGTCGATAATACCATATTCTTTTGCGTCTGTTGCCGAAAGAAAATAGTCGCGATCTGTATCTTTATCTACCTTTTCTAGCGGTTGACCGGTACGTTCTGAAATGATCTTATTGATCGTTTTTCTTGTTTCAATGAGTCGTTTAGCATGTATTTGTATATCAGTCGCTTGCCCTTGGGTTCCCCCTAACGGCTGGTGGATCATTACTTCTGCATTAGGCAAGGCATAGCGTTTGCCTTTTTCACCTGCTAGCAGTAGAAAAGCCCCCATGGAAGCTGCCATTCCGATGCAAATCGTCGAAACATCTGGTTTAATAAACTGCATCGTGTCAAAAATGGCCATCCCAGCAGATATCGATCCACCTGGTGAATTAATATATAAGCTAATATCTTTATCTGGATCCTCAGCTGCTAGAAATAAAAGCTGCGCAACAACGGAGTTCGCTATCGCATCATCAACCTGCGTTCCTAACATAATAATTCTATCTTTTAATAATCGAGAATAAATATCGTAAGACCTTTCTCCCCGATTTGATTGTTCCACAACATATGGAATTACATTTGACATCACAATCACCTCTTTATGCTGATATTGGTAAGAAACGATCCTCATCATCTAACATTTTTGTTTTTAAATAAGTTGTAAGTTCTGGTCGATAAATCGGAATAAAAAGTAAGGTCCCATTCTTTTGCCTCACAGTCATGATCGCATAAGATGTGCCCACTCCGACTATCCCCGTAGACCTATGCTCTACTTTCGAGATATTCGTTACAAATGCTTTAGCATTCATACTTGGAGTACATGTCTCATTCTGATAAAGCCGTACAATTGCACCCACATTACTCTCCTGTATCGCAGTTACATACGGAATGACTTTCTCTTCCTCTTGAAAAAATGATTCTTTAAAAACGGTCCCTTTTAATCCACGGAGCTTTTTTCTAGCACGATGAAGAGAAGCTTTGACAGATCCTTCACTTTCTTCAATCATCTCTCCTACTTCTTTAGCAGAAAAATCAAATCCTTCTATAAGTAACAGACTTACACGCTGTTTTGCAGTTAACTTTTCAAGCAGTGTTTCAACCATCTGATACGTGGCATCAGCATGATCATCATCCTGTTGTTTCATTTTAGCTACATCTTCTTTTAATTCCTCGTCTATATGACACTTTCGGTGTTGGTCTATCCATGTGTTTGAAGCAATTCGAAATAAGTAAGCCTTTGATATATCAGTTGGATTCTTCACCCAACTTTTATACGCCTTCGTTAACGTTTCCTGCATTAAATCTTCGCCATCCCAGCTTGTTTTACCAAGGGACTCGCAGTATCTACGCAAAGGAACCATATAAGACTCAATCCTAGATTCAAAATCAAAGGCTCTAAGTTGATCATTCAGGGTTTGATTCACAAGCGGCCGCATGCTACTCCTCCTCTGTTATAAACCTTTCACTACTATAAACGAAAAAACAACCCAAAAAGATACGCAAACCCAAAAAAAATTTGGAAACATGGGGACGGTTCTCGTGTTCACGTTTCCCAAAACAATCTGGATGCAATGCTTAGTTATGTATATTATGACCATATTCAAAGATATAGTTCCACTAAATGGTATGATATCTATTATTTTTAACCAGTTTAATAAGACGTTTGCAGGAAAAGAGGATAATCAATAAAACCTATAATCCAGAATTAGAGTATCTCTCGCTCAGCTCCAAAGCAGTCCTCCCCATTACATAATCACGCACTAACCTGTTGGGAATTCCCTACAGGTTTTTATTTTTTTAAAAAAATTTTAAAAACATAGACACCTCTTTCACCCCTCCAGACGATTATAGATACGAAAGGAGGTGAGCGACATGGCAGTAGCAGCAACAATCGATTCTCGACTTCAATTAGCTTTCGAAAATGGGTATGATGCAGAAGCTGGCAAAGTGATCTTAAAAACGAAATCATTCAACAACATTAAGGTTACAGCCACTCCAGATCAGTTACTTGCGGTAACCGCAGCATTAGTACCTTTGCAACAACTTCCGCTTTATTCTATAAAGCGGAATGACACAGAGCTTATTACAGCTGAGTAATGAAGGGATTAAAATCATAAAGATAGGAGGTGAATCGTTTGAAAACATTAGAGATGAAGTTTGGAAATGAGGATAACAAAGTGGTTACGATTTCATTAGAACAACCAATCGAACCGGTTGATCCAGTGGCAGTTGAACAAGCAATGGATGTAATCATTGCACAAAATGTCTTCGCTTCAAGCGGCGGAAACCTAGTAACAAAGAAAAGTGTTAGAGTCGTTGAGCGTAACGTTGAAGATATAGAAATTTAATGATCAAAAGGGAGCGACATCATCGCTCCCTTTTCTGCTATTAAACGATCCGTAGAAAGGAGGAGTTTTCATGGAGGAGACATGGTTATCATTAATTACTGATGTTGGGTTCCCGATTGCTGTAACGTTTTACTTGTTACACAGAGTAGAGGCCAAATTAAATACATTAATTGAATCCATCATTTCCTTGCCTGAGAAGTTGAAGTAATTATGAAAAAGTGACGCGACCCAATCCATACATGAGATAACAGTAATCTATCCAATAACAACCCGCGGGACAAGCGACCTGTCCCGCGTCCCAACTTTGTCTTATTTGCGGCAAAGATGTTTCTTAGATATAATTTACTCATAATGAAAAACCTATAACCACTAATTGTAGCAAAAAAACGCAAAACAGCTTCCTTCTTATTGGCAGGCCACACAACCAACAAAACCACGAATGCACAGATGGTAACAGCCAAGAATATAAAAACAGCGGGGATGGTACACATTTTTATTTTATATTTTTTCATAGGACTGTTTGCTTCTACACTTGGCGCAGTTGCAGGACTAGGCGGCGGAGTTATGATCAAGCCTGTTTTAGACTTGTTTGGTCATTTTGACTTAGCAACAATTGGCGTCCTTTCAGCTGCAACTGTTCTATCCATGGCAACAGTTTCCTTATTAAACATACGGAAAACAAACGTCAAAATAAATAAAGTGGTTAGTTCGATCATTGCAGCAGGCTCAATTTTGGGTGGCATCGTGGGAAAAGTAATCTTCAACTTTGTCGCCATTTCTCTCAACATACCAACAATAACTGCTATCATACAATCGGTAATGTTAGCAGTCTTACTGTCTTTTATCTATATCTATTTCAAAATGAAACACAAGTTAAAAACATTTAAACTGTTAAATAAACTTGTCATTTTCCTTGTTGGATTTTTATTAGGGGTTCTCGCAGCCTTTCTTGGCATCGGTGGAGGGCCTCTTAATGTCGCTGTTCTAATCTTGTTATTTTCGATGGATGCCAAAAACGCAGGAATTAATTCGATCTTTATTATCTTATTCTCACAGTTATCTGCATTATTATTAATCACATTTTCGACTGGGTTTGGAGACTATGACTTATCCATGCTTATCTTCATGATTCCAGGAGGTATTCTCGGTGGTATAATTGGCTCTACTCTTTTGAAAAAATTAACGATCTTACAGGTGGAAAAAACATTTAACATAGCGATATTATTCATTATCGGTATAACGATTTATAATGTAATTAACATCGGATTCCTGCATTAGTAAGAAATAAGCCCCATCGAATCAATCTATCTAATTCGATGGGGTTTATGACATAAGCACCGACCTCGGCACTCTATTCCGCTCCAACTTCTTCCAGTAGTACTCTCCCTGAATTAGCCTCCAAACGTAATCTTATCTTTTTTATATAACCACCGTTCTCCAACACAAGGTTTGTTATTTCAAATGATTCAATAGGAACTGTAAATGTTTGAAAAACAGGCTCCCATCCCTTTTCGTATTTGCCATCACGAAACACATCGTCAAACAAACCGAAATGCGTATAAACAGTTTCAATCACAGGTGGAATGGACATGACATCTTCTAAGGAACGCGACTCTACCATACCTGCTTCCGACTCTAATTCAATCTCAACAGCAGGAATATCGTCCCCATCAACGCCTATATTCGCCAACGTGAGAACAAGATTTTCCGGCTGTTCTAACCCTATTAATTTCACAAGATCTTTTGGCATCGTAATTGTGTAGGTGGCATCACCTTCCCATTCAAGAAGAACAGCATCTATGGGACGGTCATTTCCCTTTCTTTGTTTAGGTGTTATGACCCCCCACTTACTAAAACCTTCCGCCTGTACGCTTACACCGTTTGTCGAAAGTGTATCACCCCTAGAATGCGTGATTTGGGTTATAGGGACGTAGCTCGCATTTCGGTATTTACTAACGATTGTAGTAGCGGGTAGCCACTCTTTTCCATACTGATGATCACGGAACAATTGTTCATAAGACGTCTGTTGATGAAATACATGTTCAAAAAATGCAGAAAGGTACACTTTAGCTACTTGGCGCTGTTCCTCAGGGGCCATTGTCTGCATCTGGTTTAGAAAAATTCCCTTAGGCAGGTCTGAGTCCATCCTCCCCCACTCCGAATTAAATTGACTATGATTCGCATCAGCAATATAAACAGAAGCTTTGAACCCATCATCATTCTTATCATAAGTGGTACGATAAAATTGTTCGTCACCTCGGTAATCATTCACATCAGCATCTCGTGCCCCTTGGAGCAGTAAATAAGAAACATTTCTCAAATATGGTCTCTTCCCATCCACTTTTTCATCTGTCGGAGCAAGTGAAACAACTGCGTTTATATTTATATTTTCCAATTGCTTTCGTAAGCTACGATCCTTAAAAAAGAGTGGATAATCCGCAACCACTTGAACTGCCTGACCTCCTCGCGAATGGCCCACAAGTCCAACCTGATCAAAGTCTATTTTCTGCGACAAAATATGACCAGGTGTTTCGTTCATTTCTTGCAGTTGGATTAAGTGTTGCAAGATCATCCATGCTCGCAATTTATAATCATTTTTAGGGCTTCCGTATGTTTTAGATGAATTGATAAAATCCTGATCTACAGAAACCGTTAGAAATCCACGGCTTGCAAGCAGTTCTCCTAGATAATCATATCCATTTACAGAAAAATCTTCCATCGCATGATTTCCATGCACCATTAAAATCAGAGGAAATGGACCCTCTCCTTCTGGCATCCACGTCCGACCGTTTACAGGCAATGCAGGTAGATCAAAGCCCCAAAACGCCTCTCTTTTATCACTCCATACTGTGTCCAAACGCGTTGCATCGACAGATGGTGTAACGATATCAACAGCACTACCAAAAGCTTCTCGATGTTTGTCTTTCCCACTCCCATATGTTAAAAAGCGATAATCATAGTCCCCTTTTTGAGCAGGGTTTTCTACGGTCATCTCCTCCGCTTTATTAGCAAAAACAGACTGCGTATATCCTCGAACACTATTAATCTCTTTATCATAAAAGTCTAAAAAAATAGCAATAACAAAGATGATTGGAAAAATAGAGAACGCTATAATTTTACGCGTTTTTTTATAAAATAGCAGGAACAAAAACAATCCGATTAACAGGCAAACAAGACTATATCCAATTCCCGCTATATAGGAAAAAACTTTACCACTTTTATCATCAATCAATATACGAACGCTAGAGTAAATCGTGTAAGCGAAACTTCCGAGTAAAAGACGTGGAAGCGGAACATATAGAAAAGCCAACAAAATACCGATGATAATCGTCGCACCTAAAAAGTATAGACCATTTAAACCAACAGCTTTCCCAATGTCCGTCAGTTGCGTGAAGGTGCTAGCTCCTGTCGGGTTCCCTATCGCCTCCATCATAGAAGCAACTGTAGTAGCAAACCAAAGAACAAAGATACACCAACGTGCATACGTACGATCTTTTTCTGGAATTCGTGATAGTCGTTGAATAAACCAATGGCCAAACTTAATCAAATAAAGTTTCACGACGATTTCCCCTGTCTGCAAATACCCTAGAATGCTTTTATATTAACATAAGAAAGCGCTTACGTAAATGGGATAAAAGGAAAGTGAAATAGTGAGATTCATATCCCCATTCCCTTATGATTTGCATTAACAAAGATGTTCTTTCTTTATTCCTCTAAAAGCAGCCACAACTACAAATGCCACTCCCATGCCTAGTCAAAAAATGATAAAGCGCACCTATCATCCCAGAATCATTTTTATGCTTGCAAATATCGATTGGCACACTAAAATCCTGCCAATACGCAAGACCTTCTAACTTTCTCTTGATGCTCCCTACTAGTTCACCTTGATTACTTACTCCACCACCAATTAAAATCTTTTCTGGATCCAAGGTAACCGCTAAATTATAAATCCCAACACTTACATAGCCGATCCAATTTTCAAGTAATTGATTGACTTCTTCATTATCCTTCGCTTCATCAAAAATTGTTTGACCTTCAACTATTCCATCTTTACCTAAGCCTTTTAACTTTTTATAATCATTAACTAAAATACTCGTTGCTCCATTATGATGCCAGATCTCTTTTTCGATAGCCGCCTTTTGTGTAACCATAAATCCAAATTCTCCACCCCTAAATGCATTACCATGAAGAATCTTACCATCCACATAAATGCCCCCACCTATACCAGTTCCAATTGTGACACATATAAAATGGTTACATTCCGTTGCATTTCCATTTAACTTCTCAGCTAAAGCAGCACAGTTACCATCGTTTTCTACCTCAATAGGTAGATTAATCCTGTCTTCAAGTAACAACTTTAAGCTCTTTCGTCTCAAACAGGCTACATTACCCGCAGAATCTGATTCGAGATATCCAGTTTTAGGATTGATTGGGCCTGCCATACTAACAGCAACTCCACATACATGGTGCGCACTTTTATACGTCTCGATCGTAGCAACCATATCAAACAAAAAACGATTTAAGTCAGTTACAGCCGTGCTATAATGACTTTTTTCAAGTATGGTGCCATCCTCATAAATGATAGAATGCTTCACCTTTGTACCACCGACATCAAAAGCAATATATTTATTCATGATCATCCCTCTAATCTAGGAATACTTTTTCTCCGTTTGTAGCTATTACATTTTTATACCAATGGAATGATTTCTTTTTAGATCTCATTAACGATCCAGTACCATCATTGTGTTTATCCACATAAATAAATCCATAGCGTTTTTTCATTTCACCAGTAGTAAAGGAGATAACATCAATACAGCCCCAAGCTGTATATCCCATTAAATCAACACCATCAAGTACCACAGCTTTTTTCAATTCTTCAATATGTGAACCTAGATAAGCAATTCGATAGTCATCCTCTATCGTGCCATCTTCTCTCATCTCATCTATTGCTCCAAAACCATTCTCTACAATAAATAGCGGTAATTGATATCGTTCATAAAGCGTTACTAATGTATAACGCAAGCCAACTGGATCAATCTGCCAACCCCAATCACTCGCCTTTACATACGGATTAGGAACAGAATGCTTAGAAGCACCGTCCGTTGATGCACTTGTATCTGTTTCTGCATCTGCTTTAACTGCATTGGACATATAATAGCTTAGACCAATGAAATCTACCGTTCCTTCTTTAAGTATCGCCTCATCTTCTGGCTCCATGTTTATCTTATAACCTTTTCGCTCCCACTCTTTTCTTATGTAGCTAGGATAATAACCCCGCACGTGTACATCTGGAAAAAAGAATCGCTCATGCATTGACTCGGTAGCAATCATGACATCATCAGGGTTACATGAATAAGGATAAAATGGGACAAACGCGATCATACATCCAATTTCGAAAGTAGGATTAATGATTTTCCCTTCCTTTACAACAAGCGCACTAGCCACCAATTCATGGTGAGCCACCTGGTACATCGTTTCCATTGGATTTTCATGCTCTGAATACCGTACACCCGAGCAGGTCCATCCAAAAATATCAGCAGATGTATTCGTCTGGTTATTAATTTCATTAAATGTCATCCAATATTTGACCTTATCTTTATAACGATTCATAACCGCAATCGCATAGCGAACAAAAAAATCAACAACTTTACGATTAGCAAAGCCACCATATTCCTTCGCTAAATGATAGGGCATCTCAAAGTGGCTAAGCGTAACCACAGGTTCAATACCATGGTGTAAGAGCTCATCGAATAAGTCATCATAAAACTGCAGACCTTCCTCGTTCGGCTCGAGCTCATCCCCATTAGGAAAAATTCTTGTCCATGCAATACTGGTTCGAAAACATGTAAATCCCATCTCCGCAAATAAAGCAATATCCTCTTTATATCTACTATAAAAATCGATCGCTTCATGATTTGGATAATATTCACCTTCTAAAACACCATCTGTAATTTTTCGCGGAACACCTTTGGTACCTGCAGTCATTACATCAACAATACTTACTCCTTTATATCCCTTGTTCCATCCGCCTTCTAATTGGTGAGCTGCAACTGCCCCTCCCCACAAAAAATCGTTCGGTAAACGAGTCATTTCACGCGCGCTCCTCTCTCAAAAAAAGCCGTTAGTAGCATGTAACTAACAGCCTTTTATCTATAATTTTCACAAACTTACATCATGCAGTAGCATGCTTATTTTCGATTTTTTTAATAATTTGTTTCGCCTGCTTCATGATCACAAAACTAATGACACTCCCAGAGAAAAAAGGAAAGACAGCAGGAATAAAAATAATAAGGTAATACATAAACAAAGCGGTACCAATGATCGTTAGCATCGACATTGGTGACGATAAACCAAAATGAATTGCATATTTTACATATTGCAAAGGCTTTAACTTAAAGCTAACAAATATCGGATAAATATAAACCAAGATTAATAGATACAACAAAGTAAAGAACAATAGCAATCCAGATAAAAGAGTTGTGACCAAGCCACCGAAATTACCGATAAATAGAAAGTCTATATATAATAGATACGCCCCTAAAACAAGTATCCACATGATCGCATTTGCTTTCCAAAAGTCTTGTTTATACGCTTGCCAAAATGTCTGAAAAACGTTTATATCCTCCTGCCCTACCACCCATTTGCGAATAACCGTAAACATAGCAGAAGTAGCAGGTCCAATTCCAAAAAGGAGGAGACCAATAACAGAAAATAAGATCCATAGTAAATTAACATAGACGAGACGTGTAAAGCCCTCACACATGCTATATAGATACGAAAACAGATTACTCGTTGGCAACGTTATTCCCCTCCTTAAATCGGATTAACCCTTAACGGACCCAGCCATTAAACCTTTGTTTATTTCATCCGTGAAGATCAAATACATAATAATCGATGGAATGGCAATCAAGGCCATTACAGCAAACTGGGCACCATAATTCGATGAGTACTGACCAACAAATTGGATAATCGAAAATGGTAATGTTTTAAACTTATCCATCGTAATAAAGGTGTAGGCCATAATAAATTCGTTCCAGCAGTTGATAAAATTCACAACACTAATCGTTGCAATTGCTGGCTTCGTAATCGGAAAGATAATACTGAATAGAATACGCCAAATACTAGCTCCATCAATTACAGCCGCCTCTTCAATCGATCTAGGGATTGTTTGCATAAAGCCCGTTACGATAAACATACTTACCGGGATATTAAAAGCAGTGTAAGGCAAGATTAATGCCCAATAGCTATTTAAAAAGCCCACTTCATTAAATATGATGAAGTTTGGTAACAACGTAGCGTGAATCGGAATCATCATACCTAATAAAATAATGTTCATAAATAAAGCACTCAATTTCCATTTCATCCGAGTAAAGGCATAGGCAAGTAAAATGGATGTGATCGCAGTTAGTGCAACAGAAACAAACGTAACAAGCACACTATTAAAGAAGTACGGCAAGACATTTCCCTGTGTAAATGCACTAACATAGTTTTCCCATTGCGGAGGAGATGGAACCTGAAAGATTTTATCCCCAAAAAATTGGCCACTATTTAATAAAGAATAGTCAAACAACCATAGCAATGGGAACAATTGCAATAATCCTACAAAAGCCATAAAGATGTAGAGCACAACTCTCCCGACACTGAGAGGTTTCTTTTTTTTGTTTTGCGATATAGTTATATTTGGATCGATTTTCACTTGATTTTCCATTAGAATTCACCAACATCTCTATCAAGAAATTTGTTTAAAATCACGGTGACAATTAAGACAACAATTACAAATAACACAGAAATAGCATTACCATACCCATATTGTGCAGATGAAAACGCTGTTTGATATAAATAGTTACCAAGTAATTGCGTACTATCACCTGGGCCACCATTTGTCATTAAGTACACAACTTCCATTTGCTTTAAACACGTAATAACGGCAAGAATAATGGCAACACGAGCCATAGGTGCAAGTAATGGGATTACGACTTTGGAATATAATTGAAAGTAGTTTGCACCGTCAATCTTGGCAGCCTCATACAGTTCATCTGGCACTCCTTTTAAACCTGCATAATAAAGCAAGAATGCATAACCAAAGCCCTGCCATATCGTTACTAGAATGACCGCCCAGATTGCCAAATCAGGATTACCTAACCAATCTTGCGTCAAGGACCCCAATCCAATGGTTTCCAGGACGTTGTTTAAAAGCCCATATTGTGGATTGTATATACTCGCCCATAGCTTTGCAGTAACAACAATAGAAATAATTGCTGGTATAAATAAAATGGTGCGTAGTATTTTCTCAAATCGACCACAATGGGTGATCAGTATGGCTAAGAAGATAGCGATTGGGTGCTGAATGAATATGGTTGCAAGTGTTAAAAGTAACGCATTAATTAATGATATCCTGAAAATTTTATCGTTAAAGATAATTTCCTTAAAATTCTCAAATCCTATAAAGTTATACTCTCCAATCCCGCCCCAGTCTGTAAATCCATAATAAATACTCATCCCAATTGGAAAAATGATCATGGAAATTAGTATTAGAAACCCTGGCGCAACGAGAAAAAAGATCGCTTTTTTATCAGACATGACCTGATTCAACTCTATCACTCTTTTCCTCTATAAATTATGCAATGGACCCTCTATAATGTGGAAGATGATGGTACAACTGCACCATCACCTCTACTAATCATGGTATTTAAAAGATTTGCTGGCTGTAGTTTACATGCAACATCAGCTACGTCCAGCTCCAGTGCCCAACGACTAGTGAAACGTCCCTCACCTTCGTACGATGAGTCAACATCGACTCACTTCAACGAAGGAAAGCTCCTAAGCGTAATCATCGCAAGAATACGGTTTTTTGTATGCTGAGTTCCAGTCCATTCGTCGCTACTAGGGCGCTTGCGCATTTGATCTTTATTCTGAAGCTTCTCGCGCTTTTGCAGCCGCTGCTTCTAATTGTTCAGCAAACTCTTCTGGTGTAATTTCATCAGTATATAACTGTTGGTGTAGACTCATAATTGTTTCTTTAAATTCTGGAGTGGAGTCATCAAGTACTGGTGTTCCACTAGCAGAAGTTACACTATTAAAGATATCAACCATTTCTTTTTGAAGATCTGATTCATCTCCAGTTAAGAACTGGTCAAAGTTTTGTGCTGGCATTCCAGCTCCACTTTGCCATGCTTGTTTAGCCCAATTTTCAGGTTGGAAGAAGTATTGTAAGAACTTAACAGCTTCCTCTTTATTCTCTGAGTTTTCAGCGATAGAATAACCGCCACCTTGGTAGATTACTAGATCTCCTGCTTCCGCATTATCAGATACTGGGTAAGGAATCACACCTACGTCTTCTCTAAAGCTTTCTGGGAAGTTCTCATCTGTAGCTAGTCCCATTTCCCATGCGCCCATCAGATACATAGCAGCTTGTTCTTGACCAAATAAGTTTCTTGCTGTACCGTAATCTGCCGTTAAGAAACCTTCTGCAAATACGCCCTCATCGACCATCTTCTTCATTTTTGTTGCTGCATCAATAACAGCTTGATCCGTGTAAGACGCTTCACCGGCAAGTGCTTCATCCATTAGGTCAAAGCTACCCGTTTCACGTTGTAATGCATAATCAAACCACATTGGTAGAATCCATCCGTCCATCCCATTTGTTACAACAGGGTTGATTCCAAGATCATTGAACTCTTTAGATACAGCAATTAATTCTTCTTCTGTTGTAGGAGGCTCTAAGCCATTTTCCTCAAACATTCGTTTGTTAATAAAAAGTGGCAAAAAGTCTGTATTCTTTGGAACACCGTATACTTTACCATCCTTAGAGAAACCACCGAAGGAACCTTCAATAAATCCTTTATCTTCAAAGTCTGCTGGATCAAGTTCATGTAACAATCCGTTATCGATTAGGGGTGCGATAAAGGAAGACTGACCCCAAGCTTGGATGATATCTGGTAAGTCATTGGTAGAAGAATAGATTTTTATTTTGTCTTTAAATGGTTCATCCTGAAGTGCTTCTACTTCAATCTTTACATGTGGGTTTTCCGCCACATAAGCATCAATGATTGCTTGTTCTACACCACCCATACCTGATTCTCTGTCAGGAAGCGCTGTGAAAAAGCTAAGTGTTACTGGTTCGGCTTCTGCTTCTTCTTCCTCTGCTCCTTCATTTTCATTCGATGTATTTGCCGGTTCTTCTGTGTTCTCTTCAGCAGTTGTGTTTCCCTCTGTACTGCTTGAATCATCACTACAAGCAATTAAAGTAAGTGAGAGAAAAACTATAGATAATAACATCACTAGCCATTTTTTCATCAATTTCCCCGCCCTTTTTATCAATTTGGTTTTTCTTTACAATTACAATTTTATGGGTAAAACACGACCTAAACAATGTAGCATTCTTTCGAAACCGTTTACATTTTTTAGAGGTTTCTATCCAATAATTACTTTATTTCTACTTATATATTATACTAATCTTAATAGAAAGTAAGCGTTGTCAAATATGTATTGAGGAAATAGAGGCCTGTCTATGAAACAAACGAAACTTTTAAATAAATACCTAGATTTGCCAATTCGTTTCAAGATTCTACTGTGGTTTATCCCTTTGTTACTAGCAACGATTGCCATAACAGGCTGGTATTCCTACTATACAGCTAAAAACCAAGTACTAGATAAGATCAACCTTGCTCAACAAGAATATACGAACCAAATTAGTAACCAATTAGATTTTATTTCAAATGATGCTTTAGACTTTACCAACTATCTTTTTTTACTATCAAGTGTCCAGCAATTTCTAAACCCGATTACACAAGAAGATTCTCTTTATAGAAGACAACAAATCAATGAGATTGTTTCAAGCCTATTGGTGAACCAGCGCGATATTCAGTCACTCGTGTTATATGGGTATAACGAGGAAGTACCTCCACTTGCCATCAACCAAACGGGGCTAACAAGCACCATGCCTTTCTCTAAATTTAAGGAAACACAGCATTATCAATTAGCGATAGAACAAAAAGGAAAACCCTCTTGGACATTACTAACCGGTAATGAAGATTTATTCGAAGGTGATCATGGAACCAAAATTATCCTTACACGCGTGATTAAAAATTCATATACCTTGGATGATTTAGGAGTCATTATCATTGGAATCAACGAAAAAACATTACGAAGAAAATATACAGAAGGTTTAAGTAATAATGGACAAATGTTCATTGTAAATAAAGATAATAAAGTGATTACATCCACAGACCCCATATGGATCGATAAGGATATTGATCAGGTTCCATATATTCATAGAACCGCAACCAATGCCATTTCCCTAACGAACAACAATTGGATGATCGCTCAGTCTGAAGCGCAAAATGGGTGGAAGGTGATTCTTGGGCAACCGAGAAAAGAATTGCTTGAAGAGTTAAATACGATTAAGATCTGGACTTTTTTATTATCTGCGATTTGTTCCGTAATTGGTGTCTGGTTCTCCTGGTATGTGGCATCAATTATCACCAAACCTTTGCATAAATTAACTAAGTCGATGTATAAAGTACAAGAAGGAGACTTCAACCAAAGAGTAGAGTTTCGTGGGAAGGATGAAGTTGGCGAACTCGGAAAAGGGTACGATATGATGGTACAGCGAATTAGTAGATTAATTGATGATGTATATCGATCTCGGTTAAGCCAAAAGGAAGCGGAACTGAAATCATTACAAGCACAAATCAATCCCCATTTTTTGTATAACACGTTAGATACGATGTTTTGGATGGCACAAAAGAAAGACGATAAAGATATTGCTGATATGATTTATTCACTATCTCAAATTTTTCGATTAAGTTTAAGTGACGGGAAAGAGTTCGTAACTATTGGAAACGAGCTTAGCTTAATTGAAAATTACTTAACACTGCAGAAAAGTCGCTTTTTTCATAAATTCGAATTTGAAATACAAGCCAGTGAAGCTGTTCAGGATATTTATATCCCTAAGTTACTCATCCAACCTCTTGTGGAAAATGCGGTGATTCATGGGATTGAATCACTCGATGAGGATGGTTTTATATACATTCATGTGATTCGGGAAAGCAATAACCTCTTGATCCATGTCATGGATAACGGTAACGGCATACCAAAAGAGAAACTTCATCACCTAAATGAATATTTGCAAACGGAGAATTTGGACGAAAACACGAACTTTAATCCTGAGAACCGGCCAGGTTATGCGATTATGAATATAATCGAGCGCTTAAAAATAAAGTATGGCAATCGTGCAGACATGGTCATCGATAGTGATCCCGGTGTAGGTACAAAAGTAAAAATCCGTATTCCTCTTTCAACACCAAAACAAGATTCTAATGAACTGGAGTGAAGGTAAATCATGTACAAACTGTTAGTTGCTGAGGATGAAAAAACGATTCGAGAAGGCATTGTTTCATCGAATGATTGGAAACTGCACGGCATTGAAGTTTGTGCAGAGGCTAGTAATGGCGAAGAAGCACTTATCCTTATAGAAAAATTCAAGCCAGATATTTTCATAACGGATATCCAAATGCCAAAGTACAATGGGTTAGATATTATTCAGCAAGCACAAGAAAAAGGCTTCACATTTGAATCTATTGTTTTGACTGGATATGCAGATTTTAACTATGCCAAAAAATCGATTCAACTCAGTGTATTTGATTACTTATTAAAACCTGCACAACCATCAAAAATATTGGAAGCAGTTCTCAGAGCAAAACAAAAAATGGAACAAGCACAACTAATGGATGAGCAGCTACATTTATTAGAACAATATACAGATAGAAGTAACTACTTTGATAAAGTAGATAAACTACAAAACTGGTTTCATTTTCCTAAACAATCAGCGGAAGATAATAGACAAGAGATACTACACCAACTACAGATGAATATCGACTATAACGAGCCCATACATGTAGGGATCATACGTTTACCTTTTCAAAACAAATCAAATTATATCGATGATTATGACCTGTTGAAGTTTGCATGTATGAATATTACATTGGAAACATTAACTTCTTTTTATAACGGTCATTTAGAAGTATTATTTGATCAAGAGCTACTCGTTTGGATAGGAAACATTAAGGAAAACTTCGAACCTACAAATCTATCCAATTACCTTTCACAGCTAGTAGGAAACTTCGAAAAGTATATAAAGGTTTCTATTTTCATCGGTATTGGAGACCCAAAAACATCGATTGATTCCATTCATCAAGCATATAAAGAAGCAAAAGAAGCATTGGATGAGCAATTTTATCATAAGGAAAAAAATACATTTTTCTATCAAGAATTAAACGAAGTGACAGATAAACAAATATTATATGATCAACAACTTACCAACTTAGAAGAGGGTTTGATTGCAGATATTGATAATAAACAATATGATGCCGCTTTAGATAAATTAGAGAGTTGGTTGGATTATCTGAGGGAGAACACGTATTACCATAAAGATCAAATTAATCTAAAAGCAATTACAATCATTATTGAGTTACAAAAATTCGTACAAGGGAAAACTCTAACTCGAATTGAATGGGAAAACGATCTTGTTAACTGGATTGAACAGATGCCAACAATGCGAACATTTGATGAGATGTCTTCCATACTGAAAAAAATATTTCAAAATGTATTTGAAATCTTAACATCAGAACGATCTGTTCACCGCACTGTCCAGCGGGCCCAATCTATTATACAAGAACGATACTTTGAAAATCTAACGCTTGAATCCATCGCAAGTGAAGTGTTTGTTTCAAGCGCATATTTAAGTTCGCTTTTCAAACAAGAGTTAGGTATTAATTTCTTAGATTACTTACATCAATATCGTATTTCAAAAGCAAAAGCGTTATTATTCGATAGTTATAAAGTTTATGAAGTAGCAAATAAGACTGGTTATAAAGATGAGCGACATTTTAGTACAACGTTTAAAAAGTGGACAGGAACTACTCCTTCACAGTTTCAAAAGCAAGCTAGAGTATAAACGAAGTAGTAAACCCAGGTTGGAACAACTAGATGTTCCAACTGGGTTTTTCTTATTCTATTAATTGGTTTTAATTTTTCTCTTGTGATTCATATAGACGATCCCACCAAAAAGGATAACTACTAAACCAATAAAAATCAGGTTGTAAGTAGATGTTGCAGTATTAGGAAGCCCTTCTTCTTGTTTCTGATCATTTCCTGATTGTTTATCGCCTTTTGATTCCTCTTCCTTATTTTGATCATCCTTTTGAACTGGATCTTTCGTTTCTGGGTTCTGCGTTTCTGGTTTTTCTGTTTCTGGGTTCTGCGTTTCAGGATCTTCTGTCCCTGGTTCTTCGGTTTCTGGATTTTCTGTTCCTGGGTCTTCTGTGCCTGGGTCTTCTTCCGGATCCTCTGTTGGGTCTTCAGTTTCTGGATCTTCGGTGCCTGGGTCTTCTGTGCCTGGATCATCTGGTCCCGGGTCTTCCGTTCCTGGATCTTCTGGTCCTGGCCCATCCTTACCAGGATCATCCGTACCTGGTTCATCAACGTCCACAGCATGGTTAATACCTACCTCCGCGATCGACCACCAATTTTGATGATGACTAGTTTGGACTATTTTAATATAACGTGCAGTTTGTACAGGAAAGTCTACAGTTATTTTCGAACGATTACCTGTCCCACTAGCAATTGGATCACCCCAATTATCCCGATCATTTGAGGCGTAAACCTCATAACCACGAGCATAGTCATTCGCACTTGCTGCAGCATCCAGCACCAGTTGATTAAAATAGGTTTCATTTTTCAGATCAATGGTTAAAGATTGTCCCGGTTCCATCGGTGTACCTGAACTCCAGCGGGTTTGTAAATCGCCATCTAAGATGTTGTTCGGATTCCCTTGGGTTGTGTCCACATTTGTAGTAACAGTTGCTTTCATACTAGGATGCAAATAATCTCTTCCAGTTAATTCATAGACACGAACATAATCTACTTCCATTTGCGCAGGAAGCTCCGTATCATCTGGAAGACGATAGCCATCAAAAGTTCCACCAACAGCCAAGTTTAAAATCATATGGAAATCTTGGTTAAACGGTGCCGGAAAGTCCGAGTTATTTTCACCTAAGCTATACCAGTTGTTTTCTGTATGATATAATTCTCCATCCACATACCAACGAATTTCACCCGGCTCCCATTCCACAGAATAGATATGATAATTAGTAATATCGTCGCCCTCTTCAAAATGATAACTTCCATGAGAATAGACATTATTTGGCCAGTTACCCCCATAGTGGATGGTTCCCCCAACCTCATCAATGAGACGACCTTTAGCTTCCATGATATCTAGCTCTCCTGAATTAGCCCAACCACCATACACATCGTCCGTTGGCATCATCCAAAATGCAGGCCAAAGTCCGTCGCCCTCAGGTAGCTTCATTCTAGCTTCAAACTTACCATATGTCTTACTATAGGTAGGTTTTGTGTAAAGCTTTGCAGAGCTGTACGGTTTTCCGTGTGTTCGTTCCTTTTTGGCAGAAATAATCAACTTACCATCTTCTACTTTCGCGTTTTGTTCCTGGTAGGATTGTTGCTCATCGTTGCCCCATCCATCCAACCCATAAGCAGCGCCAGTTCCATTTTGGAAACTCCACTTATCTAAGTCAATCCCATTGGCATTTAGGTTGTCACCTGTGCCTTCAAACTCATCGTTCCATACTAACTCCCAATCCTCATAATGTTCATGTTCAATAGTAGAAGTGCTTGCTAATAGAATTGGTTTTGAACGATGACCATCTGTGATCGATTCAGCATGTACAACCAATCCAAAGTATAAAAATACCAGTATCATAGCCATAACAATAGTAGTCCATTTCTTTTTCATTTCAATGACCTCCTTTTTATATAATTTTCGTCTCTTAAAAAATAACAGTAAAACTAGCACCTCCTTCATTAGGTATTGATAGCGATTATATTTACTTGGTGTGAATTGGTAATTACGTAGGTAGGTGAATCGTTGACCGGTATGTTGTGCAACGAGTGAGAGAGCTCCTACCAAAGTTAAGACGGATAATCTAAAACAAATATAGGTGGCAAGCATAGATAATGATAGTCTTTATGATCACGTTCTTAAAAATGAATAAAATGTTCTTAAAAATGGTACAGTAAAACGAAAAAATACGTACTTAAAATAACGTAATAGATGAAATAGACTTAAGTAAGCGCATCGCTAAGTGAAAAAACATTGCGCTTCACCTAAGAAGACACTTATTTTCTCAGTAAAATGTATACGCTTTCTTGTGAAAGCGATAGCTTTACCAGTTTAATATAATGTCTTTTTTTAGGTTCTAAGGAGGTGGAGAAACATACGGAACTATCTTTGGATAAGAAACAAATTAAATACAGGAGGTAAAAGGATGCAGAAAACACTTTATGGGGCAGGTTCAATAATTGCCTTGTTACTAATTTTGATTGTACTTAGTCCAGTTGTTTCTCATGCGGCAAGCACCGATGATGCAAACAATTCGATCTTTGGTGAAAATGTCTATGTTTTTACAGATGATATGGACGATGGCGATATTCAAGAAATATTAGACAGTGAATTTGCTCTATTAGAAAATGGGGATACAGGAGCAGAGTTTACTGACCACCGTGCTACATTTTACTTTATGCCAGGGGAATACGATGTCGATATTGACGTCGGATTCTATATGCACATAGCTGGTTTAGGTCAAAATCCAAATGATGTAGTGATTAATGGATCATTTGATGTGGATGCACAATGGACAGAAGGGAATGGAACGCGAAATTTTTGGCGTTCTGTTGAAAACTTCTCTGTAAAAGAGACAGAAGCTCAATCCAAATGGGCGGTTTCACAGGCTGCACCAATGAGACGGATGCATTTTGATAAAACATTATGGTTATGGGACTTAACACCTTCGTGGAACGCTGGTTGGGTGAGTGGCGGATTTATTGCTGATTCAGTAATGGATTCTACTGTACTTCCGGCATCACAGCAACAATTTTTCTCTAGAAATAATAGCTATGAAAAATGGGATGGTAGCTTGTGGAACACCGTATTATTAGGTGATGAAAGCAATCAAACACCTACTGGTTTAGCTCCATACCCTGAGAGTACTTATACAATTATTGAAGAAGTACCAGCTATTCGCGAAAAGCCATATCTTTATCATGATGGCAGTGATTACCAGCTTTTTGTTCCATCACTTCAAGAAAACCGTAAAGGTGTAACTTGGGATAATGGTGAAGAAACACCTGGTACTGCAATGTCTCTTGATGATTTCTATATTGCTGATCCATCAGATAGTGATGAAGAGCTTAACGCTGCGTTAGAAAGTGGGAAACATTTACTTTTCACTCCTGGTGTCTATTATGTGGATGCACCAATTGAAGTGAATGATCCAAATACCATTGTTTATGGTTTTGGTTTACCAACTATTGTTCCAGAAAATGGTGTGACAGCCATGAAGGTTGCTGATGAAGATGGGATTCAAATCGCCGGACTTCTTTTTGACGCAGGCGAACAAGAATCTGAACAATTATTAGAAGTAGGTCCAGAAGGTAACAGTAATGCAGATCATGCAGACAATCCAATTTCTCTACATGATCTTTTCTTTAGAGTAGGTGGATCGCGTGCGGGTAAAGCAGAGACAAGTGTTGAGATTAACGCTAGTGATGTGATTGTTGACCATTTCTGGGTCTGGCGTGCCGACCACGGTGAAGGCGTAGGTTGGGATGTGAACAAAGGAGATTATGGACTAATAACAAATGGTGATGACGTAACCATTTATGGTTTATTTGTGGAACACTATCAAAAGTATCAAACCTTATGGAATGGTGAAGATGGTAGAGTATTCTTCTATCAAAATGAGATTCCATATGATGTTCCAAACCAAGAAACTTGGATGAGTCATGATGGTACACAAAATGGCTATGCTGCCTATAAAGTAGCAGACCATGTAAATAACCACACGTTGTGGGGTGCTGGTAGTTATTCTTATTTCCGAGATGCGGATGTAAATTTATATAACTCATTTGAAGTCCCTTACAACGATGGAATTAGTATGAACCATATGACAACTGTTTGGTTAAATGGTATGGCAGGTAGTGAAATTGAAAATGTTATCAATGGGATCGGCGATAACGTGACAAGTAGTAGTGATATGGTAGCCAACGTCACTTCCTTCCAAGGTGGAGATAACGAAGCACCAACTACACCAAATAACTTAACGGCAACTGCATTATCAAGTAATGAAATTGCCTTAGCTTGGGATGCGTCGACGGATAATGTAGGCGTTGCTGAATACGAGATTTATCGCGACGGCACTTATGTAGCAACTTCCATTAAGAACTCCTATAATGATACAGGCTTAACCGCAGAAACATCTTTCAGCTATTCTGTTAAAGCGAAAGATGCAGCAGGTAATGTATCTGATGCTAGCAATGAAGCTTCTGCATCAACAAGTGCGGAAGAGATCGTACTTGATCGTGCTGATTGGACGGCAACAGGAAACGTTAATGGAACTACAACAGATGCTAATGCCATACTTGACGGAAACATCGGCTCTCAATGGCAATCAGGCACTGCAATGAGGCCTGGCATGTTTGTTACAGTAGATATGAAAGAAGAAAAAACATTTGAACGCATTGTACTCGATGCTAATGGAAGTGGAGACTATGCGCGTGGATATAAAGTGTACGTCTCTAACGATGGTACAAGTTGGGGCGACCCAGTTGCAGAAGGCGCAGGTACAACGTCAAAAATCTTTATTGATTTTGCAGAACAAAAGGCCCGGTATATTAAAGTAGAACAAACCGGAACTGTAGATCCAAGCTGGTGGTCCGTTAACGAATTACTAGTTATTGATTATGCAGGTGCAGGCGAAGAACCAGGTGATGATCCTGTAGATGTAACTGCATTAGAAGACCTAATCACAACTGCAAAAACGTATTCGAATAATGATGGAACATACACGGACGCATCGTTCCAAGCTTTACAAGATGCAATCACTACTGCAGAGGCTGCTCTAGATACAGTGGAAACTGCAGAAGACGTAACGACAGCAGTGATCGTCCTACAAACTGCGATTGATGGATTAGTAGAAGCTCCTGTAACAGATGGCCCGGTAGATCGATCCGAATGGGAGATCACATCCAACATACCAGAAGCACAAGGTGATACTGCTATTCTATTGGATGGTTCATTAGATGGCAGATGGTCATCTGGAAAGCCAATGGAGCCAGGTCAATATCTAATAATTGATCTGAAATCACAAAGAATTTTTAATCAATTAGTCTTACAACAACAACAAGGTGACCACGCTCGTGCCTATGAAATATATGTATCGACCGATGGTACAAATTGGGGCAACCCAGTAGCAAGTGGAACCGATGTGGAAGAAGGACACGTAACGATTGATTTCACTGAGCAAACTGCTCGCTATGTAAAAATCGTACAAAATAGCACTAACACTAGCTGGTGGTCCATAAATGAACTGGACATTACACATGACGGAAACGATCCGTTAGTTCCAGAACCAGTTCTTGACGTTACGCCATTAGAAGACTTGATTGAAACTGCTAAAGGTTATTCTAATGATGATGACACTTACACAGAAGGTTCATTCCAAACTTTGCAAGATGCAATCGCGACAGCACAAGCAGCTCTTGATACAGTGGAATCGCACGATGATGTTACTGCCGCTGTTGCCGCGTTACAAACTGCAATTGATGGGTTAGTTTTAGCACCTGAACCTGTGGATGTTACTGCACTTGAAGACTTGATTGCAACTGCTCAAGGTTATTCTAATGATGATGACACTTACACAGAAGGTTCATTCCAAGCTTTCCAAGATGCGATCGCGACAGCACAAGCATCTCTTGGTACAGTGGAATCGGACGATGATGTTACTGCTGCTGTTGACGCTTTACAAGCTGCAATTGATGGGTTAGTTTTAGCTCCTGAACCTGTGGATGTTACTGCACTTGAAGACTTGATTGCAACTGCTCAAGGTTATTCTAATGATGATGACATTTACACAGAAGGTTCATTCCAAGCTTTCCAAGATGCGATCACTGCAGCACAAGCTGCTCTTGGCACAGTGGAATCGGACGATGATGTTACTGCCGCTGTTGACGCTTTACAAGCTGCGATTGATGGGTTAGTTGTAGCAACTGAACCTGTGGATGTTACTGCACTTGAAGACTTGATTGAAACTGCTCAAGGTTATTCTAATGATGATGACACTTACACAGAAGGTTCATTCCAAACGTTGCAAGATGCGATCGCGGCAGCACAAGCTGCTCTTGGCACAGTGGAATCGGACGATGATGTTACTGCCGCTGTTGACGCTTTACAAGCTGCGATTGACGGGTTAGAAGAAGTCACAGAACCTGAACCAGTCGATGTGACGGAGCTAGAAAAACTAATCGAAACAGCTGAAGGTTACTCCAATGACGATGAAGCTTACACGGATGCATCATTCCAAGCATTACAAGATGCGATCACTGCAGCAAAAACTGCTCTTGGTACAGTGGAATCAGATGAAGATGTGAAGGTTGCTGTTGATGCTTTACAAGCTGCGATTGATGGGCTAGTTTCGACACCAAAAGATCCTGGAACGGAAGACCCGAGCACAGAAGACCCAGGAACAAAAGACCCTGACCAAGGTGAGGACCAAGACAAGGACGACGATAAAGACAAAGATGATGAGAAATCAGGTGATGACAAAGATAAAGAGGATGATCAAGATAAAGATGAAGAACTTCCTGATACAGCAACATCGATGTTTAACTTTATCCTTGTTGGCCTAGTATTATTGTTAGGTGGAGGATTATTCTATATTTTGTATAGAAGAAAATCTACTAATTAAGTAATTTAAAAAAGCCTGACACTTCGTAAAAAGCAGTGTCAGGCTTTTTCTTTCTGAGAGTGAAGACAATTTTGGGAAGCGTTACTTTATTACTAAGAACTTCTTTTATATAGAGTGCAATGAATACAAATCTAGTTTTACCGCAACACTTTGAGTCTTCTTACTATCAAGATTCAGTTACATTTCGGGTTTATTCAGTATGTTTATCTAGTAATTCAGTAAGTTTTTGTGATTATTCAGTGAAAAAATATATATTTAAACGCAAAAAGTTACTAATTCAGTAACTAGCCATCCCCCCAGTCAAATAAGTACAAAAAAACAACCCCAATTGACTAAAAACTAGGTCAGTTGGGGTTGTTTTAAGTTATTCTACAGTATTTCTTCTATATCTAGTGTAGAGAATTCCTCCAATTAATAAAACGATCATACCAGCTAACATATAGTTAAAGATCGATGTTGCTGTGTTTGGAAGATCCTCTTCAGATTGATCATCTTGTCCTGGTTGCTCACCTTCACCTGGCTCTTCAACATCGCCTGGTTGCTCACCATCGCCCGGTTCCTCACCTTCGCCTGGCTCTTCAACATCTCCCGGCTGCTCACCGTCTCCTGGCTCTTCACCATCTCCCGGCTGCTCACCTTCTCCCGGTTCCTCACCTTCTCCCGGCTGCTCACCTTCTCCCGGCTGCTCACCATCTCCCGGCTGTTCACCTTCTCCTGGTTGTTCACCATCTCCCGGTTGTTCGCCACCGCCATCGGCAGGAACTTCAAATACTCCAAATTTACTAAAGCTATTAGTATCAGCAAACATATAACCATCGACATATTCGCCACCAATAGATTTCCATTCATTTGTTTCTTCATTGTAATGACGGACTTCTAGGTTCTTACCATTCGTATCATCTACTTTGAATCCTAGTGTTACAGACTCTACAAACTGTTTAAATTCACCGTTATTCACTGTAAAATCGAAAACCTTGCTTATAGCTTTATCTGTGTAAGTTTGATCTGTAACCTCAGCAATATCAATCGTAACATCTCCATCAGGTAATGCGTTTGACGGAAAACTTGCGATTGTTTCCTTGTTTTGCAAGGTCACTTTAACGCCTTTTTCTTTTAATAGTAGAATTTGTGCTTCTGAAAATTCCACTTTTGCCTCCAACAGTTCTTCCATATTTACGATCAATTCACCAGCATTATTTACACGCTCGATACTAGCTGTATCTACCGTAAATGTAGCACCGGCTTCAATTGGTTCCGTTATTACGACATCTTCTCCAGACGGATCTTCATCCGGTAACGGCTCAACAAACTGTAATTCAAACCAATCCAAGTTGAAGCCATTACCAAGTACATCTAAACGAAGTGTTTGATCCCCATCTGGAATAGCAATGGTTTCACTAGAAACCGCTTCTTGATACGCACCCCAATCACCTGTTGCCGCTAGTGCAGTAGTAACCTGACTTTCTCCTACATTAGCACGGGTACTTACACCGCCTTCGGTAGTTGAATAATGATAGGTAACTTTATACTTACCTGCTGGAACATTTATCAAATAGTCAATCCAACCTCCAGCAACGGTGTATCCGATATTGGTTCGTGGATCACCCGGCTGAACGATTGCTAGACTTGTATCGACGTAATCTTCTGCTTCCACTTTAACGACAGTATCCGTGGACTCGACAGGCACGATTAAATCAAAAGCTAGTTTATTCAGCTGCATAGCTCCATTATCTGCATACACTCTTATTTTTTGTTCGCCTGCTTCAAGTGTGATCCGTTGTTTCACTTCTGACCATGCACCCCAAATATTAGGCACATTTATTTCTGCTAATGTATCCGCTCCTTCACTCTTCACGTGAACACTTGCAGCTGCATTGGTATTGATACCAAGCGTGAACAAATACTCACCTGCTTCAGGAACATCAATCATATATTCGATCCAATCACCCGCTTGTACATCAGTAAGTGCTGAATCTGATACAGTCACACCACTCAACTTGTAGAAGTCTCCGATACCAATCTCTCCAGGAATTGCAGTTGGCTCTTCCTGATTCGTTGTACCAAGAAGAACAAACGAATCCGTTAGTGTTGCCCCGTTCGTAGAATCAGCATAAGCTTCTGTTGGGATAGCAACAGTAAGTGTTACATCCTCATAAATTGGTGTATCATCTTGCGTAAAGCTTACGGTTACTTCCGTTGGGCTATGATATACAATCTCGTCGATTATCACGTTTCCACTTTCAACGACAGATCCTGTAAGAGTCATTTGATCAATAGCATTCTCGTTGAATGTTCCACCGTCAATCGTTACATTAATTTCTCCATTACCAGGTTCTAATGTTTCGGGCTGTACAGAAATGCTCTCTTCATCATCTGTCGCTACAAACATCACTTCATCTGTCACAACAAACCTAGCATCCGAATTACTCCAGCCTTGAAGTTGTGAATTACTTATAGATAAATCGACCTGCATATTAGAATCATAATCAACGGTTCGATTACCTTCTAACACGACTTCCACTTGTTGACCATCGATACGATTCACTTCAGAAATAGTCACACCTCCAGGACCGTCAATCGTCCAGGCTGCAGTATCTATATTTTCAACAAACGTATCATTTTCCAGTGTAACGTTTAGCGTGTGACCATCTTCCGCACTTTCTGAAACGGTAGCATTACTTACAGTTATCGTGGAACCAATTGAAATCCAATCAATGTTTAAGCCTTCCACTACTTTCAGCTGTAGTTCATGTTCACCAGCTTCTAGTTCTATTTCTTCTTTTGCTTCACTCCAAGTTTCCCAATTTCCGGTACTTGCTAGATTAGCAGTGTGTACATTGGAACCGTCCACGATCCATTCTAATTGTGGATTGTCATTTCCAGATGCATAACGATAAGTTACTTTATACGTACCAGTTGCATGGACATTAACGGTATAAGTCATTGTATCGTCTGGTTCTAAATAGCCAACCGCTTGTCCATCCGTAATATCTTGTACTAGAGCACCATTTTGCGTATCAAAGTTCTCCGCTTGTAGCTTTCCTGGTACATTTTGTGTAGCCTGTGCTTTTGTAATTGAAATATCGTTCAGGTTAAATGCATCGCCATTAGCTGTGATTCTTAACCTTTGGATACCTTTCTCTAGCTCTACTTTTGTTCTAATCTTCGTCCAGTTATCCCACCATCCAGTTGGTTGGCTGGTTAAAGTGCCTATATTTTGACCATTAATCGATACCTCGAATTGCGGTTCATTCGTTTCTTCCGCATGGCCAAGATCAAGATAATACTCGCCATCCTCTTTCACATCTATCAGATAATCAAAGGTAGCCGAGTCTGTTAAACCACCGATATAGCCATTGTCTGTAGCATAATTTCCTTGTGCTTGATCAAAATCAACAGCTTTGATCGTTCCTGGCGCCTTATGCGTATCCAACCTGTCCCAACGATAGGTAGCAACTGAATTTGCTGGTAAAGTCGCAGTGATTTGCGTTCCTTCTGATACTAATTTGAACTTTTGATCCTGATCCGTCTGGTTAATGACGATAGATACAATCTCTTTTTCATCAGGACTAATAAACGACACATTCGTTACTTCATCAGCAGACCCGTAATCGCTTCCGATTCGCTTATATCCGGGTTTCACATATTTTGTGTAATGACCATGGATATAAAATTCAGGTGTTAGCCAATAGTTATCAGGATTAGCAGAATCTTGAATGATTGTTGTCGGATCAGGTGTGCCTACCCAGTGGTGTGTATTCACATCACTATCAAGCATCATTACCCATGAGTTATAACTACGTGCGTAATTTCTAAAGTATTGTGCAATTCGATCTGCACCATACGTTCCCCAAACAGAACGCTCCGTTAAGTAAATATTTTTGTCAGGGTATTGTTCATGAAGTGTTGTCATTTCGGATAGTGCTCCACCATAATCATGGAATGCTGTACCATCCACTGCAGCATAACCTTCCGGATCATTTAAAAATCTACCGGCATAGCTTTGTGCATCAGATGGATTGTGGTCGAACATCCATAATTTCACGTGTTCAAATCCATTTGCGTCTAACTTCTCCCTTAAATGCTTCGCTAGTGTAACCGCGCGATCCCAAGGAAGGTGCATACTCGGATACTCAATTTCAAGTAACGGTTCGTTCTGAAGCGTCATCGCATCAATTTCAATACCTTCCGCGCGATATGCTTCGAAAAATTTTAAATAGTAATCTGCTAAAATTGGTTCGTAGCCCTCTTTTAGTTGACCACCAATCATGCTGTCATTCGTTTTCATCCAGCCCGGAGGACTCCATGGAGATGCAAAGAAAGTAAGATCTGGATTTACTTCTTGCATTTTCTTAGCTGTTTCAATAATTTTGTACTCTCTATCTTTTTCAATAGAGAATTCACTGAAATCAAGATCCGTCTCGCCTGTTGGCATGTCATCATAGGAATAAAACTCCTGTGCGGTAAAATCCGATGTGCCAATCGTCAAACGCATCATACTAATACCGATACCATTTTCAGGATCCATCAACTTCTCAATTAATTCATTTCTCTTTGCCTCGCTCATTTTTTGCATATTAAAAACGGTTGATTCGTCAACAGATGCACCAATACCCATAATCGATTGGTATTGCTGTGTTGGATCAATGTTGATCGAGTTAATCTCAGAGTCCACCGCGGCTTTGTTAATATCCAAATTATCTTGTTGCTCAAGCTTTGGATCTCCCTCTTGCCAAAGAGAATTATAATACCAACCCATATTTTGCGAGTCGCGAGCTAATGTTACCCAGTTTTCAACTGCATCTTCTTTCACAATCGCTGTATTATCATCTTCTGGCAGCGGAGGAGGTTCAGGGTTTGGATTATAATCAGGAGGAATATCCCCTGTTCTTGTAAAATCAAACCAGTTAAGATTTAGTGCTCCACCAGTATAAGATACACGCAGCTCTTGTTGTCCTGCTTCTAACACAACATTCTCAATCGTATGTGTAGTCCAAGACTGATAACCACCAGAACTTGCTACCGACATCTCGCCTAATACTTTGTCGTTTTGACCGATGATTTCAATTCCCGTGTTTTCATTTGCTGCATAACGGACATCGATATTATATGTCCCACTTTCTGTTACATTGAGTTGATAATCAATCCAGTCACCTGTGTCAGACCAACCTACGTTCTGACCTCCACCCTCATCTTGGGTATTTTCCGTATCAAGTCCTGATTGATCTAACCAATCCTCTGCTTGAATCGTTCCTGGTACGGGTTGTCCTTCTGTTCCTGGCTTTTCAGGCGAATCAGGTAATGTAGGAGTTGCCTCACTCTTTGTTAAACCATAGCCTGTTTCAAACAAGAAGTTTTCACTATCGTCTCCATAAAAAGATGGATATGCTTCCATAAAGAACGGCCAACGAATTGGTAACTCCCCTTCAAAATCATGAGTGTCATCAAATAAAACATCAGCTATGCCTCCACCTTCAGTACCTGGAAGCCATGCTGCAACTAATGCATCCCAATCAGATAATTCCTCCGTGATCATCATTGGTCGACCAGAAACTAGTACGACAACAATTGGAATATCCGAATCTGCACGACGAATATTTTGAAGTGTTTCACTTTGTTCAAATGTTAGATTTAGTTCGTCGGTGTCGCCTTCACTTTCTGCATATGGCATTTCACCTACGACAGCAATCGCAACATCATGACCAGCGGCACCCCGACCATGCTCATTATAAGTTACCTTGTCTGCTCCAACCTTTTCCTTGATACCTTCTAATATAGTTGTACCTGGTGTCGTTTCCCCAGCACTCCCCTGCCAGCTAATCGTCCATCCACCAGATTGAATACCAACATCGTCCGCACTCGTACCCGCTACAAAAACTTTGTCCATAGCTGCCAGCTGTGAAAGAATCGGTGAGCCATTTACCTCATCATTCTTTAATAGAACCAGTGATTCACGGACTGCTTGCCTTGCTACTTCTTTATGTGCATCACTTCCAAATTCATCCGCAAGGCTTTCATCTGTTTTTGGATGTTCAAATAAACCTGCTTCGAATTTCACTTTTAGAATTCTAGTGACTGCATCATTAATGCGTTCTTCAGATATGTCACCATCTGCTGCAAGTGTTTTTAAATGTCCTAGTGCCGTCTGCCAATTTGTTGGCTGCATAAACATGTCCACACCTGCATTCACTGCCGTTTTCAGTTGATCTTTTAAACCGTTTACACTATTACCATCTTGATCAACCGAAATCTGATCAACGGCATTATAATCCGAAATAACAAAGCCGTCAAAACCTAAATCTCCTTTTAATACATCTGTTAATAAGTGCTTATTCGCATGCATTTTCAAGCCCTGAATACTATGGTACGATGCCATAACCGTACGAACACCTGCGTCCACAGCTTCTTCATACATTTTTATTTCCTTATCCAATATTTCCTGTTCGGTTAATCCTGTAATATTTCCTTGGTTCGCACCACCATCTGTGTACCCTTCACCAATATAGTGCTTGGCAGTTGCGACAATTTTATCTGTTTGTGCTAAATTCTGACCTGGATTTTCACCTTGTAAGCCTCTAATGTATGCCGCACCTAATTTGGATGAAATCGCGGCATCATCAGAAAATGCTTCATACGTTCTACCCCATTTAATGTTTTGAGCTGTTGCGATCGTAGGAGCGAATGTCCAATGTACACCTGTTGATTTGGCTTCATCTGCTACAGCGTCGCCAATTTGTTGGGTAAGTGCTTCGTTATTTGCTGCACCCAAACCAATGCTATGAGGAAAAATCGTAGCCCCCTTTACATTATTATGACCATGTACAGCATCTACACCGTAAATAATAGGAATCCCTAGCTCCGTCTCTAAAGCTGCATCTTGATAGCCATCGACTAGCTTCGACCACTCACTAGGAACACTATCCTCCTCGTTACCATTTGGGAATGACCCACCCCCACTGAGCACAGAGCCAACCTTAAATTCTTTCACCTGCGCTGGTGTGATCGCTGCTCTTTCCGCTTGAATCATTTGACCAAGCTTATCATCATTAGACATTCTGCTCAGTAAGTCTGCTACTCTAGCATCAATAGGTTGATTTGCATCTAAATAAACAGGGTCTTCTGGCGCAGTTTCTGCATCTACAATATGAACAGGTACCAGAGACCACAACAAAACAATGATCATAAAGATTGCTGACCATTTTCTCGACTTATACATAATATACCTCCCTTAATAAACTTCATTTGCAAAAATAATAGATTAATGCTCCTCTCTTAACTCTATTTTTCTGTTCGCTCATGATAGACTAATTTAATTATAGCTAGTACCTGTTTTCAGAGTAACGTTGCATTCTTTAGAAAACGTTTACATTTTTGTGCTTTTCTATTAAATGTCAGAGGAACGGACTCCTCGTCTCACCATTTTACTAGGAAACTGCAGCTACAGTTTACTTTACCGTTAGATACTTCTAGCCATTACAGATACACAAAAAAGGTATTTTCAAAGTGTTTTTTGAAAATACCTTTTTAATTTCCTATATGGAAACGCAAGAACCGTCCCCCTGTTCACATTCAATCTATCTTAGGATGATGTTTTAAAATAGATAAAGACTTTTGTTAGCACAATGGCTAGTAGTAGAATGGCTAGATAATTGAGGAAGAGATAAAAGTAATTCATCCCATTATCTAATTGGATTAAATCCCAAACAACCATGACTGGCTTCACTACAAATGAAAAAACAGCGCTCGTAACAATACCATAAAGGAGTACATTCTTATCGTTATTAATACACCACTGGTAAACCAGCATAAAGGTGACGGGTACAAGGGAAGCATCTAATGCAAAGTTTACTGGCATAATCGGTATAGCCTGAAAAGGATAATACACATAACCTGTCCTCATAGCAATTGCATCCGAATAAGTAAACCAAGTATGAATGTTAAATCCATAAAATCCAATTTGAAAAGCCTTGGTTCTATCAATTTTAAAATAAATCAGAACAAGTGGTACAACTAACATCAAAACAATGATCCAGAATGGTACCGTACCTGCATTCGAGAAGTTTTTCCAATAGTCCAACCACATCGAGACAACCTTTTCTTGGAGAGTCAGGATCTCATCTAGTCTCTCTTCTTGTTCCTTGACCATCATTATGTATCACTCCAACACTTTTTTGGTTAGTATTGGTTAAAAGTTGGAACAATATGATAAATTTTTATCTAACGGACTAAGAGACAGGCACCTCCCCCAGCAGGTGCGCGCGACGACCAATCTCACCTATAGTGGGGCAAAATTCACCGCATCCCACTAATATTTATCTATTGTCACACCTATTGTAGAGGCTCTGACAAAATCCATATTTAAGAATCTTTCTAATTCTTGAGGTGTACCACTAACAATAGCGCCACTTATGGATCGATCTTCCCCTTCTGCGTTTTCCCAGTATGGAAATTCTGAATTAACCGGAATACCATACGCCGCATTGCCGTTTATAATTTTATTCATTTCATTTGACTCTACTTCCTCCTTTGTTCTCGAAGGTACCCATAACCAATCGACATTTTCCTTCCCTAGCACTTCACCTAAATCCTTTTGTACCATTGGCTCTTGAAATGAGAGGGCTATCTCTATGAGTTTGTTTTCATCTAATCCCGTTGCTATATCTAACTCTTGTGGTAAAAAATCATAATCAACACCTGGGAAGTAAAACTCTATCACTCGCTCGTCATTAAAATGATTGTACACAACAGATCTTCCTAAATCGGGATCCCATGGATTATCTTCTATAAATCCACTTCCACGATCGGTCACTTCCACACGTCCAATTGCAGGATAATTCTTTGTCTCGGTATCCCAGACGATTTTCCGATTACCTATTCTTTTAAAATAGGTGGTTTTAGCATCTACACTAAACAAATTATAATGGAATCTTGTATTTCCATAATTAACACCGGCACCTTTTGTTGGTCCATCAGTAAGTATCGGTATAGTCGGTCGGTCTTCCTCTATTTTTTTATGTATCAAATATTGCGAGCCATTATGTATGATAAAAATAGCGACTGTTAGCGTAACGGTGGAAATAAGTATGTATAACCCAATTTGCTTCCACTTTGTTTTTTTTATGTGTTTTTGGAAAGAGGAATTACTTATGAAATCTATGTCATTATTTTGTTTCTTTTTATCGCTCATCTTGTTGGGCCTCCTCATAAAGTTTTAATAGTTTTTTTCTAGCACGATATAAGTTCGTTTTCACTGCACTATTGCCCATCCCTAGTAATTGCGATATTTCAGCATATGATAATTCAGATTCATATTTTAATAGAAGGAGTTCTGCATAAAGTGGTTTTAATTTTGAAAGCAGCTTACTAAACTCTTCTTTACGCTCTTTTGCTAAAACAATAAGATCGGGTAGTTCATGGTCTTGTTGTGCTTCTATTATTTTTTCTTCTATATTAAGTATGTATTTTTTATTTTTGCGACACTGATCATAGTAATGATTTAATGCCACCCGGATTATCCAACTTCGCACTTTAGAGGAACGAATGGAATCTGAATACCTAAGATACTTATATGCTGTTTCTTGCACGGCATCTTCAGCATCCGCACGTGGAACACCTTTTTTTATTAAGTACCGATAAACAATATTGAGTTCTGTATTTAGGGCATCATTATTTATTTGTTTTTCCACTTTCCCTCCCCCTCTGTTTATAAGACGTATGATTTTCGAAAAAGTTTACAAATTATAGGGAGAAAATATGAAGAGATGCTTATTTTTTCCTGTAAGCTCGTCTAAAAAGCAGATGTCAGAGGATGACATCTGCTTTTACGATTCAGAGAGTTGATCTTTCCTCTGCCTTTGTGGCTCTTCGCTAAATTAAATGGATTTTGCGCTAGAATATGTTGAGTTTGCGCTAAATTAGAAAGTAGATGTACTTAAGCTAGTGTTCTATAAAGCGAAGAAGCAGTTTCCAACGATCCACACCTTCTATAAAACATATAATTTTATTAACTTGAAAAGGGCTTGTGAAAGATTGGTCACAAACACTATTTTATAGTGGAGCCCTGCTCAACTCGTTTAACTTTTATGAGAAGCCATCTAAATAATAAACCGATCAAAACGTAAATAGGGAAAGAATAAATGTGTTTCCAGCTATATACCTCGTAAATCCCTAAATATTCTGTTAGTGGTTCGAAAATAAATGAGAAAATAAACGAAGTTGTAATCATCGCAATTAAAAATGACTTCCAACTATTACAAAATTGGTAAATAAGCATAAAAAAGATTGGTAAATGTACATGATGAATTTCGACAATTGGAGGCATAACTGGTATTAACCTATTTGGATAAGACCAAAATACTAATGTAATACCAACTATATCTAAAATAAATCCAGTAGTTCCTACTAAAAGACCAAATGCTGAGATCTCAATAATTCTTTTTTTATCAAGAACGATCATCCATATAATGAACAAACTGATTGTAGTGATTAACAGAAGCCACCAATTAAAAGTAAATACAACACTTGTAAGCCAATAGTCTAGCATCATGTCTCTGATTTGTCTGCGCATTTGGATAATTTCTTCCCACTTAGCATGTATTTGTAGGACATTTAAAAAGTGTAAAAAAGACACAATACTCCTATCCCCTTCATGTAATAATCCTTTATTCCTATATGATTTGCATAATATTGATTTTTATTACGAAATAAAAGGGCAAAACGTTCATCCTTGTATCGTTGGGCAGAGGGACTAGCAGCGCCTTCGAGTCCCTCATCTTGATATAGCAATTTACATACGTCTAAAAAAATTAAATTTTCTAAACCTTATTACTATACAAAAGTTATATAACTATTATACAATTACGTTGCAAATATCTATACAAAACATGTACATTAATTGTACATAAAAGAGGAGGTACCTTAAATGGTTAAAAAGAAAGGATTCATGATGCTCGTAGTGTTTATGTTTATGATGTCGGTGACAAATGCTGTGTTCGCTGACAATCACGAAGAAAGTGCAGATATCGTTGATACAGCGGTTGATGCAGGAAACTTTACGACGTTAGTAGCAGCTGTTGAACAAGCTGGATTGGTTGATGCCCTTAAAGGGGAAGGCCCATTCACTGTTTTTGCTCCTACAGATGAAGCATTCGCAAACCTCTTAGAAGAACTAGATGTAACCGCAGAAGAACTTCTTGCACGGGAAGATTTAGCGGATATCCTTCAGTACCATGTCGTATCTGGCAAAGTGATGGCCTCTGATTTAGAAGATGGAATGGAAGCAGAAACACTAAACGGCCAAAAAGTAATGATTTCACTAGACCCAGTCCAAGTGAACGATGCAAATGTCACAACGGCAGATATTGAAACGTCGAATGGTGTAATCCATGTGATTGATGGTGTATTATTGCCAATGGACGAAGAAACGGAGTCCATTCCTGAAACTGGTCAATCATCAGTTTTACCATACGTTGGTATCACGCTACTCGCTGCGATCATTGGGATCTATTTTTATAGAAGAGAAAGAACTGCTAAAGCATAAATTAACTGGAGGGCTTCGTGCTCTCCTCTTTTGTTAAATGAGGTGACTGTATTGAATAAAAATCGATTCATCATTCTATTTGCGCTTTCTGTTTTCCTTTTCTGCATGTACCAGGTAACGATGCAGGTGTATGCAGGCTACCAAAACGAGCAAGTATATGAAGCGATCCGCAGCAATTATCAAGCAGTGGACACACTACCTAACAAGCATAAACAAGAGCCAAAGGGCCATTTAATAAAAGAGGAGAAACCACAGGAAGTAATGCATGCTTTTAACCCCTTATTAGAGAAAAACGCAGACACGATTGGCTGGGTTACTGTTCCTAATACAGTAATCGATTATCCCGTCGTCAAAACAGAAGATAACGAGTTCTACCTTGATCATAATTTTGAGCAGGAAAATTCGAGTGCTGGTGCAATCTTTATGGATTATCGAAATGCGGGAGATGGCGATGATCGGCATACGATTATTTACGGGCACCATATGAAGGATGGCTCGATGTTCAAGCAATTAACGAAATATCAGTCAAAGGAATTTTTCGAAGAGAACCGAACGATTACGCTAAACACATTATATCAGCAGACGAAGTGGGAAGTATTCTCTGCCTATGTGACTACTACTGATTTCTATTACATCGCTACTCAGTTTCGTTCAAATAGGGATTACCTCGGGTTCCTCAATCAGCTACAAGAGAAATCGATTCATGATACAGCTATGGATTTAAGTGAAGATGATCAGGTGCTTACCTTGTCTACTTGTTCTTATGATTTCGATGATGCTCGGTTTGTTGTGCATGCGAGGAGAGTTAGGTGATATTTTATAATTGTATATAAATAAGAGGTAGTGCTATGAAAGTTGGCACTACCTTTTTTAATGATTGGTAAAAAGAACAAATAGTAATTCCACAAGTATGTCCTCCCCACATGGACACTTCTGCTACTTTGTCTTTCGACAGGGTCTGACCCCGATATGGGAGTAAGATACTTCTAATTGGTTACAATAACTATGCATATTAATTAGTAGAAGTAGGGATGGTTGTATGTTCAGGAGATCAAGGGATAAGTTGTTGAATCAGAGTGCCGTTGATGCTGGTTCAAGTTCTATTGATGAACTGGTAGTTGTTATGAAACAGAGTGACGATTTTAGTCATTTTGAATTCCATCAGATGACCATCTCTTTTTACAAAACATTAGTGGACCAGACAGAAGTGCATCAAGGTATTTTTAGCTACTTTCAAAACAATAGATTTGATCGATTAGAGGAAATCAAACAAGCATTACCGATCGACGATATAACACTTACTTCTGATGTTGATACAGTCAAAGAAAAAATGATGCAGGGCTATTTATTACTTCAGCACGCTACCAATCAACAAGTGCTGTTGATTCCCGCTAAATTATCAAAAGCAAGAGATATAGCTCCTCCAGAAATTGAGTATAGCGTAATTGGTCCAAAGGAAGCATTTGTAGAAGATATGGATATAAATATCAACTTAATTCGAAAACGACTTCCGCTTCCACAATTGCAAGTCAAAGAACTAACAGTTGGAAAATTAACTAAAACAAAAGTTGCGATTATTTATATAGATGGGATTGTTAATCCAGATAATGTAGAAACTGTTACCCAACGTATTAGCGACATAGAGTTTGATCAGATTATAGATAGTTCGTTTATTGCACAAATGATTTCAGACAACTCTAACTCTCCATTTCCGCAACTGATTGATACGGAGCGACCAGACCGGGTAGCAAGTGTACTTTCGGAAGGAAAAGTTGCAGTTATTTGTGATGGGTCACCACATGCTTTAACAGGTCCTACTACATTAGTTGAATTTTTTTCTGCCTATGAAGATTATTTTTTACCTTGGCATATTGCAACGATCTTTCGTATTATACGGCTTTTCGCCATCCTATTTTCAGTATTAATCACACCATTATACGTTGCCGTTCTAACCTATCATTATCAAATTATCCCGATGGATCTACTAGGAACGATTATCTCTTCTAGAAGAGATATACCTTTTCCACCTATTCTAGAGGCGTTAATCTTAGAGCTCACAATTGAATTATTAAGAGAAGCAGGTGCTCGTTTACCGATGAAAATTGGACAAACGATTGGTATTGTTGGTGGTATTGTTATTGGAACTGCGGCAGTAGAAGCAGGACTAACGAGTAATGTATTGCTCATTCTTGTTGCGCTATCAGCCTTAGCATCATTCACCACACCAATATATCGTATCGGTAATACGATCAGACTGATCCGATTTCCATTTATCATTTTGGCGCAATTATGGGGATTGATTGGGGTCTTATTGGCGTTTTTATTCTGTTTATCTCACTTGCTAAAACTTACTTCAATCGGAAGGCCTTATACAGAACCTTTTTATCCGCCTCGCTTGCAAGATTTAAAGGACTCCTTTATTCGAGCTCCTTTTTCTAGTCAAACAAAACGCCCGATATTAACAAGGACGAGTGATACGAACCGGATGAATGCTAGTCGAGTAAAAGCAAAACAAGGAAAAAGGAAGTAACCTATGCGGACTAACACTTACAAACCTGACATTACTGAGCAACTGTCACCGTTTCTGGTTGTTTTTCTAATCCACGCATCCCAAATCGGAGAAGGTATTCTCAGTTTTGAAAGGTTCATTGCAGAAAAAGCTGGACATGATAGCTGGGTCTCTGTTTTATTAACAGGTGGCATTCTATGTCTCATCATCTATCTTATTTACAAAATAGTATTACGCGGAGATGGGGATTTGATAAAAATCCATCAAGACCTCTTTGGTAAATGGATAGGAAATGTCATGACCATCCTTGTTGGATGTTACTTTTTAATTTTATCCATTATTGTTACGCGTTCCTATATTGAGGTTATTCAAGTATGGATGTTCCCAGAGTTATCCACATTCTGGTTTAGTGCTGTTATCGCATTCCTTTTTTATACGTTTATTATTGGAGGTTTTCGTATTGTAGCAGGTCTTGCTTTTTTTAGTGTGATCTTATCCACGTTACTCGCTTCCTTTAAATATGTTGCTTATACAGAGGGATATTGGACTAACTTATTTCCAATGTTTGATCATTCACCAATCGAAATTATGCAAGCCATAAAACCGATGTTCTATAGTTATCTTGGTGTAGAATTGTTACTGATCTATTTGCCTTTTATAAAAAATAAAAAGCAATCACTAAAATGGGCAATCCTTGGAAATCTATGGTCAACATTGGTCTATTTCGTATCAGTTATCGCTATCTTCCTATACTTTAACCAGGACCAACTGCAACACATTGTCTGGCCAACCTTAAATCTATGGAAAGTGATTAACCTTCCTTTTGTAGAAAGGTTTGAGTATATTGGGGTCACGTTACATTTCACAGTAGTCATTGCTACGATTTGCTTATATTTGTGGGCTGCGGCACAAACATTTTTCCGTATATCTAATAGAGGCTATAAAGTAATCACAATCATTATTTTAGTAATGACAGTAGTTGGATGCAACACGGTCGATAATTTTGTTCTAATTGAACAATATACCACGCAAATATCATATGTTGGTTATTATCTCGTTATAATTTATATTCCTTTCCTTTATATCTATCAATCCATCTGGTTAGGAGTGAAAAAATAAATGCGCATACTCTGCAGTCTTTTCATGCTTATGTTTCTTGTCGGATGTGTGAGTTCGAAAATCATTGAGGATATTCAACTTGTGCAGATCAACGGTTATGATCTAACGGCACAAGAACAAATGATTAGAGGTACCATTAGCATTCCACAATATGGTTCAAGTGAGCAAGCAAACGAGGTTAACAACATTGAGTATCATGCAGAATCGCAAACAGCTCAAGATATTCGAACGAAAATCGAAGCAGAAACACCTTATCCAGTTGAATCAGGAAAAACGCTAGGCGTATTATTTGGCCGTGGACTAGCTGAAAAAGGTATTGGTAAGTTAATTGAAGGATTAAGTGAGAATCAAGATTTTGGTCGAAACCTTTTTCTATGTGTCGTAGACGGAAAAGCAGAAACATTGTTGACACAAGAATTTGAAACACAGGATACAATAGCAAAATACGTGGTGGACTTAATTCAAACGAACCAAGAAAAAAATTTCCCAAAAACGAACTTCCATGAGCTGTTATATAGTTTTCATGGGGAGGGTATGGATTTCTTTTTGCCATTTCTATCCCATACGGACAAAGATGTAAAGGTAAGTGGGCTTGCACTATTTAAAGAAGATAAGCTTGTCGATACCATCCCTTTTAAGGAAGTGTTTATCTTTAAGGCACTATATGAAAATAGTGATGATGCCAACTATCAGTTTTTCTGGGCAGAAAAGGATACCTACCTTACGATAAAATCGATCAGTTCTAATGTAAAGGTAAAACAGCTCAAAGATAATAAAATGTCGATCACCATCAATATGATTGGTATTATAACAGAAACGCTTTCGTTAAATATTGATCAGCTTAATGAGGTGAAAAAATTAGAAAGAGCACTTGCAGTAGATATTTCAACAAAAGGACAAGCACTCATCAAAAAGTTACAAGAGCAAGACATAGACCCTTTAAGATTAGGTGACTACGCAAGAAGCCAAACAAGAAATTGGGACTACCAAGCATGGCAGACAAGCTATCCCAACATGGAAATTAAGGTCAATACGAACTTTAAGATTAGTCAATCAAATATCGGAAAGTAGAGGGGTGGGGTCTGACCCTGTCGAAAGACATTTCACATAAATAGTCCACTGTTGACGGACAGTTTGGTCATGAGGATGTGTACCATCTATCTGTCCTCCCTCTAAGGACAAATCTGCTATTTTGTCTTTCGACAGGGTCTGACCCCTTTCAAATCAACCTTGATTGGTTGGTCTAATAATCACTTCATTTATTGCCACTCCATCAGGCTGTGATACTGCATAATATACTGCATTAGCAACATCCTCACTTGTTAAAGATGGCAAGTTTGGATCTTCGAATTTTGGCTTGATGTCTTTGTCGGTAATAAAATTCATAAGTTCTGTATCTACTACGCCTGGCGAAATACTAGTCACTTTTAAATTTGTTTGTGCTAACTCTTTACTTAACCCCTCCATAAAGATTCGGGTTGCAAATTTTGTCCCACAATAAACTGTTCCCGACGGAAATACCCCATGTCCGGCAACAGAGGCTGTGGTAATAATATGCCCCTTATCACGTTCCTTCATATATGGTAAGGCTGCTGCAATGCCATATAATACACCTTTTATATTAACATCCACCATTTGGTCCCATTCATCCACTTTTAACTTGTCCATAAACGATAATGGCATTAATCCAGCATTATTAAACATGACATCAATTTGCCCATATGTTTTAATAGCAAATTTAGCAAGGTCTTGCATACTTTCATAAGACGTTACGTCCGTTACTTTAGAAACTGCAGAACCACCTGCTCTTTCAATCTCTTCCTTTAATTGAATCAAGCGTTCTTCCCTACGAGCAGCTAGTACTACATGTGCTCCTTCTTCAGCAAACTTCTTGGCAGTGGCTTCACCAATTCCACTTGAAGCACCAGTGATTATAATCACCTTATCTTTCACATTAGACATACTTTCTTCCTCCTTTATAGTTAATTTTTCACTTTCATGTTCACGAAGGACTCCGCTATATGGATCGCTTGACGTAGCGTGTACTCCACCTTATTTAACCTTCGTTTTAGGAAGGTTTGCCATTCGAAAAAGGCATTCGAGCCAGGGGTTGTTTCTGCTAGAATAGTAATATCTTTTAACAATGGAAGGGGTGGTTGATTCATCGCTAAATCATGGTCATGTAGATCACCGCTAACATAGTTAAGAGGGATTAAGCAATGAGATAACGCTAATAGTTTCTCGTTTATGACTTTCGCCTCCTCATCCGACCATTCTTGATTTTGAATCATATCGTTTATATTAATCGTCATCTGGTTTAATTGTTCAACACGTTGTAGCGCTAGCGACAAATCAAGCTTGTCTGACGCTAGCTTGTTATAATCTAATAAAGCTTCCTTTAATTCTGTTGTGGCAGCCGCTTGATTAATAGGCAAAATTCTTCTATTACAAGCATCATAGATAACTGCTGCATATACTTGACAATCACGTTGTAGGTTGTCTTTGTCCAGTTTATCTAGCGTATCTTCCGTAGTGTGCCACCACCAGCCAAAACCACCTGATTTTACTCCACCAAACAGCTGGTTTAATGTTTGTGAGGCAACATCGTTACTAATTGGTTGTTCAGAGAGACCCATAAATAATGCTGGGATGCCGATCCCCCAAAACGATTGATCACCACCACGTCCAAAGCGTTTCCCAATGAACTTTTCACCTGTCAATGCTTCCACAAAAGAACCACCGAAATCTTTCGTCTCAACCATACAGTTACTTTCACCAAGAATCGTTGCACCTTTGCCTCCAACCGAATCAATATAAACATGAAGTGTACAATTTTCGTGCAGCTCCTCCCAGTTCATATCACAATAATAAGTCGATCCTGCGTACCTTCCATGGGAATGACCTGACCAAAAGGCGAGACGTAAGCTGCGTCTTAATGACAATTGTTGCTCTTTGATCACGCGCGCGACCTCCAACATCGTAGCATTGGCACTGCCATTATCCATTGCTCCGTAATGCCATGAATCCACATGACCACTGAACAAGACAAATTTCTCCGGTTCCAATTCCCCTTTCAGATCAGCTATTAAAGTAGGGATTTTACGATAGCCCGTATCCACTAGCGTACGAAGCCAAACTGAAACTTGTTTAGAGGGTTGTGCTAGCTTACTTTTAAGGATGTTACCCTCTGTTTCGGTTATCGAAATGACTGGGATTTTCGGTAATTGTTTTTTCGTTTCCGGAGTTGGATTTCCCCATACACGGGAAACAATCATTTCATGCGTAATGGCCCCATTAATAAAGATGGCAGCTAAAACACCTGCATTCTCCAACACTTCAACAGCATTCGGTGTGGCAATACCTTCTGTTAATACAACCTTTCCGGTCAATGCAAGTGGGGTATTCAGATCCTTGACATATACAAGTTCACCTGTTGCTCCTGTTTCGCCAGTTGAAGTGGACATGGAGTGGGTAATACAGGGTAAAGTTTCACCATCAACCTTCAATGATGCTTCTACAGGTATGCTTATGTAACCATCATGAAAACTAAGCTTTGTCTCTAGTCCAAGATTATCTAGTACATTTTGGGCGTACTCGAATGCCCGGAGTTCTTCATCTGACCCCGATAACCTCACTTCCTTTGTAAGTTGTTCTGTATAAGACATTAGCTGATCACCAGATATAGCGTGTACTAATTGTTTTAATTTTTGATTCACATAGAGAACTCCCTTCTGGGGTAACTTAGCTTTTTGTTCCTATTCGTATAGTGACATTTTGATAAAAAAAGATCAGATGAAATGTCTATTCACCTCTCATTTGATCAAACAACCTTCAGAAAAATGCATGGTTAAAGAACCCATGCATCGATCTGTAGTCAACTCAATTAATTCATATTTTATTAGAGGACAAAATCCTCTTTCGCTGTTTTCACACGCTCAAATGGTTGAAAATCTTTACCGATTAATCCGCTAACGGCATCGATAAATGTATTCGTCGTATGTGGTGTATCATATAGCACCTTAAAGAAGTCAGCACGTTTATTTTTGTCAATAGCATCATAGGCTTTCCCAACCATCCACCGGCCGTAGTAATAGCATGGATAGTATGTTTTTTGGACAGGATCGGAATAAAAACGGAAACAGTTATTCGCTTCAATTGATGTTAAATTACCAACAGTAATCATGTAATCGATCGATTCTTCTTTCGTCATCTCGTTGGTGTTATAAAGATAGCAGGCATTCGTTTGTGCCATTCGTTGGAAATCAATATAGTCACGTGCCACTTTATATTGTTGCTTAGCTTCTAATGTAACTCCTTCCGTTTCCTGCTCATCACGATCCCAACCTAAGAACTTTAATGCACTTTCTGGGCCCCCCTCAAACAACGCATTTGTTGGGCTATTAATTAGGTAATAGGATGCCTCTAACGGTAATTTCCCTTGTTTGTATAAGTAATCCCAACGACAGTAAAAGGCTTGGTGCCCAGGATAACCCTCATGTGTCATGATTTGCCCTAGAATAGGTTCTGTCCATGGTCGGTCTATATTAAACGTCAAGTTTCCACGATATCCGCCAACGTACTTAGAATAACCACTCCAAAACACACCGCGCGTAGATTTTATCGTATCGATGCCATCTTCATCCGGAAGACCAATGACGCGTTGCAAGGTACCCATCTTGCTTTTTTTCTTCATTGATTCAGCAACTGCCACCACCTGATCGGGAGCAATAATGGTATCTGCAAGCCAGTTGTCCGCTTTTTCTTTGAGTGAGCCTTTGTAACCAAGATCTGTTAGTCCTTTTTCGACTAACTCTTTTTGCTTGGAAATTGTTTCTTCTGTTATTAATGTGGACGGTAATTCTTGAATGTTGAGGATGTACTCAGAATAAGGAATGTCATCACCTTGTAAACTACGAGCAAAATAGCGATAGGAGTTTACCATTGAACGCAAATATCTTCCTTGATGTCCAGGTATATTCTTAATTTGACCTTCGATTTCTTCGATTTTTAACCCTATGTCTTCCAAAGTGGTTAATGTCGGCTTTACCTCACTATAGCTTGCAGTGGCAGTTTCCTGTCCATGTAGCTTTAGTGTTTGTTCATTTAAACTCAACACAATATCAACAATTGCTTCACCGACTGGGGCTTTCGTCCAACGTAAATTCATAGATATTCCTCCTTGAATTTTATAAAGACCAAAATCTTTCTATATCTTTCAATACCTTCCCGACCAGCAAATCGTATAGTTGCTCACCTTTTTCCCACGTTGCCTCTTCAGCATTTCCTGAAAAACCCTCGGGATAAAGGGCCTTACCTCCATCTTTAAAACGGAATCGTTTAGGAAGAGGAATCTCATGACTACCTACACCTTTTGTATAGGCATAGTTTTCATTTATAGCTAACACTAAAGATGTTTCATCTTCACCGGCATGACCCGGGTCTGGAGCAATTCGCTTAATATCCTCTCGATAGTCAATGAACCAGTTTACTGTAAGTGATTTTACACCCATGTCCGCTAGTTTCTCCGTTACAATGTCTAAGCTTGAATTATTTCCACCGTGCCCATTAAATAGGATGATATATTCAAAACCGTTATGATAGAACCCTTTACAAATATCATAAACATAAGCAGAAAAGGCTTCAGAGGAGATATCTATTGTTCCAGCAAAAGGAGCAAGCCCCCACGAATGGCCATACGTGACTTCTGGGGCCATTAAGACTTTATCTCCAATGGATTCTTCTAAACGCCTGACAAATTCACGTGGAATAAGGACATCTGTCCCTAAAGCACAATGAGGACCATGTGCTTCAATCATACCGATCGGAACTAACACAGTATTTATTTTCCCTTGAATCTTTTTAAAGTCTGTTAAGTTCATCGTCATCATATCCATTGATAAGCGCTCCTTATCTACTATTTCTTTTTATTAACTCTGCAATTAATGCGGCACGATATGGTAAGTTTTCCAGAACAACATGCTCATTTTCAGCATGAGCACCATCACCTACAGGACCTAGCCCATCGATTGTTGGAATGCCTAGCCCAGCAGTCAGGTTCCCATCACTCGCACCACCAGAACTTCCCTGCTCTAATTCGTACCCGTGTCTTAAGGCAATTTCTTTCATCTGCTGATAAAGCCCCATCACCGAGTCTGTCTTTTCCAACGGATAGCGATTGATACCGCCTTGCATTTCAACCATTGTTCCTTTAATAAACGAGGACCGATCTAATAGAGCATGCTCCAATTCATGAGCTTGGTCTTTGGTGCGGAATCGCAAGTCAATATCGGCTTCTGCATAACCTGCAACGACATTGGTGCGTGTCCCACCTGAGATCGTTCCTATATTAATTGACACACCTTCTTCTTTATTATCTAGCGATTTAATATCTGCTATTTGTAACGCCAATTCATCAATCGCACTTGCTCCGGACCAAGGGTCTATACCTGCGTGAACGGATTTCCCGTGAACTATTAGCTTAAATATCCCAATCCCCTTACGAAATGTTTTAACAGCACCGGAATGTGAAATACTAGATTCAGGAACAAAAACCATTTCACTTTTCCTAGCTTCCTCTTCGATTAGAGCACGCGAATGTTCACTACCAATCTCTTCATCCGAAGTAACAAGGAAAACAACTTTCCTTTTACCAAAATGACCGAATTCCTTTAATGCTTTTAGTGCCCATAACGTTACAGCAAGTCCACCCTTCATATCAAAAGTACCCGGACCATATAACTTGCCATCTTCTTTCCGAATTGGGATCGCACCTTGATCCCAAACGGTGTCATAATGACCAATAATCAGAATCTGTTCTGTTTCTGTACCGTCTCCATAGGTAAATCGATACTGATTTCCGACTGCTTCTTTTTCAATTATTTCAACTTTCCCACCAACGAGTGTTTCAAAGCTCTCTTTAAGGACGAGCCCACACTTATCCGTTAGCATTTTATTTTTCGATGGTGATTCCGCTTCTACTAATTGTAATAATGTCTCTTCGATATCGTGTTGATTATTTATTAAATACGTTAATATTTTTGACATAAAATAAATACGCTCCTACTCTCCAGTAAGTATGGTTGGTAGTTTTCTAATATGTGTCTGCTCAAGTTGGTAAGCTGCTTCGAGCAACTCCGTATCATGAAAGTGCGGTGCAACCAACTGCATACCAATTGGAAGGCTATCTTCTGTAAAACCTAAGTTTAATGTGACAGCTGGATGTCCTGAAATATTAAATGGACCAGTAAAAACCATTTCATCTAGCTCTTCACTACCAATAACGGGATCCTCCGCCGGTGCGGGAAACGCTACTGTAGGTGTTAAAATGAAATCCACGTGTTGGAACAGCGCCGAAACAGAATTTGTATAGTGTCTTAGATCTTTTAAACCATTCAAATAATCTATTGCTAGCTGCTTTATTCCTAGTTCCAATTGTTTATATGTCAATGTAGCATATTCCGCTTTTCGCCCCATCCATTTTTGGTGAATGTGAGCTGCTTCTGGTAGAAGTACATTCATCACGATTTCTTCGGTACGGTCCCAGTCACTAATCTCTATTTCAACTAACTCAAAACCATTCAACATCTCAATTTGTTTTAACGTATCCTCATACACCTTTTTAACACTCGGTCTTAGACCAGTGAGCTTTTCTGACGGAAGAATACCAACTCTTTGCGGTTCTTTCTTCACCTTGAATGCATGTAGGTCGATTGCGGTTATCTTACCTGTTAGTGAGTAAGGATCGTTTAGGTCATGACCGGCAATGGCGTCCAAGACCACAGCAGCCTCTTGGATTGTTCTCGTAATAGGTCCAGCATGGTCTAGTGACCAAGATAAAGGGAAAACACCATACGTACTAACCAACCCACGAGTTGGCTTCAACCCTACTACTCCACAATAAGAAGCAGGAATACGAATCGAACCACCCGTATCAGTACCTAATGAAAAGTAACTCGTTCCGCTTGCCACTGCAGCAACGGAGCCACTAGATGAACCTCCCGACGTTTTCGTAACATCCCACGGATTGTTCGTTTGACCAAAATCCGGATGAACAATACCATAAGCAAATTCCAGCATGTTATTTTTTCCTATAAGTACCGCATCAGTTGACGCCAACTTATTTAACACAGTTGCCGTGTAATCTGGTTTGTAATCCGTTAATATATTTGATCCACAGGTGGTTCGTACATCCTTTGTATAAAATAGATCTTTGACGGCGTACGGAATTCCCGCCAACACATGTAAGGACTCGTTATTGAGAAACTTCTTTTCTATCTGGTTAGCTTGTTTGATTGCATCTTTTTCAAAAACAGAAATAAATGCATTTAATATTGGTTCTAGTTCCTTCTGACGCTTTAATGTTTTGTTCACTATTTCGACTGGAGAAACTTCTTTTTTTCGATACAAGTCTGCTATTTCTAAAAATGACCGATCTAGTAAATTAGTCATTACCTCTTATGCCCCCACCGCTAATAATGGATCATTATCGTTGATTGCAAGGGAAGACACTAAGAATAGCACGACACCTTCCGTATTCGAGATAATTTCTTTAACGGTTTCTCCAAATTCATTTGTTAACTTTCCTAATACTTGTCCTTTTGTAACAGATTGTCCGATTACAACTGATGGGTACCATAATCCCTGAAAGTCTGAGCGATACCAATCAAACACCGAGATATACGTTGATTGACTTTGCTTCACTTCACCTTCTAATAATTCTAGGGAAACAAGGATGTTCTTCACACCGTCTTGCAGTTGCACGGAATGTTCTTCACTTAGGATTCCTTGTTGCCCTGCTTCTGCAATAATTGCTGGTGTGCCTTGTTCGGCAGCACAGCCATATGTGGATCCGGGGACTTGACCACTACTACCAATTACATAATCAATATCAAAAAGTGAGGCCATTTGTTTAGATGTTTCTATGACTCTTTCATCTTCGGTTACGTGGTAAATGGTAAATGGTACTAACGCTTCAATCATATCGCCACCATGAAGATCGATGATATAATCTACTTTTTTAAACACCATTTCATTTAACCAGTAGGCTAATCTTTCAGCATCTGTCCCATCTTCTTTACCTGGGAACATGCGGTTTACATTTTTTTGATCTCTTGGGTGAACATAAATGCTGCGAGCATAAAACGAAGCGGGATTTGCAATTGGTAACACAATTACTTTTCCTTTTACTTTAGAGGGAATGAGATCAGTACCGACTTTTTGGGCTGCATCTATGGATGTATATTCACAGCCATGAATACCACCAAGAACAAGCACTTTTGGTCCCTCCTCGGATCCATTTATTAGAAAAGCAGGTAGTTTTTCTTCAACTGTGGGTAGCTCTAAATAATCTTTTATTTTATTACTTTGTGACACGGATAAATTACCAATTTCCCATACACTACTCAATAGAATCTTCCTTTCACCTATGTTATACTTCTCAACTTAAATAAAGAGGGAAGGCGGTTGTTATTTAACAACCGCTCCCAAAATTCTAATTATTGTACTTTTGTAATTTTGTCAAAAGGAACATACCATGTATTCATTGGGTTCAATTCATAACCTTGTACCCAATCTCTTACTGGTGCCTGAAGATTTGGCTGCGCTACGAAAATATAAGGAACTTCTTCCGCCATAACATTTTGGATTTCCTCATAATTTTCTGCTCTCAATGCCTCGTCTGTGTTCGATCTTGCTTCTTCTAATAACGCATCTACATCACTATTTTCATAGAATGCAAGGTTAAATCCAGGGCCCTTACTATCAGAGTGACCAAAATACCATAGGTTGTAATCAGGATCTGGATAGTCAGGAGTCCAAGATACTAGCCCGAAATCATGCTCACCATTTGTGACTAGATCCAAGAACGTAGGCCATGCATAGGTTTTAATTTCTAAATTTATACCAACCTTTGATAAATCAGATTGTAATAACAATGCTGTATTACTTCGAACTTCGTTATCTTCTGAGATAGCTATTTCTAGGTTAATTTCACCTTCTTCGTAGCCACCTTCTTCTAATAATGCTTTTGCTTTGTCTAGATCATAATCATAAAGCTTTGCATCAGGGTTGTAGCCAAACATACCTGCTGGAACAGCTCCACCAATACGTTCTGCTTCGCCTAAATATACACTTTCAAGTAATGCATCATAGTTGATACTGTGAGCGATTGCTTGTCTTACTAATACGTCGGATAGTACACCACTTTCAATGTTCATAGGCATGTAGTCGATTTGATATCCAGTTGATTTTTGAATGTTTAACCCTTCCGTACCTTCCATTTGTCCAAGTACTTCAGGAGAGATCATGGTGTTATCAATTAAGTCAATTTCACCTTTTTCAAGCATTAAACGAGCAGTTGATGGCTCAGATACGAAACGGATGTTTACCGTCTCCATTGTCGGAGCTTCTCCCCAATAGTCTGGGTTTGCTTTCAATACTAACGTTTCGCCACGATCCCAGCTTTCTAATATATAAGGTCCTGAGCCAACCTCTGTTTCAGCAAGGAAGCTCTCACCATAGTCATCACCATGATTTTCTTCCAAATTCGGGTTAAGAATGTTACCAAAAACAGTACCTAAAGTACTAATAAATGGTGCAAAAGGCTTCTTCAATTTAATTTTGATCGTGTGCTCATCTATAACCTCAAAGCTAGTTTCTGGGTCAAGTACTTTATTAAAGATACCTGCTGCTGATTTCCCTAGTTCAATTGCACGAGTATAGGAGTACGCTACAGCATCAGCTGTTACAGGTGATCCATCATGAAACGTTGCTTCTTCTTCTAGATAGAAAGTGTACTCTAGCCCATCATCAGATATATCCCACTCCTTAGCTAACATCGGTTGTGGTTCTGTTGATGTACCTTCATAAGTTACAAGACGGTCATACATCATGTACGTGACACGGAATGACGTATTTGCTGCAGACCCATGTGGATCAAGGTGTGGGATATCTTGATTTGTAGCAAAATTAAACACATCTGCATTAAAGTTTGAATTCTCAGCAGTCTCTTCCGAATCTGAAGAATTATTTTCTGCTGGTTCTTCCGATTCCGCTTCCGTTTCTCCGGTTGTTTCCTCGTCATTGTAATTGTTACACCCAGCAAGCGCTACAGCTGTAAGGATAAGAAGTAAAACTAATTTTAGCCAATGGTCTTTAAATCTCATTGTAATTCCCCCTTATTTTGATTGATTGCTAATCATTCCATGCCTCATGCTATGATACACGACCCTCCTTTCAAGTAAGACTATCTATAGTTTCATAGAGTGTTAACGTTGTTTAGGGTCTAACACATCGTTCAGCCCATCTCCTAGAAGGTTAAATCCTAATACAGTAATAAGGATCGCTATCCCAGGGAAGGTTGCTGCCCACCATGCATCTCGCAATATTTCTCGACTATTCGATAACATTGCGCCCCATTCAGGGGAAGGTGGTTGTGCACCAAGCCCGATAAAGCTTAAGCCTGCTGCGGATAAAATAACAAAACCTAAATCTAGTGAAGCTTGAATTGTTGCTGGTGCAATTGAATTCGGGATTACTTCTTTAAATAAAATTCGAAATGGATTAGCACCTAAGGCTCGTGATGCCTCAATAAATTCTGAGTTTTTTATAGATAAAACCGATGATCGTACAATCCTCGTGTACCATGGCCACCAGGTGGCAGCTAAAGCAAGCACGACATTTTCAATCGATGGGCCTAATGCCGCTGCAATAGACATCGCTAAGATGATTCCAGGAAAAGATAGAAATATATCCGTTATCCTCATTATGGTTTGATCGACCCGACCGCCAATATAACCAGCAATGGCACCTAAAACAGTTCCAATTGGGAAAGAAATAAGGACGACAATTAAGCCAATACGTAAGGAGATTCTAGTGCCGTGAACAATTCTACTGAAGATATCTCTTCCAACTTCGTCTGTACCAAAGTAATGCTCGGCACTAGGCGGTTGTAATTTATTAAGTATATTTGGTTCAGTCGGGTCATGAGTGGCTATTAACGGAGCAAAAGCAGCAGTTAATAGAATAATTAAAACAATGATTAGCCCGACCATAGTCAAAGGACTACTTGTAACTTTTCGTATCAATATCACCACTCCCCCTAGTCATGTTTTAAACGTGGATCAATAAAGAAATATAATGTGTCAATAATTAAATTAACTAAGATAAACATCACAGCAATTAGCATGGTTACTCCCATAACTGCTGGAAAGTCCAAATAATTTATCGCATTAACAGCATACCTACCGAGGCCTGGCCATGAGAATACGGATTCTACAAGAATACTACCGCCTAATGCATGTCCAAATGCCATTCCTAGTAATGTAATGACTGGCATAACACCATTTCTTAATGCATGACCGTATAATACGCGGTTTTCCGAACCACCCTTCGCATGTGCGGTACGAATATAATCACTGCCTAGTACCTCCAGCATGCTGGAACGAGTCATCCTTGTAATCATTCCGATCGTTATAGCTGCTTGTGTGATACCTGGTAAAACCAAATGCATCACCGCTGATCGGAATACTGGCCAATTCCCCGTGAGTAATGCATCAACCGTGTACATTCCTGTAATATACTCTGGTGGAGACATTCCTGTGTCTAATCTTCCTGAACCTGGAAACATGCCAATCTTCAAATAGAAGAATAAAAGGAATAGTAGTCCGAGCCAGAAGGCAGGCATTGCAACGCCCATTAGCGCAAAGACTCTGGTAATCTGGTCAGCAATTTTATCTTTTCTACTTGCGCTTATAATCCCAAATGGAATACCTATTAGCAGTGTGATAACCATGGCAAACATCGTCAGTTCAAATGTTGCTGGAAAATATCGAACCAAGTCTTCCGATACAGGTCGTTGGGAATAGGTGCTTTGTCCTAAATCCCCCTGAAATATACCAGCCATGTAGTTTCCATATTGAATGTAAAGCGGATCATTAAGCCCCATTTCTTCCTGAAGGGCTGATAACGTCTCTGGTGTCGCTTTTGGTCCGAGAATTAGTCGGGCCGGATCCCCAGGGATTGTATTGGAAATAACAAAAGTCAAAATACTTATCCCAAATAAAATAGGGATCATTAATACTAGTCTTCTAGCAATAAATCTTAAGGCATCCATCCAACTTTTCTCCCTTCCTTTTCATTCTGTTCCAATTCCTATCTATACGTGGATACAGGCAGCCAAGTGGTTTGTTGACTTCTCTTCTAAATTTGGTACAATTTCTGCACATTCCTTCGTTGCTATTGGGCATCTCGTATGGAATGGACATCCTGATGGTGGATTAGCTGGACTTGGTAGATCTCCTTGCAAAATAATTCTATCTCTCTTCTTCGTAGGATCTGGAATTGGTAATGCAGATAAAAGGGCTTGTGTATATGGGTGCATGGGATGATTATAAAGCTGTTCCACATCAGCAATTTCTACTACTTTTCCGAGATACATAACAGCGACCCTATCGGATATATGTTGAACGACCGATAAATCATGAGAAATGAACATGTAGCTTAAATCCATTTCCTGTTGCAAATCTAGCATTAAATTTAATACTTGTGATTGAACAGAAACGTCTAAGGCTGATACAGGCTCATCAGCAATGATTAATTTAGGATTGAGCGTCAAGGCTCTTGCTATCCCGATGCGCTGCCTTTGACCTCCTGAAAATTCATGTGGATAGTTGCGTAACTGTTCTTTGCGAAGACCGATCTTGTCCATTAAGCTTTCAACAATTTCTTTTCGCTCCGCTCGTGAACCAACGTTATGTATGATCAATGGTGCCTCTAGTATTTGTCGGACTGTATTTCTCGGGTTTAAGGAAGCATAAGGGTCTTGGAATACGATTTGCATTTCTTTTCGCAGTTCCTTCATCTGTGCTGCATTCATGCCAATTACTTCTTCCCCTTTAAATTTGACGCTCCCTTCTGTCGGTTCGACCAACTGTAAAACGGAACGACCTAGACTGGATTTGCCACAGCCAGATTCACCTACGATCCCCAATGTCTTTCCTTCTTCTATGGATATGCTTACACCATCCACTGCTTTTATGATTGTTTTTTCACTAAGAAACCCCTTCTTAGTAGTGAAGTGTTGTTTGAGATTGGTTACTTCCAGTAGTGGCATCCTTGTTTCCCCCCTCCTCATCATAGAGCCAACATGCAGTTTGGTGATTTTCTTTAATTTCCGTCACTTGAGGTACAGTACTTTTACATATATCCATCACATGACTACATCGATCTGCAAAACGACAACCTACTGGCATATTTTCTGGTACCGGTACTGTCCCAGGGATAGATCCTAGTTTTTGCTTTCGCTGTCCTAATTTAGGAATGGAATTTAGTAATCCTCTCGTATATGGATGCTTAGGATTTTGAAATAACTCAACGACTGGCGCTTCTTCGACTACTTTACCCGCATACATGACAATGACACGGTCACAAACTTCAGCAACAACACCCATATCGTGTGTAATCATAATGATGCCCATTTGTGTTTGTTCTTTAATTTCGTTCATTAATTCCAATATTTGCGCTTGCACAGTTACATCTAAGGCAGTAGTAGGCTCATCGCAAATGAGCAACTGTGGTTCACATGCCATTGCGATCGCAATCATTATTCGCTGCCTCATCCCACCAGAAAGCTGGTGTGGATACTCATCAATTAATTCTTCTACTCGAGGTAGCCCCACATCATTTAATAGCTTTAGCACTCTAACTCTACGTTCTTTTTTGCTCATATTTGTGTGTAAAATAAGTGATTCCTCAATTTGAGTTCCAACCGTTTGTAACGGATTCAGTGAGGTAAGTGGATTCTGAAATATCATGGACATTTGATTGCCACGAACTTTTTCAAGCTTCCTCTTAGAATAATTCGTTATTTTCTCTCCTTGTAATTCCACACTACCCTCTAATTTGGCTTTATCTGGCAGTAAACGCATAAGTGATAAGGCAGTCATACTTTTACCGCAACCAGATTCTCCTACGATTCCTACTGTTTCTCCTTTATTCACTTGGAAAGAGACGTGGTCAAGTATTTTTGAATATTTGCCATCGCGTCTTAGGGATAAAGAAACGTCATTTACTTCTAAAAGCATTCATTACACCGCCTTTAATCTATAATTGTGCCACTCCCGATAGATCCTCTAAGGCAACGGTATAGTGGTCTGAAAATGCTTCCTGAATTTTCTTCTTATCCTTCGTTCGTAACGCTTCAATCAGGATTCGATGGTTCTCTACCACCTGATCCACCCTGATTGGTACTTGATTGGCAACTGTAAGATACATAGCGCCTACCTGAGTATCAAGGTTTTTGTGAATATTAATTAAACGGTTATGCTTGGAGGCCGCTACAATCGTGCCATGAAATAAAATATCGCACTGTGCTTGCCCCCCTAAATCTTGTTCTACCATTGCTTGGTAAAAGTCATCCAGATAACCTTCCAATTTTTTGAAATCCTCTTCTGTTAAATGTGGAAGAGCAAGTTGTGCTGCTTTTCCCTCGATTAACGCTCGCAGCGTGTATATTTCAAATGCGTCTTGCTCTGATAATGTTGTAACGAAAGTTCCTTTATTTGTCTCATGTTTGATTAGTCCTTCGTTTTGCAAGAGTTTTAACGCTTCCCGAATTGGTCCACGCGAAATATTGAATTTGTCCGCTAATTTAGCTTGATTTATTCTTTCCCCTGCTTTAAGTTCCCCGTCTAAGATCATCTTTCTAATGATCTTTGCTACATCATCCGATAATGTACGATGGTCTAGAATCATTGTTCACTCTCCGTCTCTCTGCTACATATTAACTAACTTTATTAGGCAATGATTGATAAATTTCTTTTAGATCATACAGATTATCCCAATTCATTTGTCTTGTACCTATTTCTATTTCTTTAATAGATGTAATTAAGGCTGTTAGCAGTGGGGTGTCGATTTGATGACTTTTACCAATATCTAAAATTGGTAAAAGCTGAGCATCGACCTCTGTTTTTCTTTTTCTCACAGCTAAGTCTCTCCATATGCCACTTTTAGTCTTTTTATTTGTTGCCATCCGATCCGCTAGTTTTTCTAGTTGATCATCTAGTAATGCTTTGTTTCGACTGCCCCTTGGATAAACCAGTTGAGGTTCCCAGTCATCAAATCCCAGAGGCGAGACCCCTTCTTTATCAGCTATTTCTAGTATTTCAGAGCATAATTCTAACAAGGTATCCCTTAAATCTAGTTTTCTAACAACGCCAGCCATTGTTTCATCCACTAAAGCTGTTGCATAAAGCAAACCTGCATAGGACATTTTCCCCCATAAATAACCCCAAATATTATCTGTTACTTGAGCTGGTCCCCAACATTGCAGTTGATCTTTTAGGTTAGAGATTCTTGGTGTCAATTCTCCGCTTAATTCACCGAGATAAAGAGAAGCAACCCCACCATAAAGGATTCGACCAGGCTCTAGATAATCGGCTGAAAAATTCACAAAGCAACCAATCGTTCGTTCTGGTCCAATAAGTGCAGCTATTTGTCGTTCACATAGCCCATTCTGCAAGGAGACAACGTTAGACTTATCATCTAATAAGGGTAATAGAGGCTTCAAAGCTTCTTCCGTATGGTGCGCCTTCACACAAAGGAATATTGTTTCAAGAGGCTTATTTCGTTTCACCAATTGTTCAGGCGTTAAGGCCATTGCCTTCACAGAGAAAGTCTCTTCCGGTCCTTCGATTGTCAGACCATCTTGATTAATTTTTTCTACATGCTCATGTACAATATCGCAAAACGTTACGTCATGGCCTGAGCGGGATAAGTAAGCACCTAGTACACCCCCTATTGCCCCTGCACCTATAATTGTGATTGTCATAATTCTCCCCCTCTAAAAAAGTTGTAAGCCACCGTCGGCAGATATTACTTGACCACTCACATACCGAGAAAAGTCAGAAGCAAAAAACAATACGGGATGCGCAATATCTTCTGGTGTTCCAAGCCGCTTGATAGAAATAGAATCTACTAATCTTGATTGTTCAACCTTTGACATAGCCTCCCACTGCTTTTTAGTGGATGGATTAGATAACACAAATCCCGGTGCAACATTATTAACAGTAATTCCATACTGTCCTAGCTCTCTTGCCATCTGTCTTGTAAAACCAATTTGTCCAGCTTTAGCACTAGTGTAAGCTTGTATGCCTGTTAAACTACTACTTCTACCGGCACCGCTCGAAATGTTAACAATTCTACCGTATTGATGTTTCTTCATATATGGTGTTACTGCCCGAACCATATAAAACGCCGATTTCAGATTAACGTTAATTACTTTCTCCCATTGTTCGTCCGTGACATCTTCAATCGGTTGATTTACTTGTCCAACGACACCACCGGCAACATTGACTAAAACATCGATCCGACCATATTGATTGAAAACGTTACTTATGAAGCGATTTACTTGATCAGAACTCGTCACATCACAAACATATGTATCAATTGATCCATCTGAATCCAGGCTTGCTATCGCCTGTTCAACACTTTGTTTTGACTCGACTAGTGCATCTTCAAGAATATCAGTGGCAATCACCTTCGCCCCACGTATAGCAAACTCTTTACAAATAGAACGCCCAATCCCATGAGCAGCTCCAGTAACAATTACTACCTTTCCGTTAAAAGTTAACTGTAAACTGTTAACACTTTGATCCAAAGTAAATTCCCCTTTAGTTAATTTTTCATCATTATATTCGTGTTTTTTCTTAATTGCAACACTCTTCTGAAAATTCATTCTATTATTAATCTCTGTTTTTTTATAACAAACGCTGTATTTGGGTAGTTACGGATCACTTTATATCTAGGAGAACTGTACACTTAGTTTAATTTCACAGTAGCCAGTGGTTTATAGTTAAGGGACATCTTTACCCTCTACTTCCCAGCATTAACCCCTTTTATATTATTCATGTCATCAAATAAAGAGAACCAGAAAATCGATACCCGTTATGTTTCTCTTAGCGAATCGTCCTCTCAGACGAATCGACAAGACCTGATCCCATATCAAAAAGATAACACAAGAAAACACACTTATCTCCAGTTATGTAAGATGATGTAACAACCTTTTTAACGGGGGGTCAGACCCTGTCGAAAGACATTTCGTTAGATTTTCCACGAGTGACGGACAGTTTGATAAGTATGGTCTATAGAGTGGATATTTGTTTATAGTAAGTTTTCTATTGATTCCATTTGCAATATAAGAGTTAGTACATTATATGTAGTTCTAATAAGCTCTTTTTAAAGATATGTCAGGTGAAAATTGACAAATTGATGCACTCCTTCATATCAAAATGAAATAATGCTAATAACAATAAATAATAGATTAGAAACACACAAGTTAGTCTCCCTTTGTAATCCCCTACCTAATTGTCCACCAGAGAAAGACAAAACTGTCATATTGTCTTTCGACAGGGTCTGACCCCTTTCTATAAATGTCTGTTTTTAAGTTCTATGATTCGACTAACACTTTCATCTATTCTGTCCTCTTTTATGTCACCGTTCTGGACGGCCTTTTTAATATGTTCTATAACTTGAACAACCTTGTGATAATCATGTGCAACGAGGACAATATCACTCCCTGCTTGTATAGCATCCACCGCCGCATCTCCAATACCAAAATTATTCATCACTGCTCCCATCGTTAAGTCATCCGTGATGACTACTCCTTTAAAGTCTAACTGGCTTCGAAGAATATCCGTAATTACCTTTTTAGACATTGAAGCAGGATACGTAGGATCTAGGTTAGGATTTAAAATATGTGCTACCATTACAACATCAGCCCCACTATCAATCGCTTCTTTAAACGGGATTAATTCCATTTTATTTAGCTCTTGTAGGCTCTTATCAACAATAGGAAGTTCAATATGAGAATCTACGGATGTATCCCCGTGACCTGGGAAGTGTTTTACAACTGCTATTATATTTTCCGATTGTATCCCAAGCATTGTTTGAATTCCGAGTTGACTGACTACGCTCGCATTATCCCCATATGACCGATCACCAATGACTGGGTTATTTGGATTACTATTAATATCCATCACTGGCGCATAGTCAAGGTTAAAACCAACAGAATTTAATTGTTGACCTAATTTTTGTCCAATACGATAAGCATAGTCAGGGTCGTTTCTTTTACCAATCAGCTCGTTAGTTGGCATTTCTTCTACACCTGGAATCCTTGAAATCCTCCCTCCTTCTTGGTCAACACTCATAAATAGCGGAAGCGGATTTGCACGATTCTTTTCCTGGAAGTCTTGGATTAATTCCTTTGTCTGTTGATGTGTTGTCAAGTTGTTCCCATAGAAGATGAAACCACCGACATGGTAATTTTTTATTAACTTTTCATCATTAGGCTGTAGGGAAGTTCCTTCAACACCAGCAATGATCATCTGTCCAATCTTTTCACTTAACGACATCTTTGTCAGTTGATCAGAGGGCTGTTCAGTATTATCCTTGTCATCTAGCTGTTTACTAACTATGGATATATGATCTACTGCAGGGTTGCTCCATTCATTGGTAGGCTTGGGTAAAATCCATTTCAATTGATAATTGGAAGATACTTCATATTGAAGGATAAGCTGGTCGTGCTCGTTGTCATGGTAATAATTCGTTTCATTTGCTTCACCAAGCTCCTGGATAATGTCATTGTAATGAACCTTTTTTACATTAGAACCCCAAGACCGCAAATCTACTATTAATTTATCCGCAATTCCGATTGTTGTTAAACGCTCTGGGAAATCCTCATATAATGTATTATCCACCTCTGTTACATGTTGAGGTTGGCCCCACTCACTTTCCACCTCGTCTACCATTGTTTTTCCTGCAGTGAAGGGAGCTATATCTATTCTTCCTTCTTTAGACAAAGAAACAATGTGATCAATGACCTTTTCCGGATTGTCAATCGATGAGGGATCCCCGGGACCATTAATCAACGGAATATGATGGATATTTGTTCCAAAATTGGCATCTGAATGTATATGTCCAACTAGCTTTGTTGGATTGTCATCGTTCAACATAAGTACTCCTACCGCACTACCCATTAGTAGGATTAGAAAGGGGAGGAAAATGAAGAATTTAATTTTATCCTTCTTCTTAGCTTTCTTTGTTGTTCTTCTCTTTTGATCCACTGAACTCGACTCTCCTTCATTTATGATGTCTATCTCTCAGACAATTTCTGATAAGACTTTAATCATTTAATGATTAAATAACTCCCGATCTAAAGCAAGGTTACCTCTATTCACCAGGTTCCTTCAAGTTTCCTGAATTTTGAATCGTAACATCGACTGTTAGATTGAACTTAAGATTAGGATAGTATTTTGATCGCCAATCTTTTAATTGTGCTCGTGGTATTTCTTTTCTAAATAATTGGCCGATCCCCAGAATATCAGCCTCACTATCTTTAAGTTTCGTTATCATATTTTCAAAGCGGGGCTTAAGTAGCTTTTCTAATTCTTTTTCAATCTTTTCAATTGTTGGATCTCCTTTAACTTCTAAGATCATAACCTCTAACTGTAGTTCTAATGTTAGTATAGGAAGTTCATTTTCTAACCGACTTGCAAAGTTCAGACCATTATCTAGTATTAACACACTTCCCTCATCGAGAACTTCTATTTTTCCGTGGGCGCTCATACCTTGGAATGCATTATATAGCAGCGTTTCATCTGAGTTAATCTCATCCAACATCGCACCATTCTTAATGACAGCTGAACCCGCTTGCTCTATCAAAGTGCTCTCACCTAAACGAATAATAGGGATTGCAACATCTTTTGTGTAGGAATGAATACTTCTATAGACATGCCATACTCTTGTCAACGCAATTTGCGGATTCCACCCTGCATTCTTTTCAAAATAGTCTAAAAGAGCTGTGCCGTCAGAAAGCTCAACTTGTGACATCTTTTTAAAAAATTCATCCATATCCTCTTCGCAAATAGCAACTAGTGCTTTAGAAGGTATCTCTCTTGATCTCATAATGCCTGATATAAGATCTTTAACACCTTCTTCCGCAAATGCTCGATCGATAACAATTACTTTTATATGGAGCAAATCGACATTACTTTCTAAATTTGCACTGGTTTTGTCTACAATTTCATTTATTGTTTTTCCAACACCTGTAATAATTTGCGTTTTAATTCCATCTTCTTGCAAAATGGGAACTTGTAAATAAGCTTTATATTCCTCCTCACTTTCCTTTGAAACTCCTAGCACTACTGGCATCACTCGATGATTAATATCCCGATTATCCCAGCATCCACTTGTCAATAAGAGCAACATCACCAGCAAAATATAAATCTTACTTTTCTTTATGTTCACTTGATATCACCTTCTAATCTTGACTTTATTCCAAGAATAACAACAGAAATAGGAACGCCAAGTATGACATAAAATCTTAGAATGGTATTCCACAAAAAAAGTTGTTCGACATCTTTCCAACTAGGAATGAACAAACAGATGATAAAGATTAATAGAGATACAGCTACAACAAGATAAAAAGGTTTTATAGAAGGTGCTATACACTTACTTAGTACCCTTACAATCATCCACAATACTAATGATATAAACAACAGGATGAAGATGATAATGCTAAGCAAGAAAAACATCGTCATCCGATCAAACATGAACCATGTCAAATTGATCGAATCCACAGCTAATACAAAAGGATATAAAAAGGTCGAAGCGGTTGCTTGCCCAAAGACAAGAATAGGGATATATACAGATAAGAGGAAAATAGGAATAACAGCAGTAGCAGCAATCAATACATATTTATTTTTATATGGTATAGAGGCACGGATAAATCCAAGAAACAAAAATACTCCCCCTATGGCAAAATAACTTTTATAATAAGACGATTGAGAAAAGAAAGAAAAATCCTCCACCCATAACGGATAAACATAGTGCCAATCTACATTTTGAAAAGATATGACTAATATAAAGATAATTAGTGGAAATAGTAAGATGAAAATGAGTACTCCTGTACGAAAAATAGCTTCGACACCCTTGATAGCCAAATAACTTGAAATAGCAAGTAATACGACCATGATTGCCCATAAAGGAGTATTAGATAAAAATACAATGGTTATAATCTCAGAATAACCGCGCACTGTTATGATGTTAGAGGTTAGAAAGTAAAGGAATATAGGCACCAAAAATAAGAATGCAATAATCTTACCTGCACTGGTATAAATGGTGATGAGGTCATTTTGTTTAGGGAAATAGTTGAGACCTTTTAAGAACACGGTTAAGATGAAGAAATGAACAAACACTTCGATTACGATCGGTACCCAGTGCCCCTGGGTAGTACTCGCTATTATATTTTCCGGGTACAAAAACAAGATGAGACCTGCGTGGCTTACTATATACATAAAAACGACATACAGACTTTTATCCACTTTTCATTTCTCCTTTTACACTTAAATAAGGAATGCCTAAAGTGGTTTTGCTTGCGATGTAAGCACACACTAAGAATAACCCTGTGAATACACCTAAAACCCCAAAAATAGAAGCTAAAACCAGAGTGTTATACTTAAAAATTCGTATAGTAAATGAATTTTGAAAACCTACAATAGTAGAGCTTGCAATTGTTGATGCTGCCAAAATAATGATGAGAAGATTACTAACTAACCTTGCATCTACAGCTGCTTGACCCAAAACAATCCCTCCTACCATCGTAACTGTAGGCCCAATACTTTTTGGGAGTCTTACACTAGCCTCTATGATTAATTCAAGAATGACAAGCATTAAAATCACTTCTACAAATGCAGGATACGGAACACCTTCACGCGTTTTAGCTACAGACAACGCTAATTCTATCCGCAACATTTCAGGATTAACTGCGACAAGAGCCACATATAAACCTGGTAAAACAAGTGCAGTTATTGCACCAATTACTCTCAATAACCTTAGTGCTATCATAATCACAAAAGAGTAGTTTTCATCATTTCGAATTGCGAACATATCCCAAAGTGTACTAGGGAGAATAAGTGCATATGGAAGCCGATCAAGAAATAAAACAACTCTTCCCTTCACTAGATTACTATAGACTTCCTGTGGTGACTCAGTTGTGTTAAATGATGAAATTAGACTGTATTTAGGTAGCCCTAACATCTTTGTTACGTCTTGTATTGTATAAAGCATTTTATCCAAATTAGATTCCACTTGTTTCGTAACGTTTTCCACTAACTTATTATTCACCTGGTCTTTACAATACAATAATGACAAACCTTTTTTCTGGCTATTTCCAAAGGTGTATGATGATACTTGTAGCTCTACCGAACTAAACTCTTTACGAAGAAGACCAATGTTTGTACTTAAATCTTCATTAAATGCACTTAATGGTCCTTGAATATTATTGTCACTGGATGGACTTTCAATAGATCGATTGAGCGTTTTAGGAACTGGATCTATACTAATAACTAGCCCAAGTTCATCAATAAAGATAATTAATTCACCTTCAAAGATGGCTTCGATGATCTCTTTCTTTTCACTTTTAACTTTTCCTATTTTATGAAGTTGTTGGACAATTACTTCACTCGAATGACGAACTGTTTGAATTTGTCCTTCCAATAATTGAATTGTTTTCGGAAAATCAATAAGGCTGCTAAGACCGACTAACACAACTTGAATATTGCCAAAGTCCTGGCTCCATTTATATAAGTCATCATTTTTCCCTATGGATTTATTGATTTCAGACAATAAAGACTTCATAAATAATAGCCCCTTCATATACACCTATATAAAGGTTAATCTTCCCAATCAAACGAACAATATGCACGGAGGAACAGCCACCTCTTTCCATAATTCTAGATCCATATAGCAACCTATGTTAGTTTGCATCATTTAGTAACGATTAGGACAGGTGCGTTTCCCCTGCAATTTCCTTTTACTTTTTCAATTATGGTATAAAACAATACCCACCTGAATATCATGTAAGCAATAAAATAATTAAACTAATTCGGACTTCTAAGGAGGGTACATGCTTGAAGACAAGACTTTATAACGTTGATCCAGGCTATGTTACCATTACCGAAGCAAGCGAAATAGTGTCTCAATTACTTAGGTTGACAGATAAAGAGAGCAATACGTATAAGATAAAGATCAGAGAAGATGCCAAGAAGGGACTATTTGGAGGAAAAAAATATAAGAAAAGAATGTATCAGGTCAAAAGAGCTGATATTATTCAGTACGCACAGGACATCAAGCGACAGGAACAAGTAGAGATTGACATCGATATAGCACCAAACTCAGAGCGTGTTCATATAAGTAGTAAATTGCCACATATACCAATTAAAAAGACCATTTTAATCATAGTAGGTTTGCTTATATTATTAAAGTTCGTTGGGGTCAGACACTGTCGAAAAACATTTGGATAGATATTCCACCTGTGGCGGACATTTTTAGCGTTATATTGTATGACGAGGACATTTGATTATAGTAACAGTTCTCTAGACGTTCCATCTTCTATAAACTTTGATAGCATCCAAATTAAATGATTAAAAACCCCATCCAGCTTAGTGACTAACGGGTTCGGTTGAGGCGGAGAAAACATTAAATAACATTACTTTTAGAGGTGCAATTAGCGTGCTAATTAGCACCTCTTTGTTTTGCTTATATAACAAATTCTATTAGTCTAAATATCTATTTTAACACCGAAATTAGCACCTATTTTAACACCGCTTTTAGCAGCAATGAATGAATTTATTCATGGTTGTTAAAAGCGGTGTTAATTAGCGTGCTAAAACTTATGTTAAAATGGGTGTTAAAACCTATTTTAAATATATGCGATAATAAAAAATGACAACTAAAAGGAGATTGGTTTTCCAATCTCCTTTAGGTTTTGATATTATGTTCTTCCCTATATAACTAATACAAAGAAAGGATATGTTTATATTTATTAATCACAAGATGAATACCATACCAAGCATCCAAAAACAGCTATCTGAATTAACTCAACAAAAGCCAATAACAACTATTTAACGGAAGATTAGGTGCAACAGGAATTTCTTCTGTATTATACCCTACTATAAAACTAGATGGATTTGTTGCAGTTGCCCACCCTGAACTAAAAGACTGATCTACAATTGTATTATTGGAACTGAAAATATTAGTTGTACCAATAAAACTTGAATCAATTCCAACAATCCCTTTTCCTGCAGTGTTTTGAACTGTGTTTTCATAAACAGCTATAAATTTAAAAATATTAAGGTTTGCATTAAACAGTAAGACAGGAACATTTCCTTCACTAATTGTAGTATTGTTAGTAATATATAACCCAAAATTTGTACCGGAAAATTCCTCCATTACTAGAAGGTGTCGCAAAGTAAAGGGGGAGGAGTTGTCTTGTATATTATTACTAATTACCAAGTCTCCTTGAAGTGTGCCTGAATTAACACTTATATTGGTGATGATGATGAAACTACATCTAGTGTTACCTGAATCAGACACAAAGGTATTGTTATCAATAATACTTTGTCCTGAAGTAGACGAAATAATGATGTACCGATAGCTATTGTTAGGTGCAGCAAGAGGTGCGTAATTAAAGGTGCAATTTGTAATTTGGAACTCGGTCGCTATAAGTCCTATACCGAATTCGCATACTGAAATTTCACAATTATCGATATATATTCCGGTTGCTGACAAATTATTTACTCTAATAATGGTTTCAGTTGATGTTATTGAAGGGAAATTTTGGATTGCTGACATGTTTTGAAAAACAACATTTGATACGGTCACATTAAACATAACGTTTACCGCGTTAGAAGTTGTAATCACGGTAGTTGCTCCTTTTCCTTGCCCCTCAATCGTCACCGATTTATTAACATTTATGGTCGATGTAATAATAAATGTTTCAGCGTCGAGTAATAACCTATCGCCATTGTTTGCGGCAGCTAAAGCAGCTTGAATGGTGGTAAATGTTCGAGTTGAACCTACCATCAGTGTGTTCCCTGTTGGTGAAGGGATGGATCTATTTATTGGTGGGATAGGTTGAGTTAGTTTAAAAAATGTTTCCCCAGTGGATAGATCAATATAAATATCTTCCGTATTACCGATGTCGCATGTTGGGGTTCCAACTCCTGTTAAAACTGGTGTCCCTGCTGGTCCTTGTGGTCCTTCTGGTCCTGGTGGGCCTTGTGGTCCTGGTGGTCCTTGTGGTCCTGGAGGTCCTGGTGGACAAAAACATTTTTTCTTTTTTACTTTTACTTTTTGTATAGGATAAATTGGACAGCGCCTCTGGATTTTTCGGGTATAAGGCTTATAACTAGTCATAAGATCACCTCATAGAAAGTTTTAATTTATACTATGTTGGTAACTTATTAGGGGAAGGGCACGTATCTCTTAATTATTATACTAAAATTCACTGAATAGGATTTTCATTGAATTGGAAATTATCTTCAACATTACTGGCAGTTTAAGATCAACACTTCACATTCCCACCTGATTATATTATTAATCGGAAAGCAATTCCCAAATATAACAAAAAACAGACCAAAGATTTAGTCTGCTATTTTCCTTGATAATTAACTTGTTATTCAACATGATAATTGAGTATTTAGAAGTGATGTTACTTTCGTTTCTAATTACAGTTTTCTCCCTCTCAACCGAACCCGATAGCTTAGTGACTGGATGGGGTTTCATTGTTTTTTTGCAACTGCGGCTTATACTTCCACCAATTTTATTTTTCCAAGACAGATGTCAATGGAGTAGGAAATAACATGACAAAAAGTGGACCAAATCTATTTAATAAAGTGCTCTTCACTATATAACTCACCTCTATTCAAAGTTGTGTAGCTAAACGCTTCTTTTACATCAGCATGTAAAAATTGAAGATAGTTTTCCTCTTTAGGAGCTGGGAAAAATGTGAAGATCCGATCCGTAGTAACTAATGCATTTGGATCAAAGTTTATATAATTGTGGTAACTACTCCAGCTATATTCACTCAATTCCTGAACCATATTGGCACGAATCGGATTTAGATGAATATATTTATTTACTTCTAATTCATATTCGACTGTATCCAATAGCTCTGATCCATACCGACCTTCAAATACATGGCCAGAGTAGTCATATTTCTTATTAAAATATGTGGCATACTGTGAATGAAGATATCTCATAATTGTTCCTGTAGGGTGATCGAGGGGTTCTATTTGAAGATGGATGTGGTTTGTCATGAGGCAATAGGTATGGAGAATAAACGGATAAAATAGCATTGTTTCCTTTAATATTTGTAAATAGACCAGTCGATCCTCCTCGTCATGAAACAGGGACATCCTTCTAATTCCACGACTAGTAATATGAAACTTGGTTCCGGGATACCATATGCGCTTTTTCCTCGGCAAAGGGATTACCTCCTTTAGTATCTTTGTTCTCTCGTCCAGCACGCTTATCTAAGTGCTTAATTTTCTACCTCAAGCTTGGTATATCAGATTGGAGTGATTCGCTATTTCCATTATTTCTTGTTGTTCTTCCTTTAATAACACCATTTCAATCAGTGGTTCATTTCATACTTCCTCCATTGTTTTCTTTTTTAAAACTTATATTATCATACGGAAATAGTGCTAACAATTAATCATTTAACCAAAATAATGGAGCATTTAGTTATCGAAATCATAATATTGCCACGTGAAAAACGACAGATCTATCCTCTTCTTCATGTGAAATGGAAATTATTACTTCTTTCATTTTAAATTCCTCCCATCTAATTTGTCCTCTCCACAAGGACAAATTGATAGATTTGTCTTTCGACAGGGTCTGACCCCATAAATAGGAACAATAGCATATCACTCCAAATTACTACAAACACTGTATTATTTTTATGTGATTATTTTCTTACAACATGTACGTTTGTTCCTCATTTATATGTCAGGAGCTCAAGTAACAGGACCTTAAGTTCTATTTCTAATTTATCCTTCCGTCAAATTTGAAACTCTTCATAAGAAAAATAGTAATTTAAACATAAAACCTCAATGTGTCCATCAACTTTTATTAAAATTGGCATTTAAAATATGGAGGAATATTGTCAAATGTGATTATAAATGCGAAAAAAAAGTCGTTCCTATAGTATTAATTATTTATATCACTGTACCCTCAGGCATTATGAGGCCATTTTGACGAGTTACTGTTTGTAAGCTAGGATAAAAGTGATTCATGGCCATGAGTCATAAACAAAATAATGAAACCCCTTACAAAAGGGTCATTATGTTATGTATGTGGAGAATGACCATATACATAATTACTTCGTCTTACTAGAATTCTAGTCTAGAAAAATACAACAAAAGACCCTCTCGATCATCTTTAGATGACTAACAATCATTTGTTAGCGTTATTGCTTAAAACCGTTTTGTTCTGAAAATAAGAAAAAATCTAAATTATCCAAAATGGAGGAATACAATTGAAAAAAAGTAGATGGCTGTTATTCACATTAATCTTAGTTTGTCTTGCACTAGTATTACCAATAAGTGTAAGTGCTGCAGTTACAAGTAATGAGACTGGAACGCATGGCGGCTATAACTATGAATTTTGGAAGGATACTGGTGGATCTGGCAGTATGACACTTAATAGTGGTGGTACGTTCAGTGCCGAGTGGAGTAATGTTGGAAACATATTATTCCGTAAAGGCAAGAAGTTCGATGAAACACAGTCACACCAACAAATTGGAAACATGTCGATAGACTTTGGTGCTAACTACCAGCCTAACGGTAATTCGTATCTAACTGTCTATGGTTGGACAGTAGATCCACTTGTTGAATTTTACATCGTCGAAAGTTGGGGCAACTGGCGTCCACCAGGTGCAACAGCAAAGGGTACTATTAACGTTGACGGCGGTACCTATGACATATACGAGACAACTAGAACTAACCAGCCATCCATCCGAGGTACACAAACTTTCCAACAATATTGGAGTGTCCGCAGATCTAAACGTACGAGCGGAACGATATCAGTTAGTGAACATTTCAAAAAGTGGGAAAGTCTAGGAATGGAAATGGGTAATATGTATGAAGTGGCACTTACAGTAGAGGGCTATCAAAGCAGCGGAAGTGCTGATGTATATCGTAACAACCTAACGATCGGAGGTAGCTCCGGCGGCGGTGGTAACGATGGTGGTGGCTCTGGCGGCGATGGTGGAAGTGGAAATGCTACGGTAGTTCAAGCAGAGAGCATGTCGAAAAGTGGTCAGTACACTGGGAATATTAGCTCGCCGTTTAACGGAGTTGCTCTTTACGCGAACAATGACTCTGTAAAGTACACGCAGTATTTTTCAAGCGGTACACATAGTTTCTCACTTCGAGGTGCTTCCAATAATTCCAACATGGCTAGAGTGGATCTAAGGATTGGCGGGCAGTACAAGGGTACATTCTATTACGGCGGTAGCTATCCTGCAGTCTATACAATAGACAATGTTAGCCATGGAACAGGCAACCAAGAAATAGAGCTAATTGTAACGTCCGATGATGGAAATTGGGATGCTTTTGTTGATTATTTAGAAATCAATTAATATTTCATCTACGAACTAGATCTTGAATAATTGTTGCTTAAAGTAAATCCCGACGAGGAAACCTCGTCGGGATTTACTGTTTTAATCTGTCCTCTGTCGAAAGACAAATCTATTGATTTGTCTTTCGACAGGGTCTGACCCCCTTAGAGACTATCAAATAAAACATTACGATGATCGTTAAACTTGCCACTAGCCAGAAAAAGCTCTGAAAGCCTAACAGAACATTGTCTAATTGATTTTTGGTCCCGCTTATCATCCAGTCTGTGATGGAACCACTCACCCACATATTCATGAATGTCACGCCAATCGCTGTACCTAGCGCCATTCCTAGATTACGCAACAAAGCAACCGTACTACTGATAATTCCTAAATATTGAAACGATACATTTCCTATAATCAAGCTATAATTCGGAGAAGTCAAAACACCCATGGATAACCCAAGTACACAAAGTAAGGTAGCGACAGTCCAAACTGGTGTTGAGGATGACATAAAACTTAACCCTATTAAACTCAAAATCATCATCAATAAACCAACAACAACAACTTGATAACTTCCATATCGATCAGAAAGTGAACCACTGATCGGTCCAACGATTGCTAAAAATAATGGATATGCCATTAGTAAAATCCCAGCCATGGAAGAAGTCGTATCCAAGATTCCAATTAAAAAGAAAGGCACTACTACCATTGCAGAGAAAGTTGCCATATAACTCACAACAATGATTAAACTTCCCGCTTTGACAATGGGTGGAGATAATACTTTCAATTGAATAAACGGGTATTTAATTTTTTTAACCCTAACGAAGAATAATCCTAGACTAACCAGTCCAACTACCATAAGAGGAATTAGATATTTGCTAAATCCCACTTCCCCAATTTGATTTAGAACAAAAATAATGGTTGTCATCGCAATACCAAACAATCCTGCACCCAAATAATCAAAAACTGAAGTATTTCCTGTAGGCTCATCCTTTGGTACAAAACGGATTGCCATCATGAATACCAAGATAATAATCGGCACTTGGATCCAAAATAATACATGCCAGGAGAACAAATTAATCAAAACGCCACCTGTTGACGGACCAAGTAAAGCACCCAATCCAACTGCAGTGCCAACAATACCGAGCGCCTTACCTCTGCTTTCATCAGAAAAAGACGCAGTGATAATTGCCATATTTGCAGCTTGAAGCATGGCAGCACCAATCCCTTGAATGATCCTCGCAGCTAATAAAAAGCCTAACGAATACGATAATGCGGAAAGTAGCGCACCAATTCCAAACACCAAATATCCAGCATTATGTATCCGTTTTCTTCCATAAATATCACTGAGCTTCCCCATTATAGGTAACCCTAGCATCACGGCCAGTAGATAGCCAGTAACAATCCACTGCGTCACACTTAAGGACGCTTGAAAGGACAAGGACAACTCTGGTAAAGCAATATTTACAAGACCTGCTGAAAAGTGAGATAAGAAAGCACCAGGACACACAGACAGAAGGATAAGAATGGATGGAACCTTTTGATCTGTTAACATTCTCGGTTTAACAAGAATAGCTTGGTTAGAACTAGATTTTTTCATGACAATCACCCACTTTTACATCTACAAGGTTGAAGCGACCTTCCGATCACCAGACCACTCACTCAACACGTCCGTTGATACAGTTGTTGTTCCGAAAAAATCATCAATATTTTTTAACGTCATGTTGTGCGCTTCTTCAGAGTACGCTGCACAGCAATCAGAAAGCATTAAGACATCATAATCTAACATAAAACCATCGCGTGCCGTAGATTCCACACAAACATTGGTACTAACACCCGTCATTAATAGTGTCTTTATATTTTTTGTCCGTAAAACTGAATCTAATCTCGTGTTAATAAAAGCACTATAACGATGTTTAATCACGACAATATCATTCTCTGGGTTCACTTCATAGAAATCCGCGCCCCACGTATCCTTTCGACAGACTCCCGTATCACTTCGCTCCTTAAACCTTCTCATCCAAGTTGCCGAATCTGTACTATTTTCATGAATCGTTTGAATGAAAATAACAGTTGCCCCTACTTCTCTAGCCTGTTTGATCAATTGGTTCAAGGGGCTGATTATGTCATCTACCATGCCAATGTTCGCACCTTGCTTAGCTAGGCTTCCGTCTGGATGACAAAAGTCGTTCTGAACATCTACTACAATTAATGCTGTTTGGGTTGGGTCTATTCTGTTAAATAATTTCATTTTTTTAACACCTCTCCTTAATTTTTGGAGTATGGGCGAAAATGGATATCCACCCATACTCATCTCACTTCAGTTCTTGCACGATCCGCAGATCTATTGTTATTCTCCAGCACCTTCAACAAATTGCATATCTACTAATCCGTCATATTCATACCCATCGGTGTAAACACCCGTCTTGTTTACTACATCCATCGTTTTCGCTAAGCCTTCTTCAGAAATAAACCCATCTAAACTCCAAAGTTGATCGGCATAAGCACGATCTAGTGCTGCTTGTAAATCCTCATCCGATGAAGTTGGAAACTCTTCTTTTAATACCTTCATAGCCAACTCTTTATCCTCGTTAACAGCTTCTAGGCCTTTAATGATTGCATTTACAAAGCCTTGAACAGTCTCCGGATCATCATCAATACTTGATTGTCTTACGCTAATAACCGAGTAAGGGTAATCTCCTAAAGTAGGAAATTTATAGAAGGGTTCTCCCCATACACCTTTTTCAATGCCACCATTGATTTGCGGCTCAGCCCCGACTGCCATATCTGCTTTTCCGTTTTCTACTAGAGATACGACAGCAGAACCGTCAGCAGGTTCTTCTAACGTTACATCTTTCTCCGGATCAAGCCCCAGGTCCATTAATAGATAACGTGTTAATAAATTTGGACTACCACCATATCTTCCCGCAGCAATGGTTTTACCTTCAAAAAATGCTTTTAATGCTTCAGGGCTATCGTCTTCTAACTTCTGTTCCGTATCTGCCATAATATAAACATTGGCACGATTAACAACATTGACGACTGATAAAATCGGGTCTGGACTATCTTCGTTTGCCATTTGATTGGACTCAGGTCCCCCAATATTCCCCCATGCTTCTCCACTAACAACAGTGGTTACGTGCGCACCACCAGTGGACGTTACTGCTTCAACATCTAAGCCTTCTTCTTCAAAATAGCCTTCATTTATCGCTAAATACAATGGAAGATAACCTATTAAATGTAATGGTTCAGCAATCGTGATCTTTTTTAAATCATCCTCTTGTTTCCCTGACGCACTTGAACAACCACCTAATACAAATAGCAATACCATAAGCATACTTAATAATAATTTGAACTTATTCATTACCATTTCCCCTTTAGATTATTATTTTTGTGTGACTTGGCCTCGAAGCAATAATTTTTCTAACCAAACCGTACCCAAATACATCAAAATCGATAACATGGAAAGCACTACCACCCCTAACCAGACGAGATCTGTATCCATAATTTGACCAGCGTATAAAATCATTCTTCCAATCCCATATCTTGAGCTGATAAATTCTCCAACAATCGTCCCTGCGAGGGCAAGTGCGATATTAATCTTCAAACTACTCACAATCCATGGCATTGCAGATGGGACAACCACTTTTGAAAATACTTGTTTTCTTTTTGCTCCTAGGGAAAACAACATCTTTTCCAAATCCTTATCGACTGACTTCACGCCACTGTGCGCAGCAACTGCGGTAACAATTACTGTCATTAAAAAAGCGAGAACGACTTTGGACGAGAAACCTATACCAAACATAATCACAAGAACCGGGGCTAGAGCTAATTTAGGAATAGCATTAAACGCAACAATATAAGGCTCTGCTATATTTGAATAAAGATCGGACCACCAAAACGATAACCCTAACAATGATCCTATAAAAGTTCCTAGGATAAATCCGAGCACGGTTGCACCAGATGTGTAAAACAAGTCCTGAATTAGAGTACCTTCCGTGATGGAAGTTATTCCTGTTTGCACAATGGTTGTTGGACTGCTCCAGTAATAAGAATCCAGAATTCCTATTCTAGTGAATAATTCCCAGGCTACAACAAGGAGAACACCGACCATCACCCTACCTAATACACTTAATCGATTTGTTCTTCTTTCTTTCAGTTCCTCATCCTCAATAAAGGGGTCTTCTTTCTGAATGGCTTTGTTTTTTTCAAAAGTAGCATGCTTTTGCACAACAACATTCTCCGTTTCTCCACGCATGTTGATTCCTCCCTATTCGACTTTTTGCAAACGCTCTTGATCCTCTTTTAACATCCCTAATAACTTCTGCTTTAAATGAACAAATTCATCCGATGATAAAGTGTTCTCATCTCTTGGCCTCGGTAGATGAACCGGGACAATTTCCTTCAATCTCCCTGGTCTAGGTGATAAGACATATATTTCATCTGAAAGGTAAATCGCTTCATCAATATCATGTGTAACGAATAATACAGTCTTCTTAAAATCACCCCATATTTGCAAAAGCCATGTTTGCATCATTAATCTTGTTTGGGCATCTAAAGCCCCAAAGGGTTCATCTAATAAAATGACATCTTGGTCGTATAACAAGGTCCTAAGTAATGCGGCGCGTTGTCTCATCCCACCAGATAACTCATTTGGATAATGGTATTCAAAACCACCTAGCCCATATTTTTTCATCAAAGGTAATGCTCTTCCTTCCGCTTCCTTTTTTGGCACACCTCGTAATTCCATTCCTAAAATGATATTGGATACAATCGTTCGCCACGGTAGCAGTAAGTCTTTTTGCAGCATGTAACCGACCTGACCACTTTTGCCAACAATATTTTTACCATCTAATAGAATTTGGCCTGTGGTAGGTTGCAATAACCCTGCGATCATGTTAAACAACGTCGATTTCCCACAACCACTTGGCCCAATAATGCTAACAAACTTTCCCTCTTCAATACTCAAATTCGTTTTTTCTAGCGCTACTGTTTCTTGTCCGTTTTTTTTGAAAATCTTACTCCCATTAACAAATTCTAATTTACTCATCATCCCACTCCTTTTTTGCCTATAATAAAAAACAACCATCAGAGTAGATTGGAAGATAAAAGCAACATCCTTCCATTTAATCTAACACTGACGGTTGTCCTGCTCTCATCATTCATGAGCTCATTTAACCAGCCAAATATTCTTCTATGTTTCTTTTTAAAACAATAATTGCTACATTCATACCCTTCGTTGGATCATAATCACGTAATACAATTTCAATATCAAAGTTAAACCTTTCTACGAGTCTAACTTCTAGTAATTTTTTATACTTTAGATTGACTATACGATCAATTAACTGAGAAGTGTCCGTACTAGCTTCACTGATAATTTCTAGTACAGGGATGCGTTTATTTCTAGCAAGGATAATAATCTTGTTTTCCATGAAACTAACTTGTTGTTCCAGGACTCCTGCTTTAAAAATATCTTGGTGAACTTGGTTGTTTTGCTTCATTAATTCTTGTTTAAATGCACCAATCGTCTCCGGAAGTTGATACCTTTTAATGACCTCCCCTCCCCGTCACACTAGATAGCTTGTACGATATGATCTCGTTATTTTTCTTAAATTTCTGTTAATTAGAAGATAACACAGGAATTGGAGCCAATCTTTAGTTTTGTAAGATGATGTAACAGAGTTTTTAGTGGCGCAAAGTTTAATTCACGTCTAATCTAATCGTCCTTCCGAAGTAGACAATTGTCTTTCGACAGGGTCTGACCCCCGAAATTACCGTTTCCCTCTCTCACACCTTCTTTTTATGTTGAATCGGTTATTTTTTCTAACAAATGATTAATGAACAGTTAATACTAGATTAACAAACAGTTGGTACCCTTGAACTAGAGAGTAGGAAATAGAAATCAATGTTAAAGGAGTTCTTTGTTAATGGAACAATCGTTAAAGAGTACTAAAAAAGAGTTAACATCAATTTTATTTGATCTCGATGGGACATTATTAGATAGCAGGGATTGTATAGTCAATGCTGCTTACGATATCGTGCAAAAATATTATCCTCAAGCACTTAGTTATCAAGAGCTATTGCATTGTTTTGGCTTGGATATAGCTGACCGTCTAGCAGACATTGACATCAGTCAAAAGGAGATTCGTAAAGAATTTATTTCCATCAAGCTAAGAAGCTATCCTAGTAACCTTTTGTTTCCAAGTGTTAAAGAAGGCTTACAAAAGTTGGTTGCTAACGGAATTCGTTTAGGAATTGTAACCAATCAACAAAAAGACTTAGTTTTTCAGCTATTAGAGAATACAGAATTGAAAAACATGTTTCATGTAATTGTTACCGGAGATGATGTGACTCACCGTAAACCTGATCCTGAGCCAATACAGCAAGCGATCGATAAATTAGGAGAAACAAATGCAAGCGTTTGGATGGTGGGTGATACCTTGTATGACCTCCAAGCAGCGCATGATGCTGGTGTCCATAGTGTTCTTTTCCAATTCTATGAGAAACATACTTTTGACCATCACCAAGTTACACCACATTTTACATTTACCTGTTTCCAAGAGTTTGTTGATTTTGCCATTACATATAAACGACATGCATGTGAGGATAACAAACCTAAAACAACGAGTAAAGAAGGTGTTCATTTTGGCTAAAAATCAAAATGTATTGAAGTCGATTCCAACTCTAACCCCTGCATTGAATAAGCAACGAGTAAAGCCAAGACCATTTCATAAACGGATAGAGCAAATTATTGGGTATGGATTTATTTTACCGACTGTCATCTTGTTAAGTATGTTTGTCTTTTATCCATTTTTACAAAGTGTTTATCTTAGCTTTTTTATGACAGACCCACTCGGAAATATCGTTGGATTTGTTGGGCTGCAGAATTATGTGGACTTATTTACGAGTAAAGAGTTCCTTGGCAGTTTAAAAACAACGTTTCTATTTGCTATTTTTACCGTTCCAACAGGTATTTTCATTTCATTACTATTAGCTGTTCTTACACATAACAAATTGAAAGGCATGCGCATATTTCAATTCATTTTTGCATTACCAATAGCGATGTCAGTTGGTACGTCCTCAATAATATGGCTATTATTATTTAACCCAACATCCGGTGTACTGAATTACTTACTTAATTTGGTTGGGTTGGAATCCATTCAGTGGTTAACAGATCCAAATTGGGCACTCGTATCTGTTTCGATGATGACAATTTGGTTGAGCCTTGGTTTGGACTATATTATTCTACTAGCTGGGTTACAAGCGATCCCAAAGGAACTCTATGAAAGTGCAAAAATAGATGGCGCAGGAAGCTTTCGTATCTTCTCTAAAATTACTATTCCGATGTTATCGCCCACGATCTTTTTCGTGCTTATAATTTCAGTTATTCAAGCTTTACAAGCATTTGGTCAATTTAACATTCTTACGGGCGGCGGGCCAATGAAGAGCACAAACGTGTTTGTCTTTTCTCTTTATCAGGAAGCGTTTGTTAACTTTCAATTTGGCCTAGGAAGCACCAGGGCATTTGTTTTATTCGTCATCATTCTACTCTTTACCTGGATACAGTTTAAATTTGGAGAAAAGAAGGTGCATTATCAATGAGTGCTCACGCCATCCGAAAAAAGAAAATCAGGCTTACAAGTCTAGTTCACTATCTCGTACTTGTCATACTAGCAATTATTGTTATCTATCCAATTTACTTTGCGTTTTCCTATACATTTATGACACCGCAAGAAGTGAGTACGGCAACACCAAATTTCTTCCCAAACAGCCTTTATTTAGAAAATATAAAGGAAGTGTTAGCAACAACACCTATTTTAAGGTTTATCCTAAATAGCTTTATCATCTCTATTGCAGTTATGATCGGTGAAATCATTACGGGTTCACTGGCAGCTTATGCTTTTGCGTTTGTTCGTTTTAAAGGTAGAAACATTATTTTCGCTTTATTTTTAGCAACCTTAATGGTTCCATCCGAAGTAACACTCATACCGAGATATTTAATGATGCAAGCCTTTGGTTGGATGGACACCTATCAAGGACTAATCGTTCCGCATTTAGCAACCGTATTTGGGATCTTCTTGTTACGACAATTTTTCATGCAGTTACCAAAGGAATTAATGGAAGCAGCCCGAATGGATGGTGCGGGACACTTGCGCATTTTTTTAACCATTATCCTTCCATTATCACGTCCAGCAATTGGGACATTAGGTGTTTACTCATTTCTTAACACATGGAATCAATACCTGTGGCCACTTCTTATGACGAATTCAGAGGAAATGCGTCCTGTTCAGATTGGGATTACGATGCTTCAAGATGAAGAATTTATGTCATGGAATATTGTATTAGCCGGGGTAACTATTGCACTAATACCATCGTTACTTCTTCTAGTATTCGGTTTAAAGCAGTTAGTAGCAGGGATAACGGCTGGAGCTGTCAAACAATAACTGCCATCTACCATGGCAGAGTATATATACATTTAAAATTGAGAGGTGGAAACATAATGCGTTTTAAATCACATCTAATTACCGTTTTGTTCGTATTCTTTTTACTAGTCACTGTTGGATGTACGAGCAAAACATCTGGTGCAATCAACGAAGGAAATGAATCATCCCCGGATACAGCAGCTAATACAACTAACGAGAGTACAAATGAAGAGCCTGCACCCGAAGGAAAAACCGAAGTAGTATTTTGGCACTCCATGGGAGGGAAAAATGGAAAAACATTAGAGAAGATGATCCAAGATTTTAATGGTTCTCAGGAGGATATCCACGTAAAACCAATCTTTCAGGGGAGCTATGGTGACAGTTTAACTAAATTAAAGACAAGCTTGCAATCAAGCAGTGGTCCCACAATTATGCAATCCAATTTCATTAGTAGCGGGCCAATGATTGATACGAAAATGGTAAGACCCATTCAGGATTTGATAGATGCAGAAGGCTATGATCTTAGTCAGCTTGACCAAAACGTACTAAGCGCTTATGAGATGGACGGCCAACTTTACTCCATGCCTTTTAATGCCTCTACATTGCTCATGTATTACAACAAAGATATGTTTGAAGAAAACGGATTAGATCCAAATAATCCACCACAAACATACGAAGAGCTGGAAGAAGCTGCAATGAAACTAACAGGTGAAGGCAAGTATGGTGCATCTTTCTCTGTAGACTCCTATTTTCTAGAACAACTCTTTACCGTACAAGGTGCAGAATTAGTCAATAACGGGAATGGTCGCCAAGATCTAGCAACGAAATCCTTCATCAATTCTCAAGAAGCTATCGATACATTCACTTGGTGGAAAAAGCTTGTAGACGATGGGCTAATGCTAAACCTTGGTACAAACACCGAAGATACGCACCAAGCATTTTTATCTGAACAAGTCGGAATGACATTAGCTTCAACAGCAGGTTTAACAAATATGCTAGAAGGTTCAAAGGGGAAATTTGAATTAGGCACCGCATTCATTCCATATCCGGAAGCAAAAACTGGTGCTGGTGGTGTTTCTGTAGGTGGTGGTAGCCTATACATCATGAACAATAAATCTGAGGCAGAACAACAAGCCGCATGGGAATTCATTAAGTATGTAGTGGGAGCAGAACAGCAAGGCCATTGGTACATTAACAGTGGGTATTTCCCAGTAAACACAGATGCATATGAATTACCAGAAGTTGTGGAAACACTAGCGCAATTCCCACAATTTGAAACAGCTATTAATCAGTTAGAAGTTGCACTTGAAAATAATGCTGGGAGCAATGCCGGAAAGGGCCCTGTTCTTGGTGTGTACCCTGACGCTAGAACGATCACCGTAGAGGCGTTGGAAAAAGTATTAAATGATGTGCAATCACCCAAAGATGCATTAGACGAAGCTGCAGAAGAAATCACGAAGAAAATCGCTCGTTATAATCAAACCGTACAATAATAAACTAACCGTGGAAAAAGGAATGTATTGACATTCCTTTTCCTTATCATTTTATGAGGAGGATTCTTATGGAAAATCAGTTAACTTTTTTTGGTGGATTAGATACTGTTGGTGGCGTACAAATTGTATTTGGGAAAGGTAACACAGGCTTGTTATTTGACGCAGGAATTCAACATGGTGGGTTATTCAACGCACCATTCATCCATTTAAATGACCCAATGTCAAAACCAATTCATGGACGTGAGCTCAGGCAATACCTCCTTACCAGAATGGCTCCACCTTTACTGCACTTATACGATTCAAGTTTATTAGGATCCTTGGATGAAGCCGACTTGCAACGCGTGTGGCCAGAAGTAAAGCTCCCATCTTATACTAATTTATTCGTTTTCATCAGCCATATTCATCAGGATCATATTGCTTTACTTCCATTTCTAGACAAAAGCGTTACAGTTTTTATGCATGAAGATGCATATTCGAGTTACGAAGCGCTCATCTCTGCAGGGTATTACTCAAGTACAGAAGCAACTATCCAAACATTTATGGATGGGCAGCATATTAGTCTCGGGGATTTTTCTATTCAAACGGTAGAAATGGACCATAATGCTTCGGGTACATCTGGATTTATATTAACAGCAGATTCAGATACATTAGCTTTTACGGCTGATTGGCGAACCCAAGGGCGACATCCTGGTCGAATAGAGAAATTTATTGATGCCTGCCGAGCAAAACAAGTAAATGTATTGATTACCGAGACAACACGTGTAAATAAACAATCCTTATTTAATGTTGAAATAGATCGTCAGGAAGATACAGTAATGCGAGACTATAGCCAAATCATTGAACATGCACCTGGACTTGTGTATCTTAATGCTTTACCAATCGATCTAGAACGAACAGCAGATATAATTTCAAGGACCAAAGCTGTTGGTAAAACATTGGTGATGGAAAAAAACATAGCCACGTTTTGGCATGAGGCTATAATAAATGGAATTTCGATATTAGAAGGACATCCTGCTATAACGGATATGACCACGATAAAAGTACTTGAATCTATTGATAGTTTACCCTATAGCACAATAACCATTGATGAAATCGTTCAAAACAAACAACAGTACGTTATTGTTCTAAGCTATAAATCAATCGCATACATGACTGAATTTGAACAATTAGGCGACAAGTTACCATCCACCTTCATTCACGCTGATGCTCCCGCCAATCAACAAGTGGTACAAAAATGGCTTCAAGCGTTTGGAGTGGAATATCGTAACATCAGTAACAAAGGACATGCTTCTCATCAAAATGTTTCTAAACTAGTGGAGCGTATTCAGCCAAATGTAGTCATTCCTGTTCACGGACTTGTCCCATCCCTTCTCCAAGTGCGAGGAGTAGCAAAATACTTTCCAGAATACGGCGAAACAGTAACATTAAATCAATTACTTTCCAATCAACATAAAGCGAGAATATAAGGATATTATGATGAAGGCGATGAAAAGAAGATCAGAAATTTTAAAGCTTATTGACCAACATGGAAAGATAACTGTTGAAAATTTAATCCAACGCTATGATTTGTCAGAAGAAACTCTTCGAAGGGATTTACGGATTTTAGATGAAAGTGGGTATGTGAAGAGAGTCTATGGAGGAGCGGTGAAACTAGAAAAAACAACGCGATACTTACCCTACGAAGACAGGTTATCGATCCAATATAAGGAGAAAGAATCGATTGCAAAGGAAAGCGTAAAGCTATTAGAGGACGGAGACAGTGTCTTTATTGATGGCCGTACGACTTGTCTTGTTTTTGCCAATCATATCCCAGCTCATTTAAACCTTACGATTGTGACCAACTCTATTTTTGTTGCACAAAATTTGGTTGCTAAGAACGGGAATTTAAAGATCCATTTAGTAGGGGGAGCACTAAATAAAGATGGCCTATTAACAGGGCTAAAGCTAATTCAAGATCTACAAGGATATCGTTTTGATAAGGCTTTTTTCTCTTGTATAGGTGTCGATAGTAAAGTGACCTACTTTGGAAAAATAGATGCGCAACAAACTGCAATGACTTTAAGCGAAATTAGTTCCGCATTGTTTTTGCTAGCGGATTCGTCTAAAATCGACCGGTCAGCTTTTTTATCCGGACTGAAAATAGAAGATTTAGACACCATTATTACCGATGAACATGCTCCGTTACACTTTATTAATCAAATAAGACGAACACCTTGTAAGATCATACAAGCAAACACTGACTCAAACGATACAACGGAAAACGTAATCGTATTGAATCGCCACGAATAAGTGAATGAATTTAAAGTTAAGGGGTCAGACCCCTCACGTGGACACTTGTCCATATGAAGGGTCAGACCCCTTAGTTACGAAACCAATTTAAACTGGCTAACTAATTCATTTAGTTGTTCGGCTAGTTTTGATAATTCATCATAGCTTTGAGAAACTTCTTCTATAGCTCTACTTGCTTCCATTGCAGTTGCAGAAGTATGTTCGACGCTAGCTGCGGATTCTTCGGATATAGATGCAATTTCTTCAATTGATGCGCTCATTTCTTGGCTACTCCCAGACATGTTCGACAACGTGTCTGTTACATGTTGAATTCTTGATACCATTTCTTTCATCGACTCTGTAACACTTGCAAACGTTTCTCCCGTGGACTTCATTTGAACTGTTCCTTTTTCTACCTCGGAATATCCACTTTGAAGAGAGTCTACTACATCTGAAGATTCAGACTGGATCCTATGCACGATCGTCGTTATATCGGTAACAGAATGTCCAACTTGTTCAGCAAGCTTGCGGACTTCATCTGCAACTACTGCAAAACCTCTCCCGTGTTCTCCAGCACGAGCTGCTTCAATCGCAGCATTTAATGCAAGAAGATTTGTTTGTTCCGCTATATTTTTAATTACAGAGACCAACTTTGAAATTTGCTGTGATTGCATATCTAATCCCTTTACCTTTTGAACAGCATTCTGCACAATTTGATCGATTAATTCCATTTGCCTTACAGATTCATCCATTAGCTGTGCTCCATTTGTCGTTAACTGCAGTACATCGTTGGATGCGTTATGTATATATTCACCATTCATATTCGCTTCCTGCATTTGAATAGAAAATTGCTCCATTGTCGAAGAAAGTTCACTTGCATTATTTGCTTGTGTCTCCGTTCCTGAAGCTAAGTCTTGCATGGTTGATGCAATTTGGTGTGATCCTATCATCACTTCATTCGAAGCTTGCGTTAATTCCTTACTCTGTAAACGAACAGTGCCTGATATCGTTGCTACTTGTTTGATCATATGTTTTAATGTGGAAGACATATGATTCATCGCTGTAGCAATTCGTCCAACCTCATCTTCTCCATTATATTGAATCCTATCAACATTCAAGTTACCATCTGCTATTTGACTTGTTACTTCTACAACTTTATTAAGATTCTTAGAAACTCTCCGACTAACAAAGAACACGAATAATCCACCAATTAAGATAGAAGCGACCATGGATACGATCAGTACAATATTGGCTGTTTGTTGACTTCTATTAGCCTGATTTATCGCATCGTTTCGTTCTTCGTCCATAAACGTTTTAAGGTCAGCTAATAACGTTATAGTGTCAGAACCAAGTTTATTCACTTCTTCCACTAAACTATTTGCCATTTCTAGATTGCCACTTTCCATAGTTGGGACAATATCATTAAGGAACAAGGTATTCATGTCACGATGATTTGCTACTATTTGATCAACATGCTTTAGTTGTTCTTCCGTCTCTACTGCTTTTCTTACATTCGCTTGTAAGACGTTCAGCTTACCAAGGTAGCTATTATATTCATCAATAATCCTTTTTTCAGGCGATTGAATATAAGATACAATTTGTAGACTTTTGGAATCGGTAATTGCGCTCATTTCCATAAGGTTTATCGCTCGCTCACTTTTAACTGTCTGTACATCCATACTTTGTTTTGTGTTCATATTAAGTTTTGTTACAACTCCAGTGGAAATACCAAATAAGAGGAAAACAATAACTAATATAATACCGTACTTCATACCTATATTATAATCGCTAAATCTCTTAATCTGTATGGATGGAATTCTTTCAATCAATCTTTTAAACATTGGATGTCCCCCTTGTTTTCTATCTTTTTCTTTAAAGATTGTCCATATTATTTACTATGACACCGACTGGATTGATGATCTACGTTTGAAACTTCCTCACCTTTTAACTCCGTATGCGTTAGAAGAATAGGATAAATTTACTATATCGGATTGAATTTTCTTATTCAACTAAATTTCGACAACTTTATGAATATTTAACATTCCTCTTGGAAAGGGGTCAGACCCTGTCGAAAGACATTTTGATAGATTTTCCATGGGTGGTGGACAGTTACTATGTTTGAATGCATATGATACATAAGAGTGGAGCAACCGAGACTACTACTACTTATCGAGAAGTTTGATCTCATGTAAATCAAATGGATAAAACCCCATCCTGCCCAATGGACTGGATGGGGTTACGTTTTTAATTTAGCCAAATGTGACTCCAACTCCCACATTTATGATATTTAATCATTGTTCCTGAAGGCTGATCGAGGGGTTTTATTTGAAGATGGATGTCGTTTGTCATGAGGGCGATGGTATGAAGAATAATCAGATGAAATAACATTGTTTGCTCTGATAATCGTTGATAAACCAGTCGATCCTCTTCATCATGAAACAGGACATCTTTCTAATCCCACGACTAGTAATATGAAACTTAGTAACAGGAGACCATATGCGGTTTTTCCCTGTCCTCGTATTTCTGATCATTGATTTATTCTTTATTTCTTTCTCGTCCTGTTTGCTTATCTAATAATTCAATTGCACCACGATTCACTTGTATTACATTCTCCATGTGTCTGAAATTACTATTCTTCAGATCTCATGCTTGATATATCGGCGCTCAACTCTAACCTTAGCTTTGACATCTCTATTTGTAATTGATTTGATTGAAACGCCGTCTCCCTTCTATGTTCTTTTTGCTCTTCCTTTACGTACGTCAATTCGTTTAAGATCTTATTCAAAATTTCATCCAATTTTCCTACCCCATCTCAATTTTCACAATTCAACTATCACATAAAAACAGGGGTCACAATCAATCAATTTCCCAAAATGTAAGCTAGTTAGTAATCCAAAAAATAATCTTAAGAGGCGAGAAACGATAAATCTATGCCCTTCTTTATGTGAAAATGCAATTATAGATTTATGCTTTATCATTCCTCCATAAAATAAAGAGGAATACAAAAGCCAAAATCATTTTCACACCAAATCGTCCTCCCTTTGTGGACAAATTAATCATTTTGTCTTTCGACAGGGTCTGACCCCTTACTCAAAAATTGTCTCTCATTTACTCCCTTTAAATCTAACAGCATCACTATACCAACTCACTCGCCAATGTTAAACAACCTACTATTCCTGCATTATCCCCTAGCTTCGGACCCACTATATACTCCTCTAAAAAGGGAGTTTCTACAAAGTCACCCATTAACACTTTGAATTCTTCTCGTATTAACGGGAATAACTGTTCTTGTTTCATGACTCCTCCACCCAGGATAATTTTGTCTGGCCTTACAATCAACGTATAATTAACGATCGCTTGCGCTAAGTAATGTGCTTCTAACTCCCAAACCTCTGAGTCACGATCGAATTCATACGCTTTTTTATTATATCTTTCTTCCATGGATGATCCAGATGCCATTCCCTCTAAACAGTTAGGATGAAAAGCACAGCAAACAGGGTAGTGATCTTTTGGGTGTTTCTGTATTAGAATATGTCCCATTTCCGGGTGTCCATAACCCTGTACAATATCACCATGCTTAATGAAGCCTCCGCCAATACCAGTCCCTACCGTTAGATATAAACAACTATCGATAGAGCCTTTGTATCCTCTTATATATTCTCCATATGCCGCAGCATTAACATCTGTGGTCAATGAAATTGGCATTGTATAACGCTCTTTAAAAGCACCAAGCAGGTTGAAGTTTTCCCAACCTTTCCTTGGAGTAGTAGTTAAGTAGCCAAAAGTTGGTGATTTTTCATTTAGATCAATCGGGCCGAATGATCCAATGCCTATTGACTTCAAAGCGTATTTTTCAAAGAAATGAAAGACTTGATTGAGTGTTTCAGTGGGGGTTGTCGTAGGAATACTTACTTTTTCAATAATATTAACCTGTTCATTACCTACTGCACATACGAATTTCGTACCACCAGCTTCTATCCCTCCATAATACATAGTTACAATCCTTTCGCAGATAGATTTATAATAGAACCTTTATTTATTGCATTTAATGTTTGATGCAGTTGCCGAATAAGCTTACCATAAAGAATCTACCTAGTTAAAGTAATGGCATTTATGATTGGGGGTCAGACCCTGTCGAAAGACATTTTGATTGAATTTCCACGTCTGACGGACAGTTTCAGAGTTATGGTGTTTGACGTGATTATTTGGTGTAATTGCTAAAACGAAACCCCTATCCATTCTCTTGGAGTGGATAGGGGTTTTTTATCATTTAAATCGGCTTGGTCGAGACAATCCATTTCTATATCGGAGGTAGTACACGCAGTCCTAATTAGCCCTTTGTTAGGATATACATATGATAGAAAAAGAGGAACACAAAAGGTTCGCACCTTTGTATTCCTCTTTAAACTGTCCTCTTTAGAAAGACAAATGTCTTTCGACAGGGTCAGACCCCTTTATAAGAAAGCTTATCCAACTTTCTTTATAAACCCTTTATAATGTCTTTTCACCAGCTGGCTTTCTAGTTGTTTCATCGTTTGTAGGGCAACGCCTACAACGATTAGTAGACTAGTTCCGCCAATTTGAACAGATTGTGGCAGGTTCGCTAAGCTACCTAAAATTAGAGGTAGTACCGAAACTGCTGCTAGAAAGATCGATCCGACGAATGTTAAGCGATACATCACACGCATTAGATATGTTTCTGTATTTTTACCAGGACGAATACCCGGAATATATCCACCTTGCTTTTGTAAATTTGAAGCCATTTGCTCAGGATTAACTTGAACAAATGTATAGAAATAGGTAAAAGCAATAATTAAGGCAACATAGATCGCCATCCCGATTGGTTGTGTGTAATCAAAGATATTATTAATGACATCCGCAGCTCGTCCTTCAAAGAAACCAGCAACCGTCCTAGGGGCAATAATAAAAGATATCGCAAAAATAACTGGAATAACCCCTGCAGCATTTACCTTTAATGGTAAATGTGTGGATGAACCACCTACTGGACTTCTATTTTGCAGTTTTTTAGCGTACTGAATTGGTATTTTACGTAGTGCTTGTTGAATGAAAATAACGCCAACTACTACTGCAAGAACAACCAAGGCAATTAAAACAACAGTGATGATGTTCAGAAATAGCTCGTCCCCAACATTGCCACCGAAATACTGTTCATACAGTTGATTCACACCATTTGGAATTGCAGCAACAATCCCCGCAAAAATAAGGATAGAAATACCGTTTCCTACACCATTTGAAGTGATTTGTTCACCTAGCCACATAAGAAAAGCAGTACCACTTGTTAAAACAATCGTGATAACAAAGAACTTAACAAAGCTAGGGTTTTCAATCAATTGCCCTCCAGCCATCGCATTAAAGCCAACTGACATCGCAGCACCTTGAATGAACGCTAGCACAATCGTTCCATAACGCGTGACTTGCGCTAATTTTTTACGTCCATCTTCACCTTGTTTTTTCCACTCAGAAAACTTTTGAACAACATCCATTTGCAATAATTGCATAATGATCGAAGCAGTAATATAAGGCATAATTCCCATCGCAAAGATCGAGAAGTTTTGTAGTGCACCTCCACCAAATGTGTTCAAAAATCCAAATACGCTTTGGTCGTTCATAAAATTAATTGCTTCTTTATCCGAAAACGGTACAGGAATAAATGTACCAATTCGAAAAACAATTAACATCAACAATGTGAAAACTATTTTTTGCCTAATGTCTTTCACGCGCACAAGATTGGAGATTGTACTAAACAAGAAAATCACCTCTGTTTGAATTTTTTACTATGATGATAAGTCAAAGCCTTTCCATACTACTTAATGCGTTCCTGATTGGTAGATTCATAATATATCCTAATCAAAAATAAAATTAGACTCTACTAGGAATATAATCAAATCTCACCCCATTCAAGAAAACGCTTCCACTGATAGAATACCATAGATTTGTAAATAATCGTATATAAAAATTTTTGTTGAGTTGTAAACAGGGGGACGGTTCTTCCGTTTCCACCAACATGCTTCCTTCCAAAAACAAGAACATCCCTTTGACTCAGAATGAGTCAAAGGGGTGTTCCACTATGCTCTTATACCTTAGTCCTTCTTCTCCTTTGGACCATAACCAATATCGCTCCACCGCCCAACAGCAACACAAACCCTGCAACTAGCCAGTTGTACATGGTTGTTGCTGTATCGGCAAGTTTCTCCCCATCTTTATCACTTGGAGTTGGAGTAACTTTTTGTTCTTCGTCATGCCCTGTTTCATCCTCAGACTCATTCTCCTGTTCATCCTGATCGTCTTGCTCTGCTCCATCACCATCTCCAGAACCATCACCAGAATCAGAACCGTCACCATGATCAGTTCCAGGGCTAGCAGGTGGTGTCGGATTTTGCGGCTCGCTGTCCCCATCATCCTCCCCATCAGAAGGCGGCGTAGGCTCCTCACCTCCATCACCATCCCCTGGTGGAACCACTGCACCATTTTCACCTTTCACAAACGTCCAGATATCAGAAGTAGTGCTACCAGTAAACTGATCAGAAACGACGGTGTACCAAGAGTAGGTCTCACCTTCTTCTAACCCAGTCCACGTTACTTCAGCCGTTTCCCCGCTCGTGACGTTTTCCACTTTTCCAATCTCATGATCTGTGTAGACATTGACCGCAAAATAATCTGTTGCCACTCGCTTTTCTTTTGGTGCTAGATCTAAGTCAATAACAAATTCATCTTTGCCTGGGTAGGCATCTGTATCATAGTAGTTATAATCATCAAGATACGGCGAATACGTATTAACGATGATTCGATTATTGTCTGTATCAAAATGAAGCAAACGTAAGTAGCCTTGTCCACCCTCTGGACCAGCTTGATAATCTGCTAGCATTTGATATACTTGACGATCCGTTGTGCCATCTCCATCATCATCGATTGCATCGATTAGTGTCTGACTTTCATGATAGTGACCAGAAAGGACTGCCACAACATTCTCATTCGGTAAAACAACTTCATTATACAACTTTTCACCAAGTGGGTGACGTGTACCCGTTGCTTGTAAATACTCATGGAAGTTTAAAATAGCGATTCGGTCTGGATGCGCAGCAAGCACTTCGTTCATCCATGCAATCCCCTCATCTTCTACACCCCAACCAAGATACACCATAATATAGTCATTTCCATCAACAGAAATTAAGTCATAGTGACCACGGTTATTTAAGTAAGAACCCCCATAATGAGGTCTATCTTCAAAACGATCTGCACCAAAATACTTGTAGTATTCCGTGTAGTCATTTGTCTTTTGAGAAACATCATGATTTCCTGCCAATACACCATAAGGAATGTTGGCATCATCTAACGTTTTCATAAAATTATCCGCGTTGTTCCACTGGTATTCCTTATCGGCCTCATCTACAAGATCGCCCGTGTGCATCACGTATTTAATGTTCATTTCCTCTTGATTTTCCGCGATCCACTGCGTTTGTCTGTCGTAAATATGCGGATAACTCTCTGAGTAGTACTGTGTGTCTGTCATCCAAACAAATGTGTAATCATATTCATCTGAACTACTTGGAATCTCATCTTGGACAATCACATTAATCTTATGATCTTTTACAAAATCTGTAACAGAAACCGTTCCTTTCAACTCAAAGTCCTCTGTACTAGCCACTTTGTAATCAACAATCTGCCATTTGCCTTCCGTATGGTTCCAAGCATACATCGTTACTTTTCTACCTTCTAAAGAATTACCATTCCAAACGAATTCAATGATGTCGTTTTCGTCTACTTGCTCGTCCACCGTTACATCAAAACGATGATATGGAAATTGGGTAGTAGAATCTGTGATCATATACTCCCCATCTAATGCAGAAGCAGCAGCAATCGATCCAGCATCAAAAACTGTCTCGCCTGCTGGAACTGGTGTATTAGGTGGCTCCACGTCGGATGCATTGCTAAACGATTGCACTTGTTCGGTATCACTCGGTTTATATTGAAAACCTTGATAGAATGTAACATCCACATTGTCACTTGTTGGGTCCACCACATTTACACGTAAAACTGGATCGCCTTCAATCGGCCCTTCTTTAGCCGGTGAATTATTTGTAGGCATGTCTGGATTTTCGTTTACAACAGCAAACTGGACCACTTCAGAAATTTCATTACCAGCATGGTCGACCGCTTCTATCTTCACTTCATGGTCACCTGGTGTAAGCGCACCTGATGAAGTCGCATATGGCACGTCTATTTTTTCTCCATCTAACCATACCGTACTTTCCTTCACGCCAGAAATCGCATCGGCTACATCAACATCAATATCGATCGCACCTTTATACGTCTTACCATTTTCTAAACTAGAAGTAATGACTGGTGCAGTATTATCAACTAAAACGTTTGTGTCAAAAGTTTCATCTTGGTCAGATACGGTAATCGTATGCTCCCCATCTGCTACAGTTGTCGTATCCCAACGATATGCTTTTGCATTGGCATGGGCTTCTGTAAGGCTAAAAGTGAAATCCTCAAACACTCTGTCAGCCCCGTCATCCCCCATGTCATACACAACGGATGGATCTGCTTTATTTACGTCTGTTAAAATCGTTCCGTCGGATAATACTAGGCGAACGTTTCGAAGGTTATAGTCATCTCTGTTCTCCCCTGGATCGCCTTCCCACGGTGTTGCCTTATTTCCTGCACGGATCGTAAATTTATTTTCCCCAAGCTCTAACTGATCTGATTCAATTGGTACAGTAATCGTCTCCCACTGTGCGATCCAATCATCAAAAATATGAATAACATCGTCGCCCATGGTCACACCGTTTTGGAAATACGTGTTGATCCCACTTACTTCAAAAGCAAGATAAGCTGTACGCTCAACGGCCTGGAATGTACCACTCGATAATGCTACTCCATCCACAGCAAGCATCACATCATTCGGACGATCATCCCTAGATGTACCTTTAATTATTTTTTCACCACTAAGAATCGTATTATCTTGTACATTAAGACGTAAGCTCGAGTTGTCTAGATTGTTTGTCACTTTTACTTGGTACTTGTCACTCGTTACCTGATTCGTCCCGTCCGAAGCAACAAAATAATATTCCACATATTCTTTTGCAATAATCTCTGGAGAATAAATACGATAATGATACAGCATGTCATCGTAGTCTTCTTCTAGTAATGCAGATTGAAAGTTTTCTTGATCATTCGTACGATAGAATACTTGAACCGTTTTTACTTCGATATCATCTTGTACATCTGCTTTTAAATCTATATCCTCTGTTTGATTTACTTCTGTTACATTCGTTACATTTTCAATCGTTGGAGCCACTTCATCCGTTGGTACTGTTACCGTTTGTCTAGGTACTTGGAAATCTTCCACATGGCCCGGAGTTGCATCTGTCACACCTGCACTGACTTTTTCCATAAGATTGGAACCATCTACTGGAAATTTATACACAATGCCTTTATCAGGAAGCGTATCATCGGTTCCATCGACATCATTGTAATAGGCAATCGATAGCTCGTGGCCAGCATTTGATGCAACAATGAGACCTCGCATACTACCATTCGCCATTCCCGCCGTATAAATCCTTACGATATCTTGGTTTTCTACTAGATTCGTTCCGAAATGACCATTAAAATCAGCTACCGTTTGGTCATCATTTTGGCCGTTCATGATCCAGAAAACGAGTGTTTCTTTTGACGGAATTACGACATCGTCTGGTACTGACGGCCAGATAATATCGCTCTCCGGATCGGTTCCGTAACGATATTGCATTTTATAATCTTCAAAATTTATTGGTTGGTCTGTATTGTTATAAATTTCGATAAATTCATAACCATCTCCACTACCAACATTCGACGTGTCAGGAACCACTTCCGTCACTAGTAGGGCAGGTACTTGCTCATAATTCACATCTTCTTTTACCACTTCGATGATGAATTCTTCTGTAGTACTTTTATTCACGCCATCCGTTGCTTCTATAACATACGTCATATCTGATTTCACATAGATCCCTGGTATTTCTACAGAAAAAGATGTTGGATTAGCCGGATTAACGTTCATCGATAACGGTATAAACGCTTCCTCTCCCTCAGCTTTTGCATATAAAGTAGCCGCCGGGACAGCGATGTTATCTTCAATCGTTGCTTCGATTGTAATCGACGAAAATGTATCCGCTTGTGAAACAGGTGTATGTGTAATGTGTGGCGGTTCTAGATCTTCCACAATCTCAGGCACATCTACAGGTTGCGCAGGTACCTGTTCAGACGCGATCACTCCTGGAGTAGGTGTAGCCATGGAACGATATTTAACCATGCTTGTCCCTTCTCTAGGATAGTTATATTCAATCACAGCTCCAGAATTATCATTATCGGAACCAAGGTAATCTGCATATATAACTTGTTCTCCCTGATTATCTTTTAAAATTAAAGCACGATTGCCACCGTTGGCAAAGCCAGGAAATGCTGGATCTGTGACCTCTATTACTTGCTCCGTTGTTAACTCTGTTCCAAAAATTTCGTTAAAATCAGTTAACGTATTTTTGCCATTGTTATACCAAAATAAAAGCGTTTCTTGTGGCTCCATTGTAGTCTCAGGTACTTGAAAAGCTATCTCTTTTCCTGAGTCCGTATAATTATAGACAAATGTATAATTGTTAAGGGCCAGCGGTTGATTGGTATTATTGTAGATTTCAAAATACTCGTAATAATCGACACCACCACCCGCTGTATTTGGAGAGATCTCTGTAATTAACACATGCGGATAGCTATCAAAATCTTCTTCTTCGACCTGTTTAATCGTTACATCAATTGGTGTTTCTTTTGTAGCAGGATAAGAAACACGGTGATTTGGATCTGTCGCAGTGATGTAGTAAGTTAGGCTTTCTGCTAGTAGCTCATTACCTGAGATCACTGCTTGGTACGTGTTATTTTCGAGAGGCATCATCTCTATCATTTGGTAGTCTGAATGATTACTCGTTTGATAGAAAAGTGTTGCCGCTACATCATTACCATCGTCCGTGATCGTCGCTTCGATTGTAACTTCTTTTCCAGCCTCAGCTTCTGTGATTGGCTCATGATTTATTACTGGTGCTGCATGAGTTGCAATGGAAACTGGCTCCGCTGGTAGCTGCTCTTCTTTTATAAAACCAGGGTTTGGCGCAGCAAGTGTTTCGTATTTCGCCATTTCTGTTCCCGTTGCAGGATACTGGTAGTGAACCACTTTACCACTAGCAATATCTCCTGGTAAAAAATTCGCCCATGCGATGTCTTCATCATTTTTTGTTTTAAATGCCAATGCACGATCTCCGCTATTATAAAAACCTGTTCCGTTATATGTAACCACATCTTCAGCGGTTAAGTCCGTACTATAATGCGTGTTGAACTCTTCGATTGGTTTGTTTTTATTATTATTCCAGAAAACGAGTGTTTGGTTGGGTTGAATAGTTACTGGATTGAATTCCATTGGGCTATCCGGCTTTCCACTTCCATCCGTGTAACGTAAAGCAAACACATGGTGGTCAAGGACAATCGGTTGATTCGTATTGTTATAGACTTCAAAAAATTCAAAGTCATCTGCTCCGTCATTGTTGGCCATAATTTCCGTAATGAGTAGTTGGGGTATTAGGTCGTAGTTGATTGATTCTTCGACTGTTTCAACGGGTTGTTCGGTAGGGAGAGTTTCCTCATCCTCTATGTTGTCTTGAGTAGGCTCTTGTGTAGGTTCTTGTATAGGATTAGCTGGTGTGTCTGTTGTTGGTTCTTGTGTTGGTTCTTGTGTTGGTTCAGTAGGTGAGCTTTCTTGTTTTTCTTGTGCAGGATCATTGTTTTGCTCCTGCTTTGGAGTATTAGGAATATCTTCTGTTGTTGTCTGGTCCTCTTCTCCAGTAGTTTCCGTATTCTCCTCCGCTTGTCCATTCTCGACGTTGTCTAGATTAATAGATTCCGTTGTGACAGTAGACTCTGCTGCGACTCTATAGCTAGGAAAAATAGGAGCAATATCCATAAATACGACAGTAAAAATCAATAAAAGCGCTGTAAACTTAGTAACATTTCTTTTCGATGACCCTCTCATATGAACCTCCCATAACTGTAATTAGCTCTAATTATAGGGATGCATTATTAACTCACTGTTAAAATATTTGTAATACTATGTAAATTCGTCTGTCATTAAGGGGTCAGACCCTGTCGAAAGACACTTCGCTAATTTTTCCACGTATGGAGGACACTCTTCAGACTGCAACAACTTCTATAAATTCTTTCAAAGGGCGTCCATCCAGCCCCAATCGTATTGATAAAATACCTGCTAGATACATCCTGTACTATTTTCTTTAGCAAACATAGTGGCTACAACTTGTAGACCCTGTACACTAGTCCACCAAAGTTATTTTTCCGCACATAACAGTAGCGTGTACCAATAAGCTCTGGCACACGCTACTTCGTTGCAACAAAACGTCAACTCTAACCCTTGCTCGTTACGGATGCATTCGACTGATCTCTTACCCATCCATCAATGGCTTCCTTGCTAAACAAAATCTTCCTTCCAAAACGAATATGAGGAAAGCAACCCTCACGCACCAAATCATAAATCGTATCCGTGTGCACCCCTATATACTTTGCTACTTCCTTTGCCGTAATTGTAGACCTTTCCATTGTTACTACCTCCTCTAATTGTATCTTCATATCTATAATCGTTAGGTGATTGATATTTGGTGTCTATGTTGGCTGAAATTTGTTTAAATTTTTTCTGACTTCCGCTTAATGCAAAACATGAAGATAATCCTAAATGGTAGTTGTCTATGAAAAGCAGAGGTGAGGTACTCAATAGTTTAGTTGCAGGTAGGCACTAGCCTTAATGAAAAAGCACCTACCTCTCGACAAATACATCAGCAGCTTGTACTGGAAATGAAAAGGGACACAAAAAGTTAAAAACCTTTTGTGTCCCTCTCACCTGAATGTCCACCACTCAAGGACAAATCGACCACTTTGTCTTTCGACAGGGTCTGACCCCTACATTAAAAAAACTGCGAGAATGATGTATCGCGTTGCATCGGGTAGATTCCTTCTCCTGCAATATCGTTAATGATTTGTATATTTCGATTTACGGACAGTGCTAAATTTGTTGCACCGGACCCATAAGCATGATCCAAGTTTGTTAACGTATAGAAGTGATGCTCACGCTCTCGGCCTGCTTCTTTGAATTGTAATTGATAATTGTCCGTCACTTTAAAATGCTTATCATCTTCCCATTCGATCTTGTCACGGAAACGGTTCGTGAACCAATCAGGAATGTGCGGTTGATAGCCAGTTGCCAGGATTACTTTTTCACTATTGTGTGTAAAGCGTTTTTTTAATTCCCATTGATGACATGCTAAAGTATATTCTCCGCCATTCTCTTGAATGTCTTCTAACTCCGTTAACGGCTGAATCGAAACAGGAATGTGTTCATTATCAATCGACTTATCATACAGGTAATGATAAATATTCGTTAATGTTGTTCCTTCAATGCCTTTTCGAAGTTGCTTCAGATGTTGTAATGCCTCCATCCGCTCGGCAAATGGCAATTGATGAAAATAATCAACATAGTCAGGGGTGAATACCTCTTGACCAAGCTTCGATTCATCTAATTGAAAAATGCCAGGAGACCTTGTAAACCAGGTTAACTGAAAATCATGCGTATCCATTTCCTGCAACAAGTCATAGAAAATTTCTGCAGCACTCTGTCCCGAGCCAATCACAGTAATTGATTTCCCTTGGACAGTGGTTGGTTTGTGATATAAGTAGTCACTTGAATGGTGCACATCTTCTTTCGGCAAACCGTCTGCTCCCTTTAACAATAAAGGCTTGCTACCTGTTCCCATAATAATGTTCTTCGCATAGTATGTCTTTCTTTCGGATATATCCCAGTGGTTAACATGGACTTCATAATAGCCATCTTTATCGATAACATCAATCACTTGCGATTTGAATACGCAATGAGGTAGTTGCTTCACCACCCACCTTGCGTAATCGTTATATTCTTTACGTGGGATATCAAACTTGCGATAAAAATAAAATTTGTACAAACGATTCTTTGTATGTAAATAATTCAGGAAAGAATAGCGGCTTTTCGGATTAGCGAAAGTAACTAGGTCTGCAAGAAAAGGTACTTGAAGGTCCGCATGCTCTAATAGCATACCTGGATGCCAATCAAATTCTTCAGACTCATCAAAGAAATAACTCGATAACTCTGTCTTCTCATCGAGTAAAGCAGCTAAACCTAGATTGAAAGGCCCCACCCCTATACCAATAACATCAACTGTAAGATTATCCATCAAACTCACTCCTCTATAAAAACACCTTTCCTTCCTAATTCCCTATTCCCCAAAAAACAATCCTGAAAATGATGGGTCAGTCTTTTAATAGACATTGCGGCTGTTGACAATGACTAACCTAGTTGTCCACCCCTCAAGGACAAATCGACCGATTTGTCTTTCGACAGGGTCTGACCCCTAAAGGTTTTAGATGTTTAATCAGATTAGCAACGGGAAATGGTAGTTTAGATTATCAATCTACCAATAAGGAGGGGTAAGTGATGTCCGATAGAGATGAACATATTCAGTATGAAAAAAAAGAAAAGAAATCAGATCCTAGTCAAATCGCCACCACCTTTATTAAGTATTTTGCCTATGTAGTAATACTTATAATTATTTTGTGGTTCTTGGTTGAATATATCTTGCCAATGTTTGGATAGAGCAAATAACTTTGAAGAAAATTAACATTAGAAAAGCGCAGGGGCCTTGAAACAAGAAGAACACTTGCTTCTGCAATGTCAACTCAATGCATTAGTCCTTTGTGTTCACCAACGACAAGCTTAAGCAAAGAATCTATGTGGATTTCACCACATAGATTCTTTGCTTAAAAACAACAGGAATGCTTTTTGTCGCTCTGAACTTCTTATTTGATTAGGTTAATTCAAAACAAGGCTATTTATTTTTTTCTATTCAGGAGTGTTACCTTCAAAGTATGTATGATGTTCACTTCTGTATGTATCAATAGTTCATGTAATGGAAAAATAGCTATATCCAAATATAAATGTTTGAAAATTATAAAAATGGCTAAATACATATATACATTGAATTTGGGAGGTAACAATATGTTGAAATGGATTCTCATTTTTTTGATTATTGCAATTATAGCTAGCTTGTTTGGATTTGGAGGTTTAGCTAATATTTCCGCCGGTCTTGCAAAGCTTTTAATATTTATCCTAGTTGTTCTTCTAATATTAGGATTTGTATTTGGTTCGAAACTATTCTGAGCAAATTGAACGCAACACAATTGGAGAGAATAAGTGAACCAGAAATGGACGACAATCTTGCTATTGTGGTCGAAGATAAATTATAGAAGACAGAATAACTGACAAAATGCGAATAAAATATGCAGTAGGTACTACATTACAATTAATTGTAGCTCTGCAGATTATTTATATCATATAAATCTAGGGAGGAAACTAAAGTGAGAAAAGTTATCTCATCACAGTTATTATTAGAGAAATCATTAAGAGTAAATACGATAATAAATATACACGCTTATGCAAAAGAATATAGTGGCACTATTTATTTTATTAAAAATAACAGAATTATAGATACCTCAAACTTCTCCAAACTCCTATCATTCTTACTATTAATTAAAAAAGGGGAGCAATTCAAGGTAATGATTGATGGCATTGATGTTGTAAAAGCTATGAATGATATAACAGCTATTTGCTCTCAAAAATTAAGTAGTAATCACCTGTCTTCATCTTTTCGAATTTTACCCCAAGACTCTAAGGTGAAACTATAATACATTGCTAATAATTGGCGTGACAAGATTAATCACTAGTGGTCATAAAAACTTAAAGAAAAAACTACATCACCCTTTCGACAAATTACGTCGTATTAAGGGTGATGATAGCATCAAAGTGTAGCGTTTGAGCTTTAATTCTTAGTCCGTTCCGATACCTTGCGCCCAAAGTAAAGCGTATCTACGCCGGGGCCACGGTGGTCCTTTAGCCGCTCCACCGTATCAAACTGAAGGGATTTTAAGATATGAATATGTGCGTCATTTGATGACCATGTTCTTGTAGTAAGATAAGGCTCCTCTAACCCCTGCTGTTTAATATCATCCTTCATAAATTGATATAACTTTCTCGTTATTCCATAGTTTCTATAGTCTCGTTTAATACAAATCGTGGTGATGTAATTGCTTGGCGAATAGTTTTTCAACTCTTCCGTATAATAATTGCTTTTAAACGTCATAAAACCAATAACATGATTCTTTTCTTCATCTATAGCCAAAATAAAATGCTGCTCCGTCATTTTTTCAAAATAAGAAAAAGGCTTGATATCCTGCCCTTCTGATGATGATAATGTCGACTGCGTGGAGCTTTCACGCGCTGAGAGTGGCGGTACGAATTCTTTGTCACATTCACAAAGAATGTCCCAGATCTGATTTCGTATTGATTTCTCTGTTTTAGGAATAACCCTTTTTATAGCAAACGTTAATTTCAACGATTAATCTCCCTTCGTGGCAAATGCATATAATCGATGTGTATATTGATTGACCTTTTCCACTTCGCATAAATTGAAATACGTCCGCTTTAGCTTTTTCTTTAGATTCTCATCTGGTAAATGATTAAGATACGGAAGCATTCCTGCATTGGCGAAGTTTTCTACTAAATTCGGATATTCACTACCATCCGTCTCTACACTATCAATACGCACATCTCGAAACCCGATGAAGCCTAAGAGGCTATGAAATTGTGACTTAGTAGGGTAGAAAATTGGATACGTCCAGTTTTGGTAATACATATTAAAGTCAAGTTCATCGATGGCTTTTTTCACTTTTTCGTGTAAGCCAGCATAACATTCAGATCCACCTTGGTGAACCGCCAATTTCCCACCGTTTTTTAAGCTGTTATAAATTTTGGTGTACATTTTTTCACTATCTACAATCCAATGTAAGGCTGCATTACTAAACACTAAATCATATTGTTCGTTTTCATCTAGATCAATCGCATCCTTACAATAAAAATGAATATTTTCTTGCGCGATCCCTTCGCTTTGACGATTCTCTATTGCTTTGTCAATCATGCTTTGTGAAATGTCACAGGCATCAATAGAAACACTTGGTTCTTTCCTGAATAATTCTACTGTAGTCTTCCCATTTCCACAGCCGATGTCTAATACCCTTGCGTTTTTCATTGGTGTAATCTTATTAATTAACGTTGACCCTTGAATTAGTTGGGTTTGGGAGGATTTATCATAACCCGCTCCGTCAAACATTTCCCGATTATCCTCCAGATATCTCGGTATCAAAACCGGGTTAATCGCAATGGATTGTTCATTTCTAAGCATATAATAGTGAGAATAAATATCGATATTTTCCACATTAGAAGAAAGACTAAACCTTATCTCAGCATTTTTCCAATCTGCTGCTACGAATTGCTTTCTCCCAAATTCATCAAATCGAACCTCTTTTATTTTAATGATCTCAGGGAAAATTCTTGAATCAATAAATTCCTGCAGAATAGATAAAGCATACTCATGTATTTTTATGACACGCTTCTGATAGGTTTTAAATGGCACCTCAAATGACACCTTTTGAAAGTGTGTAAAAAAAGAGCGAAAAGATGATAATTCCTGGATATTCGTCAGTAACCTAGTTGGAATAATGTGATTGTCACGCTTCTTAAGGTTAAACATTTTCAACTGATAGTCTTGTTGCTTACAAATTTTGTTTAAAAAGGAGAACAATCCGATATATTTGCCAAATGTAATTCTCTTATCATGAACCTTTTCATTTGGATACGTGGTGTTGTATTCTTGCAAGAAATTGGATAAAGATTGATTGAAATACGTTGCATAGAAGTTAAGCATCTCATAGAAAACATTTTCAAGATCTTGATAACACGAAATCCCTAATCCAATTAAATATTCCTTACTCATATTACTACTTTCTATATCCATAATTCGCTTGTAATTGGATTGAAAGCGATCATGAAAAAAGAGGATGCCTTTTGGCTTATTTAAAATGTTCATGCCGATACTCTTTAAAATCAATTTTGCTTTATCCTCAATCGAGTTAGTAAAGGATGCCTCACCCATATTTAACTCATTCAACTTTAGGATAATATCACGCGGTCCGAGTAGCTTCACCAACAGCTCAATTGGATCATAGGTTAAACAAATATTTAATACCTTATCTTCATACTGGATAGGCAGTTGAAAGGTATCTTCAATAAAAGTAGAATTTTTAAATTGATTTCTTAACACTTCATAAAGCACGCGTTCATCCGGATAGCAATCTAGGATAATATCACATAACTTTTCAATTTTATCTTTCATACGAATGATAAATAAATAATCACTGTCATCAACACTTTTTGTATCGATAACTAAGTCCTTTTTCACCTTTAGAAACAGATCAGACTTCGTTAGGATATGAACAAATTCTTGTGGGGTAATATTATTATTCCTTTTGATCATTGCGGTTACTGACTCAATCACATCAGATAAAATAGTAAAGTTTTTGCAGTATGTAGCAAAAAGGTGCATGTTTTTTATGATATTTTCCGGTATCTCGCAACCTGCAACAATTTGCGTGCCGCCATGTGGATTCTTTATGTAAGAAACAAATTCATCGTAGGTAAATGTTCTGTTTCCTATTTCTATATTAAAATTAGTAATAGCTGGTAATGCTTCTGTAAAAAATTTCGTATTACTCGTGTAGATCACCTTAACGTGCCCAAATTTTCTAAATGTTTCAGACATCAGTTCTCTAAACTGCTGCTTAGGCGTATAATGATCGACATCATCAATCAGAATAATCTTATCGTCACCAACAGACTCAATGATCGAATCTGCTTCATTGCTTTCCAGTTGTTCTACGGTACACCTTACATGCCCCATTTGCTCTAAGTAGTGAATGAGCAACGTTTTTCCTGTTCCTTGTTCTCCAAATATATTAATAACAAAGGATGATTCTTTCTCTATTATATTGGTCAAATCGTTAAGAAGTGATGATTCCCCCAAAAGATTGACGTTATATTTCTCGGCCACTTGCATATCTCTGCCTCCAATTATTTGATTCTCTGTTGAAGCAATTATGAATCTAAAAATCTACTACGTCTTCATGTATAAGGCTCGCACCAAGCACAAAAGTGACGGTGATTGCCTAGTTACACTTATGCAGCTTAAGAAACCTTTATACTTACTTTTCTGCCAATAAAAATTAAGTTATGTTCCTTTATTCAGTAGTCGTTTTCTGAAAAAGACAACGCCCAAAGCTACTACTATGATAAAAGCTGTTGTCCCGTAAAACACAGGTCGTTGGTAACCAACTAGTAAAAAGTCTTTATATATTGTCCACAACGCAGATACCGTTGATATGACCGCAAATATTGTAGTTAACCAGACAATTAGTATTTCCGTTCCTTTACGTCTCGCCTCTTTTTGCAAATCTACTAATGCACCTAAAGACTCTACCTCCGATTCAATCTTTGTCATTAAATCATCAATCTGCAATGCCACGTAAAATCTTTGATAGATGTAGTCCTGATGCGAAATATAAGAAACGTGTTTAAATGCACATCGTAAGTTAAAGTAGGCTATTTTCTCACGCAGTTTATCTATTTGGTTATGCTTATCTTTTACAAGTCCTTCAAGGGAATTTGGCAACAGTGTTGCTTCCTTTGATAATTTAATGAGCGCATAACGCTGATGCAAAGCAATAATAAATAAATAAAAATAGCCTCGTTCCAAATTGCCATAATAATTACTCTCAAAAAATCGATTCGTCTTTTCATCCTCTACCAAAAAGGATAAGTTAGCTAACCCCTCTAATGAATAGCCCCAATAGCTATTCTCAAAAGCTTGGTACACTTGCTCCGCATTTTCTAAATCCAAATCCCTTGCACAAGGTTTATAGGAATCCTTGTACGTTCGCCTCATCTTAAATAGCGTTCTTTCCATACACTCTTTTTTCTTGTCATCTGCTATGCTCAGAAACTGTTTGTCCATCGTTAGAGCTGTATAGGTGAGGGCATAACTAGGATAGGTTTTCATCCCTTGTCTATCCTCTGTCCCGTCATTTCTATAATCCTTTTGGTAATCTTGAAAAAACGTAACCGGTTCGAATTCCTCAACTAGATCTCGAACTAACTGGCTTAGGGCTTTTTCTTCATAATGCGTTGCCAGCATTTTTATTTCTTCATCCTTTAAATGACTATAATCAGTAGCCGCATCCATCTCCGCTAACCCTGCGATAATTTTTTCTGGGGTATTCCCATATTTCATCGCTTGCCCAATTTTTTTATTATCAATTATGATATTATTTCCTTTGAGATAACGGTTGACACGATCGAAGACAGGAAATTGGTAAGAAACCCTTCCATAATGCTTCGAAAAGCTCTTTAGGAAGTAGTTGTTATCGATAACCTCATCAACAGTTGGATTGTTTTCGTATTTTATGGAAAACACAACAAAACCAATATGTGTTTCGAACGTAAATAAACGAATCGAAGGGATACTAAATGTAAAGGTGTGACCTTCCCTATCCTTCTGGTTGTGATGAAATGTGTAAATACCTTTATGATTCTTAAGAAGATCATTTGCCGCCCTACCATTTTGGTTTAATTCATATTGTCTCCCAATAGACTCCCTTTGATTTACTGTGGGATCTCTTCTTACTAATACGTCAATATGCTCCATCATATTTTCTCTTTGAGAACTTGTGATTTCATTCCATTCCAAACTACTATGTAACTTGTCGTATATTTCTTTATATGGCAGTTTAAATGTAAACGGCATGATGTAGTTAATAATCTGTCTATGTACTTTTACACGATCCATCCTGCTCTCCATCTCCTACTCTCCAAAGCTTATAAATTTATAACATTCCTGACCCCAATTAACATGAAACGACTTTACAGCTAAAACTTTCTTGTATATAATGTATTGCTTTTCAAGTCATACATCAGTTCTTTTTGCTTATTCTCTCATTGAAACTCATTGTTTCAAATGACGTCTACGTAACCGATTAGCTACTATGTATTATATCACGGGGGATTAGACCATGTCGAAAGGCAGATGGAAATATATGTACATGAATAAATTGTCTAGTTGGTTGGTACTTTACACGTGCCCATTCTCTCTTTTATAAAACAATTAACTTTTGAAATTGAAGAAGGTAACCGCGGACCACAAGCAGCAAATGTTCAAAAAGCGTAACTAAACATTAAAAAACTCTTCGCCTATGAGTAACGGGTTCGGTTCATGAGAAAAAAATAAAAACACACATGAAATAGCAGTGCGATTCACAAGTGAATTCGTACTGCTATTTTAGTTATTGTATCAATGTTTTTGCTAATTTTGATTTGGGAATAACACAAGAATTAGCTTGCCCTTTCGGATACGTACAATCATTTTGTACCCTTGCGATTTAGGGTGATAAAAGTGTTTAGCAATAGATTGTTATAAGATGTTTCAAGTCCAAAGGCTATCCGCTTCTTCCTTCAGCTTATATCTTTAGTAGTTGAATATGGTAGCTTCTCTAGTTCGTCATATCACTGGTGCAGCAGCAACACATGTTAGAGCAGTAACGTATGGGGGAATCGAACTATTGAGTGAAAAGCAACATGGAATTCAGTGAACCCGACACGGAATCCAGTGAACCCGACACATAATTCAGTGAACCCAACCCGTAATTCAGTGAACCCGACACGTAATTCAGTAAGTTCAACAATGTCCAATCAAAAACACATCCAAATGCGAGCGCCAGCACTTTTCCTCGTACAAAAGGGGTCAGACCCTGTCGAAATTTGACATTATATTGATAATACTGTTAATGCCAAGTACTAGAAAATTATAATTATTCAACTTCTGGTTGGTTAGAATCTATGGATTCCTCTTCTACACTTTCTGATTGCTCAGAACCTGTGGATTCCTCTTCTACACTTTCTGATTGATCGGAATCTGTGATTTCCTCTTCTCCACCTTCTGACTGCTCGGGATCTGTGGATTCTTCCCCTACACCCTCAGACTGCTCAGAATCTGTTGGTTCCCCTTCCTCACCTTCTGGTTGGTCGGAATCTATTGCTTCTTCTTCCTCACCTTCTGGTTGATCGGAATCTGACGCTTCTTCTTCCTCACCTTCTGGTTGGTCGGAATCTATTGCTTCTTCTTCCTCACCTTCTGGTTGGTCGGAATCTATTGTTTCTTCTTCCTCACCTTCTGGCTGGTCGGAATCTATTGTTTCTTCTTCCTCACCTTCTGGCTGGTCGGAATCTATTGTTTCTTCTTCCTCACCTTCTGGTTGATCGGAATCTATTGCTTCTTCCTCTTCCTCTTTTGTTTCTTCCTTATCTTCTTGTTTTTCTTCTCTTGATTCTTCTTGATTTTCTTGTTCAGTAGAATCATTTTTTTCATCTTGTTTATCATTACTATTCGAATCTTGATAGTAATAATAAGATTGTTCCTGCTCAAAACCATCTTCAACAAGGCTGTGGACATCATCAAGTGATGTTCCAGAAACGAATAATTCTGTTCTAATATTAGACTTGCGAGAACTTTCTGTTTTTTTTTCACCTGTTCTGGTGTTAAAGGTTATTTTTTCAACAGAGTCTGGCTTCTCAAAGTCTTTAGTATTCTCATCTACCGTTTTAGCCATTACATCTCTAAATATTATTTCGGCAATTTGTTTGTCTTCTCTTGTTTTTATATAGTTTTCTTCACTTACTTGCGGGTAGCCTGTCCATACGGAAATCGTATAATCTGTTGTATAACCAGTGAACCAACTATCCGGAACGCCAGCCTCTGTAATATTATATTTTTGTATTGTTTCTTCATTAAAGTTTGTAGTACCTGTTTTTCCCGCTACTTCCATACCTTCTATATTTGCATTACTACCTGTTCCTTCTTCAACAACAGTTTGTAGCATATCCGTTATCATATAGGAGGTGTACTCCCTCATTGCAGCAACTGGTTCAGGCTTCATATTAATTTCTTTCCCATTAGGAAATACAACCTTCCTAATCGCATGGGGCTTATTATAGACTCCTTCATTTCCAAACGCAGCATATGCACCTGCGAGCTCTAATGGAGAAATTCCTTCTTCAAAGGCACCAAGTGCAAAGGATTCATAAATAGGACCGTCAAAAGATAGTCCTAACTTAGATGCAAATTCCCCGGCACGTTCACTTCCTACTTTTTTAAATGTTTTCACTGCGGGTACATTCCATGATCTTTTTAATGCTTCACGCATCGATACGATACCATGATAACGATCATCATAATTATTTATTACCTTATCCGTGTCGGTATAAGTTATTTCTTCATCTTCTATTTGCTTATAGGTCGACCATTCTAAATATTCAATAGAGGGACCATAGCTTAGTATCGGCTTAATCGTAGAACCTGGTGAACGTTCGATATTCGTTGCATAGTTGATTCGACTCTTTCCAGATTCCTGATTCCGCCCCCCTCCGATCGCTTTAATTCCACCTGTTAGATTATCTATCATTGTCAATCCCACTTGAAATCGATCATCTGGGTACGTGATAAATTCATCCGTATTTAATACTTTTTCCACATGTTGTTGGGCACTTTTATCATAGGTTGTATATATTTCCAGACCCCCATTGTAAATCATGGATGTGTCTATTTCTTCCATGTTCTCTAGTTCTTTATAAACTTGATCCATGTAGGCATCAGAAATATCATAAGGGTTACTTTGATCTTGAAGCATGTCTGTAATTGGAACGCTTTTCGCCTGATTATATTCTTTATCAGTTATAAAACCGTGCTCGTTCATAACAAATAGAACCGTGTTCCGACGTTCTTTTGCTAGTTCAGGATTTTGATACGGATCATAATCTGTCGGACGCTGAGGAAGCCCTGCTAATAAAGCAGCTTCTTCAATCGTTAACGCCTTTAAGTCTTTTCCGAAATACGTATCAGCTGCAATCACAATCCCATATGCGCCATTACCAAAATATATCTTATTTAAATAGAGTTCGAGAATTTCATCTTTTGAATACTCTTCCTCTAATTGAAGAGCAAGATATGCTTCCTGAACTTTTCTCTCCATCGTTTTATCTGAAGTAAGTAGGGAGTTTTTAACCACTTGTTGGGTAATCGTGCTCCCTCCTTCAGAACCAAATCCATCCGTTATATTAGATATAACTGCCGCTCCAATCCGTTTAAAATCAAGTCCTGAGTGCTCATAAAAACGCACATCTTCAATGGCGATGAACGCGTCTTCTACAAGTTGGGGAACTTTCTCAATACTAGTAGATTGCCGGTCTACTCCGTTATCTAAAGTAAACATGGGTTTATCATCGTGATCATATAATGTCGATGAATTTGAATAATGAAAGTCCTCGTCATCTATTTTTGGTGCGCCTTCTACCAATTCATGTACATACAAGCCACCGACTAAAACAGTAATAAAAAAGATTGTTATAAATACGAAAAATGCTTTTAAAAGCAAACGCTTCACTTTTAATGTTTTATTTTTTCTCATAGTTTTCCTCCAAAAATCAAAATAAACTATGCTACTTAATTCCCAACTCTTACATAATTAAACAAAGAAAAGAAATAGCCGTCCCCTTGATCAAGGGGGCGGCTATTTCTTTTAATATTGCTCTATTTTTCAGCTGCTCTTAATGCGGCATGTAGTTATTCTTAACCAGTTTATGTGTTTCCTTCGATACATCTAGCACTACAAATATTTACTTGGTGCCAGGCAAAAGGAATAAAGAGAATCACAAAAGTTCACCTTTTGCATATTTCCATTCATTGTCCACCCCTCAAGGACAAATCGGCCAATTTGTCTTTCGACAGGGTCTGACCCCTTAGTTAGATAAAAGAAAAAAGCACCACCTACAATTCATCGATTTGTAGGTGGTGACAGTTACTGAAATTCTATTAATTTTCTCGTCTACGTCGTTGAACGTAATACATAAATATTCCAAATCCGAACAGTAACACACCAATAATCAAATCATTATACATATTTAATGCAGTACTTGGTAATTGGTTTTCTTCTTTATCAACTGTTTCAGTAGTAGAGTCCTCTGAAACTTCTATTTCAAATAATGTAAACGTACTAAACTTATCTACAGAAAACTTATATCCAGACGGCGTATCGTTCTCATAGATGATCGTTCCTTTTTGAACATCAATCGTTCCATCACTATGCTCGATATAAACACGCAAGCGATCTAAATCAAGACCATCATGATAAAATTCTCCAATAGGTAATATTATATCTGTTTTATACCCAGAGTAATTCGTTTCAATTTCTTTTGGTGTACCTACTAATCTAGCAGAAGCACTTCCACTTACTTTCTTGATCTCTTCTAGTACAGATTGGTCTGCCACCATTCGTTTTGAAACATCATCTTTATCTGTTTCATCTCTTAATGGTACGATTCTGAAAAATAACTCCAAATCATTGTCAGCCAAGCTCTGTACTGCTGATTGATTAAGAACTATTGTTGCTTGGTCCGTTTTCAATTCTAGAATGCCTTTTAATTTCTTTAAGGTATCAGCAGTAACTTCTAGCGCAAGTTCATCTGCGATGTTTGCTTGATCATCCGGTAAATAGACTGAGAATGTGCCTGTAGTATCCGCAGGAACCATTCCGTCATTCACAATAATTTTGTCAATTTTGTTCACAAGCTGGTTATCGTTAGCGAATAGATTAATTCGCTCAATCGATGGAGTAGGTGACGTATTGTTATTCACTCCCACACTCGCATTCCGTTTGGTTGTTTCGCTTACTTTTTTCGAAATGTTAGCTCGCTTGACAATTACCAGAAATGTTTTTTCTATCTTTTGATTACCCTTTGAAATCGTAGCTGTTAAGATTACTGATTTATCAGATCCTTGGCGATCTGTGGTAGCTTTGTTGCCATCTATTGAAATAACCTTAGACTGGTTTGATGACCATGTTATCTTTGTATCATAAGGTCCTTCAGATAACATAAGGAATTTCAATGTGACACTTTCCCACGTGTCATCCTCACTGAATGTAAAAGCAGTATCTCTTGTTAAGAAACGGGCAGCTTCCTTCAATTGATCAGAAATCAATTGATCTGTTGCTAGTTCTAAATTCTCTCTAGCCTTTTTTAATTCATCAATACGGTACAATAATTTGTCTAAATCTAGTTCAACTGGCTTCTTTTTTAACTCTTCTTCCAAGTTGTTTAGTTCGTCATTGACATCTTGGTAAGCATCATCACTTTCAGAACCACCAGTATCTGTATATACCTTTTTCGTTTTATTAGCTAGTTTCTTTTCTATTTCAGCTTTATCTAGGGCTTCTTTTACAGTTTTCAATAAAAGGTTATCGTAAGCTGCTTGCAATTCCTTACGTGCTGCATCAACTTCACTTTGTGTTGAATTTGGATTATGAATCACACTCTCAGCATTCGAATTCTTAGTTGAATACTCTTTCCATGTGCCCTCAGTGTAAAAATTCCCCTTTAACATTTTACTATCAATCATATCTTTTAACTTGATTAAATCTTCCTTATCCACTACGGTGAAAGCATGCTGCTTGATGACATCTTCGCGATCTGCTTCAGATGCCGTCACAACCACTTCGTATTCACCCGGCACAAGCTTTTCCTCTACTTGATATATCCATTTGCCATCTGAACCAATGGTTAATCCGTCTTGATCTACAACTGTCTCTTCACCATTCGGTCCAATAATAGTAATTGATGCACTGTCAGCACTTTTATCGGCAGTACCTAATATAGATGGTGTTGTATCATTAGTAATTGCATTTGGATTGGATATTTGCAATGCAAGGCCAAAATCATCGCTTGAAACATGTTCGAAATCCTCTACAGCCGTGCCATTTTCTTCATCACCACTTAGATTAGAGTTTCCATCTTTTTCACTATAATCTACTTTCACTTCAATTTCGCTTAATAACTCTACATCTTTTCGTAAAGAAAGTTTTAGTTCCTGAGTCTTACCATCTAAATCTTCACCAATTCTCTCCACCGCTACAATGTCAATTTCTTTGCCGTCCACCGAAACAGTGAATCCAGAGGTTAGATCTGTTTCCACATCTGTAAACATAACATCTTTGTCGAACACTATATAGATGTTATTGTGTCCATGATGGTAAAATGTACGTTCTACAATTGGTGCATGTTTTTCTAGTGCATCTCTAGCAACTTTAAGATCGGCAATCTCTTGGTCAACATCAGCTTGAGAAGCAGTTGGCTTATTTATTACACTTTCGGCATGCTGACGCGCCTTTTCAAAATTATCCCAACCTAATCGATAATCTTCCTTTACTAATTCCTCTGCAGCATCATATTCTGCTTGAAGATTTTCTTTATTTACAATATAAAACGTTGTTGATTTTGTAACTGTTCTTGCTTCACCTTCATCAGTTGCAGTGACCTCTATCGTATAGTCACCACCATAAGCGATATTACTTGGGACTGTATATGTCCATTCACCTGAATCTAAATCAGCTTCAACATTTTCAAGTTCTGCAATAATCTTACGATCCTGATTTTTAAACGTTAAACTTACACTGTCTGCATCATGGTGAACAGAACCATTAAATGTTGGTGTTCTATCATCTGTATTTCCACTCGTATTCACTATCTGTAATCCAGCACCAAATTCATCTGTAGCGCTAATACTAAACGACTCATCTGACGAACCGTTTTGTTCATCACCGTAAAGGTTACTGGTAGTGCCATCATAATTAACTTGGACTTGTCCAGCGTCACTATCTAGTGCTTGTTCTACGGTTAATGTAACTGAATTCCCGTTCGAAGAAGCACCTTTAACCGGATAGTTTGTTCCATCCACCGAAACCGTAAACCCTTCTTCAGGATTTTTAGCATTCGTTAAAGTAACCTCTTTATCAAATTCAATGACTATTTTATTTCCACCATGTTCATAGGTGGCAGGGTCTGTTTCAATTGGTGGATGCTTTTCTAGTGCATCTACAGCATCTTTAAGATCAGTTATTTCTTGGTCAACATCAGCTTGAGAAGCAGTTGGATCATTTATTACACTTTCGGCATGCTGACGTGCCTCTTCAAATTTATCCCAACCTAATCGATAATCTTCCTCTACAAAGTCATCTACAACATCATATTCTGCTTGAAGGTTTTCTTTATTTACAATATAAAACGTTTTTGATTTTGTAACTGTTCTGTCTTCACCTTCATCAGTTGCAGTGACCTCTACCGTGTAGTCACCACCATAAGCAAAATCATTTGGAACTGTATATGTCCATTCACCTGTATCTAAATCAGCTTCAACATTTTCAAGTTCTGCAATAACCTTACGATCCTGATTTTTAAACGTTAAACTTACACTGTCTGCATCATGGTGAACAGAACCATTAAATGTTGGTGTTCTATTATCTGTATTTCCACTCGTATTCACTATTTGTAATCCAGCACCAAATTCATCTGTAGCAATAATACGAAACGACTCATCTGCAGAACCGTTTTGTTCATCACCGTAAAGGTTACTGGTAGTGCCATCATAATTAACTTGGACTTGTCCAGCGTCACTATCTAGTGCTTGATCTACAGTTAATGTAACTGAATTCCCATTCGAAGAAGCACCTTTTACCGGATAGTTTGTTCCATCCACCGAAACCGTAAACCCTTCTTCAGGATTTTCAGAATTGGTTAAAGTAACCTTTTTATCAAATTGAATGACTATTTTATTTCCACCATGTTCATAGGTGGCAGGATCTGTTTCAATTGGTGGATGCTTTTCTAGTGCATCTACAGCATCTTTAAGATCAGTTATTTCTTGGTCAACATCAGCTTGAGAAGCAGTTGGCTTATTTAATACACTTTCCGCATGCTGACGCGCTTTTTCAAAATTATCCCAACCTAATCGATAATCTTCCTCTACAAAGTCATCTACAGCATCATGTTCTGCTTGAAGATTTTCTTTATTCACAATATAAAACGTTTTTGATTTTGTTACTGTTCTGTCTCCATCTTCATCAGTTGCAGTGACCTCTACCGTATAGTCACCACCATAAGCAAAATCATTTGGAACTGTATATGTCCATTCACCTGATTCTAAATCAGCTTCAACATTCTCAAGTTCTGCAATAATCTTACGATCCTGATTTTTAAACGTTAAACTCGCACTGTCTGCGCCGATGTGAACAAAACCATTAAATGTTGGTGTTCTATTATCTGTATTTCCACTCGTATTAACTATTTGTAATCCAGCACCAAATTCATCTGTAGCGCTAATACGAAACGACTCATCTGCAGAACCGTTTGGTTCATCACCGTAAAGGTTACCGGTTGTATCATCATAATTAACTTGGACTACTTTAGCGTCACTATCTAGTGCTTGTTCTACGGTTAATGTAACTGAATTCCCATTCGAATCAGCACCTATAACCGGATAGTTTGTTCCATCCATCGAAACTGTAAACCCTTTTTCAGGATTTTCAGAATTGGTTAAAGTAACCTTTTTATCAAATTGAATGACTATTTTATTTCCACCATGTTCATAGGTGGCAGGGTCTGTTTCAATTGGTGCATGCTTTTCTAGTGCATCTACAGCATCTTTAAGATCAGTTATTTCTTGGTCAACATCAGCTTGAGAAGCAGTTGGCTTATTTAATACACTTTCCGCATGCTGACGCGCCTTTTCAAAATCATCCCAACCTAATCGATAATCTTCTTCTACTAATTCCTCTGCAGCATCATGTTCTGCTTGAAGATTTTCTTTATTTACAATATAAAACGTTTTTGATTTTGTAACTGTTCTTGCTTCACCTTCATTGTTAGTTGCAGTGACCTCTACTGTATAGTCACCACCATATGCAATATTACTTGGGACTGTATATGTCCATTTACCCGAATCTAAATCAACTTCAACATCTTCAAGTCCCGCAATAATCTCACGATCCTGATATTTAATCGTTAAACTCACTCTGTCTGCATTGGTGTGAACAGAACCATTAAATGTTGGTGTTCTATCATCTGTATTTCCACTCGTATTCACTATCTGTAATCCAGCACCAAATTCATCTGTAGCAATAATACTAAACGACTCATCTGCAGAACCGTTTTGTTCATCACCGTAAAGGTTACCGGTTGTGCCATCATAATTAACTTGGACTTGTTTAGCATCACTATCTAGTGCTTGATCTACGGTTAATGTAACTAAATTCCCATTCGAAGAAGCACCTTTAACCGGATAGTTTGCTCCAGCCACCGAAACCGTGAATCCTTCTCCAGGATTTGTAGAATTGGTTAAAGTAACCTGTTTATCAAATTCAATCACTATTATACTTCCGCCATGTTCATAGGTGGCAGGATTTATTTCAATTGGTGCATGTTTTTTTAGCGCTTCAACAGCATGTTTAAGTTCCTGTAATACTTGATCAACATCTGTTTGTGTCGGCGTTGAAGATTCGTTTTCAATACTAGCAAGAAAATCTTGAGACTCGGTTAACTTCTCTTGATATGCAGACCAGCCGTTTTGATAATCTTCTTTATCCTTAACAATTACTGGTATGTCGTCCGCAATATAATTTTCAAGTTCCGATGTATCCACAAATGTAAAAATTCTTGTAACTGCATTTGACGTCGCACCATCCTTAGAGGCAGTCGCTTTAATCGTGTATTCACCCTGGATTAAATTTCCTTCTTGATAATCAATTGTCCATTTTCCATCTTCATCTACAGCTGGTTGCCCATTAAATACTACTTGATCATTTGGATCCTCAATAGAAACATTCACAGACGAATCTCCCCTAGTAGCTCCAGTAATCGTTACTAATGTGTTGGTGTCATACAATAATGTTCCTTCATTCGGTTCTATAATCGATAAGCCATTTTCCAACCATTCTTCTTGGGTCATCATCTCAATTATTACATCGGAATCTACTAATTCGCTAGTTTCCCCGTTTTCCTTCGTTACACTTATGTTAACGTTTCGGTCTCCACTATATTGTGGATTTTGATAATGCACCATTTGCCCAATAGCATCAACAACATCTTTCACAATTTTATTACTAACCACTCGTGCGTTATCAATCCATAAAGTAGCTCCTAGTTTCCCACCATCTGTTTGGTCAAACGAACCAGAAACAAAACGGAATTGGTACTCGCCATCTTCTTGGATTTCTTTTTGCACAGTAGTCCATTTCTGATCTTTACCACGACCATACAAGATCTCTGTATGATTACCCTCGTTATCAACAATAAAGCCATACACTTCAAAATCATCGTAGTTACTTGTATCATTTGGAACCGTGAAAGCTCGCCAATCAAAGTACAATGCATCTCCAGCTCTCGCCTGAAACGGTGTGCTCCATGCTTCTATGCGAAATACGCTCCCATACCCAGAGGCACTACTATTGATACTGCCGGACTTAAATCCAAGCTCAAGTCGATTATTACCATTATCATCTATCAACCCTTTTACTAGAGTTCCTGAACCAGTACTAAATAATACTTCATTACCTTCTATACTTGCAGCTATACGCTCACTATTTAAAATACCACTATAATTAACATCAGTCTCATAGGTATATTCTCCATTTGGACCTGTTGCAGTATATGGCCCATTCCCATCAAAACTTTGATAAGTTCTCCCTTTTGTTTTTGTAGCTAATTCACCTAACCAGATTTGATTGACCAAACCCTTGGAAGGGTGTTGACTCGTATCATTAATCGTCCAATCTTGAACTTCACCACTATCTAATTCTTTCTCAAAATCCCCATTTTCAAGCGGAGCGGATAAATCAATTTGAAGTGCAGTCCCATCTCCATTATTTGTGCCATTCACAGTAGCTACAGGTACACCATCTAATAAAAATTCACCATCACTATAGAGTAATGTTGATCCATCTAGCTGCACTTGAGAATTTTCTGGAATAAAGAACTTTTCTGATTCTACATGTCCATCAGAAATTTCAAAGCGAATATTCCCTTCTGAAAAGACATCTCCCTCTTCTGCAATAACTTCAAAATCAGGATCCACTTGCACGTCCTCACCTAACACCGGATTATAATCAAAATCCCCACTTGTATCATCACGCACAACATTGTCTTGCGCAAAAACAGTCGTACTCCCATAACTTGAAGCAAGTGTCGTGAATATAAGAATTGCAATAAAAAATAGTTTCGCTAGTGTCTGAGAGCGTTTCATAATTCTTCTGCGTCTATATTTAAGTTTGCGACTTTTATTTACCATTTCGATTTCAGAGTGATAACTACTCATCATTTTCCCCCCAGTAAAATAAATAGATATGCATGCATTTAAGTTTGGTACATCCTAGAAAATTACTACTCTATTAGATTGTAAATCTTCACCTTACTTATTCATAAAATCCCCTTGTTTTTATAACCTTTGTAACCAACGTTTCCTTCATTTAAATAATTCAGGTTACAGTGTTTTTCCATTTTTCCCCCCTCAATTTTTTTTTAATAGAACAGTTAATTTTGAATATATAACCCAATCCTCCTGCACCATAAATCATCGTTCTTAAAGAAATCTTAAAAAATAACAAGCATTTAGAAAATGATCTATTTGCTCTTTTCTACATTTTTCTACCTTTTTCTACAATAAGTATATTTATTTGCACTTAACATAGACTTAACATAAGTCTATATTCCCACAAATCACACATACATTTGGGATAAAATTCATCGTAAAGAGAGAATTCAATAGCTTTTATCATAAAAAAAATGTAGTCCCCTATAACTAAAGGACTACATTTCTACTATAGATAGATTTTATTCTAATTTTTTTTGCCAATTTCGATACCACCGTTCTATCATTTTGCTCATAGGAGTTACAAGCTCTTCTTGATAGATATGCTGGACCTCTTTATAGAATCTTTCAATATCACTATTGCGATGTTTTATAGCATACAACTGGAATAGCTCGATCATTATTTGTTGATCATAGCTATTTAATTGAAAGGCTTGTTCATAATACTTAATCGCTTCATCATATTGCTTTGTCTCTGACAAAAAGCGAGCGATGTCCATTAATCGATTTGTATAACTTTTTTCAAGATAGGCTTGTTCGTTATTAGCCCAGTTATAATCCAGATTCTGCATATAGCGTCCCTGTTTCACATGTAAAGCGTCGATACATGCTCTGATATTGACGGATGTCACAGTAGGATGTTGTTGTAAATGGTGATGCCATTGATCAACGTCTACCACGATTTCTGTGCCTAAAATTAATTGATAGGACTCATCTTGAAATTTGATCACTACATCTATTTCATGTGTTTGTATTAATTGTCGCAAACGATAAATCGTCATGTGTAAGTGAGTGGAAGCTTTCTTATCTGAAAAATCCGGCCAAATATAATCAATAATATCAAATTTAGAAATTGGTTGCTGGCGGAAGTGCAACAAAAGCGCAAATAACTCCTTTACCCTACCTGAACGCCATTTCAAATCTATAGCTTGATCCCCTTTTTGAATGGTTAAGTTTCCTAACAAATGAATGGTAACCATTTCAAGCGATTTTGCCAACGACTTTTTCTCTTTCAATCTAGTATGGATCCGATTTATTGTCGTTTGCATTCGCTCGCGGCGGACTGGTTTAAGCAAATAGTCTAATGCATATTGCTCGAATGCTTCCACCGCATATTCTTGGAAAGCTGTAACAAAGATAATTTCTATCTGTGGCTGTAGGCTTTTCAATTTTTCTGCTAAAACCAATCCATTCATTTCTGGCATTTCAATATCGACAAATGCCACATCAGCTTGCTCTGTTTGAGCCCATTGGAGAGCGTCGCTTGGCGATACAAAAGTGACTACATCATCCAGTTCCACTTGCTGACTTTTTTCAAGAATTGTTTTCAGATGTTCGATGGCCATGCGTTCATCGTCAATCATGAGTAATTTCATTTTGTTAAACCCTCCGATCAGGTATTATTACTGAAATCGTTGTTCCTTCTCCTACTGAACTTTCAATCTGTAATCCCGTCCCGAATAAGCGATGCATACGATTTTGAATATTTTGCAATCCAATTCCATCCTCATGTGATGTTTGGTCTAATATATCCTTTACCTTTTCTGTCGACATCCCTACTCCATCATCACGCACCTTGATAAGATGACCTTCTGGTAGTTTTGTAATATGAATCGAGACTGTTCCACCTTCTTTTTTCTTATTCACACCGTGTCTAACGGCGTTTTCGACTAATGGCTGAATTAATAACGGTGGCACAACAAAATCTATATCTTCATCCAACCGAACGTCTACTTTTAGGCGTTCCTCGAAACGAGCTTGTTCGATATCAAGATAGGAATAGATGAAACCTAATTCATCTCTTATACTGATCCAATTTTCTTTATTATAAAAGTCAAATTTCGCACGCAAGTAATCGCTCAATGATAATACTAGCTCATACGCTTCATCTGAACGCTTTAATATCATAGAAGAAATTACATTTAAAGCATTAAACAAGAAATGTGGCTTGATTTGCGCTTGTAAAAACGCCAATTCATTTTCTTTAGCCTGGTTCGATTTCTCTGTTAATACGTCTAACGTTTGAAGTAACTCTTTGGATAACTCTTCACTTTTTTTGTAGTAAAGGGTATATCGATAAATTAACAATGCGGCTAATGCGATGCTAAAAATCGCCATACAAAAAAACGCTATTCCCATGTCTTCCTTTATGCCAATACTGTAGAGCATGAGATCAAACCAGAAGAGAAACACACTAAAAATGGCGACAATCAGCATATTATGCTCGACTTGCTCGATCCCTTTATCCTGATTTTTAATATACATTAGGAAAACATTTATCGAAATCCATAAAAATACACCAACGACAAAAAATAAATAAAAGTTTAATGTGCTTAAATAAAGGCTTAAAGGTAAGGTTAATACAAGAAGAATAAAAAGAGCAAAAGTGAAAGATATAATAGTTTTCAATCGGTTTGAGAGAAAACCATCATTAATTTTATTAACAACATGTAACACAAATATGACTGACAAAGCGCTGACAAAATGGCCAAATCTAAAGGTTGAATTCAAAGTAAGGTCTGGAAATATAATCGTAATAATGCGTTCACTATAGATACCACCCGTTACACCAAAGCATAAGCAACTTAACGCTAACGCAAAAGTTGCAGGTTCCATCATACGGTAGTGCCTGCTTGTAAAATATAAAATAATATAAAAGATACCTACAATAAAGACTACTAATAGCATAGCAAATTCAAACATAATCGTTTGTTGCTGATGAGTTACTAATTCTTGCTGCAAACCAAATAGAAGAGGTTTAGCAATACCACCAACGATATATTCATGATTTGATGCATGGATAATAATTTCAGCCGTTTCATCCTGTAATTCAAAATAAATAATTTCTGAATTATTTCCTGGTACGCTATCTTCCATAGATGGTGAAACTTGTCCATCTTCTAACACAACTTCTCCATTGATATAAATTTTACTCGCATTACGAATATTTGATTTTTTAAAACCGAAATATTTTTCATTAGAAATTTCATTTATTACCATGCGATAAGTCGCAAAGCCTTTATTTTTATACTGATTGCCATGAAGATCTTGACTCCAATTTCCTGGAACAATAGTATAATCTATAGCTTGATTTTGTTGCTTGAAATTTTCAGGTGTTAACAATTCTTCCCAGTAAAATTCCCATTCTCCATTCAGCTCAATGTAACCCTTTTCAAAAAAATCTGTTTGCGTAAGGTTAACCTCGCCTCTTTTGACTACAGTCTCTTTATTTAAAACGTTCCAATAATAGGCGACCAAACCAATAATTAAAACAAACGTGACCAATATAAATAGTTTCTTTGACCAACTCAAGTCACAGCCCCTCTCTAGTTGCTTAAACTAAGTATATTTTAAAAACGTAAATAGGGTCAATGTTATTTATTTGTAGGGGTCAGACCCTGTCGAAAGACACTTTAGTGAATTTTCCACGTAGGAAGGACAATGATTACACTGCTGCAAATTCTATACATTCTTTTTAAAGGTGCTGCCAAGCTTAGAAGAGCATACGTTGAAACAGGAACTAATGATAACAATGGAACTGCTATACGATCGACACACTTCTGCATATGTTGGACTATTACAATTCCTATTTCCTAGCATCATGATAACCCATGGATAAGGGTAGGGTTGATCGCAGAGAATAGTTTGGATATTATCAGAACAATTGCCGACGAGAATCTATACCCCTATACACTTGAGCACCTCAAAAAGATTAGAGCAGTAGAATTAGTTGAGTATTCGGGTATTTATCTACAACATGGGGGAGTTATTTATAGAAGGCAGAGATGCTTAAATATTTGTTCACTAATGAGCATCTGACATGGTAAAAAAGCTACCCTCTCACCTCAATGTCCACCCACCATGGACAAATCTGTACTTTTGTCTTTCGACAGGGCCAGACCCCGATATTCGCTTGCATAGTTACTCCATATTTGATCACACTAATACCATTCTTACTCTTAGGTGATATAATGATTCTTTCTGTATTTTTGTTTATATTAGTTTTCTTGTTAATTGTATTTTGCAACTATAAAAAGAGACTTCATCTTTTTGAGATCCTTTTTATTTGGATGACAGTTTGGTTAATTACACACTCTGTCTCATCTATACTTATAGTCAATTTGGAATTGCTAAGCTTGTCAACAAGTAAGAGTGATTTCTGGACCCATTTTTTTAAGAGACTTTTTCTTTATCCATTAATCATAATTATCTTTTTTGATTTTCACCTTAGAATTAGGAATCGCATGTGGAAAATAATTCTTTCTATCTTTACTATTTTCTTTATGTCTTCGTTGGAATTTTTATTTATTTACTTAGGTGTATTAAAAAACAACAAATTTCAAGTTCACCATTCTCTAATAGAATGGACATTTACAGTTGTACTCTCATACATACTATGGACATGGTACAGAAAACGTCGTTTAATGAGGTAATGACATGTTACTATACTTTCCTGAGAAATTTGATATAAATGAATGGACTATACTTATAACAGTAGTATTTAACATTGGGATTTTTCTCTTTATGCGTAAGAGAATTCCTAAGGAAATAACCCCTTTAATTGTGCTGCTTAGCATATCATTCCCTCAGGTTATGGATCATTCAATGGGCGTTAAGCCCTTTAATTATTACGATTTAACTGATTCTAACAAATATGAGTTATTTGATGTTATTTTATACGGGGCGTATCCAGCCTTCGGATACTTATTCGTTTACTTTTTGGACTATTTAAATCTTAAAGGTAAGAAACTAGTCTTATACTTTTTATCATGGGCATTATTTTCAGTTGTATTTGAATTATTACTCGTTAAACTACACGTATATGTATATAATGGCTGGAAAATATATTATTCATTACCTGTTTATCTAGTTGTTCTCTCACTAACGTTTCTGCTTTACAAGTTCCTTATATATTACAATAAACATGAGCATACCAATGTGGTCAAATAAAGTACCATACTTTTCCCTTTTAAGGTTTACCTCAAATGTCCTTCCTTCGTGGACAAATCTGTACTTTTGTCTTTCGACAGGGTCTGACCCCTGAAATATAATAATTTTAAGCTCTTCGTCAAATACTACTCCTAAACTAAATCTTTTTAGGAGGATAACATTGGAAAACGATACTTCATCTTACCAAGAACAAGAAGTAATGAACCAAATAAAAGAACATCAACAAAATCAAAAATTGAATGCTTCGGAACTAGGTGAATTATATTCAAATTATATGGGGGATTCCTTATTTAGTTGTGTCTTTGAACATCATCTTCAAGTAGTAGAAGATGAAGAAGTTAAGGAATATATTGAATTTGCATTAAAAACTTCGAAAAAGAATTTAATCATGTTGAAAGAGATTTATACGAAGGAAAATATCCCTGCCCCAATTGGTTTTGGTGAGCAAGATGTTAGAAAAGATGCCCCTAGACTTTTTAGTGATATTTTTATTCTTTATTATATTGCAGAAATGTCCAAGGTTGCTATCGTTACCTATGGTAGTGCAATTTCAAGTGCACACAGACAAGATTTAATAGATTATTTTAAGCTGTGTTTACATGACTCCTTAATCACATTTGAAAAGGGGTCACATCTATTAGCTATGAAAGGAAAAGATACACCTGCTCCCACAATTCCCTATCCGAAAAAAGTTGATTTTGTAGAAAAGAAATCATTTATTTCATTGATCGCAGGTAAAAATAGACCACTAACTGCACTTGAAATTAAACATCTACATGTCAACCTTAATACCAATATTCTAGGCAAAGCATTGATGTTAGGGTTTAGCCAGTTGGCATCATCCAGTAGATTAAGGAAGTTTTTTCAGCAAGGGGCACAGATTGCAGATAAACAGATCAAATCTTTAGGTAGTTTTCTTACCAATGAAAATTTACCTGTCCCACCTACTATGGAAGCACATGTTTCTGACTCTACGACTCCACCATTCTCAGATAAGTTAATGCTTTATCATACAACACTTGCGAATCAAATCGGCATTTCAAACTATGGTCAAGCTATTGCCAAAATCATGCGTCATGACATACATGCTCAATTCGCTACTCTTATAGCTGATATAGGAAAGTATGCAAATGAAGGGTTGAATCTCACAATAGAAAATGGCTGGTTAGAAGAACCTCCAACGGCTGCTGACCGGAAGCAACTGTCTAAAAGTTCCCCTGGAAGTAGGTCTGAGGAATGATGTGTGGATGTCTTAAGCAAAACATTGTGGAGCTCTTTGCCTTTTATAATTGGAGCTTCCTCTGTAACTGTTGGTTTAATATGTATATCGAAAAGATAGGTGTTTGGTTCGGTAAATATATTTATATTCCACCGAACGCTTCTTTATAATTGTGCTTGGCCACCACCTGTTAATGCCAAGTTTGACATCTTACAGGTGGTGCCCAACTATTTCGTTTAATAAAGACGACAATAGTTACATCAAATACAAAGTGCAGCTATTTATTTAGACTCGCTTAAATGTCCTCTCCATAAGGACATTTACACCACTTTGTCTTTCGACAGGGTCTGACCCCTTAAATAGTGTGTGAACTTAATAATCCGCCTACGAATGATATACCTAGTATTACGTAGTTGACGATTACTGCGCAGTAAAGTTCATCTGAAGTTTATGAAAGGGTGTGATTAAGCTAATCGATTTCCTATAGAAATAAAAAACGTCCCTAATAAAGGAACGCTGTTTCAGAGAATTCTATAGTCACTTTCTTTGTATGAGCTACATGTGTTGCCAGTACTAGGGATTATTTAACAAGCACTTATACTGATCCGTTCGCATTAATGTATGCAATAAATGAAAGAGGAACACAAATGCACAGCAATTGAATTCCTCCTACTATACTTACTCTTTCACAACAAAACTATCATTATCAAGCACTCAATCATCGATAAAACCCGTTAATTTCCGAGTGGTGCCAAGCTCCACTGATGAAGATAGTAAAAACTCCCGAACTTCCTCAATCGTGAGCCCCAAATCTTTTGCTTCCTTGATCAAGCTAATCCATTCTTTATCGATCGGACTCTTATGTTTTGTATTGATTGATTATAACTTCCTCCCGTATCCCCTTCAGGTAGCACAGCCATCTTAGCATTTAGCTTTAGACCTGTCACTTTGCGCCCTTTCTTTTCATTAAGTCTGCCCTTTACTGGAGGTTAAGATTTGTATTCCCTATCGTCCTCCCCTTAAGGACAAATCGATCAACTTGTCTTTCGACAGGGTCTGACCCCCCAATGTTAAATCCACATAAGCAAACTCCTCAGATTCCCCCATCTCGTTGTAGGTTACAACAAGTACTCTTGTATCGTGGATATAATGAATTGGTATGGTAAATTCCATGGCCGAATCCATTATACCGAAAGCGGTAAACACCCCTAGTCTATCATTATCATTATTTGACCAATATACGTAGTAACCAAGGATATCTGATTCATCTTCTGCTTTTCCGATTGTGAACTTGATTTCATTATTATTAACAATTGTATAATCTACAAATGAAGGTCCCTGCTTCGGTAAGATAATTTGCCTTACTGTAACATTAAATGTCGTAGACACCAATAATTCTTTACCTTTAGCATAGTATAGATTCAATGTGATGAAAGACTCACCAGGATGAACTCCCTCAAACTCTATCCACTCCCCCCTATTTTCTACTTTCACTGAACCATCACTACTTATTGCCTCAACACGATACAATTGACTAGAAAAGTCGACCTCTTCCCCGTATGGATCAATGAATAGGCCACTTAACTCCAAACCAGAATAGTCATTTTCTATCAGTTCACGATCATTTAATCTCCTGCCAACTGAATAAGCTTGATAATCGACAATAGGTGTATAAACAGAAACATTTGATAAACCAAAATCATTTTTAGAATAAATTAGAATCCCTTTTGCTTGAGTAGGTATTTCTATATCCTCTGGAAAAATATAATGAATGTCTTCACCAGTCTTTTCAAGAGTAATAATTGGTTCACCGAGTTTCTCGTTTTGTTCATCTGCCCAGAAAAGAACATAGTCGGTCAAATAAGTTTCATCGGTTGCCTTTGTAATAATTACTTCAGGAACTATCGCATTATTTAACGGGTTTGTATCCATAAACTCAATGGAAATTGCAGTTTCCAATGGAATACTAATAACAACACTAATATTAATCTCTTTAACTATCTCGGTATTATCTAGTCCAACTTTAAATACTAATTTAGATTCACCAGGTTGAATAGGTGTGATTCTCATTTGAGCATCTTCTATACTTACCGCAGCAACCTCTAAGCCATCCACTTGAACGGTTGTTTCAATCCTCTCATCCATGGCATAAAAATCACTTAAATCAATATTTTTTACTCCTTCTGATAAATCAAGGGATTCGAAGGATATTGTTTCTAAATAATCCTTTATCTTCTGTATTAACCTAGCCCTTTCTTCCTCGCGTTGACGCTCTTCTTCCTCACGCTGACGCTCTTCCTCGAGTTCATTCGAAGGAGGCTTTATTCCAGGTGGAGGTTGTGGTGCTGGCGGCATCGGTCTCACTATTTCAGGTTGTGATGGTTTCTCTCTTGCTTTCTCCTGATTTCGTTCCAGCCTCTCTCTCTCTTCCCTACTTAATTGTTCTAAATATTTTCTCTCCGCCTCCTCGGCAGCTCGTTCCTGCTGTAAGCGATTTTCTTCCTTTTGTTGTTCTACTCTTTGTTTGATCTGCTCTATTATTCTCTGATTTTCTTCTTGTAGTCTTTGTTGTTCTGCACGTTTTCTTTCCTCTTCTGCACGTTTCCTTTCCTCTTCCGCCCTTTCTTGTTGCCTATCAAATAATTGATTCTCCAATTCTAGTGGATGTAGCATAATATCTTTACTCATGTCAATACGTCCACGATCATCTTCAACCATGTTATTAAATTGATCCACTAAAAATTGGGCTTCTTCTTGCGTAATATGTCCTCTTTTAATAGATTGATCAAGGATATATTCATACAACTTGTTTGTGTTTTCTTTTAACTTATCCAGATCTTCATCCGAAGTTAAGCCATATTCTCCCCTCATATCGGGACTACTATTTAATAACTCCAATAAACTTTCATTCTCTTCATCAATTTTCATCTTATTCTCTATAAAACTTGCTAACATTGAATTATTCATATTCATTACAAGTTCACCTGGTGTAATAATCCCAGGATGTGTGTCGTGCTGGTCATTAGTATTTACGCTCAATTGCTGGGATGGTAACACATTTGTAAATCGATCCGGTTCTGGAATAAAAGATGACCTCACTATGCCAGAAGCCACAAATAGACCACTCTCCCCTGTTTCCGGATCAACAGAAGTGAAAAAATGTGTACCTATTGGCTGATATTGAATATCATTTATATTCACAAAATATGCATCGTGTTCTCCCATATGATATACGAGCCCGACATGTTGATTCATTTCAATCTGAACACCTTTTTCATCATCTATAATTTCAGTTATTTCTATAGAAGAATTCTCATCAATCATAAACATTTCATCTGAATTCATTTCACCCTTAGCTGTCGAACTTTCTTTCGTTATGACCGTATCTCCCGCATATACTTGTATTTCATTTGTTTCTGTGATTTCTTGACCATCTCTTCCAATAATGACTTCCCCGTTAATAACATGTAGCGTAATGTAATCATTATTATTCAAAGCAGTCTCTTCACTTTCACTTATACGATCCACCTCTTCAGCGTCTACAGCTGATACACTAGCTTCTTCTTTGGGTTTAAAAAACAAAAGTGATGTCATTACAATGATAATCATGAGACCTACGAAAGAACCTATTAAAACATATTTTTTCATACCTGCCTCCTTATAAAGTTTGTAAAATATATAACCTGACAAAATTTGATTTACTTTTAAGCATTGTCAATGGCTCAAGCTTAATCTCACCAAGTAGGAACGGTGTGGCTAGCAGTACCAGACTGAATACGGCAGCTAACTAGCAAGGGAAAACTTTGTATTTATAGTACGATCGCTACTGCTAGTTCATTATAGCTAATCACCGGTAACAAAAAGGTAACAAAAAGAGGGGAAATAAGTATTATTGTCGAAATATTATGGATTGACTATGTAAACAGGAGGAAAAGAGATGCCTTTAGCACCAGTAAATGGACATAACATGTATTACGAGTGGAGTGATAGGAGTGGGAGTAAAGAGGTACTTTTGCTCATTCATGGACTCGCACTTGATTCCTCATGCTGGGGGCGTTTTATTGAATTACTTGGTACAGATTTCTCGATAGTACAATACGATATTCGAGGGCATGGACAAAGTCATTATGAAGAAGGGCCGATTACATGGGAAGATTTGTGTGAGGATTTAAATAGACTCATTACAAAATTCGAGCTACCAAAAGTCCATATAGCCGCATTTGGTTATGGAACACATGTAGCTGTGAAGTACGCCCGAGAGTATCCCGATCAAGTTAAAGCCCTTACACTTATGTCACTTCCGTATATGGCAACAAATAATGCGCACTACCATTTAGCTCGGAACGTGTTTCCACATATGAAACAAACAATGGAAGCGGGGCATCCCCACTTTCTCCACCAATATGAAGAACTTCTAAGAGGATATACAACACTTGGTCCGGATCATTCAGATCTCAGACATTATTTCCAAGTATTGCTCAGCCACCCAGCAGGGCATTTTTCTAACTTGGTTGAGCTAACATCTAATTCAGCACTGCTTTTAGAACTTGCAGATCTATCGTGTCCGGTCCTTCTATTAACAGGCGAACTGAATATGACAAGTCCGAATTCCTTTCTTAATGCAAGTTCTTTTCTATTGCAAAACAGTACGCTCGTTACCGTGCCAAATGCGTCGTTTCTTCTTTTTATAGAGCAACCCGAGCTAGTTTCGGAATGGGTCAGACTATTTGCAACAAGGATAAGTGTTGATACCTTTTCCCGAAAAGAATCACAACAGTTTATACAAATGGTATTTCAGCCAGAAGAGCAAATAGAATCGCGAAGAGTTCCCATTATTGCCCTTCATCTATTACACAGATTCAGTGTCGAGATTGATTCGATTCCAATTGAATCCGGTTGGAATCAGCGCCATGCCAAGAGACTACTTACTTATCTAGCCTTTCATCCGGTAACGACACGCGATATATTGTGTGAAGAGCTTTTTCCACACCTTGCTCAGGACAAAGCAAAGGCAAATTTAAAAGTGTGTCTTCATCATTTGGCAAAATTGTTACGACATCCAATCGGTTCTATGAATGGGTTATTGTTTCAGCACGGAACCGTATCACTCCGATACAAAATCAAATGTGATCTTGTCGATTTTGTTGCAGTTGTCCGTCAAGCATACCTCGAAAAAGACTCAACGATTCGATACGAGTTGTGCAAGCAGCTACCAACGTTTATGCCCGAAACCATATTAGTAGACAACTACGATGATTGGGCAGTGTCGTTACGTAACGAAATAGATGCCCAGTTAAGTCACCTGCGTGAATGGATGGAAACGCAGCAATGATATTATTCGACAGCATTCGACGGGGTCTGACCCCCCCACCATCTCATTCTCTCTCCTCCTTCTTAAATGAAAGTCCATCTTCTTCAAGAATGTTTTTTAATATCCCTAAAGCTTTTGGTCCAAATCCATGAAGAGCAAGTAATTCCCCCTCTTTATATTGAGTTAACTGTTCCACTGTCTCTATCCCCGCACTCTTCAGAGCCCTATGTGCCGGCTGACTAATTTTAATAGTTGCTAATTCCTGTTTCATATTTTCTCCTTTCCGCTTATATATTGATTTAACCTAAGGTTGCCTCCATACACTAACTGACAATCTCTATTATTATATCTCTTTTTATTATCAATTCATTTATATCATAAAAGTTTATAAGGATCTTTTGTCTACCATCCAATCTTACGAGTTGTGCCAGGCACCAGCCAGTAGAAAAATGGATTTCCTGGTCATCAAAGTAGAAATGTGCTCCAAATGCTTTTAAAACTTTTTCTTTAGGCGTACCACCTAAAGTACATACGTATATTCAATTACAAATGTTATGCTTCTTGTACGAATTTGATTGGAGGATTCAATAATCGGGCCAGATTGTTGCGTAGAAATTCAAAGCAAAATAAGGTATTTTTCAAAGCTATAGTTATGGATTGTAACTAAGATAATGGGAAGCTTAGTAGAAGAGCTGTGTTACTTTAGTCCAACAATAAGCCCCCTTTTTTGAAAAAGAAAAGATATAATAGAATATGAATAGATCCTGTATGTTAACTTTATTTAGGAGTGGGAAGATGAGAGATATTTCGATACTAATTGCTGATGATGAGGAGGAAATTGCTGATCTTATTGCCATTCATTTAGAAAAAGAAGGGTATAATGTTATAAAAGTATCTGATGGACAAGAGGCTGTTCGTGTTGTCGAGACTCAGGTCTTTGATCTGCTCATTTTGGATATTATGATGCCGAAAATGGATGGATATGAAGTAACCCGCCTCATTCGAGAACAGCATAATATGCCTATCATATTTTTGAGTGCGAAAACATCTGATTTCGATAAGGTACAGGGACTGGTAATTGGAGCAGATGATTATATGACTAAACCATTCACCCCCATTGAATTGGTAGCTCGCGTAAATGCTCAGTTACGGCGATTTACGACATTGAATCAAACCAAGACTCAAAATAAATCAAATCTAGAATTTGGAGGTTTAGTTATTTCTCCAGATCAACATGCGGTTACTCTTTACGGTGAAAACATTGTGCTAACTCCTAAAGAGTTTGATATTTTGTATTTACTAGCCAGTCATCCAAAGAAAGTGTATAGTGTGGAAAATATTTTTCAACAGGTGTGGGGCGATACATACTTTGAAGGCAGGAATACCGTTATGGTTCATATTCGTAAGTTACGAAAAAAACTTAAAGAAGATAAACAGAAAAACAAATTAATTAAAACGGTGTGGGGAGTTGGTTATACATTCAATGGTTAAAATCGTACGAAGTTTCCGTTCAAAAATGATATTGTTATTTGGATTGAGTCTGATTCTGTCTGGTACTATTACTTATATAATCTTTAAAGCACTTCAATATTATTATCATAATTGGGTTGATTACGGCGATCCATTGACCCATTTTCGTTCATTTATGTACAACATTGGAGACATTAATGTCTTTTTACTTATATTTATTCCACTTTCAATATTGTTTTTCTTTCTCTTTACGAAGCGTTATTCCATTTATTTCAATGAAATTTCAACCGGAATTCACTACCTAGCTCGTGGCGATTTTCAACATCAAGTTGAAATTCAATCAAATGATGAATTTAATGATATTGCAAAAGACATCAATCTCGCAAGTGAAAAATTAAAAGAAGCCATCGTAAGAGGTGACTTTTCGGAAAGTAGTAAGGATCAGCTTGTCGTAAACTTGGCACATGATCTGCGTACACCACTAACTTCTGTTTTGGGTTACTTGGATTTAATCCTTAAAGATGATCGCTTGACGAAAGAACAAGTCAGGCATTTTTTAACGATTGCTTTTACTAAATCTCAGACGTTAGAAAGGCTAATTGATGAATTATTCGAGATAACTAAGATGAATTATGGAATGCTGCCAGTAGATAAAAAAAGACTTAATTTAACTGACCTGCTAAACCAATTAAATGAAGAATTGTATCCTGTATTCGAAAATAATCATTTGATTGCACGGATGAATAGTCCAATTCATTTACCCATTTTGGGAGATGGAGATTTGCTAGCACGACTGTTTGAAAATCTTATCACCAATGCAATTCGTTATGGATATGACGGTCTGTATGTAGATATCAATGGTTTTATTGAAGCAAATGAAGTGGTAGTACAAGTTGTTAATTATGGAGATAGAATTCCTCCAGATGATCTCCCTCATCTTTTTGATATGTTCTACACCGGAGATAAAGCACGAACACATAGAGAAGATAGCACAGGGTTGGGTCTGTTCATTGCGAAGAATATTGCAGAGCAGCATAATGGATCAATTACTGCTGAAAGTAGCGTCGTACAGACAACTTTTGAAGTTCGATTACCAAAAGAAAGGGAACAAAATAAGTAATACATGATTTAAGAAAAATTTAAGAATTACCCCACTCTTTAATTAAATATTTTCACTTACTCTTTTTAAAGAAAGAAGAATAAGGAGGAAATGAAAAATGAAGAAGTGGGGATTTTTACTATTATTACTTATTTGCTTGTTTGTAACCTTCATATATAAGGGATCGTTTGAATCAAAATCAGATATACCAAATATAGAAGTGCAAAAAGATGATCAACATGAAAATCATAATACAGAAGATAGAAGTGCTTCCGATAATAGTCAACAAACTAATATTACAGAAGAACAAATTAATCAAGGAAATCTACTATTAGTCAACAATGAACACCCAGTTCAACAAGAGAGTATTAAATCGGACGTGGTCGATTTATCCATGCACAATGAATTGACACAGGGATACGTGTTATTAGGTAATGAAAATTATATGTCAAAGTCTCTTGCACATAAATTCTCAGAGATGGTTGCTGGTGCTGGAAAAGATGGACTCCATAATTTTGCCCTCACAAGTGGGTTTCGCAGTTTCGAGGAACAAAATATACTCTATGAACAAATGGGATCTGACCGCGCCTTACCTCCAGGTTATAGTGAACACAATTTGGGTTTGTCACTTGATGTAGGGTCTACCCAGATGAAAATGGAAGATGCACCAGAAGGAGAATGGATAGCAAAAAACGCTTGGAAATACGGTTTTGTTTTACGCTATCCAGAGGATAAAACTGATATTACAGGCATTCAATATGAACCTTGGCACATTCGCTATGTTGGTATGCCGCATAGTGCTATTATGAAGGAAAAGGGTTTCGTTTTAGAAGAATATTTAGATTACCTAAAGGAGAAAAAGAAGGTTTCGGCTAAGGTCGAAGGTGAAAATTATACTATTTCTTATTACCCTGTTTCTGAAAATATGACCATTATTCTGCCGAAAAATCACGAATATGAGATTTCAGGCGACAATATGAATGGAGTAATTGTGACGATTTACGAATGATAGATCAAAACAGGAAATATGTTTTATACTTAATCAATTCAATGTAAGAGTAGGTTTATAGGTGAAAGATTATTCCATAAGCGCAATTGTTGAACATAAAAAGCCTATTTCTTCGTCAAAAACAGGATGGGATTAGGCTTTCTAACTCTTCTGCCCTCCAGTTATTATAGCAATAAAAACATAAGTGCTCATTTGCCTTAGGGGTGGGGTCAGGCACCCGTAATAATCTTTGAAGTTCGATTACCAAAAGAAAGTGAATAAAATAATTAAGATGAATTGATTTCTAATACATGATTTAAGTATAATTCCTTTCAGAAATTCTCTTAGAAATTCAAGAAATGTCTCCTTGATTATCACCTTTCTGATCTACAGAAGTCTGACAACCAACCACCCTAACAATACTCAGTTATTTCTACATTTTACCACAACCTACGATTATTTCTTTTTATTCCATTAGGAGCAAAGAGTATCCCATTTTCCTTATCCATTTCAAACCCTACACTTTAACATCTTAAAGTCAACATAGGTAAACAAAGCAAGCCCTGTCACCACCCCACCGACAAAAATCGGCAATATCTACGGGTAATGCAGGCACCGGCCTCAATAAGTGGCGATATGTTCTAGTGAATTAAAAAAAGCTCACGATCTAAACTATATGCACCACTCACTCAACTTCTACAATACCCAGGGAATCAATAAAGAACTGAGCTATCTTTGACAAGTATCGATCTTTGCGCCAAAGCACTGCTGATTCATTAGTAAGAGTAGAATCCAGGATTTTCAGTGGAATTATGCTGTTTATGTTCAAATTATCCAATATATAATCAGGCATAATTGTTGAACCTAATCCCGCATCTACAAGCATAAAGACCGTTTGAATATCATTACATTCACACACGACGTTGGGTTTCATGTTATATCTATTAAATTCGTCGATAATTTCATAGTAAGTTCCCATTTTCCCTTCTTCTCTTTTGGAAAGAATCAGTGGTAACCCTTCCAGTTCCTCAAAAGTTACGTTAGTCTTCGTTTCACTCCATCCCCACGCTCTAGGTATAAATAAAGAAAAACCAAAACTGTCTAGTCTACCTACGGATACACTGGAAACGATAGCTTCCACAGGTAAATTAACTATCGCTAAGTCTATGTCTCCCCTTTCTAAAAGATTGCTCAGTCTAGTCGGGTCTCCAGTGAAGATTTTAAATTTCACTTCAGGGTACAGCCTATTAAAATAGTTAATCTTCTTGGGTAAAAGATAAGAATGAAATGCGGAAACTCCAATGGAAAGTTGGCCTCGAATGCCATTTTCTATTTCTTTTATTTCTAACACAGTGTCGTCATAATAATTCAGTAAGGTTATAGACCGTTGGTAGAGAGACTTCCCAGCAGATGTTAAACTTAGCCTTTTCCCTTCTCGTTGGAAAAGCTGAACACCTAGGGATTTTTCCAATGAGCGTAGTTGCTGGCTTAAAGGAGGCTGCGTCATGTGTAATTTCTTTGCAGCCTTTGAGATATTATTTTTTTCGTTCACTATGGTTACAAAATAACGAAGTTGTCGAACATCCATTGTTTATCATCCTAGAAAAAGTTTTTAAAATATCAAATAATTATACAGCTTTGAAGGACTTTTCTTTATTTACCTTACGTTTAACAGATTCATCATCCAATTTTTTAGTGACTTTCCTCCAAAGCAATAATGTTTTCTGGAGAATAGGACCAATCAAAAGAATGGAAGCAAATGTCCCGACCGAAACTGGCCCACCTAGTAGCCAGCCAATGGATAAAATAGTAGCTTCTAATATAGAGCGCACTAACCTAATCGACCAACCTATTCTTTCTGACAACGCTAATGTAAAACCATCCCTAGGTCCCGCTCCTTTTCCAGTACCTACATACATCCCAGATCCATTAGCCATCATAGTAATACCAAAACATAAGTATATAGAATTCACCAATAATCCATCAAAATCAGGAAGGAAATCAAGGAATAAAATGACATCTAAAAAGTAACCTATTAAGATCGCATTTATAAAAGTACCTATTTGTAGTCTTCTACGGTCAAGCAGATACTTTAATAAGATTAACAATAACCCTATAATTTGAACGGACGTACCTACCGATAAAGATAATTGGTCTGCTAATCCAATATGTAATACATCCCAAGTAGAAACTCCAAGATTTGCATGAATCATCATCCCTGCACCCAAAGCTAAAATGAATGTACCAATGATGAAATTTATCCATTTAATTATTTCAACCATCACTGAAAAATAATTAATCTTATTTGGAATGATTTTTTTATTACTATGTCGGATATACATTCCCCCCATCAAGTATTATTATCGTTTTATTTTCAGGGGAATTAATATTTACCAATTAACAGTAGGCATATACACTAATTAAATAATTCCCTTATCCTCCCTGTATAAAGGGACATATTGTCATTAATTTTTTTCTAGTTTATAACACATTTGCTATCTCTTATTTGATAGAAATCCTCTAACTGATCTTTCTCAAAAGCAAATCCAGTTTTCATTAACAAATCCTCCCTATGCGGAAGCGCAGCTAATTGTAATCCAACAGGTAAACCGTTTTCCGCTATACCACAAGGAATGGATAAAGCAGGAAAACCAATCATATTAAATATAAAAGTGTTACGAGTCATATAATTAAATAAATCTTCATTGATTCCATTTACCATTATCTCATCTACCCCAATATCTTGAGGTGTGTTCGGCATAGTTAATGTTGCCATGACATCAATATCTTTAAAAACTTCTTCGAATTGTTTTGTATAACCTTTAATGACATTTAATGAATTTAAGTAATCCGTTGCCGTGAATCCTGTTGCAGATGCCATAATCGCCTTAACATCAGACCCATATTGATCTATTTTATTCTTTATATTCTGTTGATGTAAAAAGCTAGTTTCTGAAAGTGCAATAATAAATCCAACATCCTGATTTTCTTTTAATTCTGGCAAATCAACTTTAACAATAATAGCTCCCAAGTTTTCTAGAGCTTTAATGGACTGTTCAAAAATTTCATAGCTTTCTGAATCGACTTTCTCATTAAAGTATGATGATGGAATACCGACTTTAAGTCCTTTTACGTCAGATTGAGATTGTTCCAAGTATGTTTTATTGGTTAGAGAATCCATGACAATGGCCAAATCAGTCATGTTCGCTGTAAGCGGACCAACATGATCAAGTGTCCACGAAATTCCTGTAACGTCTTTTGTAGAAATTAAGCCCCTTGTCGGCTTTAACCCTACTATCCCACATGAAGATGCGGGTACCCTAATAGAAGCTCCTGTATCTGTTCCGAAAGAAACTACACTTGTGTTGGCAACTACAGCAGCAGCAGATCCACCACTTGAACCTCCAGGCGTTTTATTCGTATTCCAGGGATTTCTTACAGCTCCATAATGAGGATTGTTTGATGTTAAACCAAACGCAAATTCGTGAAGATTATTTTTCCCTAAAGTAATTCCATCACTAGCAGCCATCTGTTGTACGACAGGTGCATTTTCCCCCGGGATATTATCCCTATCAATATATGATCCATTAGTAGTCAAAATCCCCTTTGTAGAAATAATGTCTTTAAAGGAAATTGGAATTCCAAACATCTTCCCTAGGTCATATCCAGCGATCATTTTACGTTCCAATACCTTCGCTTGGTTTAACGCAAGTTCTTCTGTAATAGTAATAAAGGCATTGTACCTCGGGTTGCTTGCATAAATTTGTTCTAAGTACTGTTTAGTAACCTCTACTGGTGAAAACTCTTTACTTCTATAACCTTCTTGTAACCTTTGAATTGTCCATCTTTCCATAGATACGTCCCCTCTCATTTTTATTTCTATATAACTAAATAACTTTCAATCTTTTGCTTAGATCCCCTACCCATCTGATCCATCGCAACAATCTCACCTTGGTTCATAACAGCATAGAAGTCTGCAACCTTTTCAGCAAAGCTCACATTTTGTTCAACAAGCAAAATAGTTGTACCTTTCTTCTTGATATCATTTAAGGCATCAGAAAACTTATCAATGATGGAAGGCTGAACACCTTCAGTAATTTCATCTAAAATCAACAGACGGGGTTGATTAACTATACAGCGAGACAAGATTAGCATTTTCTTTTCCCCACCACTGAGTGTTCCTGCACGTTGTGTTAAGCGTTCTTTTAGAATAGGAAAATGCACAAATGCTTCTTCACAACCCTCCTCAAAGTTTGAAGTACTTCCTCTATAACCAACCTTTAGGTTTTTCCCCACACTTAAGTCTGGGAAAATCCCCATATCCTGGGGTGCATATGAAACCCTTAGATTAGCAATTTGATAGGGTTTTAGACCAGATACCTTTCTATCCATGACAAAACACTCTCCATCTAACGTGGGTAAGAGTCCCATAATAGTTTTTAATAAAGTGGTTTTCCCAACTCCATTTCTTCCTAATAGACATAGAACTTCTCCCTCATTGACTTCTATATCAATATTACGAATGATTACAGTATTGGAATAACCAGATGTCAAACTGTTGATTTTAATAAAACTCATATTAATGGCCTCCCAAATATACTTTTTTAACCAAATCACTTTGAGTAATTTGATCAACCGTTCCATCAGCCGCTATCGTTCCGTCATAAAGTACTGTAACCCGATCAGCTATTTCCTTAACAAAATCAATATCATGCTCAATAACAAGAATGGATATATTATCTTCATGAGCGAGATGTATTAATATTTTTCCTATCTCTTTTCTTTCCAGACCTGTAAGTCCAGCTGTTGGTTCATCCAATAACAAAACTTTTGGTTCTAAAGCGATGGCCATACATAATTCCAACAATTGCTGATCACCATGCGCTAATTCACTGGCCAGTAAAGTCATCTTTTCTTCCAATCGACTAAGTTTTAGTAATTTGTCTGTAGAAGGTGATAAATGTATTTCTTTTGTATTTTGATAAAAGGACTGAAACTTACCATTGGCTGTAGCTAATTGTAAATTTTCTGCCACAGTCAAATTTCCAACAATATTGGTTGATTGAAATGTTCTGGCTATTCCTTTATCCACTATTGTCTCGGGTCTCTCTTTTTCAATAGATGAACTATCAATTACTACAGTTCCGTTTGTTGGGTTATTACGTCCTGTTATTGCATTAATTAAAGTTGTCTTCCCTGCACCATTAGGCCCAATGATACACTGTAATTCTCCTGTATTAATCTTTAAACTTAAGTCTTTTAATATGGAAAGCTTTCCGAATGATACACCTAGATTATTAATGTTTAAAATATTACTTTTTGAATTTAGTATTTTGACCTCCTGAGGTTTTACAGTAACGTCATACTTAACAGCACTCTTTCTACTCTTATCAATAAAGGAATAGATTCCTTTAGGAAAGAAAACCACTGTAATGATGAAAAACAATCCTAAGATGGACTGCCAGACATAAGGGAAATATTCATTAAAATATGGACTAAGTATATTAATTAATAACGCACCAATAACAGCACCAACAATATTTCCTCTACCTCCAATTGCAACCCAAACAATTACTTGAGTACCCAAGGTAAATCCTACAAGACTTGGTGATACAAACCCATCAAAAGAAGCGTATAAGATTCCTGCAAATCCCGCTAGAGAACCTGACAAACAAAAAATCATTGTACGTACTAGTGGAGTAGAGAACCCTAAAAATTGCATTCTTTCTTCATTTTCCCTTACTCCCATAATTATTTTCCCCATATCACTTTTAACTAGAATAGAACTGACAACAACAACTAAAACAAAAATGAGTAGTATAAAGTAATAAAGGGGAACCCCATAAAATGGAAATTCCGGCACACCACTAAGACCATTTTGCCCTCCAGTAAACGACGAGAATCTGATTACCATTTTTTCTGCTAATAACGCTAGAGAAAGTGTAACGACTCCGATGTAGAAAGGGCTTGTTTTTGAAAAAAATACAAACGAGCTAACAAGAGCAGCAATTATGATTGGGACGAAAACACCCAATACTATGCCCAGAAAAATGCCAAAAGGAGTTCCAATATTTAATGATGTTATAGTAAATGCATAGGCTCCTAATCCAAAAAATACACTATGACCTAAAGATAGTATCCCTCCGTAGCCCCACGCTAAATCTAAACTGATTGCAAAAATCGCAAAAATAATCGCTTTACCTACTAAACTAGAAAAATAATCTGTGGATACAGTAGGTAATAAAAGTAGAATTAATATGATTAATACTAAGTTTCTGGAGGGATTACTTTTCAATAAAGAGCGAGTTAGATTCATTGCGCCACCTCCTATTTATATTGAAGTTTTCTTAAACCTCATAAACACAATCGTAATTAAAATGACAGCTATACTTCCCCATACTGGATCGAAAAAGAAGGAAAACACCGATTCACTCCCCCCAAGTAAAGAAGCACTTCCCACAAGCCCAAACAAAGATCCCATCCCCCCCACAAGAACAGTGAGGAATCCATTCATCACATAATTAATCCCCATTCCAGAATGAACGCTAACCAATGGAGCAATAATAGCTCCAGCTAATCCAGCTAATGCACTACCAACAACAAATGAAATACTATACACACGATTAATGTTTATTCCTAACGCAGAGGATAGATTTGGATTTTGTATAACAGCACGAACAGTGACACCAACGTTTGTTTTCCTTTCCAGATACCAAAGTAAGGCAACAATCACCAATGCAAGAACTACTATGAGCAAACGATAAACCGGATAACCAGCACCAAAAACATTCACAGTCTGCTCTACTGGATAAGGAGCAATTTTATAATCTTTTCCAAAAATCAACTCTATGACTTGGCGCAATATTATTCCAAGACCCCACGTCGCTAAGATAGACTCCATTATTTTCCCATACAAATGTCTTATTAATATTTTTTCAATAAATAAACCGAAGATTGCTACAATAACAGGGGCAATCACGAAGGAAAGCCATGGATTTAGTCCCAACTGGGATGTTATAAATGCCGCATAGGCTCCAAGCATTACAAATTCACCATGAGCTAAGTTAACAACATCCATAAGACCAAAGATGACAGCTAGACCAACTGCTATAACAAAAAAGATTGCAATGGATGTGACTATATTTAGTAACACAACCGATAATATTGAAAGGGACATAATCTCACTCCTCTTTAAAGAAATAGTGACATAAATTATTCACATCACTATTTCCTCCCATTAATCTTTACGGTTCTATAATCCCAAATTCTTTAACAATAGTAACTTCTAAATCATCTCCAACCTCACCCAGAAAAATTGGAAGGGAAGCATGATGTCCTTCACCATCAAAGGAAACTTCTCCTTTAGGACCAGAAAAAGTAACAGTTGGTAAAGCCTCATTAACCTCTTTCACTTCTAAATTTCCAGCTTCATTTACCGCTTTTGCCCATATATGTATTGGTTCATATGGACTGTTTGATACAAAATTTGGTCTTACAGCGTCTTCTCCAAACTTTTCTGTGTAATTTTTAAGATATTCTTTATTTGCCTCTGTATCTAAATTATAGAAATAAGATGCAGCTTCTAACATCCCTACCGCGCCTTTCCCCATTGCTTTAATAGAATCTTCATCAACGTTATATGCGAATAGTCCTTTATCTAGCCCCATTGATTCTAGTTGTTTAACAAATGAAATAGCATCTGCCCCAACGACCTCTACAGAAATAAAATCAGGATCTGCACTTTGAATATTAGAAATAATTGTAGAGAAATCAGATGTTCCCATTGGTACGTACTCTTCACCCACAATTTCTCCGCCATTTCCCTCAACAGCGCCTTTCAATATCTCACTCGTCTTTCTCGCCCATACATAGTCATTCCCCACAATAAACCACTTTTTCGCTTCATAAGTTTCCATTATATGCGGAATAACTGGTTCAATTTGTTGAGAAGGGACCTCCCCACTGAAATACATGTTATCACCATAAGAACCACCCTCGTAAATAGGGGTATAGAAAAATAGTTTATTAGATTTTTCTACTGTTGACATCATTGCTTCTCTATTTGCACTATTTGACATTAAAAATAGTGCATCTGCTTTATTTTTATTTAATATAGTTTTCGCTTGGTCATTTGCTGTTTTTGCATCAGATGCACTATCACCAGTAATAAGTTCAACTTCTTTACCTAGGACACCACCACCAGCATTTATCTCCTCTACAGCCAGCTCAGCTGCATTAACCGCACCAGGTCCAAGCGTGGAACCACTTCCGCTTAAATCAGCAATTATACCAATTTTGATAGTATTATCATTTGAAGCTCCACTTGTTTGGTTGCAAGCCACTAAGACTCCGACAAACACTATCATTACTAATATTGCAAATATTTTCTTCATATTATATCCCCCTTATCCAATTATAATGTTAACTTTATTAACGTTAAATGTAATAAAAGTTAACTGATTAATATGAAAAAAATATATCATCATTACATATTCTTTTCCAATATGTTTTTGGTATAGTTACCATACCGTTTCGATATATACTAGTAGCAGCAGTTCAAAAAGCGTTTACATTTTTCTGTAATTTTTATTAGAAAATTTTAAATTTTTCCAAAACAGCACCGTAAACATTCGCTACCCTCGTGGCAGGACCTAGTCTTCTCTGAAAATATTCACACTAAATTCTTCCGATTACAAAAAAGGAGAAGCATGATAAACCTCTCCCTGAACTATGTTATAATTTCCCCTTATTCTAAGTACATTTATATTCCAAAATACAACCGTTGCATATTTGCAACAATATGTACTATTGGATATAATTAATTTACATTAAGAAAAGCTGGGTGCGCCTCCAAGTAATAACTACATGCGGCACGAAGAGCGGCTGACCAACAATTAGATAAGTATCTAGAAAAAGTAACCTATCCTAACCTTTGGTCGGGCGTTGGACGGTTACTTTTTTCTCATTTCTTTGACGATTAGAACTACGAATGCCAGCCCATTTAGAAGAACTAGGCTTGATGTCAGTGCTATAATGATTGCTTTGTAAGTCGTCATGTTACCACCTCCCTTCTAATGGGAGATGGTCAACTGCCCACCTCGCTATATAGCCCTCATAATAAAACTATCTTTATCTACCTTTCAATTCACGACAAAATTCGCTATTTAAAGGTGGTTACTGGCACGAGCAATTTCATGGTCACGTGTAACCGTCCCCATGCTTCTTTTTAATAAATATTATTAAAAACCCTATCTATATTTCTAATACATGTTATAATAAAATTAACTTATTGATGTTCGTTTTAGCAAAACAAGATATTTGTGTATTAGCTTTTTAGTGATTATCATCGTCTTGAATTATTATCTTGAACCCAAAAGTAATATTCGTGCTATAAAGCACACATGGAGGAATTTTCTTATGAGTAACGGTACAGTAAAATGGTTTAACGCAGACAAAGGTTTCGGTTTTATCGAGGTTGAAGGTGGAGATGACGTATTCGTACATTTCTCAGCAATCCAAGGCGACGGTTTCAAATCATTAGATGAAGGTCAAGCAGTTACTTTTGAAATTGAAGAAGGTAACCGTGGACCACAAGCAGCAAATGTTAAAAAAGCGTAAGTAAACATTAAAAGCTCTTCTCCTATGAGAAGAGCTTTTTTACGTTTAGTTAGTGTCATCTGTAACAATTGCCTCTATACTAAATGCGGAGGTGTCATTATTCAAGTCACTTTCGAATTCAGTAATCGATGACTCAAACTCAAATGGTCGAACTAGAATGTCTCCATAAAATGTACAGATTAAATCTTTTTGTGTAATTCCTGCATTTACAGCTACGATTAATAGATTTTCTCCTCCATCTTCTCGTTCAAAATTTGCCCATCGACTTCCATTTTACCTTAAATATGGTTTAATAATGAATAAACCACCGTTTTCATCTCCTTTGGTTGGGATAAGTAATTGGAAGTTCTGTGATAGGTACTTCTATTTTATTATGAAAATGGTGGTCTTTTTGTATTTATTGAACCTATTTTCTATACAGGCAACAGCATTTCCGCGGCACCAGCACTATCGTCATCATATTACTATTACATGATCAGACTTCAGTAAAAGTAGAAGGATATATTAATGAACTGTAAGTGTAATTTTTTTATTTCAAAACAAGTTCAAAGTGGTATAATTTAGGATGTATTTCTATTATTTACCTATAAAAATGCTATCAAGCTGTAAATATACTGGAGTGAATACATATGTTAAAGGCTTTCACAATGGGGACTAAATCTTGGAGATTTTTAAATAGTTGGTGGATACTATTAACTTTATTCCCTTTCGGATTAACAAGTTTTCTTGCTTTCTTGTATGTAGGGTATACGGCTAAAAATCATAGGTGGAAGATTTATGGAATTTTCTATTTATCTATTTTACTTGTATTCTTCTTTGCTCCTACAACCGATACTTGGCTAGCAATTTTAATACTGTCATGGATAATATCAGTTATACATTCCTTTAAGATTCGTACTGCATATTTAAGATATCTACAACTACTAATTTTTAATAGGATTAAGAATGGTACAAAGGATAGCCGTAAATTAGACGGAAATATAACCGAAAGAGATAACTCAAAGTCATTTCACGAGAGAAATAAGAGCATGAGGGCAATTTTCAGATTAGAACCAATGACAAGCAATACGGAAAAGAAAGCAAGAAGTGAAATAAGAAAGTTGATTATAGCTAATCCAAATTCACTAAATTTTATTAAGAAAAATTTTGAAAAAACTGGCGAACTCAATCATTCAATCTTAATTAGCTTTAAGGAAAAAGTGTTATTGGAATTAAGGTCTCCTAACAATTTTAGTAAGTTTAGCGATAATAAAATTGAATTTTTTATAGAAGAAGAAATAAAAAAACATTTAAAGCGTAATGAATTTTCTAGGATTGGAACAATGTCCTCCATATTTAATAGGAATAAACTAAAATCCTTTGTCCGTCGTTTCCCTTCTGTTACCTTGTTTATTTTGGTGATTATTGTTATGGAAGTGGCAGCTAATTTTTGGGGAAATGGTTCAAATGACCATAACACTGCCTTGCGTTTTGGTGCTATACAAACAGGCGAGAGCGCTATAGACCAATGGTTTAGGTTAGCATCTTATATCTTTGTGCAAATGGGAGGAACGTTATATCTTATAGTAAATCTTTTAGGCATATTGGTACTAGCTCCTCCATTAGAACGTATTTATGGTTCTGTTAAATTTCCTTTATTATTTATGATCACAGGTATTATTGGAGGGATTTTTCTTTTAACTTCTTCATTAGATACGGTATTGGGTGGGGCATCAGTAAGTCTGTATGGGTTAATAGGTTTGCATGTAGGACTCTTAATCAAAAGAAATCGGATGGTCATGTCAGAAAACAAACTGGCCATTTGGATTATTATTATAGGCATTATCACTTTTACATTTGTTACACCAAGTTTCACGTTACCCACTTATCTAGGGGGAGTTGTTAGCGGAATTATATTTTCAATTTTAGTTAAACCTCAATCATTTAAGCGCTTATCTAAAACGGATTGGCATTCAGCTATTTTCCAAACAGTAGTCGCAACGGGTACAGTTTTTTTACTTTTAGTTTTACCATCATATTTAACAGTTTTCTCTGGCAGTTTTGATAAGGTTGCTAAGACTATAGAAGATGGTATATCAAAAATCACTCTTTTTGAAGACGCTCAAGTCAAGACGGAGAGTATTAGTTTAAATGGCTCAGATCAGCAAATAGCAAATGAGAAGAAAGACATTAAACAAGGCAAAGAAATTAAGGAAGCTGATGAAAACGATTATTTCGTTCAAGCTTCAGAATTTTTGAATGAGGGAAATCCAGATCTAGCCATCAAAGAGTTGAAGAGGGTTAGTAAAGAATCTCAGAGGTATGTAGAAGCTCAAGATCAGATTAAAACGATAGAAAGAAATTTATACTTTGAACACGCTATGGAGTCAGATTACAAAGAATTACAAAAGCGACCTGGTAGCTATAAAGGAAGTATAGTCCATTTTTACGGCAGAATTTATAACATTCAAGAGAATAATGGAAGAACAATTTTGACCCTATCTACTAATCATGATGCTTCTTATGAAGATTATTATGGGGATGAAGCACTTATCCTTTTCCCTAACATAACAAATTTAAATGAAGGCGATTATATCCATATCTATGGAGAAATGACTGGGAGTTATGCAGAAAACCAACAAACAATAAGTGAATTCTTTAAAAAGAACTCTTTCAGCATATACTTCGATCAACGCACTTTTATTGAACAAGCACCCGTTATAAAGACAAAAATAATTGTAGATATACATGGAAGTATGTATGAGGAAGCGTAAATAAAGTGCCCAATAGATTTTATGAAGCCCAAGAAATATTTAGGTCCACTTCACATCAAAGACAGTAGCGGAGCATGCTCTTTTGGATCTTCAGAATTAGAGGAACCTGTTAAACTTATTGTACTTTGATACACAAAACGGCAAGTATATGTGCACTGGGTTAAAATGATAAGTAATAGTACTTTAAGAGCAGAAAAAGCTTTATAAACCACCGTTTTCAACTCCTTTGGTTGGGATAAGTAATTGGAAGTTTTGTGATAGGTACTTCTATTTTACTATGAAAACGGTGGTCTTTTTGTATTTATTTAACCTATTTTCTATACTAGGCACCAGAAAATTTAGTTTACATATAGTTATATCCCTCCCCCCATGATCGTTACTCCCTCTCGTTTCAATTTCCTTTCTTCGTGTACAAACCTATTTTTAAGTCTTCACTAACCACCTCTCACAAACTCCCCATACTTCCTCCGCTTCTCAAGTCTCGAACCTGAAAAATAATCCAATAAAATCGCTTGTCTCAAAAACCGATAGTCAGGCGTTGTATTTCCTTGATAGCTTCGAAAGCTACTCCACCTGTAGTCTTCTGGCCTTTTCACCATTCCTGCTTCTAGTGGATTTAGATGGATATAGCGACTAACTTCTAACATGCCTTGTTCATTAGGGATGATCTTGTCATAATATCGTTTTTCAAAAAGGTGTCCAGACAGGAAATACTTCATATTGAAATAACTTGCATAACGGCGATTCACAAGTGCCATTACTTTAGAGATCTCTTGTTTCTGTGAGCGAATTTGCAAATGAAAGTGATTCGTCATGAGACAAAAAGCTGCTAGTTCGAATGGATGCCGCTTGTTCACTTGTTCCAAAATATAAAGAAATGTCTCAAAGTCTTCTTCCTCTTTAAATAAGGCTTCCCGGTGATTGCCTCGACATACAACATGATAAAAATAATCCGGAATCCAAATTCTTTTCTTCCGTGCCATAACTCACCTCGCTAATGGCGTTTTTTGCTCTTTACTTTTAACCGTTCGGCGCAATGTCATTGCTTCCCATAGTGATTCATTGGAAATTGCATGAACATCTTGTAAATCCGCGATTGTTCGAGCAATTCGTAACACCTTCATTTGCACACGCGTGCTCCAATTATATTGGGTAGACCACTGTTGAACCATTTTCTGTTGGTCTGAACTGAGCTTGACATGCTCTAGAATCCACTCTTGTGATACGTTGGCATTTAATATTTCAGCTCCGTATCTGGCATATTGTCTTTCTCTCGCCTTGGTAACTCTTCCTCTGATTACTTCAGATTCTTCGTTACCTTCCATTGTTTCCTTATTTAACGCAACCGCTTGTAAGTATAGTAAGATATCCATCCGATCTTGAATTGGTCCGGAAACGCGATTGGCATAAGCAGTAATTTGATTCGGAGAACATGTACAATAAAAATGCCTCGAGCCTAAATAACCACAGGGGCAGGGATTCATGGCACCTAAAAGAAGAAACTGTGCAGGATACGTCACTGTTGAACTAGCACGACTAATTGTTACCTTCCCCGTCTCAATTGGTTGCCGAAGCATGTCAAGTGTTCGTTTTGGAAATTCAGCCATTTCATCAAGGAAAAGGACGCCACGATGAGCAAGGGATACTTCACCAGGCTTAGGATTAGACCCTCCCCCAATGAGAGAAACCGCAGAAGAAGAATGATGGGGATTGCGAAAAGGAGCAATGTGGAACGCTTTATTCGGTAGTCCGGACAACTGATAAATACTCATCACTTCATACCTAGCATCTTCCGTTAGCTTAGGTAAAATCGATGAAAATGTTTCAGCAAGTAAACTCTTCCCACAACCAGGCGGACCAGACATCAATACATTATGCCCACCTGCAGCAGCAATCTCTAGCGCTCTTTTTGCTTTTTCGTGGCCAAGAATATGTTTAAAATCTCTCTTATAATCACTACTTGTTGGTTCTTCAGCAATATTGGAAGATATAATAGAAGGATTGAACACCGATAGTTGTCCTGAAAAAGACTCAATTACCTCACGAAGCGTACGAACAAAACGTAACTCCATTCCACCTAAACGGCTTAAAGGGAAATCTTCCATCCAAGGAAGATACAAAATAGAAAACCCTTCATTTTTTGCAGCTAACACGGCCGGTAACATCCCACCAACAGGTTTGATTGATCCATCCAGAGACAGCACACCAAGAAAAGCTGCTCCTTTAGGAATTTTATCTTGAATCACCCCCGCCTCGTACATTGCACCAATAGCCATCGCCAAATCAAAAATCGGGCTATTCTTCTGTTGTTCTGCTGGGGAAAGATTAATAATCACCTTCTTATCCGGTATTTGACAATCATTTGCATAAAGTGCCGACATCACCCGATCCTTAGACTCTTTCACAGAAGCATTTGGCAAACCTACGATACTCACCCCCTCTACACCTGGCATTAATTGTACTTCCACATGGACACGGTATCCCTCTAAGCCTTTCAATCCAATACTTGAAACAATCGTTGCCATAAAACTACCTCCCATACTATACGCTCTTTTCGATAGATACATATAAAATAGCAAAAAACGTTGAGGTAGTCGAAAAGCAAAAAGTTGAATTTTCACGATATAAATCACTATAAAAGCTGATTCTATACTATCCATAAATGTTTAATCTATGAGCCTCGTGTTCCTGTTTTCCTGTTTCACACTAAATCCTTCCAATAACAAAAAACAGGAGAAGCATGTCAAACCTCTCCCTGAACTATGTTATTATTTCCTCTTATTTAATTTCATTTATATTCTAAAATACAACCTTTGCATATTTGCAACAATATGTATTATTCGTTATAATTAATATACAATAAGAAAAGCTGAGTGCGTCTACACCCAGCTTAGTAATAACTACATGCCGCATGAAGAGCGGCTGACCAAATTATGAGAAATATACAAAGAAGTAGCCGTTACCTTGGTCGTGGGCGGCTATTTCTTTTTGTATAGAAAGACGACAATAGTTACAACAAAAGTAAGTGTAGCTATTAGAGCTAAACTGAATTGAGCAACTAGGCTTAATGCTTCAAATGTCGTCATCCTACCACCTCCCTTCTTCCAGGAGATGGCCAACCGCCCACCATGGTATGTAGTTACAAAATCTATTATACTATCTCCTTCACAACAAAACTATCATTATCCAACTTTCAACCATCGACAATCTTCGCTATTTTACGGGTGGTGCCAGGCACCAGCAATTCAGCAATTCAAGTTTAAGTTATTGAGATCACCCATTTGTTCATCGACTGAGCATATATTCCCGATGTAAAAACCACTACCCTATCGACAAATTCCGTCGATTTACGGGTGGTGGCATCAGAAATTTGTACAACTCTGTTCTTCAAAACTCTGTTCTTCAAATTTGCAGGAATTGCTAACAAAAATGTCGAAAATATAATAATACATGTGGATTTAAGTTAAGGGTAGTGAGACCGTCAAGTAGAAATTAAGATTACGGTATAGACAACTAGGATTATTTGTAATATAGGACAGTGGAAACGCCTTCGCCCTGAAGATGCAGATGAAATTTGAAGGCATTTTAAAAGGGCATTGTTAAAGTTAAGCAGACTGAAAAGGATAAAAAATTATTATTAAACTGGAGGCAAACAATGACAGAAAAGTTTACAAAGGATAATTTTGTTGGACGTCTTTATGATGTTTTAAACAATGGTTTTATAGATGATCGTTTTATTAATGACAACAAACAGTTAAAGGACATAATAGTAGAATCATTTGAGTTGCCAACCGAAGAGAATCTTACACTAGTTTTAGAAAAACAAATAGACATAATAATTTTAATTCAAAGAGCAAAAAAGCAAGTACAATCTCTTGAAGGTTATGATTCTCCAATTTTTCTTGAACCACTAGATTATATCTTAACTCGTTTTCTTTCTACAAATATAGATACTTATATTTCAAAATTAGGTATTACACAAGAAAAAGTAGAACCTTTAAAAATGATATCGCTTGTAGTTTCTAATATAGCTGGTGAAAATCTAATTAACAATGAAGAGCTAGAGTCATTGATATCAAAAATAGAAGATTTAAAAAAAGATTTATCAAATAGTTCACTCCCACTAGAGTTAAGAAGTGCAATTATAAAAAACTTGTCTAATATAGATTCAGCAATTTATAACTATAAATTATTCGGAAATCAAGATTTAAATGATTCATTAGAACAATCCCTAGGAATGCTTATGGTGCGAATAAATGAAGTTAAAGAGCATGCAGATGATAGCTCTCTAAAAAAATTCTTTCACATATTGTCACATATTAGTTCCTTAGTCACTATATCAGGTGGTGTAACCGCTTTAAATGAACATGTATTACCACTTCTTATACAATAATTTGTCTGGTAATCTTAAAAACGGAAATATTACGGGTGGTGACTGCATTTAAAACGGGTGGGCCGAAGTAGGAGGGAACCTCTATGCCCTAGGCAGATTGTGTTCCGCCCCCCTCTCAGAACCGTGCGCAGTTTTCCTGCACACGGCCACTTTTCTTTTTTTAAAATTAATCTAATACATTTAGTATTATATTTTCTGAATATTAGGTAGATTATCGCGTTATTGAACTATTACTTAAAATGTGAGTACTATTTGACGCTTACAATCCGACAATAACGACCTTAAACTTAAATTTATTGAAAGAAAGCATAGGTTCTATAGAGCACCATTTGTTCATCGATGAGCATATGACTTCAATTTTAAAAGCCACCACCCTGTCGACAAATTCTGTCATTTTACGGGTGGTGACAGGCACTGGCAATTCAATTGCCCTAAGTGTGACGAAATTGTTTCTGATAGTTCCGATAAAGATTATCTTCTTCCAGATACCAAGCAAACAAAACAACATAGTAAATCAATAGATGATTATGAGTTACCATTTTAGGCGTGAATTATATTTGGGAAGTGTCACCCTGAACAACTTATGTAAAAATTTGTTCCTGACTTCCACTAATATTTAGTCCTTATCCCCAAGTGTTTTTTCGAGTGGTGACACTAGCAATTACTATAAGTAATGAGAAAAAGTAACCTATCCTAACCTTTGGTCTGGCGTTGGACGGTTACTTTTATCTCATTTCTTTGACGATTAGAACTACGAATGCTAGCCCATTTAGAAGAACTAGACTTGATGTCAGTGCTATAATGATTGCTTCGTAAGTCGTCATGTTACCACCTCCCTCTAACAGGAGATGGTCAACCGCCCACCACGGCACGCTATATAGTTAAAGAATCTATTATACTATCTCTACATAACAAAACTATCATTATCAAACTACCAACTTACGACAAAATCCGCTATTTTACGGGTGGTGACCGACACCTAGCAATAAAAAAACACCTCTTCTTACAGAAGTGCTGCGCAATCTATAGTGGATCTGTATCATGTTCACCATAAAATATTTGTAGAGCAAAACCTGTTAAAGCAGAATAACAAGCATCAACCAATACCTTTCTTTCTTCTTCAAGTACGTCATAAACCAATATGACATTATTGATGTAAATCCAATAGTAACCATTGAATTCAAAGTCTGGATAATTTGCTACGTCATCAGCTTTTTTATGGGGTTTTACAGATAAAATACTTTTTGAATTCCGGAACACCATCTTGGGATCAATTTTAAATGGTTTCATCTCTGCTAATTTCACTCTAGCCTTTTGCCCCCAGATGACTTCATAATGTATTTCTTTATCTGTCACGGTTTATTTCATCTACCAATTTATCAAATTCGATTTCATCCCCACTATAATAAGAAAAGTCACTATCTCTATTTTTTTGGGCATCTCTTAATTGTTCTAAAACATCCTCATTCGAAAAAATCGCTTTTGTCATGTTCTTCTTCTTTTTTTCTGTTAATGTACTAAAATCATTAACCTCTTCAGATTCTGTAAGAGAAAGCTCAAAAGTTTTATTTTCCGCTCTAAATGTATAGGTGTTTTCATCTATCTTGAATGCTTCATACATTTTCCCATCATCATTCTTTACGTATATTTTCATGAAGGACACCTCCTTCTCCTTATTTTAAATGTTCATTTATAGGAAATTTAATTGTTACATTTTTCAGCTTCTTACGTCAATTTCCATATCACAATTATAAACGATTTCTCAACATAATACTAATTACAAAAAGTGCAATCAAACTGTTCATTCCAACTTCACACTGGACTTAGATCCAATGTCATCAAGTTAAACTTTCAATTAAATACCAATTGAAATATTGATTTGAGGAAGGTGACTAGTATCTCCAATTACGATATTATTAAATAATAAAATATCACAACTGTTTACTTTTACTCATTTTATAATATAATAATACTAATACATATTCTAAAAGAGGTGTTTCGAAAGTGAAGAAACCATACGCATTACCACTTCTACCAATAACCTTTGATGCGGAATCTGAACTTGCTTTTTATAAAAAAGTTGTGGAAGCCTCATCCATATTGGAAAAGCTAAAACAAAAAATTCATTATTCTTTAGTTAGTGAATCATTTTTACAATTGTTAACACTACATGAATCTGTTCAATCTACAAGAATTGAAGGGACTCAAGTTACTTTCAGTGAGATGTTAGAAGACGAAATTGAGCAGAAAGAAGATTGGGAGAAGGTAGAAGTTCGAAATTACCAAAGAGCATTAAAACTTGGCGTTGAAACCATTCAGACAGGATACCCACTAACAGAACGTTTAATCCGCGATATGCACAAGGAACTAATGAAAGATGCTCGTGGTTCTACAAGTGCTGCCGGAGAATATAGAACAATTCAGAACTTCATTGGACCAACCAAGCAACTGAAAGATGCTTCTTATGTTCCTCCTGAACCACAACTTATGGGAGAATATATGTCTAATTTAGAAAGATATATGAACGGTCATCCATATTTAGAAGATACGGAAGACAAATTGCATCCGCTAATTAAAGTAGCAATCATTCATGCACAGTTTGAATCTATTCACCCTTTCTTAGATGGAAATGGACGTTTAGGCCGAATCTTAATCGTACTATATATGTTACAATCCAACCTAATTGACTCCCCATTCTTCTTCCTAAGTGAGGAATTGGAGAAAGAAAAGTTTAAATATTATGCGATGCTAAACGGTGTTCGGGCGATTAATAAAAACGAACCTAATTGGAATAGTTGGATTACTTTTTTCCTTCAGGCAACGATTCGTATGGCTGAGCGGCAATTTAATAAGTTGGATCAAGCAGAAAGGTTGTATGAAGAAGGAATAACGAACTTAAAGCAACCCTCAACAGAAAAAGTTTGGGGAGCCCTTTTTAAATACCCTATTGCAACCGTTCATCAAATTGAAAACGATACTAGCTTAGCACCTGTAACAATACGGAAGAGCTTAAATGAACTTGTTCAGTTAAACATGGTTTATGGGGATAATAGAAAAAGAAACAAGCGGTTTTATCATTATGATCTCATTCGTATAATGAATGACTAATAACCCTATCCATACAACTGGATAGGGTTTTCTCTCACTACTACCATATCCCTAAGGAATAACATGGTTTTATTACGGGTGGTGACTAGGCACCGGCATTCATAAATTTTCTCCTCTTCTCGAACAAAATTTACCCATCGACTTCCATTTTTACCTTGAATATGGTTCGATAATGAGTAAACCAACGTTTTCAACTCCTTTGGTTGGGATAAGAAATTGGAAGTTCTGTGATAGGTCCTTCTATCTTTACTATGAAAACGGTGGTCTTTTTTTATTGATTGAACCTATTTTCTATACTAGGCACCAGTAAATTAAGATAAACGAATAAGAACAAAAAAGCCCACCACGTTTTTTTCAAGGTAATGAGCTAATATAGGTTATTCATTCTATTACAACTAAATTATCTCAAACTATAATTCCGATGACTTTAACTCTATAAAATTAAACATTAGCGGAACATTTGTTGATCGTTGTAAAGATTTAATCCCTTCTGAAATAAAGGTCCAGCTTGCTATATATTGGTCTCTATAACTCCCTGCTTCAATATCTGGCATGTATTGTGACAAGTATTCTTCTAGTGGTGAATCTAATTCTTCTAAGAATTCTTCTATATTATCTACTTTTGTTTCTGAAGAAGGATTGGCCTCATTAAAAATTACATGTTCTAAATTCCTCGAAAAGTAAAACATTTGATAGGCATATTTATTAGAAACAATCGTATCTACAGAATTCATAGTACGAATATTTCTACCCCTTATATTATTTCGAGTTAATATATTATTCATTTGTGTTCCACTTTGAACACTTATATTAGTATTTTGATAATAGGTTAAAACCTCTTGCTCTTTATCTATAACAACATTATCTTCCGGTATTAAACAACCATCTGTGTCAATAATATGAATAACAGCAAGGATGTCAGTCTGTTTAAATTTCCTTTTTAGTCTTATTTCCTTTACAGTATCCCCAATAACCTCTTTGATAGGTTTCCTTTGTTTTCTCGCGTCATACAAGATATCACCACGTTGAGGTTCAAATCGGATTTCATGGTCTCTGAATAGCTCCCTTAAACGATCTATAAGCAAAGTTTCGTCGCTCTCTCCTTCAACAATTAAAAGAACTACTTTTTTTCTAGTTTTCGCCATTTATTTTACCTGCTTTTCTAAATGACTTTTTTATGTCGTACAAGTCTGTTTCACCATAAATAGGTTCGTCTTGCCCACCAAGCTGCACTGCACGCAAATAAATATCGCGTGCATTGTTTAACTTTTTAACCCCTTTTAGTTGAAGATAGCGATCCTCTTCATTTAGTGTAGTAAACCATAAATTACGAATAGGTAAAACTTCTAAAATCCTCAAATTATGTGATGTGAAAAATAATTGCCCTTTCCCATTCTCACTTATTACTTCTAATAATTCTCCCAGTAAATATTCAAAAATTCCAGCATCTAATTCATCAATAACTACACATGCATTAGGATTATTGTACACTGCTATTAACGTACTAAGTATTGAAATTATTTTTATAACACCAGACGATTCACTTCTTAAAGGTAGCTCAATGTTTTCTTTATTAGACAAAAACTCAAAACGGATACCATCTAATCCATCATCCATTTTTTCTTGATGGATTTTTCTTATTTTGATTTGCAAACCAGGTATTATCGTTTTGAGAACAACATTTGTTTGCTCAATAACTTTCTCAATTGTTTCAAATAACTGAGGTGGTAATACCATTGTATCCCCTAACTCATAAGGAATTTTTCCACGCACATTTTCAAGGTGGATGTTAAATGGCATAACAATATTTGCCATTTGGAGTCCTGACTGAGTTTGATCAATCACGTGAAAATCTCTATTAAAATCACCAAGAAGATTGCTCATTATTTCCGTTTCTATCTCATTTAAAAAATGATCATATATTTCTCTTAATTCATCTCTAAAAACGAACGAAGTGCAATTATCATTTGCCATTCGTTTCGCCACCATTACGGATACTCTAATATCTTCGTTCATTGCCTTCAGCTTTTGATTTCTTATAGCAATCTCTTCATTATCTTTATAAAAAATATCTTTAAAACGCTTCTTGCTTATATTTTCCCTATAAGAAACTTTTTCTTTAATCACCTGAAGTAGTTTCTCTTTCCCTTTACCTATTGAAACATCATACTTTACAAAAAACTCTCCTAGATTGTTTTTAATAATTAAGTCAAACGACAGCTCCAAGTATTCCTCATTATAGTATATTAAATGTTTAGATAACTTCGGCAATTCCCATGTTTCTAACAAGATCTTTAACAAATTAAACGATTCAACAATTGCCGTCTTACCAGATCCATTTTGTCCATAGAAGCCTATTACATCTGCAATCTCAAGGTTATCAAAGGTTGAATTTGTACCAAAGTTTCCCTTTTTTACATTTTTTAAATTTTTAACCTCAACATTTGTAACTCGGATAGTGCTCGACATATCGTTTCCTCCTAGGATCTTATACTATAATGTCTTTCAAAGAATTATATCACACAAAAATTAACATATAAATAAAATCGTTAAAAAATTTGACTAATATCAGTTTAAATAGACAATAATTATTATTTATTAAACAAAATTGACAATTTTTAAACATTCTATTCAATAGTATACTTATTAGTGTTATTTTTTTGTTTTGGACTAAATTATTCTATCATACTGTTTTACTTAGTTAAGGATTTATCACGGGTGGTGACTAGACACCGGCAATCAACGAAGAAGAGAAGTGCGCAACTTCTCCCTGCAACCTCTACCGTCAGGGTGGTCGTTGTCAAATTATTTTTTAGTTTTTCGAGAGCAACCCTTTTTGCTTGCGACGGCGTAGGGTGGTTTTCCTGATTTCAAATATGTTCTTCCGATAGCAATAAGATCAAAACCATCCACCCTCACAACAGTTCAGTTGTTACTTCAGTTTATCAAATTCCACCGTTCATCCTAACTATCACCGTTCGACAAATCTCACTAATTCACGGGTGGTGAGTAGGCACCGACAAATTCGGGATAGGAACCATTGACTATATACCAAATTCTATTTTTAGGGAGGATAAATCCGTACGAAGGATTTTCGCACCTAAACTAACAGACCTCCACAAAATACTACTATTGTCTTTTCATTTTCATGAAATTCAGAAGTATGCTTGATAATTATAAATAGCTCTAATACGATAGTTCAACAATGAGCATAACAACCCTAAAAATCACCAACCGCTCGACAAATTTCGTTAATTTACGGGTGATGACAGGCACCAGGAATTTATCTTACTTAAACGATCAATCTGATAGATCAGATTGATCGTTTACTATGGAAAGGAGTATTGTAAAATGGATGGTATAAACCGTGTGCGATGTGGAAGATGTAGAGAATACTTTAGATATGGGGATAAAGTCTTTCTGGATTATAGCTATACAATTATGCATCAGCATTGCTACATACCTTTAGATGTGATCATTGAAAACGGCACCTTTATTCAAACCCTTAAGAATAACCCTTGCTTTCATGAACTATTGCCGCTTCAGCGATTGAAGTGATAGGGATAATGCTAAAAAACCTCTCACCACCAGCATAAATGGAATATATGAGTTCACCCGCATGCTCACCATTGATCATATGGTGGCCAATGTACAAATTATCAACTAAATAACAACTTTCATCAATATAATGGTGGTTGTTGCTGGCACCTATGATTCAATACATCCAAAAATACCTGCCACCAACCGTTCCACATATTACAACACTTTACGAGTGATGCAAGGCACCAGAAATTAATATAGTTACAACGTCTATTAGACTATCTCTCACATATCAAAACTATCATTACAAATCTATCATTCTTCGACAAAATCCGCTATTTTACGGGTGGTGACAGGCACTGGCAATCAAATGCAACGCTAGTGTAAGTACATATATATTCCAAAATACAACCTTTGTATATATGTAACAATAAGTATTATTGGATATAATTAATAATAATTAAGAATAGCTGAGTGCGATAACACCCAGCTAGAAAGTAACTACATGCCGCATGAAGAGCGGATGACCAAAATTTATGATTCTATACAAAGAAGTAGCCGTTATCTTGGTAGTGAGCGGCTATTTCTTTTGTTTAGAAAGACGACAATAGTCACAACAAATGTTAAAGTAGCTATTAAAGCTATACAAAATCGAGCAACTAGACTTAATGCTGCAAATGTCGTCATCCTACCATCTCCCTTCTACCAGAGAGAGGATCAACCGCTCACTATACTACTTAGTTACAAAATCTAATACGGGTGGTACAAGGGAAGTCAGAAAGGTGTTTTATTATGGGAAAGCAAAAAAGGAAAATGAAGAATAAAAAAAGTGAAGCAACAAAGGAAGATTTCGGTAATTGTGTATTGTTTTGCAAGGCATGTAATTATGAATTTGAGATAGAGTGGGAAACAATTTTTGCAATACAAGAAGTGACACATGGATATGTAGGCTTTCATCTAAATGACGTGTTTATTAATTGCCCTAAGTGTGACGAAATTGTTTCTGATAGTTCCGATAAAGATTATCTTCTTCCAGATACCAAGCAAACAAAACAACATAGTAAATCAATAGATGATTATGAGTTACCATTTTAGGTGTGAAATATATTTGGTGACAGGAACTAGCAATTACTATAAGTAATGAGAAAAAGTAACCTATCCTAACCTTTGGTCTAGCGTTGGAGGGTTATAATTTAAAAGAACTAGACTTGATGCCAGTGCAATAATGATTGCTTCATTACGGGTGGTGACTGGCACCAGTAATTAAATTAAATGGCACTGGCACTTATGGATCTCTAAACACTAGCACACATTGAATTTATGTCTAGATATTCAGTATAATTTTATGTATAATTGGGTATATATTAAAAGAGAAGTGCGTCAACACC
>NZ_JAOALK010000054.1 GCF_025154055.1 Aquibacillus koreensis
CTGCGAGACAGGCGAGACCCTGCAGGAGCGAAGCGACGAAGCGGCTCGGCGCTCGCCCCACGGAAAGCGGAGTGTATTTCCGGAACGGTAGAGCAGTATTATCATCTTTAATTACTGCACAGTATGGATCAACTACACAGTATTAATTGCTTACTATAAAAAAGCCAGAAGTGTATTCTTCTGGCTTTTTGTGTGCTTAAATCATGAACGCTCTAATGTATGCATAGTATTAGGTATATATAATACAGAGGAGTGAAAGATATGAAACAGTATGCCTTATTACGGATTTTATTAGCCTGTTTTCTACTCTATCTCGCTTGGCCTGCAATTAACGGAGAAGTAACAAAAGCATCATCTGTTTTTTGGGCAGGATGGCTTACTTCTTTTATATTAGTAGTGGGTTCTAACTTAGCAACACTATTAAAAATGACCAAGCCACCAGCAATGGAACAAGAAAATAAAAAACAATATCAATTTGGAAAAAATTGATACAATCCTTCCACATCTGTATAATAACAATAGGGGATAATTAATTAGTACAGATGGAAAGATTGGTGAGAGGCTTTGGCTACCAAACATGAACAGATATTAAATTTTATTGAATCACTTAAAGTTGGAAACAAAATATCAGTTAGACAAATTGCAAAAGAACTGAATGTAAGTGAAGGAACAGCTTATCGAGCGATTAAAGAAGCGGAGAACCAAGGGCTTGTTAGTACGATTGAACGAGTTGGGACAATCCGAATTGAACGAAAGAAAAAAGAGAACTTTGAACATCTAACTTTTGCTGAAATTGTTAGTATTGTAGATGGACAGGTCCTTGGTGGTAGAGAAGGATTATATAAAACGTTAAATAAGTTTGTTATTGGAGCAATGAAATTAGATGCCATGATGCGTTATACAGAAAAAGATTCGTTGCTAATTGTTGGAAATAGGGTAGAAGCACATGAGCTTGCAATTAAAGAAGGAGCGGCTGTTCTTATTACAGGTGGCTTTGATACGGAAGACCAAGTCAAACGTTTAGCTGATGAAAAGAAACTACCAATCATTTCTACAAGCTATGATACGTTTACAGTTGCAGCAATGATTAATAGGGCAATCTATGATCAATTGATCAAAAAAGAGATTGTACTAATTGGCGATATCTTCATCCCATATGATCATACTTTTTTTCTAACAACGAAAGATCAATTAACGAAGTGGTATGAATTTAATGAACAAACAACGCATAGTCGATATCCTGTAGTAGACGAAAATAACCGGGTAGTTGGAATGGTTACTTCAAAGGATATTATTGGGAAAGATAAGCTCGTCTCTATTGATAAAGTAATGACAAAAAATCCAATGACAGTTTTAAAAGAAACATCTCTAGCCTATGCTGCGCACATGATGGTTTGGGAAGGAATAGAAATTATGCCTGTTGTTGATAATCACAATAAACTGGTAGGACTTATTTCAAGACAGGATGTATTAAAAGCATTGCAGCATATTCAACGCCAACCACAAGTTGGAGAAACAATTGATGATATTGTTACAAGCAGGTTAGAAGTATTATCTGATGACAATCAAAACATGGTTTTTCGCTCAGATGTAACGCCGCAAATGACAAATCAATTAGGAACATTATCATATGGTGTATTAGTTTCTTTTGTAACTGAAGCAGGAGGTAGAGTCTTAAGACAATATAAAAAGGGAGATCTTGTGGTGGAAAATCTGTCCGTGTACTTTTTGAAGCCAGTACAATTAGAAAGTGTGTTAGAAATTAAATCAAGAATACTAGAAGTCGGACGTAAATCTGCAAAAGTAGACGTGGAAGTTTTTCATGATAAAGATCTTGTAGGAAAAGCTGTGCTGATGGGACAACTCATTGACCGTTAACCTCCATTTAAGCTAGCCATTACAAAGTCCATGATCGTTCAGGTTAATTCTATTTATTATCTATAACAAAACCTAGCAATTACATACACTTTCCTTTAGTATTATAGTAACAAATAAAAAGGGAACACCCATGGTTATGATTGTTCCCTTTTCTTTATTTCATTGGCGTAGTGTTTTGTTCGTTTAAATCCACTAATGATTTGGGCAACACCTAGGATGACAAAAACAATCGTTACATATAAAGCAAATTTAGTTTCATAAAACAGATATTGATTAATTCCAAAAAAGCTAATAAATACACCGAGTGAAATTTTTGCTTTTGCATTTAAGTAAACTTGTTGTAACATATCTTTACTTCGTATGATCGTCACTTTATAGTACACATATAAAATTAATGAAACTACAATTACAATTGGGAAAATAATCATATGATTTGCTCCTAACTATCTAGTCTTTCTCCATTGTAGCTTTTTTTTAATAGATTTGCTAGGTATGTGAATGTAAGATTGAATAGGCAAATGATTGAAGGAGTGTTGGTACGAATGCAATACACAAAAGAGATACAAGAGATAATAAATAAAATACGTGAATATCAAACGATCATTATTCACCGCCATGTTCGGCCAGACCCTGATGCGTATGGTTCGCAAGTGGGATTGGCAGAAATTATAAAGCATTCTTTTGCAGAGAAAAGTGTATTCGTTGTTGGCGATGAAGATATATCTTTATCCTTTTTTGCGAAAATGGATGAAGTTGAAGATGAAGTGTATCGAGACGCTTTGGTTATCGTGTGTGATACAGCTAACCAAGCTCGTATAGCTGATGAACGTTACAGTACTGGAAAAGAGTTAATCAAAATTGACCATCACCCAAGTGTTGACCCATATGGTGATATTGCATGGGTAAATACAGAAGCAAGTTCTACTAGTGAGATGATCTATGAATTATTTATGCATGCAAAAGAATCAGGTTTCAAGTGCAATGATCGAGCAGCAAGTTTATTATATGCAGGTATTGTTGGAGATACTGGAAGGTTTTTATTTCCCAGTTCCACGGAAAAAACTTTTTTGTATGCATCAGATCTGGTTACCTATAATTTTGACCGAACTGCATTATATGACTCTATGTATAAAACAAAAATGAATGTTGCTCGTTTAAAAGGATATATATTACAGAATTTCCATGTGTCAGAATCTGGTGTAAGTTCGATAAAGATTACGATGGAAAAACTAGAGGAATTCGGATTAACATCATCGGAAACGAGTTCAATCGTTGGGATTTTAGGTGATATCGAAGGAATACGTGCTTGGGTAATTTTTGTTGAGGAAGAGGACTTAATCCGCGTTCGTTTGCGATCAAAGGGTCCAGTAATTAATGATATTGCTGCTAAGTATAATGGAGGAGGACATCCACTGGCTTCTGGTGCAACCATCTATAACTGGGACGAAGCTGAGGCTGTCATTAAAGACTTAGAAGAAGCATGTGCAAATAATCAATAATGATATAGTAACAACAAAAACAGGACTACCTCGATTCAATTGGTAGTCCTTCGTAATGTGATCTGAAGCAAGTTAGGGTCTTTGAGGTATAAACCAACATCCATGTTCCGACTCATCACACACAACAGTGAAATCCAATTTTGAAATTTCACGTTTCATCATTTGAATTATTTCATCGGATTCTGCATACGCATTGTATCCATTTGTAAGTCGATCTAACTTTTCTTTTACGATAAGGCTACGGCTCATAATGAACATGATCAACCACACCCTTCTATTCGGATTTTACACTGTCTACATCTATAGACAAACAAAAGCCTAATGATATCTTATTATAATTATATTAAAGAAAAGAAGGATTGACCTAAGAAATTGAAAAAATTCAAAAAAAGTTCATGCTTTAATTTGCCAGTTTGAGCTCCACATTAATTACTAGACGTTGTGATATGATAAATAGGTTTTTCACGACAGCTTGATACGAAAAGTTATCTTCATGTAATGTTTTGTTTTCAATCGCTGCAGTTAAGAGTTGATAGTTTTCAGATAAGCTATTCGTACTTTGGCCAATGACATGATTTATTTCGTCTAGTATTTTTTGCTCTAATGTATGAACGATAAGTCGGTCGAGTTTTAATTGTTTTTCATTTTCTATACTTATCTCGATCTCTTCAACCGTTATTTCTTTTTTTGATTGTTCATCAAGTTTATTTTTACTTTCTTCAAGCGCCTCATAATTTCGCTGTAACGTATTGAGTTCAGATCTAAGACTTAAATTGTCTTCTATCCATCTTTCTTGGAATTGACCATACATATAGAGGAAAATCGCAAAGGAAATAATAGCACCAATAAATGCTCCCGCTAAAAAACGTTGCCAGCCCGCCCGTTTATAGTAAGGAGGTATGTGCATTACTCGATCTCCTCCTGTGTTAACCATTCAATGACCATGAGTGAAGTCTGCACACCACCCATTGCTGTAACGATCAGTAAAATTTGTTTTAACATATCTAAAGTTGATCCTTCAAAAATTCCTTTTTCAAAATTTGAAATGGCGTCAAATGTTCCTCCGATTGCAGCTACAATGGCCCATATTCTTAAACTTTTCGCAATGCGTCCCATAAGTGTTAGTGGTGGTTCTCCCGTAGCAAAAGCACCTATGCTGCCTATTAATGAGCCTCCCATGATAACTCCTAATGCTATAAAATAACATTGAATCATAGAGGAAATAAATCTTTCTTCCATATTTCCCTCTCCTTTTTGGTCTACTATCATTATGGTAGATCGAATGAGAAAAACAAAGGCTTTCACCTGTTAAGGCAAGCCGTTTAATACGAATAACATATACCTTGCCATTGGATCCTTCACTCCTTTAAATTTATGAAAGGAATGGACAAGATATGTTAATGATTTTGATTGTATAGTCCTTCCGTTATAATAGAAGTTAAGAAAGTTTAATGATCATGGAAGAATTAGGTGTAAAGACCATATGCTGGCTTAGGACCTTAACATAAGTAACGAACTAGATTATTAAGGTGGGAAAATAATGACCTATGCTCACTTACAGGTAAGAAGTGGATTTAGTATTATGCAAAGTACAATTCAAATAGAGCGATTGGTTAAAAGTGCAAAGGAATTAGGTTTTCGTTCCATTGCATTAACAGATGAAAATGTGATGTATGGAGCTATTTCCTTTTACGAGGCTTGTTATAAAGCAGGAATCAAACCAATAATTGGGATGACGATTGACGTCGAAGTAGTAAGTGGAGAAATGCACACATGTATTGTGTTAGCGAAAAACATAGACGGATATCGTGATTTGTTACAGTTGAGTTCCCATATCCAGTTACAAGAGCAAAAGCGAATGCATCAAAATGATTTAGAGTTCTACACTTCGAACCTCGTTGTTATTCTTCCTATGCGTACTCATTTACTTGATCTCTTGTCAAACGATCGTGATCAAGAGGCAAATGCATACATAGAAGACTGGAAAAAGGTTGTACAAGTAGATAGTTTTTATTTAGGAATTGATCAAAATCAACTATCAATGCAATCTAGAATCGAAGCATTTTGCATGAACCAGGGATTGCAAGGAGTAGCTATAAGTGATGTTAGGTTTTTACATGAGGCTGACTTAGCTGCTTTCACTTGCTTACAAGCAATAAATGAAGGAAGAAAATGGAGCCAGGATGAAGAGAGTGGCGTTTCTAGCAACCATTTATATAGTAAACAAGAATTACAAACTAGATTCGGATCATGGCCTTCTTTACTACAAAAGACCAGTGACATTGTCGAGCAATGTAACGTGAAATTAGAGCTACACACACAGATGCTACCAAAGTATCAAGTTCCTGAAAATGAGACTTCCGCAACCTACTTAAGAAAACTGTGTATGGAGTCTTTGCCTGCGAAATACAAGCAAATGACACCGGAGATCAATAATCGTCTTGATTATGAATTAAAAGTGCTACAAGAGATGCAATTTAGCGATTATTTTCTTATTGTTTGGGACTTCATCCGTTTTGCTAGAAAAGAAGGTATTATGGTCGGTCCTGGGAGGGGATCGGCAGCAGGCTCTTTAGTAGCCTATTTATTAGATATTACAAATGTGGATCCAATTCAGTATAAGCTTCTATTTGAACGTTTTTTAAATCCAGAGCGCGTGACGATGCCAGATATCGACATCGACTTTTCAGATGCGCGTCGAGACGAAGTGATTGCGTATGTAAGAAACAAATATGGAATAGATCATGTTGCACAAATTATTACGTTTGGAACTTTTGCTACAAGGTCTGTTTTGCGTGAGTTATTTAAGGTAATGGACATCGATGATCAAGACGCTTCTTTTATTTTGAAGGAGATTCCTGCACAAGGTTCAGGCTCTGTTGTTACGAGTGTCAAAGCGTCAAAAGAGCTTACGGAATACGTGAAACAGTCGGAAAAATTACAAATGTTGTTTAAGATTGCTACAAAGTTGGAGGGTTTACCAAGACATATTTCCACCCACGCAGCTGGTGTCGTCATAAGTGAACAGCCATTAGTTGAACATGTGCCCCTAACTACATCACATGGTGGCTACTTAACGCAGTATGCCATGAAAGAATTAGAAACAATTGGCTTACTCAAAATAGATTTCCTAGGTCTTCGAAACTTAACGTTATTAGAAAGAATAGTGGCAACGATTGAAAGAAAAGAGAAGAAAGTCATTGACTTAGATGCTATTCCATTACAGGATCCAAGAACCTTTTCGCTTTTACAAAAGGGAAAAACAAACGGTGTATTCCAATTGGAGTCGCAAGGGATGAAAAATGTATTGAAAAAGTTAATGCCAAATCATTTTGAAGATGTGGTTGCTGTCAATGCTTTGTATCGACCAGGTCCAATGGAATATATCCCTGTGTATATAAAAAGGAAGCACAAGGAAGAACCCGTTAGTTACCCACATGGTGATTTACAACCAATTTTAAAGCAAACCTATGGTGTCCTTGTTTATCAAGAACAAATCATGCAAATTGCCAATAAGGTGGCTGGTTTCACATTAGGACAAGCAGATTTATTAAGAAGAGCAATAAGTAAAAAACAAAAAGCAGTCATGGAGGAAGAAAGAGAACATTTTATTTCTGGATGCATGAAAAATGGCTATCAGCGAAAAGTTGCGGAAGAGCTATTTGAATGGATTGTTCGGTTTTCAAACTATGGGTTCAACCGAAGTCATGCAGTTGCGTATAGTATGATTTCCTATCAGTTGGCTTACTTGAAGGCACATTATCCTACGCATTTTTTGGCAGAAATATTAAGCTCAATTTCAGGTCAACATGACAAGATACGAGCTTATTTAAAAGAAGCAAATGAATTGCAAATTAATATCTTACCTCCTTCGATCAATAAAAGCTTTGGGAAGTTTACGGTCGAGAAAAATGCAATAAGAATGGGTCTTCTTTCTATTAAAGGTATTGGGCACCAAGTGATAAAAGAAATAATACAGGTGCGAAAAGATGGACCATTTAAGCACTTATTTGATTTTTGCTTACGTGTGCCACTGAACATTATCAATCGACAAATAATTGAGGTACTAATTTTAGTAGGTGCTTTTGATGATACGAATCCTAATCGTGCTAGTTTGTTGGCAAGTCTAGATTCAGCTATGGAGCAAGGAGAATTATTCAAAGAGTTCGATGATCAACCCTCCTTTTTTCAAAAAGATATTGAACTAGATGTATCCTATAATGAAACAGATCCTTTTCCTCAAATGAAGCAATTAACGTTAGAAAAAGAATTACTTGGCATGTATGTTTCTAGTCATCCACTAGCAGAGCATCGAAAAACATTACGAGAAAATGGTTATCTTAGCTTAATGGAAATACAAAAGCATGTAGGAAAACAAAATATGTTGACTAGTGGAGTAGTACAAGAGATAAAGACAATTCGCACGAAACGTGGCGAAGGAATGGCATTTGTAAGTTTTTCTGATGAAACAGATGAAATGGATGCCGTATTATTTCCAGATGTATTTAGACAAGTAAAGCCATGGATGAAAGATGGAATGTTAGTATGTATGAAGGGGAAGGTAGAAGTTAGAAATAACAGAACGCAGCTTCTTATCGCTGAACTTACTCCTTTTCAAGATGCCAATCTGGAAAATAAAGTGGAAACAAGAATCTTTATCAAACTAACAGAAGAAAATAGTAAAATGGGATTACAACAAATAAGACAGGTTGCAGAAGAGAATCCTGGTACGGTTCCGATCATCGTATATGATGAACATACAAAGAAAACCTATCAGCTAGCAAGTGACTATTATATTCATCGTTCTAAAACAGCAATTACTGCTTTAGAAAATATCTTTGGATCTAAACAAGTAGTTCTAAAAAATGTAACAGATCATAAACATGGATGAGCAACGTATTTTGATAATACGTTGCTTTCTTTATTAGTGTAAAGGGATTTAGATAGGGGCTACTATAATAAAGAAACAATAAACAGGATAAATGATTTTTACTAGAAAAGGGATTATGTTGTCTATGCTTTACACGACTTTTTCATCTGTTATAATGTAATAGTTAAGTGGTCTGACCAATATAAAGTGAAAAATAGTTTTGCTATTATTTTAATTTTACGTTAAGAAGGACTAAGTTTTATGTGAACAAGTTTATTCGGTGTGGTTATAAGTCTAAGAATAAGGGTCTTGGTTATCCCTTTATGGACGAACACATTAGCAAAAGGGCGAGCGAATGCGTGTTTCTCTAACAATTGGTAACGAATAATGCAGACATCTTGGAATTTTGAGGGAGGGACAGCTCAGCAGTCCATGTCAACAAAATCTAAAGTATATGAAGAAATATTAGATCAAATTAAGCATTTCATAAAAGAAAATAAGCTTTCTCCAGGTGACAGACTACCTTCTGAGCGAGAGCTATCTGAGCAACTGCAGGCGGGTAGGTCTTCTGTACGTGAAGCTTTAAGAGCGCTAGAACTACTTGGACTTATTGAAACCCGTCGTGGTGAGGGGACATTTTTGAAACCTTATCGAACGTATCACACGGTAGAATTGTTATCTGCATTTATTCTACAGGAGACAAAAACACGAAAGGATATTCTTTCTTGTAAAGCAATTGTAGAGAAAGAGGCTGCAAAGCTTGCTTATAGTAAAATGAATGAAGGGGTAATAGAAGAATTAGAATCCGTTTATTCAAATAATGGACTAGACCCTAAAAAAAGGTATGAGCAGTTTTTTATCATTATTTTTAAAAAGGCAGATAATTATTTGCTAGAAACAATTTGGAAGTTACTTTATGACTTTTCTAGTACAATGGAAGAAACTAACTATTATAACCAGTCTTTTTATATCGAAATCCTACAGGCTTATAAAAAGAAGCAATTTGTATCAATAGAAGCACAATTTATGAATAATTAATAGAACTAGAAAGATTAGTCAATGAACCTGGGGGCTTTAAAGGAGGAAAAACCTTTGCTTAAAGATTTTTTTAGTAAGAAAAAGAAATATGCTTCTATTCCAAGAGAGGAAGCAAAACAAGAAATACCACAAGGATTAATGCAAAAATGTCAGGGTTGCCAAAAGATCATGTATCGCAAAGAAATGATTAAAAACTTAAATGTTTGTCCTGAATGTGGTTTCCATCATCAATTAAGTGCACATCATCGCATTGAAAGTTTATTAGATGAGGACACCTTTATGGAATGGGATGACCAATTAATCTCAAAAAACCCACTACAATTTCCGGATTATGAGGAAAAACTAGAAAAAGATAGACAAAAAACGGGGATTAACGAAGCAGTTGTAACTGGAAAAGGTAAAATAAATGGTTTGGAAACGGCTATAGCTGTGATGGATGCTAGATTCCGTATGGGAAGCATGGGTTCGGTTGTTGGCGAAAAAATCGCAAGAGCAATTGAAAACGCTAGGACTGAGTCGATTCCGCTAATCATATTTACTGCTTCTGGTGGAGCAAGAATGCAAGAAGGGGTTCTTAGTCTTATGCAAATGAGTAAAACATCGGTAGCAATTGAGCGATTTAATAAGTCTGGGGGACTATTTATTTCCGTCATGACCAATCCAACTACTGGTGGCGTATCTGCAAGTTTTGCAACCTTAGGAGATTACAACTTTGCCGAACCGGGTGCGTTAATCGGTTTTGCAGGAAGACGAATTATAGAACAAACAATAAGAGAAAAACTTCCAGATGACTTTCAAACAGCTGAATTCCAATTAAAACATGGTCAGTTGGATAAAGTAATTCCTAGACATGAGATGAAAAGCGTCTTATCAACGATACTAGATATTCATCAGTAAGGGGGAATCACCTTGAAACAAGTGCTAGAATTTGAAAAACCAATTATAGAGTTAAGAGAAAAAATAGATGAGTTAAAAAGGTTAACAGCAGATAGTGATTTTGACCTTACTAACGAAATAAATACATTAGAACAACGCTTAGAAAAACTAGAAAGTGATATTTACGGTAGTTTAAAGCCATGGGACCGTGTGCAGATTGCAAGACATCCAGATCGTCCCACTACATTAGACTACATTTCATGTCTTTTTACTGATTTTATTGAATTTCATGGAGATCGTTTATATGGTGATGACGAAGCGATTGTATCTGGTATTGCAAAGTTTCAAGGTAAACCAATAACGGTTATTGGTCAACAACGGGGTAAAAATACGAAAGAGAACATTACCAGAAATTTTGGTATGCCTCATCCTGAAGGGTACCGTAAAGCATTGCGACACATGAAACAAGCAAATAAATTTAATCGTCCAATTATAACTTTTATCGATACAAAAGGTGCTTATCCAGGTAAAGCAGCTGAGGAAAGAGGGCAAAGTGAAGCGATTGCTCGAAACCTTATGGAAATGGCTGGATTAACCGTGCCTTTAATTAGTGTTGTTATAGGTGAAGGTGGTAGTGGTGGTGCACTAGCTCTAGGTGTGACAGACCATATCCACATGTTAGAAAATTCTACGTATTCTGTTATTTCTCCAGAGGGAGCAGCGGCTTTACTTTGGAAGGATTCAAAGCAAGCACAAAGAGCAGCGGAATCATTAAAAATAACTTCTTATGATTTAAAAGAATTAAATATTGTTGATGAAGTCATCCAAGAACCAAGGGGTGGAGCGCATCGTGATGTAACAGAACAAGCTAATTATATGGGGGGAATTTTAACTAAATCTCTTGAACAATTGAATAAAATGAGTAAAGAAGAATTACTTGAAAAAAGATGGGAAAAATATAAGCAGATTGGTGATGTAGGTATCCTTTCGTAATTTTTTCTCTTTAAGTGGTAATTTTTCTATTACTATCCGTGCAAGATGTGATAGTATTAAAATTGCCCTTGTCAACGTCGTTGGCAAGGGTAAATTATGTTCCGAAGTGGAATTGCTCCAAATTTGTCATATTTGGGGATGAGATAATCAAATCTTTCCTGTATAATCTAAATTGGAATTCATCTTGTTTAAGGTTAACTTGTAATGGGGACAGTTTATAAGATATATTTTTAAAGAGGTGAGCGTGATGAAAAAAATAGGTGTTCTAACTAGTGGCGGGGATGCTCCTGGAATGAATGCAGCAGTGCGTGCTGTTGTTAGAAAATGCATTTACCATGATATTGAGGTTTATGGCGTCTATAATGGTTATCAGGGACTTATGGAAGGTAACATTAAACAGATGATATTAGGTTCTGTTGGAGACATTATTCAACGTGGAGGTACGATTCTCTATTCAGCAAGATCGGAAGAGTTCAAAACGGAACAAGGTCAACAGAAGGCTATTGAACAATTAAATCGATTTGGAATTGAAGGTTTAATTGTGATTGGCGGTGATGGATCTTTTCGTGGAGCAGAAAAATTGACCCAAAAAGGTTATCCATGTATTGGTGTTCCTGGAACAATCGATAACGATATTCCTGGTACAGATTTCACCATTGGATTTGATACAGCTTTAAATACGATAATAGATGCGATTGATAAAATTCGAGATACAGCTACATCACATGAACGTACATATGTTGTTGAAGTAATGGGGCGAAATGCGGGAGATTTAGCTTTATGGGCTGGGCTTGCAGACGGCGCCGAAAGTATTCTTATACCAGAGAAGCCAGATGACTTTGATTCTGTTGTTCAAAAATTAATCAGAGGTCAAAAAAGAGGAAAGAAACATAGTATTATCATATTAGCTGAAGGAATTGGTAGTGGTATCGATTATGGAAAGCGTATAGAAGAGGCTACTAATATGGATACGAGAGTAACTGTATTGGGTCATATTCAACGAGGCGGCTCACCATCTGGATTTGACCGGGTATTAGCTAGTCGACTTGGAGCCAAGGCCGTTGATTTATTACTAGATGGCAAGGCAGGAAGAATGGTTGGGATTCAGAAAAATGAACTCGTAGACCATGATATAATAGAAATTTTGCAACAGAAGCACCATATTAATATGGATATGTACAGATTATCCAATGAATTGTCTATTTAATTTTGGGTTAATCAACTCATACTAAGTAGGATTATGAATGAAGAACCGCGATACTCGTTATACTTTAATGAATATCGATTCTTATATTGTTGTTTTAGAAATTAAGGAGGAAATAAGAAATGAGAAGGACTAAGATTGTTTGTACGATTGGACCAGCATCAGAATCAGTAGAGAAACTAACACAACTAATGGAAGCTGGTATGAACGTTGCACGTTTAAATTTTTCACATGGTGATTTTGAAGAACATGGCCAACGTATTGTAAATATCCGTGAAGCTGCCAAAAAAACGGGTAAAACGATAGCAATATTATTAGATACTAAAGGACCAGAGATTAGAACAGGTACATTAAAAGATGGCCAAGCACAGTTGGAAAAGGGTGCTACTGTTTATGTATCCATGGAAGATATCGAAGGAACTGCTGAAAGAATCTCTGTAACATACCCACAATTAATTGATGATGTTCATGTTGGGTCAAAACTATTACTAGATGATGGTTTAATTGAACTAGAAGTTACGGAAGTCTTAAAAGATAAAAATGAGTTAAAGACAATAGCGTTAAACTCTGGCTTACTTAAGAATAAAAAAGGTGTAAACGTACCGAACGTAAGTGTAAATTTACCAGGTATTACAGAGAAGGATGCACAAGATATCAAGTTTGGTATTGAACAAGGCGTAGACTTTATTGCTGCATCTTTTGTTCGTCGTTCATCTGACGTATTAGAAATTAGAGGGTTACTTGAAGAAAATAATGCGACACATATCCACATCATTCCTAAGATCGAAAACCAAGAAGGTGTAGATAACTTAGAAGAAATCCTTCAAGTAAGTGATGGTTTAATGGTAGCTCGTGGTGACTTAGGTGTTGAGATCCCACCTGAAGATGTTCCACTAGTACAAAAAGACATGATTCGCAAATGTAACACTGCTGGAAAGCCGGTTATTACTGCTACGCAAATGTTAGATTCTATGCAAAGAAACCCTAGACCAACAAGAGCAGAAGCTTCTGACGTCGCGAATGCAATTTTTGACGGATCAGATGCAATTATGTTGTCTGGTGAAACTGCAGCTGGTGATTATCCAGTCGAAGCTGTTCAAACAATGAGTAATATTGCTAAAAAAGCTGAAACAGCACTTGATCACAAAGCAATTCTTGACTTACGTTCTAAATCAAGTGATATGACAATCACAGATGCGATCAGCCAATCGGTTAATCACTCAGCGATGAACTTAAATGTTGATGCTATTCTTACACCAACAGTAAGTGGACATACTGCTAGAATGATTTCTAAATACCGCCCAGAGGCACCTATTATCGCTGTAACCTTTGATGAGCAAGTAAGTCGTAGACTATCACTTGTTTGGGGTGTAGAAACGATTACTGGTGAATTAGCTTATACAACGGACGATGTATTGGATGTAGCTATAGAACGCGGATTAGCTACAGACAGGTTTAAACGTGGTGATCGTGTGATTATTACAGCAGGAGTTCCTGTAGGAGAAAGTGGTACGACAAACCTAATGAAAATTCACGTAATTGGTGATGTCCTAGCAAAAGGACAAGGTGTTGGTAAAGGAAGTACTTATGGTAGAGCTGTAGTTGTAAAAAATACAGAAGAAGCACTTCAAAACGTCCAACAAGATGATATAATTGTTACCTATGGTACTGATAAAGACATGATGCCTGCTATTGAAAAGGCTAGTGGGATTATTACAGAAGAAGGTGGCCTTACTTCACATGCTGCAGTAGTTGGATTAAGTTTAGGTATTCCAGTTATTGTAGGTGTAGAAAAAGCTGTTGAATTAATTGAAAGTGGCAAAGATATAACGATCGATGCTAATAGAGGCGATATATACGAAGGCCACGCTAGTGTACTATAATTTTTAAACAACAAACGAGAAAGAGAGAAGGGAATTTCCCTTCTCTTTACTTTTACACTTTCGTTAAATGAATGACATGAAAGTAAGGAGAGCTGATAATGTTTCGATGGATGTTATTGTTTATACTTATTGTCCCAGCATTGGAGATCGGAATACTCGTTTGGGCAGGTGGAATAATCGGACCATGGTGGGTCGTACTTCTCATTGTATTAACAGGTGTAATCGGTGCATGGTTAGCCAAGAAACAGGGGTTAGATACGATTAATAGAGCAAGACAATCGATGTCTTATGGGCAATTGCCACATGGTGAAATATTTGATGGCATCTGTATATTACTTGGAGCAGCAGTCTTATTAACACCTGGTTTTATTACCGATGCAATGGGCTTCCTATTATTACTTCCTGTTACGCGAGATCCAATAAAACGAGGCATGCAAAAAGCCTTAAGAACAATGATGGAAAGAGGCACGATCACCTTTTATAGACGATAGACCTTGATGAACTGATCTACCATCAGTTCTTTTTTATTTCATCTCCTTTAATATACAACCATACATAGTGGATTACACCTGCACGATGGATCGTGTTTAGTACTACAAGTAAGACTGGACCAATGATTAACCCTAGAAATCCCCATATTTGATAACCAACAAAAAGAGCGATTAAGGTTGCTAAAGGGTTTAACCCAATATTATTAGATAATACCTTAGGTTCCATTAACTGTCTTTGTACGACAACAGTAACATATAAAATGGACAACCCAATCGTTAAGAAGTAGTCACCAGATAAGAATGAATAAACGATCCAAGGAATAAAAACTAAACCGGTTCCTAAGTATGGAAGGATATCAATGGCAGCCGTAATGATAGCGATAGTAAAGGCGTATTCTACTTGAAGAATTACCAAGCCAATCATGACAATGATGCCTGTTATCGTAATCAAGGTGAATTGTGCTTTTACAAACCCGAATAATGCTTTTTTTAATTCTTTAATAATATAAGAGGTTGAAGTATTAACGAGTTCTGGCGTGTGTTTCATAAACATTTCCTTTAGCTTGTACCAATCTTTACTAATAAAAAAAGTACCCAATAAGGAAAAGATAAGGATTGTGACGTAATTTGATACGTTCCCAAGCGCTTTCGGCATATTTTGTAAGATTTGTTGTAGCAGTAGTGCACCTTGCGAGGCAATATTTTCCCCAACATCTTGTATGTTCTGTAAAATAACGTCTTGTTGGTTCTCCTCAAGCGTACTAAACATGGATGCTATTTGTTGATAGATAGGAATGATTTTTTCTGCAATTAATTCTTGAAAGAAAATGACTAAAGCTTGATAATGTGTAGGTATTTGCTCTGCAAGGTAGGTTGTACCATTTATTAATTCAACGACGAGAATTGTTATAATCCCAGTAATGAACGCAAGTACAAACAAGATTGAAAGAAAAACAGCTATTGGACGATTTATATTTAGTTTGAACTCTAGAAAGTTTACAACCGGGTTAAGTATAAACGCAATCATGACAGCAAAAATAAACGGATATGTATAAGTAGTAATATAAAACAGACATAGTGCGATTACGACAACCGAAATTAGCACGATAATCAAACGCAGCATTCGATAAATATTAGTAAGGCTCATCTTGCCACACTCCTTCTTAGTATATAGATATTGTCTATATGCAAAAAATATGTGGTAGTATTAAAACTAGATTTGGATAGAGACTAATAGTAGCCCAAATTATTTTTATTTGTGAGGTTATTGTACTGAGCTACAAGAATGAAGAAAGCGAGGACCACGAGATGTTTCATCAATCAACTCTGTTCTTATTAGTCCTTTTTTTATTAGGTTATATAGGAAAAAATCAATCGATTATGATTGCCGTTTATGTACTGATTGGGATTCAACTTTTCAAGATGGATGATAAGTTATTTCCTTATCTACAGGATAAAGGAATTGGATTGGGAGTAACGATTATTACAATAGCGGTACTAGTTCCAATTGCAACTGGTGAAATAGGTTTTCATGATCTACTTCAAAGTGTAAAATCGTACTATGCATGGATTGCACTTGGTGCAGGTGTATTTGTTGCATTAATCGCTAAAAATGGGTTAACGTTATTGGCAGATGACCCGCATATAACAACAGCGTTAGTGATGGGAACGATCCTGGCAGTTGTATTTTTTCAGGGTGTCGCAGTTGGTCCATTAATTGGTGCAGGAATAGCTTATATGGTGATGAAAGCAGTAGATTTTTTTATTACATAATGTAGGTAAATGTAAAAAATATGTTTATAAAATAGAAAGTTATGCTTCGGTTAGTCTACCAAAATCACATTAAAATAGAGATGATAATTTCCATATTAGTGTGGGGGCTATAAAAAATTTAATCGGTTTCATTTCACAAACAATTCCAAATAATTTATAATTACAGTGGGGATGCTCAGAGCATAGACTCAGGTGGTCTATTTATGTAAATATTTGGCCACATGTAGCTAATAGGATAAAGAAAAGGAGAGGGATGCAATGTCAACCACCAAAGGACTAGAAGGGGTTATTGCCACAGAATCATCGATTAGTTCGATTATTGATGACCAACTAACTTATGTTGGTTTTACGATTGATGACTTAGCGGAGAATTCTAGCTTTGAGGAAGTAGTGTTTCTGTTATGGAATAAGCGACTCCCGAATAGCGAAGAATTAAAAGAAATTAAAAGCCAACTTAATCAAAATATGGAACTCCCAAAAGAAGTCATTGATCATTTTAAATCTTATGACTTAAAAACTGTTCATCCAATGGCAGCTTTGAGAACGGCTGTTTCCTTACTTGGTTTGTTCGATTCAGAAGCTGATGAAATGGATCCTAGTGCAAACCTACGTAAAGCTGTTCGACTCCAAGCTAAAATTGCATCGGTTGTTACTGCGTTTGCAAGAATCAGAGAAGGTAAGGAACCTATTTCACCGAAAAGTGATTATAGCTATGCAGCAAACTTCCTTTATATGCTAAACGGCAAAGAGCCAGAAGCAATCGAAGTGGAAGCAATTAATAAAGCACTTGTTTTACATGCGGACCATGAATTAAATGCATCTACTTTTACTTCTCGTGTTTGTGTTGCAACCTTGTCCGATGTTTATTCTGGTATCACAGCAGCTATTGGAGCTTTAAAAGGTCCATTACATGGTGGAGCGAACGAACGTGTAATGAAGATGCTTACTGAAATTGGTGAAGTAGACAACGCTATTCCTTATATTAAGGAAAAGATGGCGAACAAAGAAAAAATCATGGGTATGGGACACCGTGTTTATAGAAAAGGTGATCCGAGAGCGAAACATTTGAAAAAAATGTCTAAAGAATTAACAGAGCTTACTGGTCAATCAAAATGGTATGAAATGTCTGTTAAAATAGAGGATTATATTAAAGCAGAAAAAGGATTACCTGCTAATGTAGACTTTTATTCAGCATCTGTGTACCACAGCTTAGGAATAGATCATGATTTATTTACGCCTATTTTTGCCATGAGTCGTTTCTCTGGTTGGTTAGCACATATGCTTGAACAATATGATAATAACCGCTTAATCCGTCCACGTGCAGAATACGTTGGTCCAAAAAACCAGTATTATGTGCCAGTAGAGGAACGTTAAACAATTAGCTTGAACTGTGCATAAATTGTCAAAACTATTTGAAAATGTGGTAGTATCTATAGTGTTACTTAAATAGAAAAGGGAGGATTTTTTCATGGCACAAGGAGAAAAAATTACAGTTAACAATGGGGTTCTGAATGTACCAAATAAACCAGTTATTCCTTTTATTGAAGGAGACGGAACTGGTCCTGACATTTGGGCGGCAGCAAGAAGAGTTTTAGAGGCAGCAGTTGATAAAGCTTATAATGGCGAAAAAGCAATCGAATGGACAGAAGTTTACGCTGGTCAAAAAGCATTCGATAAAACTGGTGAATGGCTTCCTAATGAAACGCTAGATACAATCCGTGACTATAAAATTGCAATTAAAGGACCTTTAACTACACCAATTGGTGGGGGAATTCGTTCTTTAAACGTTGCATTACGTCAAGAGCTAGATTTATTTACTTGTCTTCGCCCAGTACGTTATTTTGACGGAGTTCCTTCTCCAGTAAAACGTCCAGAAGATACAGATATGGTTATTTTCCGTGAGAACACAGAAGATATCTATGCTGGTATTGAATGGCAACAAGGCTCGGACGAAGTGAAGAAAGTAATTGACTTCCTTCAAAATGAAATGGGTGTACATAATATTCGTTTCCCTGAAACGTCAGGTATTGGTGTGAAACCAGTATCAGCAGAAGGTACAAAGCGTTTAGTACGCGCTGCAATTGATTATGCGATCAATGAAGGACGTAAGAGTGTAACGCTAGTACACAAAGGAAACATCATGAAATTCACAGAAGGCTCATTCAAAAACTGGGGTTATGAGCTTGCTGAAGAAGAGTATGGTGATAAAGTCTTCACATGGGCTGCGTATGATAAAATTGTGGAAGAAAAAGGTCGTGAAGCTGCAGATCAAGCACAAAAAGCAGCTGAAGACGCTGGCAAAATCATCGTAAAAGATGCGATTGCTGATATCTTCTTGCAACAAATCCTAACTCGTCCACGCGAGTTCGACGTTGTAGCAACAATGAATCTAAATGGTGACTATATCTCTGATGCACTAGCTGCACAAGTTGGTGGTATCGGTATTGCACCAGGTGCGAATATTAACTATGAAACTGGTCATGCTATTTTTGAAGCAACGCACGGTACAGCTCCAAAATATGCAGGATTAGATAAAGTAAATCCATCTTCTGTAATTCTTTCAGGTGTGTTAATGCTTGAACACCTTGGTTGGAGAGAAGCTGCTGACCTGATTACAAAAGCAATGGATAAGACAATTGGATCTAAAGTAGTAACGTATGACTTTGCTAGAATGATGGAAGGCGCAACTGAAGTAAAAACTTCCGAATTCGGTGATGAATTAATTAAGAATATGGACTAAGTCATAAAAGGGGTTTTATGACTATAAATGGAGAAAGTTTCAGTAAAACGGTGGATTATGTGGGGATATAACTGCCAACGCAGAGTGATGGACATACCCATTACTCCTATAAAAAACCTCCAAGCTTATGTGAATAGGCTTGGAGGTTTTTGTTATTTTTTTTGTTCTTATGAAGCTGCATAGTAGATATAAAATGCGACACAATTATTGCTTATAATAATGGAGCTATCACGTTCGAACGCATCAGAGGATGAACCTCTTGCTAACGCGTTCGCAAGAGTTGTATTCGAACGCGTCAGAGAGTGAACCTTGAGCTAACGCGTTCGCAAGAGATGTATTCGAACGCGTCAGAGAGCGAACCCTGAGCTAACGCGTTCGCAAGAGTTGTATTCGAACGCGTCAGAGAGCGAACCCTGAGCTAACGCGTTCGCAAGAGTTGTATTCGAACGCGTCAGAGAGTGAACCTTGAGCTAACACGTTCGCAAGAGTCGTATTCGAACGCGTCAGAGAGCGAACCCTGATTTAACGCGTTAGAAAGCAGTGCTTCCGTAATAGCTAAGTTAACTACGTCGCACTTTATAAATACTACGTCTTAACAATCAATCAAATAGATCTAGAGCTAAGCGAAAAGATGGAATTGTAAATAAAAATTTACATTTTATTGAACAACTTTATAGTTTACTAGTATTCACATAAGACTTTCTTCATTGTATGATGAACATAACATAGAAGATGGGGTGTTAGGATGAATCAAAAGGTTTTAATTGTAGATGATGAAGAATCAATCGTAACCCTGCTCCAATATAATATAGAAAAAGCAGGTTTTAAAACAGATGTAGCATATACTGGTACCGATGGATTACATAAAGCAACTTCTCAATCATTTGATTTGATTGTATTAGATCTAATGTTGCCCGGATTAGAAGGAACAGAAGTTTGCAAGCAGTTGCGACAAAAACAAATCGACACACCTATTTTAATGCTTACAGCTAAAGATGATGAATTCGACAAAGTATTAGGTTTGGAACTTGGTGCAGATGATTATTTAACAAAACCTTTTAGTCCAAAAGAAGTTGTGGCACGGATAAAGGCCATTTTAAGACGGACAGGTAAACGAGAGAGTGAACCTGAACAGTCATTTATAAAAGTTTCTGAACTACTTATTTATCCAGAACAATACGAAGCGACGATCAGAGATGAGACGTTAACCTTCACGAGAAAAGAATTTGAGCTATTATTGTATTTGGCTAAGCATAAAGGCAAGGTTTTATCTCGTGATCAATTACTAAGTGCGGTTTGGAATTATGATTTTGTAGGAGATACAAGGATTGTGGATGTTCATGTAAGTCACTTACGAGAAAAGATTGAGCCTGACACAAAGCACCCTGTTTATATAAAGACTATTCGTGGTCTTGGGTATAAAATGGAGGAGCCTTCTTAAATGGGTGCTTCAAATAAACGTTTGTTTTTCATGTATGCATTTATTGCATTTCTAATTATGACCAGTATTGGTAGTATCATTATTCCATTTGTTTCCGGTACGGAACGGATCATTGTCGGGTTGGTGATGCTTGGTGGATTAATTGTGCTATTAATACTAATTTACAATATTTTTGACAGGTATATAAAACCAGTACGGGCCTCTGCCATGGTCGCTAATGAGCTAGTGAAAGGTAATTACAAAGCTCGAACGTATGTAAATCATTATGGAGATGCTGGAAAGCTAAGTAGTTCTATTAATAAGTTAGCACGAAGTTTACAAGAGATGACAATCCAAGAAAAAATGCAGGGAAATCAATTAAGAACTGTCATTGATAATATGGAAAGTGGACTAATGTTAATTGATGAGAAAGGGTATGTGCATTTAGTCAATAGAAAGTTTATTCAAATTTTTGGCAAAGAAGTATCGGAGTATGTAGGATTCTTATATTATGATGTGTTGGAGCAAGTAAGGATACATAAGGCAGTACAAGAAGCTTTTTTATATGAAGAAAAAGTAAAAAGTTCCTTCACAATTTCTATGGAAGTGGAAAAAAGATACATCGAAATTGTAGGAGCTCCTATCTTTACTGATACAAAAGAATTAAAAGGCGCTGTTTTAGTCTTTCATGATATCACAGAGTTAAAACGTGTTGAGCAAATGAGAAAAGACTTTGTAGCAAATGTATCGCATGAATTGAAAACACCAATTACGTCGATCCGTGGATTTGCAGAAACACTATTAGATGGAGATATGGACAGTGATGATCTACGAAAACAATTTTTGGCGATTATATTGACTGAAAGTGAAAGACTTCAAGCATTGGTTCATGATTTATTAGAGCTATCTAAGTTGGAAAGAGATGAGTTCAAATTACGCTATGAAAATATAGAAATTACAAAGCTATTGTCAGGGATTATAGCCATTACTGAACAACAAGCAGAAAAGAAAGATATCGAGTTTACTGCTACTATCGATGATTCGATTTATATGCGTGCCGATCATGATCGGTTAAAGCAAGTGTTTATCAATTTGTTAAATAATGCTATAAACTATACGCCTGTAAGTGGTAAGGTGGAGTTAGTGGTAAAAGAAAACCAAGAAGTTGTTGAAATCACCGTAAGTGATACAGGAATCGGAATACCGGAAGAAGTACAGAATCGGATTTTTGAAAGGTTCTATAGAGTAGATCGTGCAAGAAGTAGAAATACTGGTGGTACAGGATTAGGACTAGCGATTGTCAAACATATTGTGGAAGCTCACAAAGGAACTATTCATGTTGAGAGTAGGTTAGATCAAGGTTCCACTTTTAGAATAGAAATACCTGTAAGTAGACAGGTTTGATGACATTTTATCCTTTACAAAAGTAGCTTGGCATGTAATTTGTTGCCAGGCTACTTTACTTTTTGGGTGAAAAAATACCTCTTAAAAAGAAATAGGGGGTAGAAAATGAAACCAATCTAGTATTGTAAACGTATGTGTATTATGCATAAAAAAGGGGGAGAAATATGACTTTAAAACAAATCTACAGTTGGTTAGGTATTGTAATTGCAATTGTTATTCTTGGTTTTGTTGGTCTTACTAGTTGGTACACTGTAGATGAATCAGATCAAGCGGTAATCCTAACTTTTGGTAAAGCAGAAGAAGCAGTTACAGAATCCGGATTACATTTTAAATTACCTTGGCCATTGCAAGAAGTAGAAAAACTATCGAAAGAAACATTTAGTTTGGACTTAGGTCTTGATGATACGGATACTGTTAGAATGATTACTGGAGATGAAAAAATTATTCAAGCGAACTTAGTTGTGCAATGGAAAATTGCGGAACCTGAAAAGTTTCTTTTTGAATCAACGGATCCAGAAACGATCTTGAACAATGGCACATCTGCTGCACTTAGAAGCATTATTGGTTCTTCTACGATTGATGAAGCATTAACAGATGGAAAGGCGAAAGTTGAAAATGAAGTAAGGGAACTGCTCATTTCACTAATTGATGACTATGACATAGGAATATCTATTTCAGATGTAAAACTTCAAGAAGTAGATTTACCAAATGAAGAGGTAAGACAAGCATTTATGACAGTTACGGATGCCCGTGAAACGATGAATACAAAGAAAAACGAGGCAGAGAAATATGAGAATCAACAAAGAGAGGAAGCGCTTGGTGAGAAAGACGCGATTATATCTCGTGCTGAAGGAGATAAAATTGAACGTATTGAAATTGCGCGAGGTAATGTAGCTGAATTCAATGCATTGTACGAAGCGTATCAAAATAGTCCTGATATTACTAGAGAACGCCTGCTATTAGAAACGTTGGATCAGGTACTTGCGGATGCCAATGTTTATATTATGAACGATGATGGAGATACATTGAAATATTTACCATTGAACCCTAACAACACAAATACTCGAACAACTACACCGGTTCCAAGTTCTGATGACAATAACAATTCTACTGCTACAGAAGAAGGTGAAAAGAATGAGTGATGAAAATATACTTGACATGAATAGTAAAAAATCATCCAATGAGGTTAAACGCTATGTGAAGATGGGGATTTCAGGTATCCTTCTGATAGTTATTGTAGCTTTGTTTATCAGTAGTATGTTTATTGTAAAAGAAGGCGAATACAAAGTAGTTCGGCAATTTGGGGAAGTAATCGATATTAAGGATACGCCTGGATTACATTTCCGTGTACCAATCCTACATTCTATTACGACATTACCAAATAAAAAGATGATATATGATGTTACTGAAAAAGAAATAAATACATTAGATAAAAAGAGAATTATCATTGATAATTATGCTATATGGGAAATTATTAATCCAACCCAGATGATTACGAATGCTAAAACTGAAATTAACGCTGAAGCTAGAATGGGAGAGTTTATTTTCTCTATTATAAGATCTGAACTTGGTACCATGAATTATGGACAAATAATAAATGATGAGGGAAGTACACGTGGAGATATTAACCAGCGAGTAACAGCACGTGTAAATGAACTATTAGCACGCGATGAATATGGTATAAGAGTAAATGATATACGTATCAAAAGAACGGATTTACCTGAAGAAAACGAACAAGCGGTATTTAGACAAATGATCTCTGAACGTGAATCAAAGGCACAGGAGTATTTATCTCAGGGTGAAGCAGAAAAGAAACGTATCATTGCTCAAACTGACCGTGATGTAAAAGAGTTGCTATCAAAAGCAAATGCAGAAGCAGCTCAAATTCGTGCAGAAGGTGAAGAAGAAGCAGCTGTGATGTATAACGAGGCATTCTCTCGTGATCAAGATTTTTACCAGTTGTACAGAACCTTAGAGTCATATAAAAAGACTATTAACAACGAAACAACAATTATTTTACCAAGTAATTCTCCGTATGCAGAATTATTATCTGGTTATACGGAGTAATCCTTTGTTAGAGGAAAACAATATAAGTAGCAAAACTGACCTGATGTTAGTAATTTCATCAGGTCAGTTTTTTTCATCTATACCATGATCATGGTAATATAGAAAGTAGAAGAAAAGTAATAGGATACATAACTAATAATGTTTTTGAATAAGAAGGAGTGCTAAACATGACAAATAAACTAGTACTTATTGATGGAAATAGTATTGCTTATCGAGCTTTTTTTGCATTACCACTTTTAAATAATGACAAGGGTGTTTATACCAATGCAGTGTACGGATTTACAACGATGTTATTACGCATCTTAGAGGACGAAAAGCCAACACACTTGCTAGTAGCTTTTGATGCTGGAAAAACCACTTTCCGTCACAAAACATACGGGGAATATAAGGGTGGTAGACAAAAGACTCCATCTGAGCTCTCTGAGCAATTCCCGTTATTAAAGGAAACGTTGGACGCTTTTAATATCAAACATTATCAACTAAGTGAATACGAAGCGGATGACATTATTGGAACACTTGCAACCCAAGGGCAAAAAGAAGATTGGGAAGTTAATGTCATATCTGGTGACAAGGATTTATTACAGCTGGTATCTGATCGCGTAAAAGTAAGTTTAACCAAAAAGGGATTGTCTGAAGTCGATACATACACGCCTGTTTTTATGGAAGAAAAGTTAGAAATATCACCAGACCAAGTCATTGATATGAAAGCTTTAATGGGTGATGCTTCTGATAATATTCCTGGAGTGCCTGGAGTCGGTCAAAAAACGGCAGTAAAGTTGTTAAAGCAATATCAAACATTAGAAAATTTATATGAACATATTGATGAAGTAAGCGGTAAGAAGTTGAAAGAAAAATTAGAAAATCATAAAGATGATGCCTTTATGAGTAAAGAGTTAGTAACAATAAAATGTGATTCACCAATTGAGATTAAATTAGATGACATTCAATATACCGGATATGAGGCGAATCAAGTTAGTAGCATATTTAAAGAACTCGGTTTTCAATCGTTGTTAACGAGGTTGGAAGGGGAAGTATCTTTAGAGGATAGCAAAGAAGAATTAAATGACATCGAAATAGAAGTGCTAGATAGCATTGACGAATCCATTTTTACTGGAATAGAAGCGCTAGAAGTTGAAATGTTAGGAGATAGCTATCATGTCGCACCAATTGAAGGAATAGGATTGGTCAATGAAAATAAAAAGTATTTTATCCCAACTGACGTTGCTGTAAAATCAAACGTATTTAAAAAGTGGGCAGAGGATTCGAACCAAAAGAAATGGGTATTTGATGCCAAGAAAGTAACGGTAGCTTTGTTAAAACACGATATTCATATACATGGTATTTCATTTGATTTATTACTTGCATCTTACCTGATTGATCCATCGGAAAATCACCATGATATCCCGGCAATTAGCCATCGTTTTGGTAAAAAACAAGTGTTATTTGATGAGGAAGTATATGGAAAAGGTGCTAAATTAAAGGTTCCTGAAGTTGAAAAGTTGATGAATCATGTGACAAGAAAAGCAAATATGATTTATTTACTTAAAGACCAAGTAGAACAAGAGCTTACGGAAAATAGTCAATTGGAACTGTTACAAGACTTAGAGTTACCTCTTTCACTTGTATTGGGTGAAATGGAATCGACTGGTGTCCAAGTTGATGTAGAGCGATTAAAACGGATGGGTGAAGAACTACAGGAAAGATTGAAACGTATTGAAAGTGAAGTACACGAATTAGCAGGAGAAAAGTTCAACATTAATTCTCCAAAACAATTAGGACCAATATTATTTGAGAAGTTAGAACTTCCTGTTGTAAAGAAAACAAAAACGGGATATTCCACTTCTGCAGATGTCTTAGAGCAATTACAAGAAAAACACCCAATCATACCGAAACTTCTAATGTACAGACAATTAGGTAAGTTGCAATCCACCTATATCGAAGGATTGTTAAAAGTGGTTCATCAAGATGAAAATAAGATTCACACGAGATTTAACCAAGCATTAACGCAAACTGGTCGACTTAGTTCCATTGAACCTAACCTACAAAACATTCCTATTCGTCTAGAAGAAGGAAAGAAAATTAGAGAGGCGTTTATACCTTCAGAAAAAGACTGGTATATATTTGCGGCTGACTATTCTCAAATTGAATTAAGAGTCTTGGCACATATCGCAAAGGATGAAAAGTTAACGGAAGCATTCCAACAAGGGATGGATATCCATACGAGAACGGCGATGGATGTATTCCATGTTAGTGCTGATGAGATCACTGATAACATGAGACGCCAAGCGAAAGCTGTTAACTTTGGAATTGTATATGGTATAAGTGACTACGGTTTATCACAGAACTTAGGCATTACAAGAAAAGAAGCAAAGCTATTTATAGATCGATATCTAGATAGTTATCCAGGTGTACAGGAATACATGAGCAACATTATTCAAGATGCAAAGCAACATGGGTACGTGACAACATTATTGAATAGAAGAAGATATTTGCCGGATATTACGAGTAGAAACTTTAATGTGCGAAGTTTTGCAGAACGGACCGCAATGAATACACCGATCCAAGGTACGGCTGCTGATATCATAAAGCTAGCAATGATTGATTTGCATGCGAAATTAAAAGAAGAAAACCTGCAAGCACGGATGTTGCTACAAGTACACGATGAATTGATTTTAGAAGCACCTGAAGAAGAACTAGAGCGTCTTAAGGAACTTGTACCTATGGTTATGGAGAATGCAATCGAGTTAGCTGTTCCATTAAAAGTGGATTATGCATTTGGACGAACATGGTACGACGCCAAGTAACAAGGAGATAATGTATAATGCCTGAATTACCAGAAGTAGAAACGATTAGAAAAACCTTAAGACAGTTAGTGTTAAACAAAACAATCAAAGAAGTATCTGTCTTTTGGCCAAAAATGATTAAACAACCAGATGATGTTGAGATTTTTAAACAAATGTTAGAAGGGCAAACCATTCTAGAGATTGGTCGGAAGGGAAAATTTCTATTATTTGAGCTCACGGACTATATACTAGTATCTCATTTGAGAATGGAAGGAAAGTATGGAGTATTTAACGAAAAAGAATCGGTGCTAAAACATACGCATGTAGTATTTCATTTTACCGATGGCCATGAATTACGGTACAACGACGTAAGAAAATTTGGCACGATGCATTTGTTTGAGAAAGGTGAAGAGCTAACTAACAAACCACTGAGTCAAATAGGCCCAGATCCATTTGAAGAGAGTTTTCATTTCGATACTTTCTATGAAAAAGTTAAAAAGAGTGAAAGAGCAATAAAAAACATCTTATTAGATCAAACAGTTATCGCTGGGCTTGGAAATATTTATGTGGATGAAACGTTGTATAAAGCTGGTATCCACCCTCTAAGAAAAGGCAATAGTTTATCAAAAGAAGAAGCAGAACGAATTCAAAGATACGCGACAGAAACGCTCGCCGAGGCAGTTGAACAAGGCGGTACGACGATAAGATCTTATGTAAATAGTCAAGGCCAAATAGGCATGTTCCAGCAACAACTTTTTGTCTATGGACAAGAGAACAAACCTTGTAAAAATTGTGGTTCTCCAATTGAGAAAATGAAGGTAAATGGTCGAGGAACACATCTTTGTTTAACCTGTCAAAAATAAGATAAGCACATGAAAATAGCTCCCTCCATATACTACTAGTATTGTAAAATCATTGGGAGAAGGGGCTATTAACATGGCTGAAATCACTACCTTTTTACTACTAGCGTTTGCTGTAAGTTTAGACAGTTTTATGGTTGCATTTACGTATGGATTAAGACAGATGATCTTGCCCATACGATCCATTATGATAATCGGAATCATTTCTTGCTTGACCTTTTACCTGTCCATGTTAATTGGTAAATCAATTGCGTCCTTTCTATCACCTCATGTTGCAGAGGCGATTGGCGGATGTGTTCTGATTATTGTTGGTATATGGGTAATCATTCAGTTTTTTAGGACAGATAATTCAAAAAATGACCAACAACCAAAGGTCGTTAAATTCGAAATAAAATCGCTTGGAATTGTTATTCAGATATTAAAGAAACCAATGGTAGCGGATATAGACCAATCAGGGAAGATAACCGGAATAGAAGCATTCTTACTAGGGTTAGCTTTATCATTGGACTCTTTTGGAGCAGGAATTGGAGCCGCGATGTTAGGATTTGTCCCAATGCTAGCGGCATTAGGTATCGGGATTACTACTAGCTTATTTTTATTCATTGGACTGAAAATTGGCTATTCGTTCTCATATTGGAAGTGGATGGAAAGATTAACGTTTATTCCAGGGGTTATTTTAATCGTTATAGGGATCATCAAAATGACATAAGTTGTAGAAAGTGTGATAGATGTGGCAATAATCGGATTAACGGGAAGTATAGCAACTGGAAAAAGTACAGTAGCAAAAATGTTTAAAGCATATGATATTCCAGTCATTGATGCAGATTTGATCGCGCGGGAAGTGGTTGAACCAGGTGAAACCGCATTTGAGAATATTATTAAGGTCTTTGGAGAAGATTTAATTGATGTTAATCAACAGTTAAATCGAAAAAAATTAGGCCAAATTGTCTTTTCGGATAAGGAAAAATTAGAACAACTAAACCAAATTGTTCATCCAGCTATTAGGGAAAGGATGATCGAAAGGAAAAAAGAACTGCTTGAACAAGGAGCAACAACGATTGTATTTGATATACCACTCCTTTTTGAAAAGAACTTAACCTTTCTAGTTGAAAAAACTTTGGTGGTCTATGTGGATGAATCAATTCAATTAAAACGCTTAATGGATCGAGATCAATCTTCTGAAGAAGAAGCATTAAAAAGAATCCAATCACAAATACCCACGAAAGAAAAGGCGAAAATGGCAGACGAAGTTATTGACAATAGCGGAACCATAGATGAGTCGCGACGACAATTGGAAGATATACTACGGAAATGGAACGTAATTTAACATACAAAACTTTGGCTGATTAGCTGAAGTTTTGTATTTTTTTGCGCCATTAATTTCATCATGAACTATTTCAGATTTTCTATAAACTTTGACGTAACAATCTATATTCAAATAGAAAGTAGTCATGATGCCCGAAACGATGACGGAGGAGCTCGAAAAGGAATCAAATGCCGGTTATGATGCCCGAAATGATGGTGGAGGAGCTCAAAAGGGAATCAAATGTCGGTCATGATGCCCGAAATGATCGCGCGGGATCTCAAAAGGGAATCAAATGTCGGTCATGATGCCCGAAATGATCGCGCGGGAGCTCAAAAGGGAATCAAATGCCGGTCATGATGCCCGAAATGATCGCGGGGGATCTCAAAAGGGAATCAAATGCCGGTTATGATGCCCGAAAGGATGACGGAGGAGCTCAAAAGGGAATCAAATGTCAGTTATGATGCCGGAAGATCTCGAAAAAGGAATCTAAGCTAATTATAATCTGGGAGTTATCCTAGAATAGACTAGCGTTACGTCGCATTTTATATCTAATGCGTCATACCAATATCCAATATCCAATATCCTGTATGAAATATGAAACAAACGAAGAAGAACAAACGTAGGAATAGTAAAAGCGTGTATGACACAGATCAATACGGATAAAGATATATGTATATACTATAATAAGTAATGGAACCTTATCCTTTAATGAAGTTCCTCTGTATATTAATGAGTTAAGGACTAGGTCCCAAGCCCATAGCTAGTCCTTGAAAACTTAAAAATCGATCTTGCCAAAACGGGGTAGAGCCTATATATTTTTTTGCACCATTATAGGTGTACAAAATAAAAGTGTACATGTTATGCTTTTTTTATACTTTTAAATGCATGCGCAATTGAATGCTTAAAGGGTTAGGACCTCTCTGGACTAACTTTCCCCCGTGGCAATTCATGCATGATTATTTGAAAGAGATATGTAAAAGGGGGAGTTTTAAAATGGATACAATGGGAAGACACGTCATTGCAGAGATGTGGGATTGTAATATAGATAAACTAAATGATATAGGATTAATTGAACAGATATTTGTAAATGCTGCATTAAAAGCTGGTGCAGAAGTTCGGGAAGTAGCATTTCATAAGTTCGCGCCTCATGGTGTGAGTGGTGTAGTCATTATTTCAGAATCACATTTGACGATCCACAGTTTTCCTGAACATGGTTATGCAAGTATCGATGTATATACTTGTGGTGATATCATTGACCCTAACGAGGCTACAGCATATATTGCTGAAGCTCTAGAATCTAAAACTTGTGAAAAGGTTGAAGTTCCTCGAGGAATGGCGCCAGTAAATGTTGATAAATTTAAGACATTATAAATATGAAAAACCCTTGCTGGGAAACAGCAAGGGTTTTTCATATTTAGACAAGAATAACAGAATAAAAAAGGTTGTTTATCGTCTTACATGCGAAAACATGTTAAAATAAAGATAACTAATTATGGAATAATAATAAAATAATGAGGTGCATGTATGTCTATTCGACAACAATTTGATAAGTTTTTTAATACGCATTCCGAAACAAAGGAAAATCACTGGGACCCAAAACTCCGAACACATTATTTTAAGACAACAAAAGAAAGAGGATTTCAAGCAGTGGAGGATTTCTTTAGACGTTCTTCAAAATATGAAATTGTTGGTATGTCCGAACAACATGGTGAAATAAGTGTTAATTTCCTAGGAAGGCGTAAAGCTTTTGTCACAGCAACCATTATCATGGTTCAACCATTCCGAACAGCGATCGACCTTTCGATTACAACAGAATCCATTGTTCCCTTTGATTTAGGATACAGTCATAAATTAATACCAAAAATTTATGATGATCTTAAAAAAGAGCTTGCTTACATAGGGACATCTTCAGAAAGATAAAGGCTATAAATGATGGGACTGATTACATATGCGATGCCCAAATTGTCAATATAAAAGTACAAAAGTATTGGATTCAAGACCTATAGAAGAAGGTCGGTCCATTAGAAGAAGACGTGAGTGTGAAGACTGTTCCTTTAGGTTTACAACGTTTGAGCGACTTGAAGAAGTTCCCTTAATTGTAGTTAAAAAAGAAGGAACAAGAGAAGAATATAGCAGGGATAAATTAATCAGAGGATTAATTAAGGCTTGTGAAAAAAGACCAGTTGCATTAGAGCAGATTGAAGAAATTGCACTGGAAGTAGAAAAAGAATTGCGAAATCGTGGAACATCGGAGACGCAAAGTAAGGAAATAGGAGAAATGGTGATGGACCGATTGTCCTCAGTGGATGATGTTGCCTATGTTCGCTTTGCATCTGTATATAGACAATTTAAAGATATAAGTGTATTTTTAGATGAATTGAAAGATTTAATTAGAGCTGACAAAAAATAGTTTGCCGATGGGCCGAGTCGGCTCATTTTTTCTTATATCGAAGTGTTTTCTCAATTTAGAGAGGAGTAGGAAATAAAAATGAAACAGCAATATATTGGTAAACTTCTACCCATCGAAGGATACACGGTGGTTTATGAAGGTGACATCTCATCCACTTATTTCCACTCATTAACGCATTTGTACCAACCACTCATAGGTATTCAAGCGATTGCATTATACCAAACGCTATTGAATGAATCGCTTTGGAGTTCTGATTGGGATAATCCTCAAACACATCATGTGTTGATGACTTACCTTTCTTTACCATTGGATCAGATCTATGAAGCTCGTTTAAAATTAGAAGCGATCGGTTTATTGGATACGTACCAGCAAGAATCGGAGCAAAATAAAGTATATGTGTACAAGCTATATGCGCCGTGTACACCAACCGAGTTTTTTAGTAATGATATGCTAACACAACTTTTATATCATGAATTAGGAAGTGACAAGTGTGATAAGCTTTATCAGGCGTTTAAACTACATTATCCTAGACAACATATTCTTGGTGATAAAGTATCGGCAAGCTTCCGGGAGGTTTTTACGTCTTATAGTTCAGAAGAAGATGTAAGTGTTGCGAAACCTAATACCGCGCCGAATGATGGACCAAATGTAGATATAGAGGCGGTTGATTACAATTTGATGTCCCAAATGTTAGAACAACGGATGCTTCCAGTCGAACAGATTTTAAGCCCTGTTAACAAAAAGCTCATTGCACAAATGTATGCTTTATATAATTTAACAAATCAGGATATAGAAAAAGCTTTGCTCTGGGCACTTAGTGATGAAAATAGTTTAATTACAGACGAGTTTAAGTCTGCATGTCTAGACCTATATCAAACAAGAAGAAAGCAGCAACCGAATGAAAAGGTTCTGGACCGCAAGACTTCTATAGACGGAAATGAAAGTAAAGCTAAAAAGCCAGTGACAAAAGAAGAGCAATTTATTGAAATGCTTGAAAAGATTTCACCACGTCAATTATTAGAAGATTTATCGGGTGGTAATTACGCATCAACACAAGACCTTAAAATTGTTAGTGAAGTAATGAGTCAACAAAACTTGACTCCTGGAGTTATGAATGTTTTAATCCATTATGTTTTACTTAAAACCGATATGAAGTTAACGAAGTCATATCTTGAAAAAATCGCTAGTCATTGGGCTAGAAAAAATGTTACAACAGTAAGACAGGCAATGACATTAGCAAAGTCAGAGCACAATAAATATCAACAGTGGGGGACTAGTAAACAGTCTTATTATAAAAAACCAACAAAGAAAGAAGTTATACCAGATTGGTTTAAAGATAGAAAGCAGACAAAGCAACCGGTGAAACAAGAAAAAGAAAAGCAATCAACTAGTAGTGACGTTGATATTGATGAACTAATGAAGAAACTTAGAGATTCGTAAAAATAGTTATCGATAAGGATGATTTAAATGGAACCCATTCAAGCTTCGTTGAAAAAATGGATGCGTGAGAATAAAAGTTTTCAAGATAATTTTAATCACATGAAAAGAGAGTTACTTAGTGATAGCGAAATAAGTCCTATTGTAGCGGAACACCCAGAGTTAGATCTAGACCGTAATCTAATAAAATTGTATGAATATAAGACGCAATCAAAGAATTGTGAAGACTGTCCTTCACTTCAAGCATGTAAAAATATTTTACCAGGCTATACGCCGCATTATCAGGTGCAAGGTAAAGATATCCATCTTACGTATGATAAATGTAGACAAAAATTACAACATGAAGAGCAGCAAAGTAAGCAAAAATTAGTAAACAGTTTGTATATGCCAAAGGATATATTAGAAGCGTCAATGGAAGGTTTAGATCATCATGTAGTAGAGCGGAGAAACGCTATTCAGGAAGTAGCTACCTATTTGGAATCGCTTGGAACCAAGAAAGCGGAGAAAGGTCTGTATTTATATGGACCGTTTGGTGTGGGAAAGACCTATTTTCTGGGAGCAATTGCAAATAAATTAGCGGACAGAAATATTTCCTCTACATTGATCTATATGCCAGAGTTTGTGAGAGAAATAAAATCGTCATTAAAGGACGACTCGCTTAATCAAAAAATAGATTATTTCAAAAAGGTGAAGGTTTTAATGCTTGATGACATAGGGGCCGAATCCATATCGTCTTGGTTTCGTGATGAAATACTAGGTTCCATTTTACAATATCGTATGATGGAAAGATTGCCTGTATTTTTCAGCTCGAACTATAGTCTAGAACAATTAGAACAACATCTTGCTACTTCTAATCGCGGTGATACAGAAACGTTGAAGGCTGGCCGTATCATTGAGCGAATTAAACAAGTGAGTAAAGAAGTACCACTATTTGGCGATAATAGAAGAGATCAAAGTTAAGGAAAGAAACACCAATCTTAAACGGTGTTTCTTTTTTGTATTTACAACAATTTTGATAGAGAAATCAATCTAGTACAAGTCTAGTAACGGTAATTTAACTAGACAATACATTTTTTTCATCATTCACCCATATAATGTAACAGTTTGAGCGTGGTGAGGGTGATAAGTATTGCTTGAGGTGTATTTTGAGAATAAGGATGAGGCAACTTATTTTTGTGAAAGGTTGGTTCAATATGACGGTAATTTGAAAGCTAATTGGCAAGCGGAACTAGAATTAGGAAACAAGATTAAAATTGAAGCGAAATATCACAATGATATGGAACTGGAATGTGTTGCATCTGCAATGGCTGATGTGTTTATTTCAAAACGCGAATTAAACTGGATTACGCATATTATCAAACGAAAGTTCTATTTCACAAACAAAGTGGAAATTCAAAGAATCATCGACCTAAGTCAATCGATCATTTCAAATGAAGATGAAGATTTGGGTCATATTATGAGGAGCGGGAAACCAAGAGATATGCTGGTAACGCTTTTTGAGACCAACATGGATCAAGATCATCTTCACTTTGATTCCATTGTGCAATTTCGATTACATGCTTACCGACAAGAATTGATCAATCTTGTAGGACTAGCCATTGATGAATTTAAGCGAGAAGAAGAGTATCAATCATTTATTCAATCATTAAGAGAGTATATTGCAAAAAAGGAAATTAAAAGTGAAGAAATTTATGTGGTACAAGGAGATAATTTCACTTTTTTTTACGAAGATGGAAGAAGGATAGTAGAAGATGACTTGAAGAAAATGATTAGAAGTGAACCTTTATACATAGTAGGATTAGACGAGCATGAAATGAACTTGACTCCACTTATTGCAATGGCTCCCAGAAAAATAAAGGTGTACGGAGATCATCCATCAGAGGCAAAAACAATGACCATCATAAATATTTTTCAGGAACGAGTAACATTTGAAGCCTATCAATCATTTCCTTTTCATGATCAGAAGGTTTAATAAAGTGGTACTTGATTTTTTAAGTTTGTCTCGCTATAATACGATCATACATTCATATAACATTCTAAAAGTATTGATGAGGACATGATTTTGTGATTGGAGTTCTATAGAGAGAGAAGTACTTGCTGAAAGCTTCTTGTTCATCCGTCATAAGGTTACCACCTCTAAACTCTGTTTTCGAACGTTACTTTTAAGTAGATTACAGCGTTTCACCTACGTTACAGGTGCTATTGAGCCATATAATTATTTGTCTATGTTTATATGGAAATCTAGGGTGGAACCACGAGCTAAGCTCGTCCCTTTGCTGTAATAAGCAAGGGGATGGGCTTTTTATTATGGATCAATTCAATAGGAATGGTATACAACTATCGCATTAAAAAACAAGTACATAAACAAAAGGAGTGATTGTAATGGCTGAACAAATCAAAATTATTTTTCCAGATGGCAATGCCAAGGAATTCCCAAAAGGAACAACAGGTGAAGATGTAGCTGCATCTATTTCCCCTGGATTAAAAAAACAAGCATTAGCAATAAAACTCGATGGTACACTATATGACCTTCGTACTGCCTTACCAGGTGATGGTGCAATTGAAATTATTACGATCAAAAATGAAGATGGCGTTGAAATTATGCGTCATTCTACAGCTCATTTAATGGCACAAGCGGTTAAACGCTTATATAACAATGTGAAATTGGGTGTAGGTCCAACTATTGAAGGTGGATTCTATTACGACATTGATATGGAAGAGTCGATTACACCAGAAGATTTGCCACGAATCGAAAAAGAAATGAAAAAGATTGCTGACGAGAATCTTGAAGTTGTTCGTAAAGAAGTAACAAGAGATGAAGCAAAAGCAATGTATGAAGAAATTGGCGATAATCTTAAATTGGAGCTTTTAGATGCCATTCCGGCTGACGAAAAAGTGACCATCTACGAGCAAGGGGAATTCTTTGATCTTTGTAGAGGGGTGCATGTTCCTTCAACAAGTAAGATTAAAGTATTTAAATTGTTGAGTATATCTGGTGCGTATTGGCGCGGTGATAGTAAAAATAAAATGCTACAACGTATTTACGGAACAGCGTTTGAAAAGAAAAGTGAGCTAGATGAGTATTTACGTTTACGTGAAGAAGCGAAAGAACGTGACCATCGTAAATTAGGAAAAGAATTAAACCTATTTACTGTTTCTCAAAAGGTTGGTCAGGGCTTGCCTTTATGGTTACCTAAGGGAGCTACGATTCGTCGTACAATTGAAAGGTACATTGTTGACCTTGAAGAACGCCTTGGTTATAACCACGTTTATACTCCGGTTTTAGGTAGTGTAGATTTATATAAGACGAGTGGGCACTGGGACCATTATAAAGATGACATGTTCCCAACGCTAGAAATGGATAACGAAGATTTAGTGCTTCGCCCAATGAACTGCCCACACCACATGATGGTCTTTAAAAATGAACTGCATAGTTATCGTAATCTTCCAGTTCGTATTGCGGAGCTTGGAACGATGCACCGTCATGAAATGTCTGGAGCGCTTGCTGGTTTACAACGTGTCCGTGCAATGACATTAAATGATGCACATATCTTTGCAAGACCGGATCAATTAAAAGATGAGTTCATCCGTGTTGTGCAACTAGTACAGAACGTTTATAAAGATTTTGGCATTGATGATTATTACTTCAGACTTTCTTATCGTGATCCTGAAGATACAGAAAAGTATGTTGATAATGATGAAATGTGGGAAAAAGCGCAAGCCATGTTAAAAGAAACAATGGAAGACATGGAGCTTGACTATGTGGAAGCTATTGGCGAAGCGGCATTCTATGGCCCTAAGCTGGATGTACAAGTGAAAACTGCATTAGGTAAAGATGAGACACTTTCTACAGTTCAATTAGACTTCCATTTACCAGAGCGTTTTGATTTAACGTATATCGGTGAGGATGGCAAAGAACATCGTCCAGTAGTAATCCACCGCGGGGTTGTATCAACAATGGAACGTTTTGTAGCATTCTTAATTGAAGAATACAAAGGTGCTTTCCCTACATGGCTTGCTCCTGTTCAAGCAAGAATCATCCCAGTATCTGCGGATGTACACCTTGACTATGCGAAAAAGGTAGAAGACGAGCTACGAATGAATGGGATCCGTGTTGAAATAGATGAAAGAGATGAAAAAATCGGATACAAAATCAGGGAAGCGCAAATTCAAAAAATACCGTTTGCATTAGTTGTTGGGGATAAGGAAGTAGAAGCAGAAGGCGTGAACATTCGTCGTTATGGAGAGAAAGATTCAGAAACAAAAGCTTTAACTACATTTATAGCAGACATAAAAGAAGAAATCGAAAAGAAAACACTAAGAAAGTAAAAGATTGGAGCTCTTCCCTTTCATTTTGGGAAGGGCTTTTCTAATAACTCAAATAAATGCGCAAAAAATTTTGAGCTAAAATGTATGCCTTTTCATTCAATCGTATTATTGTATAGTATAGGAGGGATTTTTAAATGAAATATAGACAATTAGGTAAAAGTGGACTGAAAGTAAGTGCATTGGGCTTAGGTAGTTGGTTAACGTATGGTAAAGCTGTAGAAGATAAAACAGCTGAAGATTGCATACATAAAGCTTACGAATTAGGAATTAATTTCTTTGATACTGCGAATGCTTATGAAGCTGGTAAGGCAGAAGTGGTATTAGGCAATGCTTTAAAAGACTATGAAAGAAGCAGTTATGTTGTAGCAACTAAAGTATTTTTTCCAATGGGTTCTGGTCCAAATGATCGCGGGCTGTCAAGGAAACATATCATAGAGCAATGTGACGCAAGCTTAAAACGCCTAGGTCTAGATTATATTGATCTATATCAATGTCATCGTTTCGATCCTAGTGTACCTGTTGAGGAGACACTTTTAGCATTAGACGATCTAGTTAAGCAAGGGAAAGTATTGTATACAGGTGTAAGTGAATGGACTGCTGCACAAATTCAAAGCGCAGTAGATATCGGCAAAGATTACCGCTTGCATCCAATCATTTCCAATCAACCTATCTACAATATGATTGAAAGGTATATTGAGGATGAAGTGCTTCCTGTATCTAATCAGTTAGGGTTAGGTCAAATCGTGTTTTCACCATTAGCACAAGGAGTACTAACTGGGAAATATAAACCAGATGCTTCCCTTCCTGATGATAGTCGTGCTGCTAATGATGACACGAACATGGTTATCAATAGTTACATGCGAAACGACGTACTTCAAACGGTTCAAAAATTAAATGATGTTGCAAAGGAGCTAGAGGTCTCACTTACCCAGTTATCACTAGCATGGATTCTTCGCCAACAAGGAGTTAGTTCAGCCATTATAGGTGCAAGTAGACCAGGTCAAATAGAAGAGAATGTAAAAGCAGTTGATATAGAACTATCGGAGGATACACTTCAAAAAATGGAAATTATATTAGAAGAGATTAAAGATTTTCACCCAGCAAGATAAGAATTTTGAAGGAATGATCACTTCCACTGACTAGTGATCATTTCTTCTTTTTATATTGCTTAACTTTATAAAGTGTGCTAATATCATAAATAGACATTAAATATGAAAAGTGGTTGACTTCAATATTCAACCATGATATAATTTTATGAGTGAAATTGAATATGATCAATGACAAGTAGAGGCACCCGCTTCTCACCTGATTGACGCTAATGTAGCAGTTGGCAGGTTACAATTCTGATTAAATACAGGATATGTGTGGGTGCAGTGTGTACCGACACTTTTTTTATGCTATGTAATAGTGTAAAAATTCTACAGGGAGACCTGCAGAATTAGAAATTAATGAAAATCATTAATTTCTATGGAAACTAGCAACCAACTTGTCGAGTGACCAATATGTGGTCATGTTGCTATTGTCATCTAGACTATGGTAGAAGATCATTGAAATTTTTGCTTTAAAAACTCTCGGAGGTGGCTGACTATTAGCAAAGATATGAACGTCAATGAGAAAATTCGTGCACGCGAAGTACGTCTTATTGATTCAAATGGGGATCAACTTGGTGTTAAATCACGTCAAGAAGCGTTGGAAATTGCTCAAACTAGAGAATTAGACCTTGTACTTGTTGCACCGACTGCAAAACCACCGGTGTGCCGTATTATGGATTATGGTAAATTCCGTTTTGAGCAACAAAAGAAAGAAAAAGAAGCTCGTAAGAAGCAAAAAATTATCAACGTTAAAGAAGTACGTCTTAGCCCTGGAATTGAAGATCATGACTTTAATACAAAATTGCGTAATGCAAGAAAGTTCCTTGAAAAAGGCGACAAAGTTAAAGTATCGATTCGTTTCCGTGGACGTGCGATTACCCACAAAGAACTTGGTCAAAAAGTTCTAGTTAAAATGGCAGACGAATGTAAAGATCTTTCTACGGTTGAACAAAAACCGAAGATGGAAGGTCGTAGTATGTTCTTAATGCTAGCACCAGTAAACGAAAAATAGACAAAAAGTTAGTTATAACATTCAAGGAGGAACTACTCATGCCAAAAATGAAAACTCATCGCGGTACTGCAAAACGTTTTAAAAGAACAGGTTCTGGGAAGCTAAAGCGTTCCCATGCATATACTAGTCACTTATTTGCGAACAAATCTCAAAAGCAAAAGCGTAAACTTCGTAAAGACGCACTTGTTTCTGCAGGAGATTACAAACGCATCAAGCAAATGATACCAAACAAATAATAAACTACGAGAGACTCGTTCATATATACTAGGAGGGAATTACTATGCCACGTGTTAAAGGTGGAACAGTTACACGCAAACGTCGTAAACGTATATTAAAGCTTGCTAAAGGATATTATGGTGCCAAGCATTCATTATTTAAAACAGCTAAACAACAAGTATGGAAATCAGGTCAATATGCTTACCGTGACCGCAGACAGAAAAAACGTGACTTCCGTAAATTATGGATCGCACGTATCAATGCTGCAGCTCGTTTAAATGGTCTTTCTTACAGCCGTTTAATGTTCGGTTTAAAGCAAGCTGGTATCGAAGTTAACCGTAAAATGCTTTCTGAGTTAGCAATTAACGATGAAAAAGCATTTGCACAATTAGCTGAAAAAGCAAAAGCTGCTATTAAATAGGACTTTACTTTATAAAACTCGACACTCATCATAGGAGTGTCGAGTTTGTTTTTTATATACATACTTCAAAATTAAATCTGACACAGCAATCGTAAAATGTGCAGTTATATTTATTTGATTTTGTTAAACAGGTGTGTGCTATAACGCCGTTCCGGCAGAATACTTCGCTTTCCGCGGGCACGGCCTCAGCTAACTCAGTAGCAAAGTGCGCTCCTGAGTGGATCTTCGGCTCGCGCTGTTCCCGCAGGAGTCTTCGTATTCTGCCTCCACTGTATTATATTTTCTGGCTAATGGATATTTTGGCGACTCATTTATGATCTTTCTCAAAATTAAAGGAATGTGTACGAAGCGGAGGGAAAATACGAGACTCCTGTGGGAAAGGAACAGTCTGAAGACCCCGCAGTGAGCGCTCTTTGCGAATGAGGAGGCTGAGGCGTTCCCCACGGAAAGC